>NZ_JBNFTW010000012.1:0-143320 GCF_049943955.1 Desulfosporosinus sp. SYSU MS00001
AACTCTCCAAAAAAGTTATCTCAACTTCTTTAAAGAAGATGATATCTGCTCATGAATTCATGATTTGTTTGAAACTCTTGCGAGTTTCTCTCATTGGCTGTCCTTGTTGTTTAGTTTTCAAAGACCACATATGATCAGCCATCTTGGCCGGAGTTACATAATAGCATTTTCAATTCTCATTGTCAATTGCTAATTTTCAACTCCTTGCGTCCCTTAACCAAATTTCACTTACTTGGTTTAGAACGGAATTTAATAGTAGCATTTTCGACTTATATTGTCAATTACTAATTTTGATCATTGCTCTTCCCGATGATAAGTCCTGATGCAGAATAAATTCGGCATTAGTTAAAAACAGTATTAAGAAATTACAATTAATTTATACAAAAAGTTATTTTATTAGATATTAAAGGTTAATCAAAATAATAATACGACATAACATTCCGACAACATTTTTTCAAAATTAGGAATATAATTTTAACCGTTGACATAATTTGCAAAATGGGAAGTGGTTTATTTGTACTACGACTTCTTATCAAATGTACTTAATGTCTTGTTTCTCTGCGCCGCTGTCATATGGATCAACCTATCCTTGAACAAAAAATACTCTCCCTACTTCTTAGGCGTAATGTTTGGACTCATTACTATCCTTACAATGGATGGTAAAATCACAGTCGTCCCAGGTCGATTCTACGATTTCCGACACATTACCATGACCATGGCGGGGTTTGTTGGTGGCCCAGTGACTGCAGTAATAGCCGCCAGCATAAGCTCACTTTATCGATACAGTGTCGGGGGAAGCGGTTCAATGGGCGGTATAACAAGTATCATCATTTTTGCCTGTTTTGGAACGTTCCTAAAAAAATACATTAAGAGCGCCCAAACTGGCAAGAAACTCTTTTTCTGGTGTATCATAGGCATGTTTATGGCATGTATCTTTCTATTTATCATAGGATTCATCCCCCCCTGGAAAGGCGATACTGCAAAAGTCCTAAGAATTGTTACAGCTCCATACTTAATCATTACTCCATTAGCCACGACAGTTATTTTTAACTTTTATTTCTGGACTTACGATTTTTTGGGTAAAGCCTCCATCCTTAATACTATCTTGACGAATAGTCCTCTAAACTTAATGGTCTTTAATAACCACGGGCCACTTTTGCTTAGTAAAAATATTACAGAAAAATGCTCGTTAAAGTCCTTCACTGAAACACCGAATCTTCTGTTAAACCATTATAAATCAGTGTTTGATACTACAAAACAACGTCAACAAGAAATTTTAACTGAGAATAACCGGCATGTTATTGCTGACTTGGCAAAATTTCAAATGCCTACTGGTGAAGAAGCATTTGTTGCCATCATGAACGATATTACAGATCAGAAAAAGGAACAAAAAAAGCTAAGAGGAGCAACAGATCGATTTCGAAAAGCTTTTCAGTTGGGTCCCAACATGATGGCTATTCTAAGAAAATCCGATTATCGTTATCTGGATGTCAACGATCGTTTTCTAGAAGAAAGAGGCTTCTCTCGTGAGGACGTTATTGGTAAAACTCCTATTGAAATGGGGGTTCCTGAACAAGAATTTAAACAAATTAGCAAAATTATTAACAGTCAAGGATCAGTGCATAACATAGAAAGTGCACTCATTACGAAATTTGGTTTAATTGGAACTGCCATACTTTCCGCTGAAACAATTACTATGGATGATCAAGAATGTATTTTAATAGCGTGCAATGATGTGACCGAAATGAAACGAATGCAGCGCGAACGAGTGGACCAACTTACAAAATACCTTTCCTTAGAGGCCGAACTATCCCGAAGTAACCAGCTTATCGCAGATATTATCAATCATATGCCTGACGGATTCTACGTCCTTGACCATCAATGGCGTTTTTCCTTCGTCAATAAGAAAGCTGAGGAATTATTACGCAAAACACGAGATAAACTTTTAGGCAATGTTCTCTGGAAAGAAATCCCTCAGGCACAAGGAACGTTGTTCCACTTGAATTATCAAAAGGCCATGGCCCATCATGAACCCGTGACCTTTGAATATCAAAGCTTTTTAGAGAAAGGCACCTGGTATCAAGTAAAAGTATATCCCTCTGAAAATGGATTATCGGTTTATTATCAAGATATAACTGAGCAGAAAACGACATATGAAAATTTAATCAAATCGCAACAAGAGATAGTCTCAATCCTTGAAAGTATGACTGATTGTTTTCTTGCTGTAGATAAAAGCACACAATTGACATATATCAATCGCGCAGGTGAAATCGCTTTCGGAAGATCTCGCGATGAATTGTTAGGTAAAAAAATGACGGAAGAATGCACCATAATGAACACTGCCCTATTACACCATCAAGACGTCCTTACCAAAAACAAAGCTATAACCTTTGAAGTTTTCTCTGAGGTGTTAGGCAACAAATGGTTTGAAGTTAGTACTTACCCTACAGAGACTGGTCTAAGTTCTTATTTTCGAGACATTACAGACCGAAAGGTTGCTCAAGATGAAATGGCCAGACTGGATCGTCTAAACCTTGTAGGGCAAATGGCTGCAGGAATAGGCCACGAAATACGGAATCCAATGACGACCGTACGCGGTTACCTGCAGCTAATGGGGGTAAAACCTGATTATGCTACCCAAAAATCCACCTTCGAATTGATGATTTCAGAACTCGATCGCGCAAACGAAATTATTACGGAATTTTTATCCCTTGCTCAAACAAAGCAAACCGAGCTGAAACTTCAAAGCCTCAATGACATTCTTACACATCTTTACCCGCTTTTAGAAGCTGACGCGTTTACACAAAGCAAAAGAATTCAGTATATCCCGGAGAAAATTCCAAATCTCGAATTGAATAAAAAAGAAATTACTCAACTAATTTTAAATATAGCTCGAAACGGCCTTGAAGCTATGGAAGAAGGCGGTGGTCTAACTCTTAAAACTTATTTGCATAATAACCAAGTAGTGCTTGCTATTAAGGATGAGGGTTGTGGTATCCCTCCAGAAAATATGAATAAACTTGGAATTCCATTCTATACGACGAAAGATTATGGAACGGGGTTAGGGTTAGCAACCAGTTACAAGATCGTAGAATCGCATAACGCCAAAATTAAGGTTGATTCCAATTCTCATGGAACAACTTTTTACATAGTCTTTTCGATTCCAAACTTAGAGAAAAAGCGAGAAGGCATGATTGCCTAATATTCGTTATAATTAATATCCAAATCGAACTCCTTAGGGATATTTGTAATAAGTTGTTATCACCTTCTAAGGACAAGTTTCATAGTATGTATTAGAAACAACCCAATCCAACATCTCCTTTCTCATCTTATATTGGCTCAATAGCCAAAAAACAAAAAACGAGAGGAGATAATAATTATGGCTGGTTTAGGATTCCCTCCTTTTGGCGTACCTCCTTTTGGTGCCCCCCCTTTTAACGCTATTCTGTTTGACACTTTGCCCATCGGGGCTCGTGTAGTAATTGGTACTGATTCAAGCACTTGGGTTGGAAATTACGGCGGCGTTATTGACGGTGTGGCATTTGTAACTAACGCTCGGTTATTCTCAAATATCGGAAACCAAATTGACGGAATTCAATCCGTAGTGAGAATCCCTGTCCGACAAATAACCTATGTAAGCTATTAAAATCAACGGCCCCGGTGAACCGGGGCCCATTTTACTTAAGATTTAAGTTCTAAATTGGAACATCATAACTCTTCTTACTTTGTAATCATTAATTTAGAATTGAAGTGATACTCTTCAAGTGCAGAAGAGCTTTTCATTTATTCAATCGTAAGACTCCCACTTCAAGTGGGAGTAGTTATCATACCTTGCTTCAGTGGGGGTAGAGTCAATCCTTCAGCACGATAGCATTTGTTATGAGCTAGGCGCTTTCGGCGGAAGTGTCCACAGGACACTTCCGTCACCGAGGCCCCGATGTTCAGCTTTAGCTGAACGAGTTTACTCAAGACAATATTTATTTGATAAAGAATTGTCTTGCCTTAAAGCTTGAAAATAGCCACAGCTTTATCCAGGTCTTCTCCCAGCATTACTAAGGTTCTGGCGGCAGCGGCGATTTGCTCTGTTGCGGCACTCAATTCCTCTGTACTTGCGGACACTTCCTCAGCTCCAGCTGCATTTTCTTGAGCAACAGACACGATGGATTCAATACTCTCTGAAATATCACTGACATGGCCACCAATTTGTTCTGAAGAATGCTTAACGTTTTCCATTTGCTCACCCATAGACCTTACGATCTCGGAGATTCTTTCAAAGGAATGATTTGTATAGTCTACAGCTTGCTCCTGGGCTTCAACTACCGTTTTTGCCTTACTCATTTGATCCGATGCTTCTTGAGCACGACTTTGAATGTTGCCGACAATATGGGCAATTTCTTCAGTTGCTTGTCGAGATCCTTCTGCCAATTTTCTTACCTCATCAGCTACAACAGCAAATCCTCTTCCATGTTCCCCAGCACGTGCTGCTTCAATAGCCGCATTGAGAGCAAGCAAATTCGTCTGATCGGCAATGTTGGAGATGGTACTTAAAATTGCTCCAACTTCATGTGATTGTTGAGCTAGGTGCTCAATAGCCACAGCCACTTGGCGGCTTACTTCCAAGTTCTCCTTCATTTTTATTGTTTGGTTAGAAACAGCTCGCATTCCCTCTTCTACAGATGCTTTCGCTAAATTTGCATCGTCAACCGTTTTATTGATCATAGCATTTACATGATCAACTGCGCCAACGATTTGATTAACCATTTCAACAATTTGTTGTGAGCTCTCAGCTTGATGGCTTGCTCCTCCTGCCATTTCTTCTATCGCCCGGGCAACCTGTTCAACGGAAGACGAAGACTCATCAGTTGAAGTACTTAATTCCTGAGCCGATGCCACTAATTCGCTTGAGCTTTGATGCACCTTTGAAACGATATTGCGCAAATTTTCCGTCATAGTTTTTAATGATCGTCCAAGAACACCCAGTTCTCCCAGAAAACCGTCACTGATCGTTACGTCTAATTGACCTGTCGCTAAAACGTCAGTTTGTTCTGCTAAAGTTACAATCGGTTTAGAGATCCGTTTACTCATAAACCAAGCTAAGATTGCAATAAGTAACGCCACTCCGAAACCCACTCCTAAACTCATGTACAGAAGCTTCGTGGCAAAGCTATAGAATTCACTGACAGGCGCTGTTAGAACCAGATGCCAACCTGTATTGGGAATCGTCGTATAAACCACTTCTTTGTCAATATTTTCAAAGATATATTCCCCGCTACCTTGTTGATTATTTAACATTTGGGAGCCAATCTGATTAAGGCTTTCAGAATTTGATTTTATAACATTGAGTTTTAGAATTTGTGACTTTTCCGGATGAGCAATAACAAGTCCTGTGTTATCAAACAAATATGAATACCCTGTCTGTCCATATTTTGCATTATCAACAATTGCTTGGATTGCATCACCTTTAAGACTCATAACAAGTACGGAAGATCCACTGTTACCTTGTAATGGTATAGCTATAGGAAGAATATCATTTTTGGTACTCTTGGATTCAAGCATCGTAGAAATGACAGGCTTCCCTTTGAGAGCAGATTGAAAATAAGAGCGATCGCTAATGGTTAATGTTTTTCCTGAAGAATTAACGGCTTGTCCGTTCTCATCCGCCCAAAGAAGATCCTCCGCATAAGGAGTAGCTTCAGATTCACGTTTGAGATAATCCATAATCTGTGCTTTATCACCAGTGGCAAACACGGGATTTTTGCCGATGGTATTAAGAACATCCATTTTTTCTTTTAACCAATCGTTTAAAACGTCAGCAGCCAAGGAAACAGTTTGGTTCATATTATGAATGGCGTCCTGAGTCATATTATTTTTGTTTGTATAATAATTAAAGGTGCTTAAACCAAAAAGGGGTATCAGGGAAAACACAAGAAACCACAGAATTAATGTTCCGGCAATTGATTTAAAGAATCTCGTCTTAATCATTTTTATCACCCTCTCAGCAATATGTATCACTAGACTTCTAACTATAAGGTTCGTTCAGTTCTTATTAAGAACTATTCCTTTGTTATTATCTGTCTAATAGATACTTGATTTCGACAAAATTCCATAAATTCCTCTATTAATCCGACAGTAAAATGGAGTTTATTTTCACTACCTAGATAAAATATCTAAGACACCTACCCGCTCAGTTAAGACGTAATTTGTATCGCAGTGTTTTTTCTCATCATCTTCTTTATTGTTATGACTGTCGTCCTCATGGTCATAATCATCATAGGGATCATCAATAAGGTATGAATCTAAGCGGTAATTGATCTCAGTTATTGTCCGACTATACAGCATAAATCATAGCCAAATAAAAAAACAAGGACTTACCTACTTCTAGAATGCAGTAAGTCCTTGTTTTTCTATCCAGTAAAAAAGGGATTTATAGTTGTGAAAAACCCGTTTCTCCTGAAGGAGAATGTATGTTGTGTTTTACCAGTTAATAATCCTCGACAAGAAGCCTCTTTCACTCATTAGTTTTTACTTCGTCTAGAAAATTCCCTCGGTGGATCGTTACAATATATAGTAGCTTTCCGTGACGAACATCTATTCCTAATATGATTATAACCACTATTTTTCATATTAAACATTCCTTTTGATTTTTATTAATAATCGGGATACTTGTCAGGTAAATAAATTCACCTTGCCCAACTATATATTTCCATGTTAGTACTAAATTTTGTAAAAGGAGGTGTGCATTTGAGTAAGAAACAGAGTAATATGATTCGAGAAATTCTTGCTTCAGTTGGGATTGAATCTTTAAAAGCTTCTGAGCCAAAGAGTATCCTCAAAAAAATCTCCTAAAAAGGGGCTTGATGAAAAATGATGCTAATTTCATATAGCAAAACCTTATGTGAGTGAAAACGAGTTCCTGATTAAAAATTAGGAGCTCGTTTTATTTATATCTCTCTTTTCTGCTTTGTTTAATCTCTTTTCTTCACCGTAATTCTGCTTCTCAACCGCAGCTAACCACGATATTTAAATGACAAACTGTTTCTATTTCTTATCCTACTTGTCATCCCGAAACCAACAATAATGACCAAGGGGTACAAAATTGCCCAACCGACAAATGGAAATACGGCCGCCGTTGAAAGAAAAGAAAGCCAGCTTAGACGCACTCCCCAAAAGCTTCCTTTTAGCAACCGGATCCCAGCCGCACAGCCGCCAAGATATGTAAGAATGAAGGTTGCATTTGGTATTTGTATAAGGGTTGTTAAGGATATCCCTCCACTCGCATATACATAAAGAACAGCAGCAAAGCATAGAACAAGAAAGGCAATTCCACCGATTGGAGTACCAAATCGTTTAGACAAAACACTCATCCAGCGTGGAGCCTTCCCCTCTCGGGCTAAGGCATACGCAAGCCGAGAAGCCGCACCCGTATAGGCGATAATAGTCGCAGTACAGATGAACACACCTGTTAATCCAGCAGCCAAAGCCCCCCATCGCCCGAAAAGCTTACTTATAACCAATACAAGTGAAGCATCTGATCCAGCTGTATTGTAATTATGTGTCCCAACAGTAGCAAATGCTGTGAGAAAATACAGTAAGCCAACAACGACAGCAGCAATAGTTACTCCTTTGACCGCCGCACGTTGAGGATCTATGAATTCTTCAGATAAATGAGAGACCGCCTCCCAGCCTATATAACACCAGAACAAAATAGATGCAGCCTTGCCAACACTCCACCAACCATGGGGCATGAACGGCCTGAAATTTACATACTCAATATTAGGAACAGCCCCGACAATGACGGCCATCAGCACAGCAACGATTGCTAAAACAACAGCAATTTGCACTTGACCCGCTACTTTCATGCCGACAATGTTGATAAATAGCCCGACCGCAAGCATTACTGCTGCCAGGGCAACCCGCATACTATCACTCCAGCCCATAGCTGCTGACATATAGCCAGCACCTGTCAAGGCAGCCACTGGTGCACCAATAGGTACAGACATGAGAAAAAACCAGCCAACAAGCGATCCAGTTTCCGGCCCAAATGCCTTTGTAACAAAATAGGAAACCCCTCCAGCATTCGGGAACTTAGACGAAAGCAACCCCATAGACAATGCCAGTGGTAAGATAAGCAAAGTCATAAGCCCCCAGGCCAGCAGGGAAGCCGGTCCAGCAATCTCCGCTGCCAACCCAGGCACAATTAGAACTCCCGATCCTAGTACGGCTCCGATATAGAGAGCTATTGCCTGGGGCAATCCGATAGTACCCTTAAGTCTTCTTTCATTATTCAATATTCTATCTCCCACTTTACTTGAATTTTCTCTAATAGTACCAGATAATGATATTATCAGGAAAACGGAATATTTCGATGATATGCATCGTATTAACCGATGATAAAAGGGAGATCTGAAAAATTGGAAATACGTAATTTGTTTACATTTCTTAGTGTAGTCGAAGCTGGTAGCTTCACCCGCGCAGCTAACATGTTGGGATACGCCCAGTCAAGCGTAACAGCTCAAATTCAAGCACTTGAAGCAGAGCTTGAAACGCCTTTATTTGACCGGTTAGGCAAAACCATTGTCCTTACTGATGCTGGACAGCGACTAATACCTTTCGCCCAAGAAATTACTAAAATGCATGCCTTGGCCAAAGAAGCGGTCCGGTCGGAAACTGCTCTTACCGGTACACTGACAATTGGCGCTCCGGAATCGCTGGCAGCCTTTCGCTTGCCCGGTATTATCCGTGAATACAAAAGCAATTATCCCGAAGTTAAAATAACGTTAAAGCCCGGTGTATGTTGGGAATTACGTGACCTTATCCGTTCAGGAGAACTGGATCTTGCCTTCCTGCTTCAACCGGAGACTGAAGACCGGGAGCTCCACATTGAAACTCTCGTACACGAAAAAATGGCTCTCATTGCACCACCGGACCATCCCCTTGTCCATTGTGAGCATGTCGAGCCTGCCAATTTAAAGGACGAAACGATACTGCAAACTGAGCAGGGATGTACCTACCGCACATTGTTCGAGCACCATCTTAACAAACACGGAATCTTTCCCAATCCGGACCTTGAGTTCTGGAGCATTGAAGCCATTAAAAATTGTGTTATGTCAGGATTAGGCCTTTCACTTCTTCCACTGATTACCGTGCAAAATGAAGTGCATGAGGGAAAACTCGTTCAGCTTGCCTGGGATGACAGGGAAGAGCGTCTAGCCACCCAGATTGCATATCACAAAAAGAAGTGGCTATCACCAGCATTACATGAATTCTTGCTTCTTGTTGGGCAGCACGCTGAAAAATGGCGACAGGACTGCACTCTATGATGAAAATCTGTGTCAGGTGTGTCAGGGGGACGGTCCTTTTGACACAATTATTAAATCGTTGATCTAAACTCACTGACCATTGCGATTTCATCCCTGTTTGTATTAATTAACCCCGCAAGTTGCAGGTTCAATTTTCACTCTAAAGGCACCGCAGATGTGACATTTACTTAATTTTCTTGATCTCTTCTTCTAAAAGACAGGTGATTTCAGAAATCAATTTCACATCCATGCCCTCCCATTCTTCTATTGGGTCTTGCATAGCAATCTCCTCCAAGATCTTGAAAAAATCAAGAGTCTCTAGATGGCGCTGATTTCTTGAACCATCTCACTTTGCTTTTCAGATATTTCTCTATAGATCTCTAACACAGCTTTATTCATAACTGCACCAAAATAAGCCGTGATCATTGATCCGATAACGATACCGTTAAAACCCGCCCGTGTTAAAAAGTATATACATATCCCTACAAGAGAAAATAGAAAGCCAAAACAAAAACCCATCCTGAAGCTTAACCCTAGGTTATTAAATAAGAAACTTATTCCAAGTTTGAAATTGTCTTTTAGGCTTACATTATCGACAACGATTGAGTACTGAACGTAAACGAAAACAACAGTGACCAGACTAAAATAAGCAAATTCCTTTTTTATCAAGGCCAAGAGAATGGGAATAACATTCAGGAGAGCAAGTATAAAGAATTTAAACCATAATCGATTGCCCTCAATGATAAAGTCTTTGCAGGTTACCCTCTTGCGACCGACTTGGCTAATAACGGCTAAATAACCACTGTTTAAAAAACTTGTGACAAGAACTACTGATAAAAGAAGCAACATGTTTGCCAGGTTGAATTGAGTGATAAGTCCTCGAAGAGCACCTGTATTATACTGAAAGATCAGGGAAGGAAAATCTTCCAAGATATATCTGATGCTAGGCGGGGCCGAAATAAACCCTAACTTCAGGCTGAATAGTTTGGCAACCGGCATGTATTCCCAATGAAAAATCCTCTCAAAAAGATAAAGTTCTCCAATATCTAAAATGAAAGGCAGCAAAATAATCCAGATAACCTTGTGAATAGCTTTAAACTGTTCCCCTAGTTTCGCAGTAATATCCATTACTCTGCTCCTTTAAACAACCTAATTTGTGATATAATTAATTATACCAGATTTTGGAGGGAGTATGAGCCGGCGTATGAAGAAATACTTGATGGCCTTATTTACACTGATCATCTTATTGGCTACTGTAATTACGCAAATTTCCGCATATAAGGCACTTCCCAAGCCCAACTTTCGGGAACCTTTTCTGAAATTTACTTCTGCGAAATTTGGCCAAATTAAAAACATTGTTTGGCTTGATAATTATGTTTCAACGGATAACGCACTCTTAGTATTAGCAACAAAACTGAAGGATAACATCAGCTATTCTTATTTATCCTATTTAAATGCAGCTACGGGTGAGAGTACACTTTTAGCAGAATTCCCCACTCACCGCTACCTTGGAAACGTTATTTTGTTCACCAACTCTTTCTCGGGCTATGGCGTCATTACAGCATCCAGAGACGGCATTGTTAAAACAACTCTTACCAAAGATAATAACCGTAATTTGCATGCCGATCAGGGGTTCATACCTATAAAAGGTTTTAACGAAGCCACTAGTATGGATTTCAAAGGTAATCTTTATTACTCTAAAGCAAATGATAATTTATTGTATGTGAAAAATTTTGAGAAAGAGCCCCCCCTTTTTTCACAACAACTGATCAACCAAACCTTGATATGACTTTCCTACGGAAACCCTATCAGATTGTCAATGCTAACACTCTAGACCGTACCCTTACCTATACCTCACTGACTCCAAAGGGGCTTGACCTCTTTTCCATGGGTTTTGACGGCATGCCCTTCACCTTCAATAATCAACCGCTTATCTGCAATGTTGTAGAGGCACAAGGGATCGAGGATGGATATGGTTTTATAGGCATGAAGCTTAACCCTAACCCTTCTGGGGCCACTGATAACCAAACCTTAAATATTTTTATGGTTAGAAGAAATGATTCCATTGACCATCATCCACTTGACTTAGATACTATTCCTTTAAACACTGATCCTTTAGGCGCTCTTCCCGCTATATCCTCAACTACCTTTAATGAGGATTATGCATTAGTCTATACCAGTTATGATGAGGGCCATAATGGGAAGCTTATTATATGCAATTATAAACAGAAACCCAAAGTTATCCTCGAAGATGAGAATCTCTTTGGTCCGGTCAGCATTACCAGAAAAAGCATCACTGATCCCTCAGTTCCCTCAGACAAAGGTGAAATCAGAAACAAATATATACTTTACTTCACCTCAGAGAATAATTTGGTGCATGTAAAGATCTGTGACGAACAAGGGAAGCTAGTTAAGGATCTTACGGATTCGTTCGAGTAAATCCCCATTAGTCCATCGCCAGACAGTTGTCCAGCACTTGGGAGCGCTTGCTGGAGTATCTGGCCATCTTGAGACAAAGTATTTCATGTTTGAGCTCCTTTGATCTCATAAGGTTTCAATTCTGCAAATTCACTCGACAACCAACAGTTTATGCCAAAAGATTTAGTAACGTAGAAATCTCACACTGAATACTCTAGATAGTAGTCCCAAAATTAAAACATCTTACTTGTAACATGGCGTAGACAGCATGAAGGAAGGTTGTAATAATTTGGCGGATAATTTAGAGATTCCGTATTTTTTATGTCCTAACTGTGGACAGGTTAGTAAATCCAATAAATGGGCTTCAATATCTCGTAGAATGACAACAATCACCGTTTCGTTCAATTATAGAAGCAAACCTAAGGTTTCCGAGAATGTTGTATGCCCTATGTGCAAAAAAGTGTGTCGTTACCAGGACGTTGTTGAAATAGCTGAACTGCATTAGTTTATAATGACTCTTAGCTGATGACCAAGAATATTAAGAACATTAAAAAATGACCAGAACAGGCTGGTCATTTTAAAAATATACCTTATTTAAGTTTGATTAAATAAAGTTCATTTGAACCTGATTTCATAACTGCAAGACTATAGCCTATTGCATCATTAGGCAGCTCATATACCCAATTGCCGTTCTCTTTAATGGAGGGTGGTTCACATTCTCTATAGTCTAGATAATTGTCAATTGAGCCAATAGCCTTATTATAGGTTTTGAATTCTCGCTCTTTGCTGTCAACCATGACTAAATCCGGTTCCATGGTAATCGGTTTATTGGTTATATTGGTAACATCGGCATTGACAACAACAAACTTCGTTCCATCTTTCGCAGTGACAGGGGAAGCATATTGAGGGGTAAGAGTCTGTTTTTCTTCCACACTGTTAATTTTTACTTCTCAACGTAATTCCTGAGCTTTAATAATTGACCGAATCGCGTCTACATATCGGTTCCTACATTCTGCATCTTTAACAATTCTGCTTCTCAAAGCATAACAAATTTCTAACTGTACGCCTTTTCCAGTACGTCCTCTATTACAAATATTAGTTGCCCGCTCCCCACGATATTTCTGTTCACAGTCTTTAACAATAAAACCTCGATTTTGTAATTCTATCCGTAACAAAGTTGTAAATTCTGAATCTAACCCGCCAATCATTAGGAATTCTTCGGTTGAGTTTTTAAGGCAATGAATTGTTAACACGATATACGCTTCATGAAGGGCTTGAAGCAAAGTTGGTTCATCAAAATTGTGGCTCGTAATATGGAGCTTCCTGACTTCTATATCTCTTATTCCCTCGAATAAATACCAGGCAAAATCTCCTTTTGCTATCCATTGTGCAATTTCAGAAGTATAGGGCTCAATATTTCCTCCATGTGGAGCAACGACTAAAACTTGATGCCAATTTTGGCTAACCTTTATCCGATAATCCCGATCCTCTTGTTCATGCAACTGTAACTCCCGGAAATTCGAATAAGTATCTGGCATTGTTTCCTCCCATGTTTATCGTAATTAATCTATTGACAACTTCAAAAAATTCTTTTTCCACGCCAAGAAGATCTCTCAAAGAGAAATCTGATTCCGTTGCTTTATCTGGTGGAACGTCAAATATGTATTAATTATACCACTGTACTTAGTCAAATTGTTGTTCACGTCTCCCGTTTTCACCTATATAAGTAAAATCCAGAGCAACACGCCCTGGATTACATCCCCGCAAACCCATTTAGATTATTTGGTTTTTAACCCCGCTCTCGCAGGTTTGAAAGAAGTTCATTATAAAAAAGTTATAGCACAATATGCAAGACCTGCAGCCACTAGGGAGCTTACGAAATTGACCATATCATTACCGAAAAGTTCAATACCTTTTACTTTCTTGTTTTGCACTCTCCCGTCGGCTCTTTTTTCCGTGAGCTTCCCAGTACTGTCAATATAAGCGGGTTGGAAAAGCAACCCTAAGGCACTGTCTATAGCAGCCCCTGCAAATCCAAATATCGCAATAATTGTATAATCCCTTATCAGTTCAAGGAAAGGAAAATATACAAACATAAATATTGTATATATTCCAGCAATAAACAAAGCACCGCAAGCACTTGCAAACAATCCAAGGAATGTCACCCCACCAGACATACCTTTTTGTACAGGCTTCAGATTTATAATGGAAAATGGGGTTGCCTTACTCATAATACCGATTTCCGAAGCCCATGAGTCAGCATTACAGGCTGCTATTGCTACAAAATACACTACGAAAAGCTGTTTATCAGGCATCAGGAAATGAGCTGCTGCAATGACAAATGCAGCCCCACCGTTGGCTAAGACCTGAACATGGTCTCTGTTTCCTCCCTTTTCATACAATGCCTTTTCGAGCTCTTCCTTCTCCTTTGCACGAAATTTTGTAAAAAAGCTGGAGGATATAAAGAATCCTAACAAAGCAGCCAAGAAAGGAATACCACCAGAACTATAAATCCCAAAAGTCAGGAAAAAGGCAAAAACGGCCCCCAAAAGTGTGAGTGCCTTCGCTTTGTATGCCAAAATACAAATTGCTATAATGCTGGCAATTACTGAAATATCTATCCAAAAAGTATCAAAAATCATTTTCTTCAAGAACCTTTTTAGTTTATTCTAGCATATTAATTCCTTCGTCATAAAAACACTATTTAAGTCCTCTATGTAATCCGAAAACGGCTCACAATGTTGGAACCCAAAACTTATATATAATCTTCTAGCCGGTTCGAAAGCATTTATTGAACCCGTTTCCAAGCTCAATCTCTGATATCCGCGCACCTTAGCCTCTTCAATAATATGTTGAAGAATGCCCTTAGCAACACCCTTTCTGCGATGCGATGAGGAAGTTCGCATTGATTTGATCTCTCCGTGTTGTCTATCTAGTTCTTTTAGAGCCCCGCACCCAACTAATTCATCGCCCTCCCAGGCGCTCCAAAACGTAATTTCAGGTTTTCTTAGGGATTCAAGATCAAGTGCATGCATACTCTCCGGCGGAGACTGAATGGCCATACTCTGTAGATGCTCTCTCACTAATTCAGCAACTTCTGGCCCGGATAAATCATCTATTTTAAGATACATAAAAATACCTCCAATGGGTGGAACATAGTTTATTGACCCGCTTGATCAGCAGCTAGCCTTTATCTAGGCAGCTATTTCTTCTTTAGATTAGCAAGTGGTGGGATTATTCACCTTCACGGAGGTTACTTTACGTTACAGAATAAATAAGCACTGGAATTAATCGGCCTTTTTTAAGTAAGGATTCTACTTCTCCACAAACGTTTGCCCCCATTTTTACGTAGAATTCTTTGGCTTGTGGACTTGTAACTATGCAAAATTTTTTAATGCCAAGGTCTTTACAATTATTCACTAACTGGTTCCACAATATTTTTCCATATCCGTGCCCTATGTATATAGAATCAACAAAGAAATATTCTAAAATAGAATCATTATTATTTGTTAAAATGCCATAAAATCCAAGAAGATTTTGATCCTCTTCTATTACAAAGGTTGGATTTTTTATAATAAACTCTTCAGTCATTTTATAAATTGACTGAAACTTTTCCATGTAGCTGGAGCCATATCCCCAATATGCTTCGGACCTTATAGCAATATTTGTCAAGGTTTCAGATTCACCCGTTTTTGCACTTCGAATGCGTAGCATTATTTTCCTCACCATTCTTATATAATGTTCTCGCATTTCGCTTTTCAAACCACGAAGACGACCTACCTTCAGTTACTCCACCCGCAACACACCTCATGATGTGTCCTCAGTCTCCAGCTTTCCGGTTCAGTGAGGGGCTTTGGAATAGGTAAGGACATCCTGCAGCATAAGTTGTTAGGGGTTCTTATTTCTGTACTATGGATTATTCTTCTTTTTCTTCTTAGGTTTTGGAAGCGGAATTAACGGCTCTAATATTGTTATGATCTGTTTACTAAATTCGGAATTATCTATGTCCAATATATAATGTTCCTTTGCTCCATCATATGGAAAACCCTTCTCAGCATCTTTCATCTTTTCACTGATAGGATCAAGCATTTTTACAAAAACTGTATTGTCACAGATCAGAAGTAATGGTTTCTCATTCACATAAACCATATACTCTCCAAACATTTTCTTATATCTGATCGCGCCCACATTCGAAATCTGTTCGCAGACATAATCAATATAGTCTAAACTAGTAGCCAAAATATTTCACCCCCCTGGCATTTTAACTAAAATAGTCGCCCAATCAAAGCCAACGATGTACGCCTTTTTGTCGTGGCTAAAAGATACTAAGCCCCTTACGGTTCCCAAATCAAAGGCTTATGAGGCCGTAAACTATGCGCTGAACCAGTTGCCGTACTTAGAGAATATCCTTTTGGACGGCCGTCTGGAGCTAACCGATGCCAAATATCGATTTCAACCAAAACCCAGAACTTATTGAATGTTTGTTCCCTAGTCAAAGGAACATCCGGCTAACTGTCACAGAACCAAAAATTAGGAAAATCGTTGCATGTTGCCCCATTACATTAATGAGACATGTCGTTTACCTGACTAGCAATAGCTTCGACTATGCATTTCCATGTTCCCTTAGGCATATCATGTCCCATTCCATCGATCAAAAGTAATTTAGCATTAGGTATTGTGCGTGCTGTGTCTTTTCCCGCTTCAACAGGAAACAATTCATCTTTTGTCCCATGAATTACCAGCGTTGGAATTGTTAATAATGAAAGGTGTTGTCTCCTATCCCCATTAGCAACCAACGCTGCATTTTGGCGTACAGCTCCTTGTGGATAATAAGAACGATCATAGCTTTCTTCACAATACCGCCTTGCACGTTCTTCTTCAAAAGGAAATCCCTTACTCCAAATATTTTTCCACATACGTAAAGTATAATCAATATATGCATCCCGTCCAGTTGGAGGTGTTGCTGTAACAATCGCCAATATTTCTGGTGATATTTGCGGATTATTCGGATTACCTGTAGATGACATAATAGAAATTAAACTACATATACGCGAAGGATGCCTATAGGCAAAAACCTGAGCAATCGTGCCTCCCATAGAAGCACCACAGATGTGAGCCTTCTTTATTTCCAACGCATCTAGCAAACCAGCCAAATCATCAGCCATATCCTCCAAAGTATATGCCGTCTTAATTGGTTTTCCCTCTTGTGCTGCCTGGTATATTCTTTTCATATCAGGAATACCGGCCGCATCGAATTTTGTAGACAATCCCGCATCGCGGTTATCAAAGCGTATAACTTGTAAATTATCTTTTACAAGCATTTCACAAAAATCCTGTTCCCAAAAATTAAGCTGAGCACCATTTCCTGCAATAAGCACTATTGTAGGATTTGTTTTCTTTCCGTAAATTTCATATTCAATTTGTATGCCATTTGCCTTTACGTGTGCCATAACATATACCCCCGTTATCCCTTATCCCCATTAGCATTTTTCGATTGATACCCTCTTAATCATGAAAGCATCACTAAAGTCTATATAAATTCCCGTTTGTCTACATACTTTATAAAAGGACTCATTTTTTACCATTTTATTGGCTGTATATGAAAAATTCAAGCACGGACTATATCGGCTAACCCTTTTTTCTTTTTGGGGGACGGTTCCAGGGATATTCCAAAATAGGAGCTTTTTGGGGCCCAATGGATCAAAAGCTCAATGGTTTGTGCACTGTCAGCCGTTCTTGACCTGCTTTAAAAACCGCAGGAACTATCATATATTTTCATCCGTATTTTCTTTCTTGACATTCGAAGTCAACCTTCGAAGGACGACCACGTTGAACCATGACACCTTTGTTCCAATCATTCTTTTCTATGTACTTTTTTACAGTCCTGAAATCGTGTCCAAGGAGAATCGAACACCTCTTAAAACACTTAAACAGCAAATACAAGTTTGGTTTAGATCTTACATTTCTCGAACAATTAAAAGCGAGAGACGGCTATGACCGTCTCCTTAAGATTTTACAATATCTTCATTCCGGCAGCCATACTCGCGAAGAACTCTCCAAAACTTTCGGCATAAGTGAGCGGGCTTTAAGTGATGATCTTAACACTCTGAAAGATGGCTTTGAATTTATGGGCACAACAATGAAAATCAGTGAACTGGAACGTGGCTCAAACACGTACAATTCACTGATGTCAGGTACCTTAAGCCTGGCACCTGAAGGATCAGACCGATTAAGGAACTTCGTGCAATGACGAAGCCCTTACTAAAGGAAATGGTGACATCAGTTACCGATTATTTAAAAACTTTGGGATTATGACCCGCTGCGGCCTTCATTGTGCTCCGGCGGCCCAACGGACACTTGGAACTTATCCCCAAGGGACCGTACGCTTTAGCTTCAGTCATTTTAATTCCATCAAGGACGTAGACTTTACGATTAAGGCCTTAAGAAAGAGTATCGTTTCATCGTCATGAATTTTATGCCAACAATAGCCCAATCTTCACTTCGTAGATTAGGATTCTTGATCTCATCAATCAACTTTTTCTTCATTCACAACTCCAATTTAAGCTCACTCTCAAAATCTAATATCCCCTTCACGTTTTTCTAAGGGGAATACTTCAGTAAAAATAATATCTGAAATTTTATCCATAGCACCGTCTGAGATCTCATCTGCTATGGCCTTAAGTTGTGAGTATTCAGCCTTAGTGAGTTTAGGATACTTATTTAAGAGTATTTTTCATTGCTGATACTGCTTCATCAAGATTCATTATAATTCCTCCCTCAATAATCTGAAAATTGCTCCTTCATATTATACCAATTAATATCAAACAGGTGTATCTCGCTTGTTGAATGAAACCTCCTGTAATGAAGTTCAAAAGAATGCGGCGGCAATATACGTTGAACGAAAAACGACTAATCCCAATCTGAGTATTGTGCAGACGCCTTACCACGTTTACCCACAAGTAAAACTTGATTCAAGTAGAGTTAGACTTCTTGCAGTATACAACGAAGTTATGCTTTCCGATAGTCTAAGAAAGTGAACTTTGCGTCTATTGCATTTCCTTTTTGACAATCTTAACCGGAAGTGATTTGAGAAGCGGGAAACCATCGATAGGATCATTGATCAAATCTGCCGTGATAATATTCACATTACCTTCTTGCCAGCCATGGGTTATCTGAACGGTACCTTCTAATACATGTGAAAATCCAAGGACTCGAACAGGGAGCTCTATTGAGCCCACAAAGGAGCTAATCTGCACAATATCCCCGTTATGTATACCCAAGGTTTCTGCATCTGAAGTATTCATTTCTACTTCCGGTCCGGGTGTTAACACTTTGAGTTTTGGCAGATTATGATACCTGGAATTGCAGGCACCCCTCTTGCGAGAACCGGTAATTAAGACATACGGATATTCTTGATTTTTTTCCTTCATATAAAGTGGCTGCCGGTATATCGGCAGTTCATCATAGCCGTATTTTCGTAAATAAGAAGATACAAATTCAACTTTTCCTGAAGGCGTTTGAAAGCCTAGCGTTCTATATTTCAAATATTGTGCTTCAGAATACTCTATCCCTTCAGGACTATTGGCCAATTGATCATAGGATATAGCCGTCTGACTCAATAACCATTGGCTGACTTCGACCTCATCTTTCCACGGGAAATAGTCTTGAAGATGCAGTTGATCGGCCAGCGCTTTCCAAAAATCATACTCGCTTTGACATAGGGCGAAATCAGTAACTTTGCGACGCAGCCCAATTTGCCGGATATGACTATTAACTACAAGCTCTGTCCGCTCCAGGAAGGATGCGGCTGGCAAAAAATAGTCTGCCAGTTCCGCAGTTTCCGTCATAAATAGGTCGCGAACTACCAGCAGTTCCAGGTTCCCTAACGCCTTCTTAACCTTGAGGGAATTAGGGTTTGTCAGTACTGGATTAGCAGCCGTCATTATCAAGCCCTTCAGGGGATAGGGTTTACCTGTGAGCATAGTGTCCATGGCGGTCATGGTGTGACATTCTTGACGGAAATCATAGAGCACCGGAAACTGCTGCGCGCCAATCGGTTCTAGGTGACGCAGCGGAATCTCATCATATAAGGTTAGGGAAGGAAGCCCCGCTCTTTGAGGCAGCAGTTCCCCGCCCTTTTGGTCGATACAGCCGCACAAGGCCCCAATAGACGCAATTGCCCTGATGTTATTAATACTATTTTCGTGATGTTCTAAACCGATGCCGACATAATTCAAAGCCCGGGGAGCATGCTCGGCAAATTCTCTGGTCACGTGCCATAAGACAGAAATGGGCACCCCTGTCTCCCTTTCAACCCTGGGGGGCGTAAATTCTTTCGCATAGGCAGAAAGTTCCTCAAAACCTATGGTAAAGCTCTTAACAAACTTCTCATCATACCACTTGTTTTCAAGGATCAAATTAATCATTCCCAAGGCAAAAGCTCCGTCTGTAGCAGGCTTTAATTGAACATGACAGTCTGCTTGACGCGATGCTTCGGTGACCATGGGGTCGATCACAATCAGCTTGGCTCCCCTATTTCTCGCAGCCGCTGCTTTTTGGGCAATCACCGGCCGACTTAAGGGAGGATTTGTTCCCCAAAGCAGCATGCAGCTGGTGTTATCGAAATCCGGGACTGGGTATGTGCCATCGACCAGTGAATAGCCGATATAATGACCGCAAAAACATTCTGAGTCACAGGAAAAGTAATTTGGTGTGCCAAAAGCATGGCAAAAGCGTCTTGCGTATTCCTCTTGCTGAGCAAATCCAATGGCTTCACCTTTCCAAAAGCCCATGCTTCTGGCACCATAGTTATTTTTCAGTTCATTCATTTTATCTGCTATTTCACTTAAAGCAGTCGTTAAAGGAATTTCCTTCCAACCCTGTTTCGTCTTTTTAAGAGGTTTGGTGATCCTATCCGGGGCATAGATCCAGTCCACAGCAGCTAGGCCTTTAACACAAATTGTTCCTTGATTCCAAGGGTGATTTTTTTGACCTTGAATTTTAACAATTTTCCCCGTATCAAGAAAAACCTCAATACTGCACTGTTCGCCGCACATCCGGCAGTAGGTGTTAATCCTTTCGTATGGCAAGTCACCAGCTCCTTTCTTTAAAAATGGCGGGAGCTTTCATAAATGCAGAACTCCCACCATCCATACTTATTTTTGCAGCCAGGTATTCCAGAAGATTTGTTTGCAGAAATCCGGATACCCCTGAAGTGACTTGTTTTTCACGTGAAGACGGCTATAGTTGACCGTTTTGATCATAGGGACTTTATCCCAAAACTCCTTGTACATATCCTTGACATCCTGGATTCTAGTATTAGTATCAGTTTCTCCCAGCATTTTATTAAAAATAGCATCCATGCGGGCTGAATCATCATCCTGCCAATTACCAATCCATTTTTTTGTGCCGATCCACGCCCCAAAAACCTGCGGGTCGGGGTTGAATTCCACCCAATTGGAGATACTGATATTCCAATTATTAACCTGCGATCGTTTTTGCAGCATCGTTGCTCGGTCGTAGAGCTGAACGTCCACCTTAAAACCAACCTTTTCCAGCTGGGATTTTAAGGACAGGGCACCTTGGCTTTCCACAGCATTTTCTTTGGTATTCAGGATGACAATCGGTGTTCCATCATAGCCGGATTTTTTTAGCAGCGCTTTAGCCTCTTCCAGATTTGGCTGATTGTAAATTCCTTTGCCGGCGTTCTTATCATACCAAATACTTCCTTTCGGGAACAAGGAACCGTCTAAGCGCCAAAACTTTTCATCGCCAATAGAGGCTTTGCCATATTCGCTCATATCAAGGGCAGCATTAACTGCCTTACGCGCATCCAAATTATTAAAGGGTGCCTTCCCGCAATTAAACACCACCATACCCATCATGTCATAAGGAACAATGATCGGTTGAACATTGGGATTGCTCTTTAACATCTCATATTTATCTTGGGACACTTCATCAGCATACTGAAATTCTCCGGTTTCCACCCCTGCAACCCTGACTTCCTCGTCAGGAACAAACTTAAAAACGATCTCATCTAAATAGGCAACTCTTTTTCCGGAAAATAAGGAGGATGGTCTCGGGTTAGGAACATATTTATCAAACCGTTTAAGCTTGACATACTGATCTGGAACATATTCCGCTACTTGATAAGGCCCTGTGCCAATGTGTTCGGTAATAATGTTATCGCCGAATTTATCGACCATTTCTTTCGTACGGACATAGAATTTTTGTCCAGAGACTTCAGAGGCAAGAATATTGACAAAGGGCGCATAGGGTTCTTTAAACTTAAAATCCATCTCATAGGGACCAATAACTTCTACCTTGTCAAAATAAGGTTTAATTATGTCACCGGCACCGTTATTCTTCAACCATCGATTAAAGGAAGCTTCAACGTCTGAAGAAGTCATCTCTTTGCCATTCTGGAACAAAACCCCTTTACGAAGCTTAACTTTATACGTCTTTCCCCCATCAAGCTTTTCATAACTATCCGCTAATTGAGGGACAGCTTCAAACTTGTCGTTAAATTCGAATAGACCTTCGTAAATGTGATTATCTATTTCTGTTACTTTCCATTCTGTTGATTTATCACTGTCTAAATGTGGCGGAGCAACTTGATCCGCTACCGTCAACGTCCCGCCATACTGCGGCTTGGCGTTGGAGTTGACGTCACTGCTGGATGCAGGCGCCTTCTGAGCTGAGCAGGCAGTCATGGATATGGTTAACATTCCAATCAAGACCATTGCACAAAATTTAAATACTCCGTTTCGTTTAATCATCTTTCAACCTCCCAGAGTTTTATCTCTTAATAATTCACCAAGACTTCTAACTACCTCCTGCAAAACTGATTTAAACCACCCCCATATCAAGTTGAATTACCTGCCCTTCCGATCGTTCATTCAATTCTCTGCAATGGCAGGCAACGGCATGAGTGCCTGAGGAAATTAAGCTCGGTTCTATACTCTGACATATCTCCTTTTTCACCGGACAGCGGTTGTTAAAGCGGCAGCCCTGCAGCAGCTCACTAGGGTTCGGCACATCACCCTCGAGAATGATTGTCTCCCGCTTTATCTCCGGATCAGGTACAGGAATCGCTGCAAGGAGTGCTTTAGTATAGGGATGCTGGGGTTTAGAAAATATCTCCTCAACTGTCCCTATTTCAACGATTTTCCCAAGGTAAAGGACTATAACCCGATCACAAATATGTCTTATCACGGATAGATCATGGGAAATAAATAGATACGTTAAGCCGTATTCTTGCTGGAGATCCTGCAATAAGTTAATGATCTGACTCTGAATTGATACATCCAAAGCAGATACCGGCTCATCGCATACCACTAACTTTGGCTTTAAGATCAAAGCTCTGGCAATGCCGATTCGCTGCCTCTGCCCACCGGAAACCTCATGAGGATATTTATTCAAATGACCCTCGTTCAGGCCCACTTTTTCTAATAGCTCTAGAATTTTTTTCTGCATCTCTGCCCGAGTATCTCTCGTTAGCAGCTTTAAAGGTTCGCCTATTAAGCTGCCCACTTTCATCCGAGGATTAAGAGAAGCAAAGGGATCTTGGAACACCATCTGAATATCCTTGCTCATCGTTCGAGATTCATGGTTGCTCAGGGCGAATAGGTCGATCCCCTCAAAAAGTACACTTCCCCGAGTTGGCTTCAATAAACGCAGAATCATTTTGCCCAGGGTGGATTTTCCGCAGCCTGATTCGCCAACAATCCCCAATGTTTCGCCCTTTTTGACCTCGAAACTTACATCATCCACTGCCTTAACAGCTCCTTGGCCTCGAGAAAACATCCCTCCCCTAAATGGAAAGTGCTTAACTAAGTTTCGAACTCTCAAAATATCCTCTACTTCACTCATGTCCTCCTCCTTGCAGCCATTTCTCAGCCTTCCTCCAGCAGCGTACAAACCGTTCATCCTCGACTTGAACCAAAGGAGGTTCATTCTTCAAACAAATCGGCTGGGCAAAGTCACATCGGCTCTGAAAAACACACCCCGTTTCTCTGAAATCCCCCTCTTGAACAGCTCCCCGAATAGCAAAAAGACGATTTTTGGGCTTAGAGAAATAAGGCATTGAGGCTAAAAGTGCCATGGTATAGGGATGTTCAGGCTGTTTAAAAAGTTTGCGGACGGGTGCTTCTTCCATGACCTTACCGGCATACATCACAATCACCCGCTGGGTCATTTCCGCGATTACCCCCAGATCATGGGTTATTAGCATCAGGGCCATATCCTTTGTTTGGGACAGATGCCTAAGAACCTTAAGAATCTGCGCCTGAATGGTTACATCAAGAGCAGTAGTCGGTTCATCGGCAATCAGCAGTTCCGGGCTGCAAGCCAAGGCTGCGGCAATCATTACCCGCTGCCTCATCCCGCCCGAAAATTGATGCGGATATTCTTTGATTCTTCGTGAAGCCATAGGTATTCCAACAAGTTCCAGCAACTCAACAGCCTTAGTCAAACCTTGTTTTCTGCTCAAGGATTGATGCCTCTCTAACACTTCACCAATCTGCCTACCTATCGTTAATACAGGATTTAAGGAGGTCATTGGTTCCTGAAAAATCATAGAGATTCTATTTCCTCTAATATCCCGTACCGTTTGGGGACCCCGAAGTAAAATATCTTTTTCTCGATAAAGGATTTCACCGTAATCGATGGCCCCGGCAGGCTCAGGAATAAGCTTCATGATGCTGAGAGCGGTAACGCTCTTCCCGCATCCCGACTCTCCCACAATGCCAAGAGATTCACCCTTATGAATATTGAAAGATACTCCGTTAACAGCAGGCACGATCCCGCCCTTCGTATGGAAAGACACCTTTAAATCTTTAACTTCCAGCAACTTCTCAGCCATAAAGACAGACTCCTTCTAATCGAGAATTCCCAATAGGACCCAAGCACAGCTAACCTTTCAAACGAAGCCGAGGATCCAGCATGTCCCTTAATCCATCCCCGAATAAGTTCAACCCCAATACCGCCAGAGCAATAGCCCCACCGGGAAAAACTATTGTCCAAGGTGCTACCTGCATATATGTTTTAGCTTCACTGACCATACTTCCCCAGCTTGGCTCAGGAGCTTTAATGCCTACTCCCAAGAAGCTTAAAGCCGCTTCATCCAGGATTGCTAGGGCAAAGATAAACGTTGCCTGAACAATTATTGGCGATAATATATTGGCTAGAATATATCTTGTAAGAATATATCTGTCCGCAGCCCCCGCTGTCTTAGCTGAATTTATGAATTCCAGTTCATTGATTGGCAATACCGCTCCCCGAACAACCCTAGTCATGCGGGAAAAGTAAGCAAAGGACAACGCCATAATAATATTAAGCTTACCCGGACCCCAAACTGCGGCCATAAATATGGCCACAATAATACCCGGAAAGGCCATAAAACCGTCAATTACGCGCATTACCACACTGCCTACTTTTTTGTAATAGCCTGAAACTAAACCCAAGATAACTCCTGACAATGTAGAAATTAAGACTACAGAAAAACCTACTTCCATTGACGTCCGCGCACCGTATAAGATCCTGCTCTGAATATCCCTTCCCAATTGATCCGTTCCCATCAGATGGATACTAGACGGAGATAATAATCTATAGTTACTGCTAACCTCTAAAGGATTCCAATTTGTTAAAAAAGGCGCAAATAATGCTCCGGAAAGCATAAAAGCAATGATTAATCCCCCGAGGAAAACCGGAAAGTTCCTTTTTACAAATATTAAGCCAGGAATCACCCGCACAATTCGTAACCTCATTTCTCCATGTTTAATTCTTTATCCGCGGATTTAGTAAAACATAGCTTATATCAGCAAGCAGATTAACAACTACAAAGATAAGCGCAGTGAATATCATGGTACCCTGTATAACCGGAAAATCTCGTTTCATGATTGCCGTTATCGCTAAAGCTCCTGTTCCCGGAATATAATAGATTGTTTCTACAATCCAGGTGCCGCCTAATAATAGGCCGAAACTCATCCCGATAATGGTAACTACAGGGATAAAGGCATTTTTAAGGGCATGCCTCATAATGATAACGTACTCCATTAAGCCTTTAGCCTTGGCCGTCCTTATATAGTCCTGCCCTAAAACTTCAAGCATAGAACTCCTGGTCATTCTGGCAATCAAACCACTCTGCATCAACCCTAAGGTTAGACCGGGCAATATCAGGTATTTAATGACGCCAAACCCTACCTCCGAAATGGGTTTATAGCCGCAAACCGGAAACCAGCCTAAGTAAACACCAAAAAATAAAATTAGGATTAGTGATAACCAGAAACTCGGTATTGATATACCTGCCAAAGAAAAGGCAACTGCGAACCGGTCCATCCAAGTGCGGTGTTTAACAGCTGCAATTACACCTATCGGTACCCCAAGAATAATTCCAATCAATTGGCCCATCACGGCAAGAAGAAGGGTAGGTTCCATCCTTGACAAGATTGCCTTACTCACCGGCATATGTAAAAACAGCGATTCTCCAAAGTCTCCATGTATTATTCGAGAAAGCCAAATAAAAAAGCGAACATGTACTGACTGATCCAGGCCCAGTTGATGCCGCAATTGAAGTATCTGATCTTTTGTGGCAAAGTCACCTAAGATAATACGCACCGGATCGCCAGGCATAGCATAGACACAAAAAAAAGCCAGTATAGCTACTATTACCAGCACCAAAAAAAGCATCGTTAACCTTCGAAGGATATAGTAAACCACTCCCAACTCCTCCATATTATTCAAATAAATACATTAAAGTTTATAAATAGTATTTTTTGCTTTAATTACATTTTATTATATAGTTATATACCATAACTGTAAATATATGAATACTGATAATTATTTCATTATAGATTGGTTTAGTATCACAATGTTCTATGTCACAAGCAGCGCTCAATGTCATTTTGATCACAAAATCATCATCCCACATCATATTAAAAATAATTATCACAGCCAAAAAAACAAACGAGTCCTTTCATCCAGCAAATACTGGTTTAAAGACTCGTTCTGGTAAACTTATAAAAAGTTATACTCTATAATTTCATTAACAGACACGCCTAAAATCAACAGATAAAGGGACATACGCTGTTCATACCCTTTGTCCTAAATTGTTTTTTCAAGAGCAAGCAGGGGGTCAAAGTCTGACAGTTTGCAAATCTCTTTGAAATAGACGAGTAAAATGAAGATTTCGCGGGGTTCTTCAAATTCATCGACATGCTCGATATTAATTCCCTTTTCTTTAAAGAAACTCATCAAGCTTAACTCTTGGCGTTCTTCCTCATTAAGTAAATTATACTCCTCGACTAGCTTCAGAAGCTTCGCCTGATTTTCTTCGTTAACTTCTATATTCGGGAAACGACAGTTGCTTGAGTTTTCTCCAAAGTATACCATCTCTTTGAAGGATGATTCCGGAAATTTCGTAACATCCCCCTGCTCCTCAGAATTCCAGATTACATATTTTTTTTGCATAGTTTAAAAATCTCCTTTAATGAATTGTCAATATTTATCAGGATCATTTTCTGATAGTACAACATGACAATCTTCGTTCTCATCTAAATGTGCAATGTCATTCAGCGGCATCTTCATATACTCCACCTTATCGATAATGTCTTCCAGATAGTTGTCCAGCTCATCCCGCGTCACTCCGGCGCGTCCGGCCAAACTGGTCTTCCTCAACGATCCCGTGTAGGGAGCGACCCTCCCTTAAGCCGAAAGCTGGGATAATACTTCAATTTCAATCCACGCTCCCGTGTAGGGAGCGACAGGGATATGTGATTATTTTGGCATCATCTATAAAGCATCTATGCAAGAGGCCTTAGATCGCATGATTAAGTTAAAGAGGCCGATCTTAGAACGCCAAAAAATCGACCTGCATCTCGAAGAAAGTGACCGTTTCGGTAAGCAGATGAGCCTTTCCATATGTGAACGGGTTGCAAAGTTTACAATCTCTGAATATAATATTAAATAAGGATTGACGTGTTGTGAGCACGCCAGCCCGGCAGATTGTCTAACCAAACGGTTAGACGGATTTACGTGTTATAAGAAATAACCGCAAACCTTGCTTGGGGCGGTTATTTCTTCTTCATGATCATAACAATAAGTGTTGCAAATGCAATCATAAGATACATCGCCTCAACCATTGAGATCATCCCTACCACCCCCTTTCGAAAAGGGTGTGGCCAACCGTCCCTCGACAACCTGTTGCAACTATTATAGCATAATCTTCCAGACAAAATGATGAAACTTATCCCTGATTATTCCAGAGTTCAGGCCGCCTCATATACCGAGGCAGCCTGATTTTTTTCACCAAAGCACCTCAATTTCATAACTTAATTATCCTCAGCCAATAACGGTACATAAGAACATTGTGAAGTTCCGATGTATCATAACACCTTTACTATCGGTTCAACGTATTTCCATAAATTCGAATATTTGCCCATCTATACTGATTATTTCGTCTATGGGAATCGTTGTACCATCGGTCATAACGATAACCCGTTCATATTCGTCTATCTTTTTAGCCGTACTGATAGCAGTAACATAGGCGCCGCCATTCTTCTTCGCATCCGGCTGAAAATAGGTAATTGTGATTTCGGGATACTCTTTAATCCGATCTGCTATGATTTGCATCCTATCACCCAAAGCGTCCTTCATATATTCGTCCAATTTTACTCTCTCATCAGTCAGCCTTGCGGTTTCTTTAATGGCGGTATCATAGCCGGTCAGTGCGGCGAAAGGGGAAAACTGAGCTGCCCGGTCAATAGCAGTCATATGAGGGTGTGTCGTAGAGACATGGTGAGGTAGATTAATGATGTCGTCATATGTCCTCGTCATGATTTGTGTCCTCCAATCTGCCTGTTCCGGTCTACAGTGGTAGCTCCTTCCTCCAGATTCATACCCTTTAGAATGGCATTCTTGCCGTATTTCTTTTTTATTTCCAGCAACGCTTGCTGCATCTTTTTTTCTCGTGCAAGCTCAGCTTCTTCAGCTTCTTTTTTCGCCTGCGCAGCCGCGTAATCCGTAAAGAGATCAAGCTGTTCAAAGTTGCTTATCTTATGAACAGTTGCCTCATCAACAACATGATTCGCTGTGATGTTGACTCTTCTGATCAGAAGATTTTTGTCAACGATACCTTCAAACAGATCTGTGACGGCATCCATGATTAGCTTTGTAGAGGAGGTCTGTCTGCCAAGATTTACTGACCCATGCGCGGATTTCGGAAGGTTGCGTCCGTAGTGGTCGGTGGTGATTGCCCCGTGATATGATTCCTTTATCTCTGGATTGGTTAGATTATCGATATCATATCCGACCGTCAAAACAAGCTGGTCGCTCACAAGCCTTTTATCTACCAGATCAAGTACCAATAGATCAGTCATTTCCCGCACGATCAGCTTCGCTTTGTCAAAAGTATAGGCATAGTGCAGCACCTGCCCCGATCCAATACTGTTTGTGCTTGGCTTATACGCTTTAATATCGGCAATTGTGCAGGGCTCCCACCCCCACGCATGGTCGATCAGCAGCTCAGCGTTGATGCCGAACAACTTATACAGTAAATCCTCGTTGTAGTAATCAGTAGGTTTACCAAGAGAGCATCTTGCAATATCTCCCATTGTAAAGAGACCTTTTTCCTCCAACTTGTTGGCGTATCCTTTTCCAACGCGCCAAAAGTCTGTTAGAGGCCGATGCGACCACAGAGAGCGGCGGTAGCTCATTTCGTCCAGCTCGGCGATCCGCATACCGTTGTTATCAGCAGGTATGTGCTTTGCCTGAATATCCATAGCGATTTTGCTAAGATACAGGTTTGTGCCAATTCCCGCCGTTGCTGTAATGCCCGTTGTTTTGAGTACATCCAGAATCATTTTCGTAGTAAGCTCACAGGCTGAAAGATTGTAGGTGTTCAGATAATCGGTGGCGTCAAGGAATACCTCGTCAATAGAGTAGACATGAATATCTTCGGGCGCGATGTATTTCAAATAGATATTGTAAATCTGCGTGCTGTACTCTATATAATACGCCATCCTCGGTGTAGCAACAATGTAGTCCAACGAGAGATCCGGTGAGGATTTCAATTCAGTATCGTTGCAGGAAACGCCGGAAAAGGCTCGTCCTGGGACTTTGAGCAGCCGTGCTGCATTTGCTTCCTTGACCTTCTGTACGACTTCAAACAGCCTCGCCCTACCAGGAATGCCGTATGCTTTGAGGGAGGGAGAAACGGCGAGACAGATGGTTTTTTCTGTGCGGCTTGCGTCAGCAACAACAAGGTTGGTGGTCAGAGGATCAAGTCCTCGTTCCACACATTCAACCGAAGCGTAGAAGGATTTCAAATCAATTGCAATATAGGTTCTGTTCTTCATGCTTATTCTCCAGTTGCCTACTAAAATGTGAACCTCCCCTATCCTACGGCGAAAACAGTGTTTTCGCCGTAGGATAGGGGCTTCCGGCCACGCACTGTTGAAATGCTTTATTTCCTCTGGCATCAAGGTATTTTTCGAACACCGCTCCAAACATTCTCTATCATTATTTTACCACGAAGAGAACGACTTGAGAACTGGTGTTCGAGAAAAATGCCATGGCGGCGATTCATCTCGCCACCTATAGAGAATGGGAGTCTTCTCGCCGCAAAAAGATAAAAATAGTATGAAAAGCATATCCTATCAAGCACTTGGTAGCTTTCGAATTCCATTACAGAAACGTAGCCAAAAGCCCACGGTTTTAATCGTGGGATGAAGGCGGCTTCGTAATTTCATGTAAATGTAAATGTCTTAGCACTATGATAAACAAGTATTAGTTTGATCTTTGAAAACTGGATAGAGTAAGAGGTTCTGATAGCTAATGCGTCTATCAGGTAAAACTCTATGTGTCGTCAAGAAAAAAGACGTTAAAACGATCGTTTCCAAAGAAACTGTGGTAGCTGGTAACAGGCTATCAGCCTAGAGTACCATTGTGTACTGCTCTAGGATGGGCTAATGGCATAGCCCTGAACTTGGGGTCATACTCCGATAGCAGAAATGTACTTCGGTTTAATCACCCAAGAATCCCATCGGCTTTAGCCGTGGGAGTGTCAAAAAGTATTAGCAAGCCATCTATGTATTAGCAGAATAGTAAAAACCGAAATCGGAAGACTATGATTGTTGATAATCGTACTTTTCCAAAGCGTTGATCAACTTCGATCTGACAGCTTCTTTAAGTGCTTCCGGTTGAAGCACGATCGCTTCCGCTCCAAACGAGAAAAAGTATTCAGCGAAAAATGGTATTTCTGAGGCAAGAATATCAACCTCAAGTATACCTTTTCCGTCATCAGAAACACTGACATTCCCCCAAGGGAACAGCCAACTCTTATCCCGAAATAACTCAATTCCTTTTGCTGATAATTTCACTTTGACATCAACGCTTTCTAATTCGTTTTGAAAGTAAAGGCCAAAGTTCGATAAATTCACCTCGCAAACATCGACCGGGGCTGATATCGTTTCGATATCCGCTAAAGTAACTGACCATATCCTATCCACTCGGAACAATCGGTATGCCTTTCGAAGATAGCAGTACGCTGGGCAAAACCAATATCCTTCATGCGCGTATATTCCAATAGGTTGAATGGTTCTGAGTGTAGTTTCATCTGTCCTATTGCCATAATTTTTCTTTACGCGTGAGAGCCTTACCTACACAGCAGCGATGTACCTCGCAGGACAGGACCCGAACCAGGAACTTCTGAGCCCGGCTAGACTTGCCAATCTCACGGGATTTCCACCGCTTCTGCTTCAGGTCGGAACCAATGAGGTTCTCCTTGACGACTCCACGCAGATGGCAGATCGCGCACGGGCAAGCGGCGTGGACGTGATCCTCGACGTTACCGCCGATGTCCCGCACGTTTTCCAAGCGTTCGCTGGTATCCTCGATGAAGCCGATCAAGCCCTAGACCGTGCCGCGTTCTTCATTACGCAGCATCTCAGTTGATGTTGAGCCGAATTGGCGAATTTCATAGCGAGCACTTTTAATGCTTTATTTTCTCCATTTTCGGTAGTTCTCAACATATGGAATATTATTCGCTTCTCTAAACTTTTAACAACCCCTAGGAAACACTATTCCTAGGGGTATCTGTAAACTTCCAGTTATTATATCTTTTATGAAGAATACTTAAACCAAAATCTGAGGCCAATTCAATTTACTAACATTCATATATGTTCTATCAATTAGACTATAAAAGGGTACCCTATAGGTACCCCTAAAACCCAAACATCAATCCTTACTTAGTGAATCCAGTAACTTCTGGAGATAATCGATTTGTTCCATGAATATGCGCGTGATGATGAACCCGGGTTGTTATATTTTCTCAAAATGCATATTGCGTACACTATGTACGTAATATGCAATAGGGAGTTGAAAAGCATGGTTCCAAAAAAGGAGGGTGTAATTATGCATGAAGTTATTAATGCGACAGATGTCAGGAAAGATTGGGGACATTTTATTGATAATGTTGTGCGTTTAAAACCCTCTTTGGTAAAGCGGAACAGAGACTATCTTGCAGCTATGTCTCTGGAGCATTTGGAAGTTGTTTTAACACCGTATAGGTTCACTCTTGACTATGAAAAAGAGGTTGACGGCAGCTTAAGTGGTTCTCTGAAAGAGCTGGATATTGTAGCTAATGCTGCAAGTTTGGGGGCGTTAAAAACAGAGATTACTAAAGAAATGATTGAATATGCTCAGGCATACATGGATGAGTTCGATAAATATTATGGGGCTCCCAATAGAAAGGCTCATTTTCCTTATGTTATGCGGGTGCTAATACAGAAAGATGAGGATGCTGTAAGAGGTTTGCTGGATGCCTAGCTGGAGAGAATTAATGCGATTTTGTGAACGGGATGGATGGGAGCTCTACAAAAATACCGATCATTATTTTTATCGAAAAATAATGGACGATGGAAGCTTAAAACGCACCTTTATTTGAGATTGCTTTGCTCTTCACTTAAATAAGTCTTCAAGATCCATACTAAACCCTTTCAAAACATCTGAATGGGCTGCCCCTGTTTCCTTCAATACCTCTACCTGCTGATATTGCCCTTCTTCATTCAAACCATAGATCTGTACAGTATTCAAAAAAGGATTAACAATCCAATATTCTTTAACCCTATATTGCATATATAAATTAAGTTTCTTAACGAGATCATGAGCTTGATTTGAAGGAGATAGAATTTCAATAATCAGTTCTGGTGAACCGACATATTTATTTTCGCCTAGTTTCGTTTTATCACAAATAACCGATAAATCCGGAATGACCACCTTGGCCTTTTCAGTCTGATCTCCTTGGTCATCATCGGCTGTCCCTAGCTCAATGTCAAAGGGTGCTGGGAACACTTCACATTCTTTTCCTTCAAGGAAATTGAATAACTTTGCATGTAATCTGCTGGAAATTCTTTGATGCTTCGTCGAAGGAGATGGTACCATATACACTATGCCATCGATATATTCTAAATAACTCTCGGTATTCTCTCTGAGTTTATTATATTCAGCGATTGTAATTACATGAGGTTCAGTTAAACCCACTATGAACACCCCCTCATTTGCCAAGACTTATGCATTTACCATATTATAACACAAACAACCTGTCCATTCATTAATAGCCTCTGATCCTCATTAGCCGCTCGATACCAGGCACTTCTTTATTTTTCGAGCCTACAATGTGACAGAGAGACTGACGGATCTAGGCATCTCGAACAGTCTCTCTGTCGAATTACGGACATTTACACTATCAATCAACAGACGCTATCTGGCTGCATTAGCACTATCGGATATACCCTGACTACGCTTGCCGTTTTTCAAAAATTGTTGCAACTTACTTTCATCAAACTCTTTCTCCCACTTCGCAACGGCGATGGCAGCCACCGGGTGACCAATAACATTAACAGCGGTGCGAGCCATGTCGAGAACGCGGTCAACAGCGGCTAATAATGCAATCCCCTGCATTGGCAAACCGACTGCGGTTGCAGTTGTAAGCAGCACAACGAATCCGGCCATCGGAACACCAGCCATCCCTTTCGACGTAATAACCAGCATCAAAATCATCATGGCTTCCTGACTGATGGAAAGATGGAGTCCGCCTAACTGCGCGACGAACATAGCCGCAACCGACAAATACAGGCTAGTCCCGTCGTCGTTCCAGGAAAGTCCAAGCGGAATAACGAAGGACGAAATCGATTTTGGTACGCCAATCTCTTCCACAAATTCAATCAACTGCGGCATAACCGCTTCAGAGCTTGCGGTAGAGAATGCAATGATAAAGAGATCGATGATTCCCCGGAACAACTTGAAGAACGGTACATGCAGAATAAATTTACTGACAAGCGGGAACAGAACACAGAGAACAATTGCAAGTCCCAAGTACATTACACCAATTGCCTTTGCCAGTGGCAGGAACACTGTGATACCATACTTTCCAGCTGCATAAGCAGAAAGAGCAAAAACACCAATCGGCGCCACTTGCATAACCCACCGGATGATTGTGAAAGTCGCTTGAGAAATACCTTCAAAAAAGCGGATGGCTACTTTGCCGGCTTCTCCTGTTACGGATGCAATAGCTAGCCCAAGTATGGTGGCAAAGAACACGATGGACAGCATAGAGCCGTTATACATTGCCTTAACCAGATTGGACGGAGGAATGTTGACAATCATAGAGACGATATCAATTTTCTGACCTTTCGCAGCACTGTAATCTCCCACGTTTGCTTGTTGAATGTGAACACCAAGCCCGGGATGGAGAACGTTCGCAAGGATTAGTCCTAGGACAAGAATGATGGTGGTAATAAACTCAAACCAAATAATGCTTTTTAGTCCAATACGACCCATTCTTTTCATATCCGCGATTCCGGATGCTCCGACAATTAAGGCTGAAAAAACAAGCGGAATGATAACCATTTCAATCAGGTTTAAGAACATATTCCCAACCGGCTGAATCGCCACACCGAACGAAGGAAACATAAGTCCCACAATGGCACCTAAAATAAGCCCACTGAAGATATAAATCGCAAGTTTTTTGTTCAATTTAATCCGACCTCCTCTAGAAAATAGTTAAGTCGTCTACTCTATCCGTCTATCATTAACAGGAGTTATGCAGTTTCATGAAAAGAGCCTGTCCCATTCGACCAAATTGGCGTGAATCGATGTACAAATACAAAAACATTACCAAAAATAATCTTTTTAGATAGTACGATACTTCGCCTTTCCTATCTCATAGAGGTTGTTCCCCTCTTGATCGATAATGACCATTATCGGAAAATCCTTGACTTCAAGGCGCCGCACAGCTTCCGGACCAAGTTCCGGATAAGCAATAACTTCCGCAGCAACAATTCGTTTCGCTAAAAGAGCACCTAAACCACCAATTGCGCCGAAATATACCGCACCATATCTTTTCATTGCATCAACGACTTCTGCAGAACGCAAGCCTTTACCGATCATTCCTGTCAAGCCCCGTGCAATCAACGTTGGGGAATACGCATCCATCCGATAACTTGTTGTGGGTCCCGCCGAACCGATCACTTGACCCGGTTTCGGCGGAGTAGGCCCAACAAAAAAGATAATCTGGTCTTTTACGTTAAATGGAAGTTCTTCCCCACGAGCCAATGCTTCCACCATTTTTTTATGAGCGGCATCCCGTCCGGTATAGATTACACCGCTTAGTAGAACATTATCGCCGGATTTAAGCTGAGCTACTTTTTCATGGGTCAATGGGGTTTCAATACGAACGACCTCCGTCATTAATATTCCCTCCCCGTCAGAATTATCTCCTTATGGCGGGCTGCATGACAGTTGATATTGACGGCGACCGGCAACATAGCAATATGAGTCGGGTAAACTTCCAAGTTAACCGCTAATGCCGTGTTTGTTCCCCCATAGCCTTGTGGCCCAATCCCCAGTTTGTTGATTCGCTCCAATAATTTCTCTTCGATTTTCGCTAAACGCTCTTCCTTATTATGAACACCTACTTCGCGGAGAAGTGCTTTTTTCGCTAAATAACTTGCCTTTTCCATTATGCCACCCACACCGACGCCCACTATAATCGGTGGACAAGGATTCCCCCCAGCCCTTTCTACAGTATCTACGACGAATTGCATGACCCCTTCTAAACCATCGGAAGGCTTGCACATTTTTAAAGCCCCCATGTTTTCACTGCCCGCACCTTTTGGAGCAACCGTAATATGAAGCTCATCCCCAGATACAAAATCATAATGAATAATAGCGGGAGTATTATCCTCGGTGTTTATCCGTTCAAATGGATCATTGACCACCGATTTACGGAGATACCCCTTTTTATAGCCACGACGTACCCCTTCATTCAGTGCATCTGTAAGCATTCCGCCCTCAATATGCAAATCCTGGCCCATTTCAACAAAAATGATGGTCATTCCTGTATCTTGACACATTGGCACCCGCTCTTCATGAGCAATCGAAGCATTTTCGATTAGACGCTCAAGGACTTCCCGTCCTGAGGAAGATGTTTCCGTTTTTAATGCCCGTTGAAAACTGAGCATTACATCATTTCCAAGGTCATAGTTAGCTTCAATACACATTTTTTCTACGGCTTCTATAATTTCATTCACATTAATTATCTTCATTTCTTCTTACCCTTTAACAGGTTTTTTGTCTCTCCTTCCTGAAGATCGCTCAAACGGTTCGGTAACCTATTTAGGCTGTTTTTGAGCCATCTTTATTTAATAGTTCTGCGCCAGCGATACCCGGATGCGTCATTTCGTAGGGATTAAGAATAATATCCAATTCTTCTTTAGACAGAACTCCCTGTTCCAAACAAAGTTCTCGCACTGGCTTACCCGTTTCGATAGCTTCGCGAGCAATTCGGGCCGCTGCTTCATAGCCGAGATGCGGGTTAAGTGCTGTTATCACGCCGACACTTCTGTTGACATAATCTCTACAACGATCGACATTGACTGTGATTCCTGCTAATCCATATTTTTTAAAGACATTTAAGGCTTGGTTCATAATGGTCAGAGACTGCAACAAATTAAAGACTAACACTGGCTCCATGACATTTAATTCAAATTGACCAGCCTCCGATGCAAAACAGATCGTTTGATCATTTCCGATTACCTGAAAAGCAACTTGATTAACAACCTCGAACATAACCGGATTGACTTTCCCAGGCATGATTGATGAACCGGGCTGACGAGCAGGAAGATTGATTTCACTCAGTCCAGCACGTGGGCCGGAAGCCATAAGACGGATATCGTTACAAATCTTCGAAAGATTAATCATGCAAACCTTCAAGGCAGCAGAAACTTCAGTGTATTCATCCGTGTTTTGGGTTGCATCAACGAGATTCTCAGCATTAACCAAGGGGAATCCACTTAGATTCGCTAAAAGTTGAACTACTATTTTGATGTAGTTCTCATCGGCATTTAGTCCCGTACCAACGGCAGTTGCTCCCATATTAACTTCATAAAGATGGTTACGTGTAGCCTTGATGCGGTCAATATCCTTTAAAGACTCGACTATACGCTTCGAACTCTTGACCCATACGAATAGGAACAGCATCTTGTAAGTGCGTGCGTCCCATTTTGATAACACTTTCAAATTCTTTCGCTTTATTCACAAAAGTGCCATGAACTTCTTCCATTGTATTTATGAGCCTCTCAAGTCCAGTGAGGATAGCAATGTGCACTGCTGTTGGAAAGGAATCATTCGTCGATTGGGCCATATTAACATGCGTGTTCGGGCTAATAACTGAATAGTTTCCTTTGTTCTCGCCGAGAATTTCGATGGCTCGATTGGCGATGACTTCATTCGTGTTCATATTGATCGAAGTACCTGCACCACCTTGGACCGGATCAACAATAAATTGTTCATGCCATTGACCTTGGATGATCTCGTCCGCGGCACTACAAATCACTTCACCCAGACGTGGGTTGAGATGTTTAACTTCCATATTGGCTTTAGCTGCTGCCTTTTTAACAATGGCCATCGCCTTGATCAAATCTTCATGAATACGATAGCCTGTGATTGGGAAGTTTTCTGTCGCACGTAAGGTTTGGATTCCGTAATAAACATCACTAGGTACTTCCTTGCTGCCGAGAAAATCCTTTTCTATTCTTTTTTCATTTATTGACATTTCTATTCCTCCATTGTTCCCTTAAGGTTTTTGATTTAAAAAGTCTTTGGCATCTTACTTTTGCTGCTTCTGGCGTGCCAGTAACGGTCAATGTCAGGCTAACAAGCCCACTTTATTGAAATGTCTCCCTTCCCATCACCTAGACGCCCTTTCTTCCATTAATTCGCATTAATACACCTTCTTCGCACTTATCAGAATAATCATAAGCTTTTATCTATGGCAAAATACAAAAAACTACAAAAAGTAACACTGAACAAGTCAAACTTTTTTTAGATGCGGCATGGAGAAGAACCATTTTGCTTCAAGAACTACTTCAACTCCCTCTCAAAAACGGGGGCAAAATTATATGCATTAATATGAATTTTGGGGAACTTTAGCTTATTTTGTAGAAATATATCTTGACAATGGGAGGGGTTGCACTAATAATTAATATAAAATGTAAATTTTTTGAATTGAAAGGATTCAAGATGCCTAAGCTTAATTTGCAGAAGCGATTTCCGACCTTGGCTTTTATGATGCTAATTGTTCCTATTGCTGGTCAGTATCGAATATATCCCTTTGATGATAGCTTCCGAGTTAGCTTAGGAACACCGACGTTTTTCTTTTTTTTGTTATTTAAGAAAAAAATAAACCCGCTTGTTGCGGGATTATTAGTCGGTATATCTGTATCTTGCTTCCGTTTATTACTTGGAATTACTACTGCCAAGATAGGAACTTTGAACTATGCACTAATTTCTAATATTGATGCGTTATTCTACTATCTAACATATGGCGCGTTTTTTTTTCTTTTCCGAATTAAGCGTTTTTCTGATAAGCCGCTCCTGATTGGAATATTAGCTGCTTGTGCTGAGATTTTGGCAAGCCTTGCGCAAATTTTAGTTAGGCATATTTTAATAGGAATGAGCATTCCTAACGGTCTCTTGGTTACACTTGCACCCATCGCGATTATTCGGAGCTTTTTAGTGCTCGGATTTTATAGTATCTTTGCAATACGGGAAGCCCAATTATTAGAAGAGCAACAACAGCAGCGTATTGATGTCATGCTTGTTGAAATTTCAAACTTATTTGTCGAAACAATTCAACTTAAGAAATCGATTAAAAATTCAGAAGAGGCTACCCGAGCCTGTTATACTCTATATCGTCATCTCACCGATACGCAAATCCCTAAAAATCAGGCATTCGCTCAGACCGCCCTAAAACTTGCGGGCGAAATTCACGAAATTAAAAAGGATAACCAACGTATTTATGCTGGGTTATCCAAAATCATTTCCGATAAAAATTTTACCGATTATATAAATGTTAATGATCTAGGTACTATCATTCAAGAAATTAATCAAAAATATGCACAGTTAATAGGGAAAAACTTAGATTTTAAAATTTGCATTCAAGGCGAGCACCCGAGTTATTATACCTATACTGTTTTTTCTATTCTTAATAATTTGGTAAGTAATGCGGTGGAAGCTATAACAGATGCTGGAAGAGTGTTAATATTCATTACTCGCTGCCAGGAAGATGTTGAATTTAAAGTTTGTGACAATGGCCCCGGTATCCCCGCAAAAATCCAGAGTGCTATTTTTGAGTATGGGTTTACAACAAAGTTTGATATTTCCGGACGACCATCCACAGGTATCGGCTTATCGTATATTAAAGATGTTACTGGAAGCCTTGGAGGAACAATTGAATTATTAAATGAGCCTTCATTATATTCAACCTGTTTCCTTGTGCGCGTACCCATCAAAGCCTTAACGGAAAGAGGATAAAAAATGCGCTATTTTATTGTGGATGACGATATCGCTTTTCGCGCCATGCTAACAGAAATTATCGAAGAAGACTTATCAAATGAGATCGTAGGGGAAGCTCGTGATGGTTCAGAAATCAATGCAAAACTTCTTGAGGCGAAAAAGGTTGACATCTTAATTCTAGATCTTCTAATGCCTCACCTGGATGGAATTCAAACCGCAAGAAGTCTCCAAGAAGTATTTAAGGGCAAAATTATTATGATTTCCCAATGCGATTTCAAAGAGATGATTGGGGAAGCCTATACCTGCGGAATTGAGTATTATATTACTAAACCTCTGAATCGGAACGAAGTTATGAGTGTTTTAAAGAAAGTGAGCGAACGTATACTAGTCGATCAATCTATCCAAAATATTAAGAAAACTCTTAGTAATCTTAATGATAATTTCGCAAACCCGCTTTATAGCCCTTATCAGGTCAAGTCAATTAACGATTCTGGACGTTTCCTTTTATCAGAATTGGGAATCGGCGGGGAAAGCGGTGGACAGGACCTTTTATCCATACTTAAATATTTATATGAACATGAAAAAATTGCAGGAAACGAATACACTTTCCCATCTCTCAAGGAAATTTTCTCGAATGCAGGAAAACAAAAATTCGGTCTGAAAAATGATCCTGTAACTCTTCAAAAGGAAATAAAGGCCACTGAACAAAGAGTCCGTAGATCGATCTACCATGCCTTAGTTCATATTGCCTCCTTGGGACTTACAGATTACTCTAATCCCAAATTTGAAGAATATGCTTCAAAGTATTTTGATTTCGACCAAATCCGAAAAAAGATGCTTGAGCTGAAGAATGGACAAGATAGTGGTCAATCCCATACCCGAATCAATTCGAAAAAATTTATCCAAGTGTTTTATTGGGACGCAAAAAAACTAAATACTTAAGATAATTCTTATCGGAAAGGTAACTATTCAGGTCGCCTAAGTGATCAGCAATTTAAAGCTGAACTCAAGGCGACTTTGGTTTAAATGGAAATACCTTTTAAGTTAGCGGACAACTGAATTTCTCTGGCTTTGTTATAACGATGTATTGTCGTGGGACTCGTCGTAATGCTTGATTAGTCACTTGATCAAGAGGAACTTCCCAGCTGTAATTGTTTGCTAATTAGTGATCGGATTTGAGCCCTGCTCCACACATTGGAATCAAGCAATCAGATATCTTTCCATTTAACTCACAATGCTTTAGGTAGGCTGCATAAGTGGCTGCTGTTGTATGCTCACAGTAAATGCCCTTTGCCGCAAGTTTCATTCTAGCTTCCATAATTCGATTTTCCGGAGCTGTAATTATTTTAATATTATATTTGTAGACATATTCTAGAATTTCCTCTCCACGCATTGGTACACCAATTGCAATTCCCTCAGCCATTGTCGGTTGGGGAATTATCTTAGCGGGATGCTTTTCTCTATTTATAAACGCTTTTGCAAAAGGAGCGCAGTGTTCACTTTGAACTGCTACAATATTTGGCATTCTCTCGATGACAGCACTCTTAAGGAGCTCTTCTAATCCTTTTACAATACCAATGAATAATGTACCGTTGCCAAGTGGGACAAAGATATTTTCTGGAATTCTGTGCAATTGTTCATAAACTTCATAAATATAGGTTTTGGTTCCTTCATAGAAAAAAGGATTATACACGTGATTAGCATAATACTTTCCTTCTATATCTACTTTCTTCCTGCAGACATCAGCACAGTTATCTCTTGACCCTGGAATAACACTAACTCGTGCATTATGAGATTTAATCATATCAATCTTCTTCGGTGACGTTCCTTCTGGAACAAATATCTCGCAATCAATCCCAGCTTTTGCACAATAGGCTGCTACACTATTTCCAGCGTTGCCACTGCTGTCTTGTACAACAGAATCCACACCAATTGCTTTGCAGTGAGCAATAAGCATGGCGGCACCTCTATCTTTGAAAGACAAAGTAGGCATAAAATAATCCATTTTAAGCAGTACATCTTTATCAAATTGAATTATCGATGTCATACCTTCACCCAGACTAATTTCACGCCACTGTTCTCCTTCTAATGGCATAAAAGCTCGATAGCGGAAAATGCTCCAGGTATCGTGATCTACTAAAGACAGGTCAAACTTCGGAGCTGTATAATCCAGTTTCCAAAGCCCCCCCGCAATCACATTTTGCTTTTATAGTTGTTGCCTCAGTTATTTCTCCACATTTTGAACATATGTACTTCATTTCTATTTCCCTTCGTAATATCAGCATAAGCATAAAAACTATTCGTAACTATTAAGACGCTTGCCTATTCCCAGTTCTATAGCTTTTTTGTACACAGCAACTGCTGCAGCTGTATCCTGAATTGCACTACCTGTCGTATCAAAAATCGTCATATTATCTCTTACCTCTAACTTCATCTAAATAACTGTAAATCGTAACTTTAGATAAGTTCAAGCTTTCAGCAACTTTATCAATAGCACCCTTTACTAGGAATACTCCCTTTACATCCATGAAACGTATAATATCTATATTATCTTTTCTTTTTAGGCTGCCCACATCTCTATTCCCTATGATATTGTCAATTAGGTCATCGATGATCGTCATCACATCCTGATTAGGAATATCATCGTCAGCAGTCATTTTATCCTGGTTAGATTCTGGTAAAAAACCGATAACTTCTTCCTTTATCAGATAAGATAGTGTCAAGTCGTAGTTGATGCACAGCATTCCTACCACGTCACCTTCTGAATTACGGATTAGAGAAGATGATGACTTGATCTTCTTGCCATTCGCAGTTTCAAACACATAATTCGCTGTATAATCATCTTTGAATTTTTTACTTAGCAAAACTTGTGAATTGAGATAGTCAAATGACTGACCTACTTTTCTTCCAGTTACAGTACCGTTTGAAACATATACCACTGACCTTTCGGGTTGTGTCAAATCATGGATAGCCACTTCACAGTTTTTCCCGAATGTCTGCGTAATCATATCAGCAACTGAAATATATGATTTTAAGATTGGATGCATTTTTATTTCTCCAATAACATTTACTTAAATTTTTACTTATATTTATTACTGCAGCTTCCCCCGGCAGAGAATCGGAATTTCCTCTACTGCTTCATCTCCTGAAATTAGTACCGCATAATCGTATAGATTGCAAACCGGGCAGATATGGACAGGAATAATCCGCACTTTGTCGCCGACACGAATTTGCTCTCGAAAATCGTTATTATATATGATAGCGTGTTCATCGTAGACCTTTGCGATATGGACATCGGGGTACTCCTTTATGATGCCCTTGAAATGAACATGGGGACACGCCTTGATTGTTTTCATTGGCAATAAAAATATCCTTTATGCCGTTAGCCGCCATTACTTCCGCTTCGCCAACCTTAGCCACAGTGATGCCAGATGCACCAGTTTCTATCTGCATATTGGCAACAAATGGCATTTTATGTGTTTTGGTATGCGGACGCAAAGCAACGCTGTTAATATCGGCATAGGATTGCTTATAGTTCAGATTCTCTATCAAAATCTCACGGTCAATAAGCAGTGTGGGAGTATCTAGTTGTGTGTACCTCATTTCTCTCACTCCTATTATGTTGATATAGTGTATTTTATATAAAAAATTATATAAAATCAATAATTACCATCACAACTTGGTTGATTCATATAATATTTTATATATCTTGTTACGGCATCATAAGAAAAACTAATGAGAAAAAGTAGCTTAGATAGCGAGTGAACTCGTTCAGCTTAAGCTGAACGAGTTCACTATCATTCGGCGTCTTTGATGGGAGATAAGTATCAATAGTGATATTTTCACACAGTCGTCCCCCAGCTGACAATCCGATAATACACCTTGGCCGTCAGCCCGTAGACAAGGGCATAGAACAGGGCAAAAACCAAGATGGTACCTGCTGTGCACCAGACGAACAAACCCACATTGGTGAGATACAGTACGGCCAGCAATTTAGTGATGATGGGAAAAGCGAAGGCAGTATGGATCCCAGCGGTAACCAGGGGCAGGAAAAACACGGTCAGGATCTGACTGCGGATGGAGCCCTTTACCTCTTCAAGGCTCATCCCCACCTTCTGCATGATTTCAAAGCGAGCTTTATCGTCATATCCTTCGGAAACCTGCTTGTAATAGATGATCAGTACCGTGGCCATAATGAACAGCGCCCCCAGGAAAATGCCCAGGAAGAATAAACCTCCATAAACGGCGAAAAAGGATTCTTTGGCTGCCACCGGGGATTCAATGCTGCTGCCGGGATAATCACTGCCCACGGCAGTGTGGATGTCCTGGTAAACAGCCGAGATGTCAGCCTCGCCGGCGTCCAGATTAAAGCCCAGATAATAGTTATAATCTGAAGGCTTACCCCCATTTTCTTCAGCAAGCGTTGCCTTCATGGCTTTGATCACATTCATATCTTTGACCACGATATAATAGCTGCCCGAGATGGATGACCTCTCCAGGGTATTTTCAAAAAGCGAATCCAGCCTTTCCTTGACAGTAAATGTCCGATTTAACACCGTCAGGGTATCGTTTTCATACTTGCTGGGACCGGAATAAATCAGAATCTCCTGATCCCCTAAGCTGACCGTTTTATGGGTCAGCCGGTTATAATCCTCCAGAGGAATCAGATAGTATTCCCTGAGCGACGATGTGGCGTTGGACATTTTGCTCTCAGCGGTGATCACCGTGCCGCCCTCTTGATTGCCGGGAAAGAACAGATACCTGTAATCCAGCCTATCCTTCACCACCAGCCGGTGCTTTGCCAATACTTTGTGAACTGACGTCTGCAGGCTCTCGACGGATTGTTGAACAGATAGGGGGGCGGAGATCATGATAGTTTGAGGGTACCGAGTGCGCAGCACGTCCTCCATCCCAATGTACAAGGACACAGTGGTGGACACCATCACCAGCACAGCCGTGGCCATGATGCAAATACTGGCCAGCCCCACGGCGTTTTGTTTCATTCGGTACATCATCCCCGCTACGGCGGTGAAATGCCGGGTCTGATAATAGTACCCCTTGTTCCGGCGCAGCAGTTTAAGCGCAGCGATGCTGCCGGCGGTAAACAAACAATAGGTGCCGACCATCACCAGGAGGACAGCATAGAAAAATTGGCTCAGGGCAGCCAAGGGAGACTGGGTGGTGAGGGAGATATAATACCCTCCGCCCAAGCTCAAGGTCCCGATCACCACCAGAGGCCATTTTGTTTTCGGCTCCTTCTCCCCGGTCTGACCGCCCTGCAGGAGTTCAACAGGCTTAGCCAGATGAATTTGGCGCAAAGTATTGAGCAGCGTCAACAGAAAAATTCCCGCAAACAATACCAGCGCAGCCGCCAAAGCTCGGCCGGAGACGTTAAAGCCCAAGGGCACCTCAAAGTTGAGGATTTTCAGCAGAACCATGAAGATCAGCTTAGAGAGAAGTATCCCGCCCAGCAGACCCGCCCCCAGGCTGATCACCGCCACATAGAGGGTTTCAAACCCCAAAACTCTGGCGATATGCTTCTTCTCCATGCCCAGGATATTAAAAAGGCCGAATTCCTTTTTGCGTCGTTTAATCAGAAAGCTGTGGGTATAGAAGAGGAAAATCACTGCGAAAATAGCAATCACATAGGAGCCCAGATTAAGGATGGCTTGCACCTGAAAGCCGCCGGACATTTTTCCTAAGCCCTCATTTTCAGACAGAAAAACCATAATGTAATACATCATTACCGTGCCTATGCAGGTCAAAATGTAGGGCAGATAGGTTTGGGCATTCTTTTTTAGATTGGTAGCGGCCAGCTTGGCATAAAAGAATCTACTCATGGTGTCCACCGCCTGTGGCCATGGTGGTCAGGGTATCGGAGATCTTCTGGTACATAGCTTCATCCGACATGCCGGCTTTATAAAGCTGGTGGAAGACCTCCCCATCCTTAATAAACAGTACCCGTTGGGCATGACTGGCCGCTTTCACGCTGTGGGTCACCATTAACAGGGTCTGCCCCTCCTGATTAATTTCTTTAAACAGGCGGAGCAAACCCTCAGCGGCCTGAGAGTCCAGAGAGCCGGTGGGTTCGTCCGCCAGAATCAGCTGGGGTTTGGTAATCAGGGCGCGGGCTACGGCACAGCGCTGCTTCTGCCCTCCCGACACTTCATAAGGATACTTGGCCAGGATATCGCCGATGCCCAGCTTGCAGGCAATGGGCTCCAAACGCCGGGTCATCTCCTCATAAGACTTGCCGGAGAGCACCAGGGGCAGGAAAATATTATCCTGCAAGGAGAAGGTATCCAGCAGATTAAAATCCTGAAATACAAAGCCGAGATTTTCCCGGCGGAAAGCAGAAATCTCCTTTTCTTTAATGGTACTGAGTCCTTTTCCCTTGAGCAGAACCTCACCGCTGGTGGGTTTGTCCAGAGCGGCCAGAATATTGAGCAGGGTCGTTTTCCCTGACCCCGATTCACCCATAATCGCCGCATATTCACCCTGCTCCACGGAGAAGGACACATTGGCTAAGGCCTGAACATGACTGCCGCCAAAGCGGGTAGTATAAACTTTTTTTAGATTTTTCACCTCTAAAATGGTCATCGAAAAGAACCTCCTTTGCTGAGTAGGTTCAGTATAGCAAAACTGGAAAATGCCCTGCCATAACTTTGGCTTACATTTTCCAGTTTAAGCTTACCTTTTGGTAAGGTAGCTCATAATTTCACTCCAGCACTGTATCCACCCTATCCAGGCCGATTTTCACTTTCGTGCCCTTGCCCGGCTCCCCTTCGATCACAATGGTATGAGACAGCTTGGTCAGGATTCGCTTGCACAGGTAGAGGCCGATCCCTGTGGACTTTTTATCCCTTCGGCCATTATAACCGGTAAAACCTTTTTCAAAGACCCGGGGCAGGTCTTCCCCGGCAATACCTATCCCTGTATCGGCGATCACCAGGGTTTTGGCACCGTCTCTTTCCATATAAATGGAGATCGTTCCCTCCTGAGTGTACTTCAAAGCATTGGACAAGATCTGCTCAATGACAAACACTAGCCATTTTTCATCCGTCAGCACGTCACAGTTCAGTTCAGAAAAATCCAGGCTGATCTTCCTGCGGATAAACATCTTGGCATATTTGCGCACCGCCTGCCGGACGATATCGTCCAGAGCATAGCGTTTCAATACAAAATCGGAAGAAGGGCTCTCCAGCCGCAAGTATTGGAGAACCATCTCCACATACTGTTCAATTTTAAACAGCTCCATGGCCAGCTCCCTGTTCTGCTCCATACTTTGAGGAGTACTCCCGTCATCCTCTGCCGGGGATTGGAGTAAGAGGCCCATAGCAGCGATAGGAGTTTTGATCTGATGGGCCCACAGGGTATAATAATCCACCAAATCGCTTCGTTCATTATCGGCCTGGGAAACCAGTCTGATCTTATCCCGGTAGAGGGCGGCGATGAGCTCATGATACTCCTCTTCCAATAATCCTTTAGCCTCAGGGAGCCCTTCCAGGCTGAAGATGATTTGTTGCTGCAAATTCTGGAGCACTCTGCAACGCTGATAATAGCTATAGAAATCCACTGTCAGGACCGGGATGGCCAGGGCAGCACAGAGCAAAGCGGCATAGAGCACCGCTTCCACCTGCAGATGATACAGGTAAAACACCAAGGCAAAGATACCGGCAAAGATGCAGTACAAAAGAATTCCCCGGCTATGCCCCCGGAGGAACTGCTTTCCTGCCGACCATAGACTGATCTCGTTCATATCAGGTCACCATATACCCTATCCCTTTTTTGGTCACAATAAATCCGGCCAGCCCTGCCCCTTCCAACTTTTTGCGCAGCCGGGTCATGTTCACCGTCAGGGTGTTTTCGTCGATATAACTATCCGTTTCCCACAGGCGGGCCATGATTGCTTCACGGCCCACGGCCTTCCCTTTATTCTCCAGCAGCATTTTCAGGATCTTATAATCGTTCTTGCTCAGCTCAACTTTGATGTCGTTATAGGTTAAGGAAGCATCGCTGGTATTGAGGATGGCTCCCCGGTGCTCCAACAAATCCATCGGTCCGGCGAAATCATAAGTCCGGCGCAGCATGGCCTGCACCTTAGCCGTCAGAACACTCAGATCGAAAGGCTTGGCAATAAAATCATCACCGCCCATATTGATGGCCATGACGATATTCATATTATCAGAAGCGGAGGAGATAAAGATGATGGGTACCTTGGACACCTTGCGGATCTCACTGCACCAGTAATAGCCATTGTAAAAAGGCAGCGAGATGTCCAGGAGCACAAGATGAGGATTGTAGGAGACGAACTGAGACATCACCTGCTCGAAGTCCGTCACACATTCCCCTTCACAACCCCATGTCCGGATATGGTTTTTAATCGCTTTGGCAATGACAGCATCGTCTTCGACAATCAGGATTTTATGCATGAAAAAGCTCCTTCCTATTCCCGATACTATTCTATCATGAAAGATGGGCGATAAAAAACCGGCCCCTGGCTCCATCGATGACATACTCGGTGTAAATAACCGGTATCCGTTTTGAATCTACTTCATTTCTTTGCTTGGATCTGAGGTGCGGCTATGCTAAACTTAATACAAATAAATTCTATTTAAGGATTAATTTAGCAAAGAAGCGATCCGGCACAAAATACAACGATATGTGACAACCCTCATTAAGTCATAAAGGAGGACTTCCATGAATTTTAAAACAATACAAAACCGATTATCCCAAGTCAAAGAAATAGCCATCATCAGCAGGAATGCTGAGACCGACGGTGTAATCTGCCATATCATGGGTATGGTACTTCGTGACGATGGTACATTACAAATGTTGATTTTACAATATGACGAAGCGTATCTAGAAAAACTGGAGAATGCTGAAATTGCCATATTGGCAGCTTCTCCTGGGGAAACGCTTACTAACCGCATCCAACAGCGAGGCGACAGAAATCTTCGCCCCACCCTGTGTTTTGGCAGCGTGGAAAAAGTTTGTTTTGGCGACTTGGAACTGAAGACCAATGCAAGCGGCAGCTGCAAATGCGATGCAAAGCAATGGGATAAGGCAGCCTTGTTTACCCAATTTCTCTTAAAAGGCTGGAATCCGGTGGGGCTTGATACTAAGGATATTGACGCTATGTTTCTGACAAATCTGAATTTCGAAGGTACGTATGACACTATTCCGGACTTTGATACAGATGCCCCCATCCGTTTTTCCATGCGCATTTCCAGCACACGCCATCTGCTGGAAATGCCTGTGACTTTGACTGTCGGCAGCGAATACCCGAATAAACTATACTTTACCGATAAGGTAAGCGGAGAGGAGCATTGGGTGCAGATTAACAAGGTTACCCTCTGTGATATGTGGGCGGAAATGTCGAAGACCTTTGCTAATCCCCAGCTAAAGGAACAATCCCTGGAGGAACTGGCCCGAAGTAAAGCAGAATTTGAAGAGCGTTTTTCAAAGATGTGCCCTAAAGGAATGTGCTATCCGGTTATTGAGTATGAGTGTGAAGAGGATATCCACCTTCACTTTTATAGCAAAAGGTGGCTGGATGCGGAACCAGACCATAAGAACAGTGGTCTGGGCTTTCTCATGAAAACTGACAAACCCATAGGAAAACTGGGACTTAAACTAAAAGGCGACATTATCCAGGAGCCACTGCCGGCGAATACCGTAACCATTGAAGCAGAGTTATTCCACTATAGTCGGATTGGTAAAGCGGATGATGTCGTGATAGCTAAGCAGGATTGCAATATTTGCATTTTTTCCTCCTAAGTCCAGGAATTAAACTATATCTAAGAGAAGAGATTTTATGGACAAGAGTGTCGCAAATGCAATCATAAGATACATCGCCTCCGGTTAATTTTTTTATGTTGATTCATCTGAATTTAATCTAATCTTGCCATTCATAAACGAAGACAGGCTTTGGGTTGTTTTCCGAATATTTGGGGAGGATGAACACACGGTCCAAAGGTTGCAGCCGGACTGCGTTTTCGATTACCCCAGCAATTTGAGGCAGGCTGCCCCTTAGATAGGCCCTATTCTAATACTCGCGATCATGGATATGATACTTCTATTTTGTTAATTTGTACATTTTTTCAAGACTTGATGATAAACCGGCATATCTTCGGCAACTGCAGACACAACTTCAAGTTTTCCTTCACGAATCATTTCTTCTATACGGAATGCGACCCAGGAATCATGAATTCCAAATTGATATTTACTAATCACCCGCCCGATAACCTTTACCTCCTGAAATTCCTCACCTTCTGCTGCGATTTCACGAAGGATAACGTCATCATAGAGAGTTTCCGGTACACTGATCAATTGTCCATTCAGCGTGGCCCGCAAAGGTGCGTTCTCCTTTTGCAGCTCTTGCCAATGAGCTGCACAGTTTTGTTCAAATACCGGCAGCACAGGTTTTTGCAAGGCCAGATACCGATGCCATTCTCCGGGAGTAACTTCACCCCAGCCGCTTTTCCGGACGATATTTCCCTTTTCGTCAGCTTCCCATTCCGGGAGCTTGACAATAGCAACCTGTTTGCTAGGCACTTTCCACTGATTCAACTGCTCCATGAACCAATAGAGTCCACACATTTCATCAGGCTGATTGCTGTACCAGATTCGCAGGGATTCTCCCCTTTCCGCCCGTCCCTGAACCTTTTTCAAATCTTCTTTTGCCCTTTTAACTATTTCCTGAGCCGCCAGCATACCCACGTCATGGGGATAAACGCTGTATAAGTGTTCCAAAGTCTGCTTCCGCTTGATACCGGGCTGTTTCTCTGAAATATCTCCGACGCTCAGCATCAAGTTGAAGCCATAGATGTCCGCTGTATTTCCACCCAAGGGGACAGCACTCTCCCAGGCTAAGCGTGCCTTTGCCTTTGCCTCTCGTTGGGCAGTTTCAACTTCCTCTTTGGTTGGCTTACTTCCATCCGCGTGACTAACGATAGCGCTAATAAACTCATCTTGATATTTCCCCTTGCCATAGTGCTGCGCCACTTTAAGACTTCCACAAGCACTTTCGCTGAATACTATTTCAATCATATTAACCGCCTCTCAAATGCATATTTGCTTATATCGGATTATCCTTGAGTGAACTCGTTCAGCTAAAGCTGAACATCGGGGCTTCAGATGGGGACTCTACCCCACCTGAAGTTAACGAAGGACCCACCCTCACTTAAGAAGTGGGGGTCTGCTTCGTACCCAGTTGGAGAGATTTGGAATCATCAAGTTCTCAGGCAGTTCTTTCCAAAACCCGTCGTTCGCCTTTAAATTCCATATGTTCATAGAGAACAGACTTCGTAAAATCGCATATTTTTTTAAAGTTAGTTATCATTTCTTCTCTCATCTCTGGCCTAAGTACAGTTTCAATATCGTATGACTACACCAATGGCTTATTTACTGGGTTTTCCGTACATACAGTGATCTTTAAGTAAATTCATTAGCTTCGGGAAAACAGAATGGCAAACATACTTAAATCACGCTTATTTTGATCGGGATACAATAATGCATTCTGGAAATTCATGGTTGTTTTTACCAAATACTTTTTCTAAGTCTAAACAGGTTAATTCTTCAATATTTATATGATGTTTTTTTATCCTTGGCATTCCATCATCGAACCATTGGCCTAGCCATATACGCCAGAGCTCAATTTCATCAGCATTCAACAAATGGGCATGTAAATAGCGAATGAGGTTTTCAGCTCTGCTTTCAGTATAATCCCACTCCAAATAAGCTAAAAACTTTTTTGGGGTATAAATATCGTCACAAATGTCGGCTTTATGGAATTCTCTGATTGATATTTCCCCAAAGTTTTTTTCATCATCTACCCATAGTATGACGTCAGGTTTGTCTTTATCAAAGGATGATTCCAACAAAAAGTCAGGAACTTTTATTCCCAGCTCTAAAGCCTGATTTACAGATAGTTGTTTGACATGGGGATCTTTTACTTCTTCCAGGGGATAATCGCTGGCAAGATATGTAAGCACACTCAATTTGCAGATCACCTTCTATTGATTAGTAAATCGTCGCCCCAAAAGGTATCAGACCGGTAATAGCCCAGGCAACACCTACTATTTCCACCACTATCCTCCATTTCCTGCTTACGGCAGTAAAATTAAAATCCAGAGCCTACTATCGCTCTGGATTGCTTTTCATCGTTCTTAATTTATTACTTAAACACTCATATTTCTAATACAGTATAGAACAATAACTATCGCTATAATTGTAATTCAAATTACAATTAACAACCGGAAATTTCAACCTTCTAATGCTTTACCGCCCTGCACAACACTATTTCCGTGGCTATGGAATCTTTCATCAGCACTAGACTTCACAAATATCCTTAAATTACAGAACCGGATAGAGACTTTTTCGTCTTGGATAATTATCCAGTAATTCTTTGATAATTGTTAGTCCTGTTTCCAGTTCTTCCAGGGTATTTGGTGCACTGACAGCCAGGCGAAGAGTTGGTTTCTCCGGTTTCGATCCTACATAGAACCGATTAGCCGATAAAATTTGCACACCTTTTTCTAAGGCCAAATATTCTAATTCAACATCATCATAACTGGCGGGCAGTTGAAGAAACCGATAACACGAAGTTGGCGCCGGTAATACATGGTATCCTATCATAATCTCATCGAAACGTTGATTGCGGTCTTTAAGTAAGCGGATTTTTTCTTCTTCTATGCGCTCATAGGCTCCAGTTGATTGAAGAAGTGAGACAATTTCCGAGGTGTATGGCGAGGCCATCCAGATAATATTGTTCAGTCCATGGGATAACTTCTCAACCAAAGATGATGGAGCAGCAATATACGATATACGAAAAGCCGGGCTAATTGCTTTTGATGTACCCATGATAAAGAGGCTCTGTTCCGGAATATAGGCGCTTACCGGCTTAATTTTCGTTTCCAGGCTAAAGCTAAAGGTAGCGTCTTCCATTAGCAGTAAATTATTGTCTGCAATAACTTTGGCCAGTGCTTTTCTTCTTTCAGAACTCAAAGTTACTGTGGTCGGATTGTGATAATCTGACATAATATAGATGCCCTTCGGTTGCTCCCGTTTACAGGCGGACTTTAATTCTTCAATTTCCATACCCTGTTCATCCCCCAAAACAGGAACCAGAATAACACTCATGTATGAAGCTAAACTTATTAAGCCAGTATAGGTATATTCATCAACAACAATTCTATCCCCTTTTTCAAAAAGTGTCATAAGAATAATCGCCAAGGCATTTTGGGTTCCTGATGTAATGAGAATGTTTTCAGCCTGAACATTGATTTTATACTGCATTAGCCAATTAGCTGCAACATAGCGATGTTTAATATGTCCTTCCGGTGGACAATACGTCATAGTTAAGCCATGATCCATGGAATCCCGAACTTGTTTAATGAAGGTTTCAATCAAAGGATTGCATTCATAAAGAGGGATTGCCATACCTAAACTAATCAAATCAGTATCTTTATGATCTGTTAATAATGAGATGGGCAGTCCCGGACTTGCTGCTATAAATGTCCCTTTCCCAACAATACCTTTAACCAAACCTTTTTCTTCACAAATTTTATACGCTCTTGTAACCGTACCATGATTAAGGCCAAGCTGGTTAGCAAGGACACGCTGCGGCGGCATTTTATAACCGCGCATCAGTATCCCTTGATTAATATCATCTTGTATTGCTTGGACAAGGGCTTGATATAAGGGCATATCATCCCTTGTCTTTAGTTTCGGTATCCAGCTTATTTCGTTGCCATATTGATCCAGCTTCATCCTCTTACCTTCTTTTATCTCGATATTTCCAATTGTATCTCCTACAATACATCAAATTTGTATCTAGTACAATATAACAATTGTATTATGATTGTCGAGTGACTTATAATCAATTGTATTACTAGTTAGGAGGTAAAACGAGATGTTGCAAATGATAATTTATTCAATAACCATTATGTATACACCGGGTCCTGTAACGATTACCGCTGCCAATATTGGCTTAAACCGAAAATTCAAAGATGGCTTACCTTTTTATGCCGGTGTTAGTTTAGCTATTTTCGTCCTGTACATATTGATCGGATACTTTGGCAGCCTGCTGCTTCCAGCCCATGACTTATGGCCAATCAGTTTAATTGGCGGTATATACATGCTCTATTTAGCTTATAAAATATTCCTCTCTAATGTTGATTTAAATAAAGCTTATTTTACGACGATAGGATTTCGCGATGGCTTTCTTATGCAGCTTTTCAATCCCAAGGCCATAATTGCTGTAATGCCTGTTGTAACCATTTATTTTCCTCAATTAAATATCACCGGGATTAAAATACTTTACATGGCTATCTTTTTTACACTACTTGTTTTTGGGGCGCCAACTTTATATGCCATTGTAGGCCAGTTTTTCTCCGATATTATTCAGAACAAAAAAGTGATTCTCTTCTTCAATAAGATCATGTCTTTAATCTTAACTTATATTGCCTTATCTATTTTATATCATGACATCTATTTGCGCTTTTTCTAATCACTGTGTAAACACGCTTCCTTGTTAGAACTAGTGTTTTTATTATTCATAACGGCAATATAGTCTTCTTTATTTCTCAACACCACATTGTGCGTAACATTGATTTCCATTGGTGAAAATAAATTCTCCGTACGGAAATCAAGTACGGACTGTCCCGTTGCCATCGAGCATAACCTTTCTGACAGCCAGAGGCTCCCTTATAAAGGAAGCCTCTGGCTCAGATAAACGTAAGAGATTTCTGGAAGGTCTATCACGCTGACTTACAGAAGTCTTTTCTTTTTGCCATTATCCATGCTGTTTAACGGAAATACCGCCATTAATTCATGTTCCGATGGGATTAGTTGAGCAATATCATACAAGATCTGCCTCAATAAAAATGTTATGATTAGATGAAAATTAATCAAAGGAGTTATATAACAAATGGTCAATGAGATCAGAAACATTTGCTATGATACAGATCTAAATATTGAGGCTTATCAATTTAAAGGTATCATGCAAAAATTCCCAAACCACTTTCACGATTATTATGTCCTCGGCTTTATCGAGTCGGGCAAACGCTATCTGACCTGTAATAATCAGGATTATATTATTAACGCCGGAAACATTACTATTTTCAATCCTCGTGATACTCATACATGTGAACAAGTTGATGGAAATGCCTTGGATTATAGGTGTATCAATATAGAGCCTAATATAATGAGGCGAACTGCAGAGGAAATCACAGGTGATGACATTATGCCTCACTTTAAGCAGACCGTTCTCTATCACAATGAGATTGCTGCCTCCCTGCGGGAACTCAATCTTATGATCTTCGAGGAAGAAAATGATTTTATCAAGGAAGAGCTGTTTTTATTTCTCATCGAGCAATTAATTGAAGACTATTCAGATACAATTCCTAAATCGTTCTCACAAGAACCTACTACAGGGATAAAAACTGCTTGTACTTATCTAGAGTCAAACTATTCCAAACCCATCACTCTGGATAAATTAAGCGAAATAACAGGGCTCAGCAAATACCATTTACTCCGTTCCTTTACTCGGCAGAAAGGGATATCTCCCTACAGTTATCTCGTTGCAATCCGTATTAATAACGCAAAAAAGCTTTTAGAACAGGGTATGTCTCCCATAGAGGTGGCTTTTCAAACAGGTTTCAGTGACCAGAGTCATTTTTCGAATTTCTTTAAAAAACTTATTGGCTTAACGCCCAAGCAGTACCTGAAAATTTTCCAACACAATCCAAAACCTTTGCTATCTATGGGAGAGGAGATTTGATATGGAGAACCGTAGAATTGTTGCCGGCCATTTATCAGCACTTGGTACGATTCTTATTTGGGGAGTAACTTTTATATCCACGAAACTATTGCTGAAGGACTTTACCCCTATTGAAATATTACTTTTCCGTTTTGTTATCGGTTATATAGCTTTATTTCTCGTCTATCCCCACCGCTTGAAAACTAAAGACTTTAAGGAAGAACTTCTTTTTGCCCTATCAGGATTATGCGGCGTCACCTTATATTTTCTTCTGGAAAATATCGCACTTACGTTTACGCTGGCAGCCAATGTGGGGATTATTGTTTCTATTGCACCCTTATTCACAGCACTTTTAGCTTACTTTTTCGACGGCGAAAATCTACGCACAGAGTTTTTTATGGGCTTTATCATCGCAATCATCGGGATAGTATTGGTTATGCTCAATGGCAGCTATATTTTAAGGGTAAATCCTTTAGGGGATATATTAGCGTCCCTTGCGGCGATTGTTTGGGCAGTATACTCCGTTTTAATGCGCAGAATCAGCAGATTTAACTATCATACCATTGGTTGTACCCGCAAGGTTTTCTTCTATGGACTACTTTTTATGCTTCCGGCTCTTTTCTTTGTACCCTTTCATTTCGATTTTTATACGTTTACAAAAGTACAAAATATGTTCAATCTCTTATTCTTGGGTTTAGGGGCTTCCGCAGTGTGCTTTGTCAGTTGGAATTGGTCTGTTAGTATTTTAGGAGCTGTAAAAACGAGTGTCTACATCTATATTGTTCCTGTCATTACCATCGCGGCATCTGCTCTTATCCTCCATGAACTAATTACCTGGGTTGCCTTTGTGGGAGTGCTCCTTACTTTGGCAGGTCTTTATATTTCTGAGAGAAAGACAGTTAAGATTGTTAAACAAATCGATGTCTAAATGTAGGTTCAGGAAGTAAATGCCAGAGCGGTGAAATATACGCTGGGACCTGCAAGAAGCCGATTGCACAGTGCAATCGGCTTCTGCCATGTACAATTATTTAACTTTTAGAGTCCAATTACCGTTTATTACAAACGTCGGCCAGTTCACGTCAAACTTAGCCCCTTTCAATTTCTCATCAAAACTGATACGCATTGTACATTCGTCACCTTGCCAAATGCTGTCGCCGCTTTGCACATCTTTACTGTAAAGATCAGCCTCTTGAACAGTAACCCCTGGGGTATTTCCTGTTTTCAAAGCAAATTTTAACTCGGCAGTCGCTGCGGAAGTTCTTTTTATACTTTCCAAAGTGATTTTTTGCAATTTCAGGTCGATTACCTGGCCGTTTTCTTCATTTAACGCCGGAATTGGTACCTCAAAATGACCAAGGGTCTTTTCGTAACCAACAAGCAGACTAGGTATTTTTATATCTATTTCTTGGTCGGCAGGAACCTGAGATTCAAATTGGGTAACGGGGCTGCCGACGGCGTTTTTAGCCCGGGTGTAAGTATAAACCTTTTTATCCTTGTCATATCCAAGGAGAGGGTTAGTGTTTGAGGAAGTCCCGCCACTTGTAATGCCATTTTCATTTTTAAAGTGTTCTGTCACCTTGATAAAGAAAACTTGGCTGACGCCCAAAGACACTGTCTCGGTAGTATAAAAATGCGGAGGATTTGAATTTTTTGCATAATTTTATATAAATGCCCACTTAAAAATTCTCTCCCCTACGTAATAACATAATAGAACCACCGGTCAGAGGCGCCGCTGATCGGTGGAGTAAACAAAAGATTTAAAGGGAGAGTGAAGTTATGAAAAAAATTATTTTAACGGTACTAAGTATAGTCCTACTTTCTCAAGTAATAATGGTTCCTGTTGCGTTTGCTAAAACAGAGGGAAGCCAAGATCGAATCAGACTCCATGATCAGACAAAAGATCAAATTAGGGATCAGAAGCAGGATGGAAGCTGTCAGGTATCAGCTGATCTGTTAAGACTTCAGATCAAAGATCGGCTGCATGACGGGAGTTGCAAATTATAGCTATAGCCGTCATTATCAATACTAAAACCTCATTCAAATCTATCACCCTAAAAACAATAGGTTTCGTCCAGCGACAAAGTACAAATCCATTTCAAAGTGTGGCAGCACTTATTAACACACGAGAAGGAGCGAGATAATAACTTCGCTCCTTCTCGTGTATTGTCTTCAAGACTATTACTATTTTATAAACTCCACCCAATTTATTTTCATAAATTTTTCTCGGTGCGTTTTGCCACAAATACTAAAGTCTTGCTATCCGACAGCTCATCGCTATACCCAAAACCAAGTCCCTTAAACTCTTTGATTTTATCTAAATCTTCAACGGCGTTTTCAGCCATGAAACGCACCATTTCACCACGGGCCATTTTTACATAAACTCCTTTTTCGATAAGTTTACCGCCGATCAGCTCACCGAATTTGCAAGTAACATAATTAACGTTAGCAGTCAGGTATTTCTCAACGGTTTTGCTGTACTCAGCCGAGGCAAGATTTAAAATCGTGGTATCATTCTGGGTTAAGTCCCGATAAATATCATCTTTCCAATAGTCATATAGATTGTTACAGAAGTCTGTTTTCAACTTGGCCTGCATTTCCAATCGATAAGGAACAACACCGTCGAAAGGTTTCAATATCCCATAAAATCCGGACAAAATCCGCAGATGACTTTCAATGTAGTCAAAATAGTCGCACTCAAAAACCTGCGGTGCCATGTACTTATACTGAATACCATCGTAGGCTAAAATGGCTGGGTTTGTGCAGACGCACAAATCCATTTTTTGATAGCGGTCATAATTCAGTCTTGCTATCTCATCGTTACAGCAAAGCAGCTTTTTAAGTTCCTCGTATTTTAGGCTTTGCAGATATTCTTTAAGCGTTTGGGTTTTTTCAAGGAATACAGGGGCATTGCGGGGCAGGAGAAAATCAGCGTCCATATTCATTTTCTTGGCAGGGGAAATTATAATTTTCAAGCATTTTCATCCTTTATTAGGCAGTGAACCATTAAGGTTATTCTTCCAGACTCGAGTTGGAGTAAACCGCAAGAATTTATCATAACCACATCAAGCGAAGAAACTTCCACGACTATGTTCATAATTTAGGATAATAATAAAAAATAAGTGCTCGTTCAGAAAGAATTTATTTGACGATGGATACAAATAAAATTATGGTGCCTTTATTCACATCAGCCCACTATACAAAATAACACTCAAAGCAACAACTACTTCGAAACTTTAGGATTTCGGGCTAAGGAGCAAGGTGCATTGGCTAGTTTGAATGTGAGAGGTGAAAAACAACCGCTTAAATGTGGTTAATTGATTGTAACATAACTGCTGCACCGAGAAACAGGATCAGTAAAGACGAGACCATTGATAAATTATCAATGACCCGCCCCCTTTCGAGCCGTTTAAATGTACTACTGGCCTTTACCACTAATAAGCCTATTGTCACCATGGTAAGAGCACTTCCAATGGAGAAGGCGGCGACTAGACCTAATCCTAAAGGAATTTGATCCGCCGAAACAGCTGCCAGCAGAATAGCCAAAGCGCTGGGGCACGGGACCAGTCCAATAAAAAACCCCATCAAGAAGAGGTTTCGTAAGGAAGCCCTCTTTTTTAATGATATAGGCTCATCATGTTTACAATCTTTCTGATGGTGGTGGCAGATATGATGAAGATGATGCTGGTGATGACAACAATCATTGTTGGTGTCGTTGTTCGGAAAGAATCGCTTAACGATCATATCTAAACCGATGTAGATTACAACAACTCCTGAAAGTAATTGAATCCAATACGTCAGATTTTGGGGCATAATAACTTTTAAAGCGGAGGAGGTGGATATGACTAATAAAACAATGGATAGGGTATGAGCCATCGCAGAAATCAAACCTATCATTACAGCATCCCTAACCTTTGCCCCGGTTGAAACGAGATAAGCAGTTATTATTCCCTTCCCATGTCCCGGTTCTAATGAATGGAGTGCTCCTAAACCTAAAACGATTGGAAATGTATAACTCAAATCCATACTATCTCCCCTTGTCCAATTATTCCTGTTCAATAGTATGCAGACTAGCTCTAAAACTTACCAATAACATTAAATCAAAAGGATAATAATCGTTCTAAACGGCCATTTGCTTCCCCGCCATAAGCTCAAGTGGTACCGGAAATGAAATAATGAATTTTGTCCCTTGTGAGCCGGAATCAATATCTATTTTCGCCTGATGATTTTGGGCTATTTTGAAACATGTTGCTAATCCAAGACCGGTCCCATAATCCTTTGTGGTAAAGAACGGAGTTCCTAGCTTTGCTAAGTCTTCATCCGAAATTCCGCATCCCTCATCTTCAATCGTAAGGACAACATGACCCATTTCTGAAAACGTTGTAATTCTCAGGCGACCGCGCTCTTTCATCGCCTCAAGCCCATTGCGAGTTAGATTCAGCACCAATTGTGTTATTTCCTTCTTATTAATTAAGATATCCGGGATGGTTCCGGGAACAAATTCGATCTGCTTATTTTGATTAAACGTATCGGCTTCTAGTAAAGGGTACAAGTTATTTAAGATACCGTTTAGATTTTGGAGTTCAAGTTCCGCTTTTTTCGTTCTGGCAAGTGATAGAAACTCTGAGATTATTGAATTAGCTCGATCGAGTTCTGAAATCATCAGTTCAAAAATAGATTTCTGAGAACTATACTCTGGTTTTACCCCTAATAGCTGCAGATAACCTCGGACCGTTGTCATAGGGTTTCTTATTTCATGACCAATTCCGGCAGCCATTTGAGCCACAAGATTTAAACGATCCAAATGAAATATTTCAGCTTGTAATCGTTTTAATTCCGTAATATCCGATGTAGAAAATATGATGTATTCTTCACCGTTAAATTTTACAGATTCCCCTGAAACGAGAATTGAACCTTTAAGGCCATCTTTTCTAGCCATTTTTGTTTCGTAATTTGTAATATTACCCCTATTCTTGAGGATATCCAAAAGGTTATCATATTCTTTTGGGGGAAAACCCACGTCTATTGGTGTTTTCCCAATTACTTCTTCAAGCAAGAATCCTCGCTTGCTTAAAAATTGATCATTAACATCTATTAAACTATTGTCTGATTTTCTAACAATCGAAATCATACTTGGGCTCGACTTAAAAACTTTGAGTAAACGCTCCTCAGATGTTTTCAGCGATTCTTGCAAACGCTTTTGTTTAGTTATATCGGTAAAAGAGCATAAAAGGCATTCTTTGTGCTTAAAATTAATCGTTCCAATAGATATTTGAACCGCAATATTTTCCTTTGCATTAAGGGTTACTTCTAAATTCTTTGATTCTAATAATCCGTAATTGGTTTCCTGAATAAATTTAAGCAGTTTATGCCATTCTTGTTTGGAAAATCCTATCTCTAAAGGTGTCTTGCCAATAATGTCCGGCAGCGGGATTTTCAAATAGTTCCCAAACGATTCATTAACTTCTAAAAACACATAGCTTGATTTCTCTAGAATTGCAAGCCCTACGGGAGCAAACTGGAATACTTTATCAAAGTTATGTTTTGATGTAATTTCACGAATAAAAGGTTTCTTTACATTATTGACGAGGATACTTCTTAACAAAAAGCTAAAACCAATAACTTTAAAGACATGTCCAATAAAGGTATCGATATCATATACGTTTTTGTAAAACGTAAAGATAATTTCACTTAACAACATTAAAAATAAGGCATAAATCAAATAGTTGCTTTCTTCCCTATCATTTAAAGACTTAGTTGACAACAAAAAGATGGCTGCTATATCCAGGAAACAGATAATGTATTCTACTATAACTTTTAATCCCGTTACACCGCCAGCTTTATTCAACATTGGTGGTAATAGATAGCCCAATTTTACAACAATAAAACATACTGTTATCAAATATGTTAAGCCAAAAGTTAAAATTACTTTTTTTCTAGGGATACGATTTAAACTGTATAATACTAATCCTATAGCCTCCGAGATTCTGGCTACTAACCAAAAGTATGTTGCCCTTTCCCCTGTGATCGATAAACCAAAAAACGGCATCCCTTTATATGACAAGGTATGCAACATATCAAGAAATCCTACCATTAAAAAGAGTATACCAAGAAATAGCCGTCTGTCAGATTTTGTGTAGGGATACAAAATAATACACTGAAATGATATGGTAAGTGAAACAACAATACTAAATGTTTCAAGAATAGTATGTAAAGCAAGGTAATAGCTCGGCTGAATTACTAGATAAACCGAACTACTCAGCAATCTGCTTATTATTAAAAGGAATATAGCTGATAAAACTACCAGACTATTTTTGAAAGTGCCGCTTAAATGCAAACGATTTCCCTGCCTTCCTTACGTACTGCTGCTGTCTTCAAATTTTGGCTAATTATTTTGACAAAGACTCCTTCATTATAAAATATATTCACTGAAAAAGAACGAAAAACTTGTCAAAAATTAAGCTTAGACATATAAAGTTGAACGAAACAACTGCGAATCGACTACTATCAGGTGATTTGATCTTCTTCAGCTTTAAGCTTTTGCTTTAATGGAAGCATATCCGTAACACATGTCGATTGATCATCATATAATTAAACTTTTTGGACATTATATTGAGGGTCAATAAATTTCTAGGAGGTTTTTATAATTATGAGTAAAGAACTTAATTCGTTTGAAGATCTTGCAGATTTAAAGGTTGATATGGAAGTTGCGGAAGAATTATCTCATTTAAAAGATCAATATATTCAAATGCAGCAAGCTATTTCCAACTTACAGTCAACATTTGGTTCGCAGAACCAAGGTTCTTGGCAGGGACAAGGGCAAGATCAAGGCCAACAACAAATTACTCAATTGTTGGACCAAATGAATCAATTCAAAAATCAATCGCAGCAAGAACAGTTACAAAATGTAAATCAAATACAGCAATCCATCCAAAGCGCAATTCAATCTTTAAATCAGGCTAACCAATCCGCTCAATCTTCAAAAGTGTTAGCGCAAATGCATGAATTTATAGATCAAGCCCAATCTCAGCTGCAAAATATGGCACAGAGTTCACAACAACAATCAGGACAAGGACAAAATCAGACCCAACAAATGCAGCAAAATCAGCAGAATCAAACATCAAATCAAATATTGCAATAAATGTTTTAATATATATCAAGGAGACTAAACGTCTCCTTTTATGCTTTTAATTTACGCCTTATTCCTTTAATCTTGATAACTTCTTAAAATTTAGCCGACAAAATATCATAAACTTTATTGTATTCTAATTGCAGAGGATTCATAAAGATAAAGATAAAAAGACATGAAGAAGACTAAAAGCCGCCCTTGCTGTGGGGCGGCTTTTAACATGTCAGCGCAAGAAATTATTTTGGCATTTTACTTCTTCCCTGCATACAATACGTTGACCGGAAGGCTTATGTTTTTAGAAAGGAAGCGAGGAGTAACATGTCAAAAAAAGTTGTCAAAAAAATGTTCCCTGGTGCTGTAACTTCAAAAGGTTTTTTCTCCTATTATAATTACATTATTGAGCCCGATGCACTACATATTTTTATAATCAAAGGCGGACCCGGTGTAGGAAAATCAACATTTATGAAAAAAATTGCTGATAATATTTCAAAGCTTGGCTATGACATTGAATATCATTGCTGTTCCTCCGACAACAATTCAATCGATGGCTTAGTAATTCCAGCTCTGGGTGTTGCACTTTTGGACGGAACTGCTCCGCATATCGTCGACCCGAAAAATCCTGGAGCAGTCGATGAGATTATCAACTTGGGAGACTATTGGGACGAGAACATAATTCATAGGGCAAAGCCTGAAATTATGCGATGCAACTATCAGGTTGGGCGCTATTTCCAGGCTGCTTACTACGCTTTAATGGAAGCTCAACTGGCAATGGATGAATGGGAGTTTTATGTCAAAGAGTACCAAGATTGGCATCAGATTAATCAAATGACTCTCAGAGTCGAAACTGATATATTTAGCTCAGGCAATACTGGTCATGGCAAAGAACGTCATCTTTTCGCATGGGCACATACGCCTCAGGGCAAAACTCAATTTATTGATACTCTGCTGCAGGATACTTCTGCCCTCTATCTTCTTAAGGGGCAACCTGGTACTGGAAAATCGACGTTTCTCAAGCGAATCGCCGAAAGAGCAATTACCTATGGTTTAAACGTGGAGTATTTCCATAATACACTTGATCCCGCAAAGCTAGACCTCATCATAATGCCAGATCTGCACAAAGCTATGTGTGTGGTTTCCGAGCCCTACGAATATACTCCTCAGTTAAATTGCCAACAAATTACTTTAGATTTTGACCAGAGTCTCGACATGGCAGGGCTCAATAATTTCTCCAGTGATATTGGAGATTGTCGTGAACGTGTCAATAAGAACATTCAGCGGGCAATTAAAAATTCAAGCCGTGCCAAAGCAACTCATGATCTGATGGAATCTTACTACGTTGCAGCTATGGATTTTTCAGCTATAGAAGGAAAGCGCCAGAAAATTGAAGCCCGTATTCACAGTTTGATTGAATTGGAGATCGCTGTAAGTGCATCCCGCAAGGGTTCACAAGCTAAAGCCTGATAGATACTAATTTTCTACAGTCCAACACTTAGTCCCCCATTTGTTCAGACGGGGGCTTTCGTGTTTCTCATTCAGATCATCTATCCCCAGATATTTTTGGGGTTCTAATTATTCTTTTGACAAATTGATTTTGTGTATTGCCTTGGTAATCCAGGTATTATTTGCAAAATCCCTTCCTTGAATGACGACCTGATCTTTATAAACTGTCACCTGAAGGCCCTGACTCTCCTTAGATTCTTTCACACCGTTATGATCTACCGGCATTTCTACTGAGGAATCATTCACAACGATAAACGGTCCCTGCATAATTTCCCGCCCCTGTCCCAAGAGCCAGTGGGTGTGACCGCTAAATACGATGACTTCCGGATAGTTACTTAATAACGTTCTGAGTTGATCCTCCTGTAGTACGTAATTATGTATCGAGCGATACTCTTTACTCGAAGTCGTAGAGGGAAAGGGTTGATGTAAGAAAACAAAGATCGGCTTATGTGGAACATAGTTTTCCTTAAGCTTTTTCTGAAACCAAGCTATTTGTGTCGTTGATAGATAAGTCTTATCCCGGTATCTTTTGCCACTTAATGCCGACTTTTCTGAACCAAGAAAAATAAAGTGATACCCGGAAATATAGTTGTCATAATATACGTTTGATTGTCCTGTATAACTTAAAAATCTGTTGATTGCAGTTTGGTCTGATTCATTATTCGGAAAGGTTTTAGGACTCCAACATTTGGTTTTCGGATTTACATAAGCTTGATAAAATTCGTGATTCCCAATTGTATAGAATATTTTCAGGTAATTGGCCTGTGAACCTATAAGTTTTCGGAGGGCAGCATAATCGGACGAACTTCCATTTCCTAAATCGCCATTAATAATTAAAGTATGAATATTGAGGTGTTCTTTTACATCACTCAGCATTTTTAAGAACTTCAACTTCGCTATTTTATTCTTGGCTTGGACATGAATATCACTAACGACTCCAAATGTCAAAATTGGTTTTTCTTTTACGGCTGAACCAGAAGCCTGGACTTGGGGAGCAACTAACTTAGGCTTTAAAGAATTCCTTTGGTAACGTATACTTGAGGCTTTTAAGAAAAATATAAGGGAACTAAATATTAGCAGTACTAATAAAACAACTCCTAGATTTTTTCGTTTTATGAACACCATTTATCCTCCGGGCTTAAATCTATAATTGTTAGTCTGGCATATTAACTTTGTTTTATAACCGTCAATTAAATAAAATAAAAAGCAGCCATCTCCTTGGTTTGTAATACAAGGGATGGCTTATTTACAGACCTTCTGTCCTAGATTTACTTGAGATCTCAGATTACCTTGATTACCCTTCCACTGAATTAAAGTTGTATTATTCATAGTGCTAATTACCGATGTTGAGAATGACTGCCCATCTGCCCCTAATATGGAAGGAGCAATCATTAAATATCCACTTTGTGATACCATAGCAACTGGTTCAACATGACCTGCGGAATACAATGACTGACCATTGACTGTTGCAGACTGATACGATACAGTACCCATGTTTGCTAAAGGGTACAATTGATCATTTTCATTTGAAGGATCTTCGCTAATCCATTCGGCTGTTGTTTCTATTCCCTGTATATATGATGGAGCAAGTGTTACTGAAGGAATTGTTCCAGTTTGGGATTTACCGTTTACAGTAAAGGTTAAATCCCAAACTGAGCTTGAATCAGCCGATTGAGAAATATTGGCCTTGATAGTAGAACCAATGGGGACAGTCATTACAATTTGAGCAGGTGCAGGCAACTGCTCCCAAAACACTTCTGCTACAGCTTGCCCATTGATTATTTCTTCCATCGTTCCCATCTGTAAAAGGTCTGATGAATTTACTCCACCCAAACCAATCCATTGTGCAGAAGATGCATCTTGTTGACTCTCGGAGATATCAGGCACTGTCCAACTGCCTGATACACTGGTATACCTGCTGCCGACATAAGGCGTATCAACGTATCCCGCCCAATTACCGGATTTTTGCGTATTGGCAGGCAGATTCGTCGAAGTCACCGGCGTACCCCCTACTGATGGAGCTGAAGAGCCAGTTGATATTACATTTAGAGCATTTGCAGAAACTACTGCTGGACCGCCCAAAGCAGTTACAACACTTGTCGAGGTCAGTTTGCTATGGACATAATTTCCGGCTTTAACATTAGTTCCATCTGTTAAAACGATTGGCGCCTTCATACCAGCTGCCAAGGGTACACTAGCTAATCCGTCAACAAGAGTTCGGCCGTTAGCAACAAAGATATTGGCATAATTGATATCAGCATCAAAACCTTGAAGCACTGAAAGATTAGTGTCATAGGCATCATATCCGGCATAACGAACAGAGCTGGCGGAGAATTGGGCCATTTCGGCGTTACTAATAACCGCAGTTCCACCGATTATATAATAGTTTTTCACACCGGTAACTCCCGTTAAATAGGTTCCAATACTAGTTGGCAGCGAATCTGCATTATCCGTATAAAGTATTGGCATCTTATTTGCTCCTGCAATGGATGCTGCTGATATGGCATCAGCCCCTGAACCACCGGTTAAGACGAATCCATTAATCGAAGTTGATTTGGCCATTTCTTGGGCAATATTGACAGATGTTTCCGAAGCATTGTACCCGCCTAAAGGTACAACCGAAATATTCAATGCTTTAAGTGCATCTAAAACAGGTTGTTGGATTACTGCAATTCCACTCGTCACGTAAACTTTTGTAACATGTAGTTTTGTCAACTCATTGGCTGCAACAGGGATTAGAGTATTTCCTTGGGTTAAAATAATAGGGATATTTAAAGCTGAAGCTAAAGATCCAGCGGAAAGGGCGTCTACTAAGGTTGGCCCGGTCATACCTGCCGCTAATACAGCAGTACTCGAACCTGAAATTCCCCAACCTTGATCGGCGATTTGGGCCGCAGTATCATATTGGGTAGACCCAGAAATTCTAGTTGGAAAAGCCGAATCTGCTAATACTGTTTGCGGAAACATATTAAAAGCAATTATTATCAAAGCAAAAAAAGCAACTAACTTTGTTAACTTTTTCATTTTTAAATCCTCTCTTATGATTTCCATTTATTATTAAGATAATCATTGAAATGAGAAGTTAATTATAAAACAATAGTTTGAAATTTTCATTAAGAATTTATGGTAAAACAGTAAAACGAAATTGAAAGTTTTTGACCTTTAAATTCCAAAAAACAAAAAAGCACCTGAATTAAACGCAAAATTCAAGGTGCAAAGCTCGAACATCACTTGATGCTTTGTTTTGAGCCGACCATAATAATATGGCCGGCAATTTTGAGACTCTAATATTTTTACCGTTCCGATCGCCAGCAGAGTGAAATTATTCTAGAAGATTACACCCAGTGCGATTAAGATAAGAATTGCAATTGCAATAATCCCCGCTCCAATACAGCTTCCGCCGAAACCACCGCAGCCACATCCGCCGTAGCCAAATCCACCGTAACCGTACATTTGTTGTTCCCCCTTTTTAAATTTCTTAAAAGACGATACCTAAAGCGATTAATAATAAGATAATTACTACAACAATCCCGATGCCAGCGCCCCAGCCAACACCTGTTCCACAACCTGCTGCTCCAAACGCCATTTAATTTTCCTCCCTATCAAACAAAATCAAAGTACTAATAAGATGGATGGTTAATAATCAAGTTTTAGTGATTTACCACCAAAAGCCTCCCCAAAACGGACGGAATCCAAATCCGAAGCCCCAACCCCATGGTCCAAAACCGAACATTTTATCACCTCCAATTATTACATTACCATAATATGGAATTTATACTTGTCTGGTGCAGGTCGTGAAAAAGCTTCCTTACAGGTAATGATCTTGTTCTTAATCCGTAAGGAAGCTTTTTTATCATCATTGAGGAATGCTCTTGTGAATTTCTTTTATGAAGGTGGCAGCAAAATTTCGACTCTCGTTCCTCTCTCACTTCGATTGGAAACGAATATCTTCCCGCTGTGTTGATCAAGAATGCGATGTACTACCGATAAGCCTAATCCAGTTCCCTTCTCCTTGGTCGTAAAAAAGGGGTCATAGATGTAAGGTAAGATATCGGGCGGAATCCCTCGCCCTTCGTCACTAACGGCAAATCCAACAAAGTCTTCTTGTTGTATCCCCTCCAAAAGAATCCTCCCGCCTTCTCTTTGGGCATCTATGGCATTGAGTAAGATATTTAAAATAACTTGTTTAATCTGATCAGAATCTACTTCGACCACGCAATCATCAACTTGTTCTCTGGTTTGAGATAATTTAATCCGATGCTGCCGCAGAGCAGGTTGAATCAACGACACTCCTTCCTCCAAAAGTTTCCCTAATTTAATTTTTTCCCGAACTAATTCTTTAGGACGAGCAAAACTTAAAAACTCACTAACTAACCGATTTAAACGTTCGCACTCTTCTAGAAGCACACGACAATATTCTAATACTTCCCTATCTTCTCGCTTGTCTTGGGCCAGAAGCTGAATACTTACTTTCATAATCCCTAGAGGATTGCGTATTTCATGCGCCAGTCCGGCGCTCAAATGCCCAAGCGCAGTTAACCGTTCAGTTTGCCGGATTTCCCTCTGCAAGCGTTCGCGTTCTAAACTTTCTCGTTTCAATTTTTCGACTAACTCTTTTTGAATTTGAAGGGCGAGTTGATGCTTGCGTGACGCTTTCCGCTCCTGTTCAATTAGAAAACCGGTTAACCAACCAATACCATTAATTAGGCCAATTTCCACCCATTGAGTCAGCATAGCAGATGAAGCCATTGCCATTGTGTTAAAATACGTCATAAACGGCAGAATCAGAAGAGTTATCGATAACCCAGATATAATTCCGCCGACTAAACCGAAACGCATAGCTGCGTAAATCACGGGGAGATAATAGGCAAATTGCAACATGATGTGATAATTCATGGTGTAATGGTAAGTCGTATAGTGAATAACCGTTAAAATGATAATTACGACGCTTATGATCAGAAAATCGAAATAGACTCGATGACGATTTTTGAGATCGAGTTTATAGCTTTGCAACAAAAGCGCTCCTCTCAAGGTTCGGCAATCTTAACGAAGATTTAACCCGTATTTTTCCAAACGGTACAAGAAAGCATAACGGGAAAGTCCCAGTTTTTTGGCAGCCTGGCTTTGATTTCCATCTGTTTGTTCCAGGGCTTGGCGTATAAAGGACTTTTCAATCTCTTCCAGAGATATACCCTCAGATGGGAGTATAAAGGGATAAGAACTCTTCTCAAACAGACTGGACGTATTAAAGGCGGGCACCCCATCCAGGCCAATTATAGCTTCCTGTGATATAATAACCATTCGTTCAATGACATTTTCAAGTTCGCGCACATTTCCCGGCCAAGTGTATGCCATTAGTTGATCAAGAACTCCCGGTCCAAGAATCTTTTTTTTGCCATAAACTCTGAGTTTGTCTAAAAAATGTTCCACAAGGACGGAGATATCCTCACGTCGTTCTCTCAGGGGAGGAACGACGATTGGAAAGACATTCAAGCGATAATATAAATCTTCGCGAAACCGTCCTTCTTGCGCCTCTCTTAACAAATCGCGATTCGTGGCGGCGATAATCCTTACGTCAACCTGAATGGTTTTTTCGCCGCCGACTCGTTCAAATGTCCGTTCTTGAAGTACCCGCAATAGCTTTGCTTGAACATTAAACGACAGCTCCCCGATCTCATCCAAAAAAAGCGTTCCGCCGTCTGCTAATTCAAAACGCCCGGTTCTGCGTGTATGGGCTCCAGTAAAAGCACCTTTCTCGTGACCAAATAATTCACTTTCCAATAACGTTTCGGTCAATGCAGCACAATTGACTCGGATAAACGGCCCATCAGCCCTGGCACTTAGGGTATGAATAGCATGGGCGACCAATTCTTTCCCCGTACCAGACTCACCTTGAATAAGAACCGTTGCTGGTGTTGGAGCAACCCGTTCCACCAGGAGTTTTAATGTTTGCAGCTTGCCGCTGTTTCCGACCAATTGCCAGCGATTAGGCTGAACCTCCCCCTTTAGGTAGTCCACCTGCTCACGCAAACTTTCTATCTCTAAGGCCTTTGCAAGGGTGATGAGAAGTTCATCGATCTCAAAAGGTTTCATTAGATAGTCATGGGCCCCTGCCTTCATCGCCTCAATCGCTGTTTCCGTACTCCCATGCGCCGTCATCATGACAATGAGTAAATCAGGATAATGTTCTTTTAGCCTTCGCAGCACACTTAACCCATCAACTTTTGGCATCTTTAAATCAACAAGAACGAGGTCCGGCCGCTCTGATAGTGCCCGATCTATGGCTAACTGCCCATCTTCTGCTGTTTCAACATCATACCCTGCTTTTACTAAGGCTCGTTCTAAAACCCAGCGCATATTTACTTCATCATCGGCAACTAATATCCGCCGCACAATTTCATCCCCTTAGGCCTGTACTTAGAATGGTGTGGGAAAAGACGCAGTAAACTGTGTCTTTTCCCACACCTTTTTTGTACTTCATTATTTTATAAATCTGATAGCTTCTTAGAGAAATGGCTGTTAGATAGCCAGGATGTACGAAAAGACTGATAAAAATCGACAAACTTATATAATCATAGTGCTATTACAGCATAATTTGATAGAAAGTGCAACTTGGCATGGCTTTTGCAATGATAGTTCATGTAAAAATTTTAAGGAGCGTGCTTTATGATTCTATCAAGAAAACCTCTTATGAAAATCCTTCTTACCTTATCCTTATTACTCTTGACTCCTATGTTTGCAGCCAATACTTACGCTGCAACTCAACTGGAGCAAGACGCCGGACCATACCATGTTATTCTGCAAATGAATCCGGAAACACCTATGGTTAACCAATCCGGAACGATGACCATTATCGTTAAGAATAAGGCAACCGGACAGCCCGTAACCGGAGCAAAAGTTACAATGAGCAACCCCACCATGACGGGCTCTAACTCCAATGATGGCGGAAATATGTCAGGCATGAACATGTCATCGAGCATGGATAACCAAAGCGGAATGGCCATGCAGGAACAATCTTCCATGGGGTCAATGTCCATGGAGCCTGGTTCCTATATGATGGAAAACATGACATTTAACCAGCCTGGACAATGGAGCCAAGCTATTACTATCTCTTCATCATTAGGTCAAAGTACCGTCAATTTTCCAATAACTGTAGGCAAACCAGGACCTAATTATGTGCTTATTGGCAGTGTCGCCGGTGTCGTCATCATTGCCGGAATTGTTGCTGCGGTCTTAAAACGGAAGAAATATTAGGAAAGTCGAGGCGTGGAAATGTCTTCAACAAATTCCCTCCACACGCAACCCTCTAAACAACCGACGAATCTCCTTAACATTCGCTGGCTTAAACGATTTCTCACGAGCTACTTTTATCCTCGAATTTTCCAATGGATTACGGTAATCGTTTTTGCTGTTATTATGTTTGAGACCCTCGCAGGACCTTCTGCAGTTGACAATAACTTTGGTTCTGCTGCAACCTGGGTTCTTTGGTGGCCGTTAATCCCTTTTTTCTTTTTCCTCCTGGGACGCTTCTGGTGCGGAATTTGCCCATTTGCCTGGGTAAGTGACTTAACACAAAAGCTTTTCGGGGCTAATCTCAAAGTTCCCAATTTTATTAAGAAAAATGGCCTTTGGATCATTGATATTACCTTTATTTTGATCACTTGGTCCGATCATATTTGGGGGATTGTTGAATCTCCTCGAGGGTCCGGAACTCTCTTATTGCTCATCTTAGGCGGAGTTATGGTAAGCGCCTTACTTTTTGAACGACGTACCTGGTGCCGTTATCTCTGTTTTCTCGGCAGTTTATCCGGCAACTATTCTCGAGCAGGTATGTTAGAACTGCGCGCTGATAAGAATGTTTGTAAAACCTGTAAAACACGTGATTGTTACAAGGGTGGGGCTAACGCGCCAGGATGTCCGATGTTTGAATTTCCGATGGCTATGGAAAACAACGCCAATTGTAATCTCTGCGGCAGCTGTATCAAGAATTGCCCCCACGATTCAATTCGCTTAACCCCCCGTAAACCAACCAGTGAGTTCTGGTCGATGACCCGGGCTCGTTTCGAAGAATCCTTCTTAGCCATTGTTATCGTGGGAATTGTTTTCGTACAAAATGTTACCATGTTGGACTTTTACCCTGCTTTCCTCAAATGGGTAGAAAAGGCCTTAGGTATCGCTAATCAAGATGTCGCCTTCACTCTGCTCTTTATCTTAGCTATGGCCACTCCTGTGTTACTTCTTTTCGCGGCAACAGCTCTTTCCAAACGCTTCACAGGTGAAACACTGCGTACTGCCTTTGCCCGCTTCGGTTACGCCGTCATTCCCCTAGACCTTGCCTCTCATATGGCCCATAACCTATTTCATCTGCTGGCTGAAGGGAAAGCAACCTACTATACCTTCATGGGACTCTTTGGGGTGCATCTCGAGGGTTCAACCTCATTCGTTCCTGACCCGATCATTCAAGTAATGCAGTATTTCTTAGTCATTGCCGGAACGCTTGGCTCCATGTATACGGCCTACCGTATCGCCAAGAAGAATTACGGCTTGGGCAAAGCTCTTTCCGTTTCTATGCCTTATCTTGTTGTCATCCTGCTCTTCGGTGTCTTAAACTATTTAACCTTTACCGTACGGATGGCAATGCGAATGTAACCATTGATTCAAAAACATCCTGGCATTTTCCAATTTCTAAGATTAAAATAAGGACTTGCAAAGAAGCGCTTTGCAGGTCCTTATGTTTACCCTTAACGATATTTAGACTTTAAATTGGTCGATAACGTTAAATACTTTTCATTAAAGCCCTTACAGTCTCTTGAGTACCTTATGATTAATTTCTAGTATTAGCTCTAGTACATACATTCCAATATAAAAATTCCAGCCTTAGTCTTAAAATATTTCTCTTTTAATAGATTAATTGCTTGTTCACTCAAGCTGTCTTCAAAAATGTTTACCAACAAATCTGCCTCTATCAATATTTGAAAATCTATGCCATCTATTCTGCTATATGTATGATGATTTCCAATGAGAAAACAAATCCTGTCAACAAATTTACTTTCCAGCTTAAAATCTGACAAGAGTTCACGAGCTATCGGGGGACCTTCGATCTCTTGGTATGTTCCCGATGATGAATTGTATTTTCGCTCACTCTCTTTTATCCCAATATCATGTAGTATTGCAGCCACTTCCAAAACCCGAAGCTGGTCATCGCTAATTGTCTCACTTTCTCCTATTGCCTTTGCGAAGCTATGAACTTTCATAGCATGATTGATTCGTTTAACATCATTTCCAAAATACCTGATCATTTTAAGAAGCGTATCTTTAACCAGAAAATTAGTATTCATATCAATCTTACCTTTCGTCGATGAAATTCGTTTAATGTGCTCTATTTGCTAAAGATTTAAATATTTCCTTTTCTTTTCATTGTTATAGTTACTGTAATTTATGGCCAAAAACTGAGCATAATAATTCAGCTAAACTATACCCGAATTAAAACAAAGAAAAAGAAGAAGGATTACTATGGATACAAAGGAATTAATTTACGAACTAAACAAGATTTTAACATTAGAACACGGTCACTTAGGCATGTATAAGAGCTTTATGAATTATAGCGATAAAGATCTTAGAAGAACCTTCCGACATTTCCTGGATTTAGAGATGGAGCACGTAAACAAGATTCAGAATATCCTCCGTAATCTTGGGGCAAAACCTTCTCTTTTAGTCGAAGGCGGAGATATTATCGGTAATATGTTTGGTATCACCATAAACGTAGCCGATGAATTTGAGGCCATAAAAGCCTTTAAAGTCATCGAGAAAAAATCACACGAGGGGTATGTTAAGTTCACAACGAAACTTGAGAGGGAGAATAACATTTTATCAAACTTTATCGTAGAAGAAATTACTTCCTCTAATCAACTTGAATCGTATTTACAGTATCTATGGTTAAATGACCGGCTAAAGGCACCAAATTGCAACTAACAAGAACAAATTCTTTGAATAAGTATATAGGTTAATTAAGACTCCAACTACGTTTAGGAGTGATTCCCATACCTTGCTTCGAAGAGGACAAAGTCCATCCTTCGCGCGATAGCATTTGTTATGGGCTAGCTTTAGCTGAACGAGTTCACTCAATTAACCCTTTACTAATTTTAATGATAATTGAAATGGACATGTGAAATTGTGATCTAAGTCACTACATAACGTTATTTTTTCGGGTATTCTATAAATCAAATATAGAACAGGAGGTTTGGTTATCATTGTTTCCAATTGAGCAAGAAAATGATTCAACAGCTACCTATGAACTTAAGGTCCACCCCATTGTAAAATACCTGTTAAAAATGAGAGGATACCCCAGAACCGCACCCTTACAATCGCCTCCGCCCTTTGACATTTTTATTTCCTGGTTGGGATCTTTTTTAGGGATTGGAGTTGTTGCTATCTTGGCTATGGTTTATAACATGCCCATGTTAGTAGCCTCCTTTGGTGCTTCCGCCGTTTTAATTTATGGCGTACCTGATGCCCCTCTCTCTCAACCACGTAACGTCTTTTTCGGTCATACTCTTTCGGCTGCAGTCGGTGTTACGACTTACCTACTTTTCGGTTTAACTTGGTGGTCGGCTGCCTTAGGGACAGCCATTGCTCTTGGCGTCATGCTCATTACCAAAACCACGCACCCACCTGGTGGGGCAACTGCCCTCGTAGCAATTTTAAGTAAAGCCACACCTCAATACATACTGACTCCAGTTGCAGCAGGAGTGATCATTCTAATTACAATCGCCATCATAACTAACAATCTTTCCCCCAATCGCAGTTATCCTCGCTATTGGATTTAATTTAAATCTTAAAGTGAAAGGTTTCATTAGTTTATTGAGGAGGGGTTTAAATGTTTAAAAAAATCTTGATGCCCACGGATGCCTCGGAAAATTCCCAAAGAGCATTTGCTATAGCAGTAGGAATAGCTCGACAATTCAATTCAGAAATTGAACTTTTCCACGTAACATTTACACCGGAAGCAATAGGCTATGTTCTCTCTCAAGGGGTCCCGGTACCGCAAGAACAATTTGATATCAGCGGAGAGCAAGTTTTACTTCGCACCCTTAACAGCACTAATTGTGAACATGTTTTCGTGCAAAAAAAGCAAGTACCCGGCCACCCCGCGGCAACAATTCTTGAAGAAATAAAAAGAGAACGTATCGATCTTGTCGTGATGGGCAGCCGGGGTTATGGCCCCTTAAGCGGCTCCCTTATGGGCAGTGTCAGCCAGCGCGTACTCCATGGGGCAACTTGCCCAGTTCTAATTGTCAAGTGAATACTTTCTTTTATATCCCCTCTAAGATATTAATAAAGCAACTATATCCTTTATCATAATTGTAGACAAACTCATAATCCAACATAAAACTATAATGCTCCCCTGTAAAGTTACACCCTTCGCTAAACGTTGAAGGGTGTAATTATTATTATTATCTTCATATTGTCCTTACCGGGTAATTGGTTTCTTATTTATACAAAAAACTTTACTCAAAAATGACCTTTGATCCGCAAAACTCAAGCGATTTAGGCCTCTTTCGTGATATGAATCACAGATGCTAATGATTAATCTCACTCAATTCAGAGTTTCGAGTCACACCTTATTTTTCCTTCATAAGTTATAGTTAATATAGAGGTGAACGTAATGAAACAATTAAACTACGATTCAAACAAGGAACTCAAAAGGTTAATCGTTGCTATTGAGGACCTACGCAAGCAACTAATTGGTGAAGTGAGACGAAGAAACGGGCTTCTCGATCCCGAAATTATAAAATTAAGTCAGGACTTGGATATATCTATAAATCAGTTTTATAGGCTTTCCCTGGATATAGTTCAGAAATAACTCGGTCGAAAACAACAAAAGATTAAACAATTTTTTAAATAAAGGAGTGTCCTACATATGAACCTCGATAATCTTAAAAGACAACATCAAGAAATAACTCTGTTAATTAATGAAATCGAAAATCTATTAATTCAGGACGTGGCGGCTAAATCGTTTGATATATCCTTAAAAATTGCCACACTGGCGGGAAAGCTGTCGATCCATCTTAAGTCGGAAGATGATTATCTTTACCCCTCCTTAAAAGCATCAGAAGATGAGCGTCTAAAAGCCACTGTTAATTTATTCAATGAAGAAATGGCAAATATTGCTGCGTCGTTTGCAAACTACAAGGCTAAATATATCTCGAGTGCACAAATTAGAACAAACGTTACCCAGTTTATTAATGAAACACGTTCTTTAATCTCCCACTTACGAATTCGTCTTAATCATGAAGACAAGCAGCTATATCCCCTAGTAGAAACCCTTTAAAAGCCATAAACTCAGTAACGTATATTCACCCTACCCGTTAATTTAGCGAGCGAAATAATACTGTATTATTCTCTTGTCACTACTTAGGTTTAGGGTAATTAATGATATAATCAATAAGAAAAAGTACTAACAAAATCGGCTTCAAAAGTAAAGTTACTTTATCTAGAATGAACTTGCGTAGCCTAAAGTCTCTTTTATACTAATTTTGGGGTGATTAAAAGAAAGTTTATCGTCTCAACTATTAATTTAATGTGTTTTCGATATCTATTTTTCACTTAATTCAGAAATATTTACTCATGGAATTTAAAATTGATGTTTAAAAAGCCTCATATTATCTAACTAGAGACTACCGAGAGTCTATAATTTTTATTCTTAGGAGGATTTATGATTCGTATTATTAACCATGGAACATATCTTTTAAAAGGAAAAGATTTGTTTGAAAAAGAAAATACCGCTATAGCTGATCGAAACTTGGAACCTCAAAGTGCTCGTAAAAATACTATCGCGTATAAAATACTTTCGCAACACAACACTTCTGGTGACAATGAAACGATAAAAATCCGCTTCGATGCTTTAGCTTCACATGATATCACCTATGTAGGAATCATTCAGACCGCTCGTGCCAGCGGACTGACTAAGTTTCCGATACCTTATGCTTTAACCAATTGCCATAACAGCCTGTGTGCAGTTGGAGGAACGATTAATGAGGATGATCATGTTTTCGGACTATCGGCTGCCCAAAAATACGGAGGCGTCTATGTTCCCGCTCATCAGGCTGTCATTCATCAATACGTAAGAGAAACAATGACCCGCTGCGGAACTATGATTCTTGGATCAGACAGTCATACCAGATATGGGGCCCTAGGAACGATGGGAATTGGTGAAGGGGGACCGGAATTAGTTAAGCAGATTTTAGGAAAAACCTATGATATAACTTACCCTGAAATTATTGCCGTATATATAGAGGGAAAACCCAGACCGGGTGTAGGACCGCAGGATATTGCCCTTGCTATTATCGGTGCCGTATTTAAGAGTGGTTTCGTTAAAAATAAGGTCCTGGAATTTGTTGGCCCTGGAATTAAGAATTTGTCGATGGATTTCAGAAACGGCATTGACGTTATGACTACTGAAACTACCTGCTTAAGTTCAATTTGGACCACAGATGATAAAGTAAAGGAATACTTTGCCATCCATGGACGTGCCGAATCTTATGCTAAGCTCGAACCGGGAGAAATAGCTTACTACGACGGAGCAGTTATTGTTGATCTGGACAAAATCGTCCCCATGATAGCTTTACCGTTTCATCCAAGCAATGTGTTTCCCATCGCTGAATTAAACCAAAACCTCTCTGATATCTTACGAGTTGTAGAAGAAGAAGGTCAAAAGCAAATCGATAATCCGTCAATCCATTTTAACTTAACGAAGAATATTGACAAGGGCAGATTAAAAGTTGATCAGGCCATTGTTGCCGGATGTGCAGGCGGTTCTTATGAAAACCTCGTTGACGTTGCCTCAATCGTGGAAAATCATTCTTTAGGTAATGACAGCTTGTCCTTAAGTGTTTATCCGGCAAGCCAGCCAATCTATCTTGAATTGGTCAAAAACGGAACGATGGCCAAATTGATGACTGCCGGAGCTATTATAAAAACTGCCTTTTGCGGACCATGTTTTGGCGCGGGAGATGTACCGGCTAACGGTAATCTCAGTATAAGACATGCAACTCGAAACTTCCCCAATCGTGAAGGATCAAAACCCGGTGATGGACAGCTTTCCTCAGTTGCTCTGATGGATGCCAGGTCTATTGCTGCAACTGCAGTAAACGGAGGATATTTAACACCTGCGACTGACCTTGATTTTACTCCTGTCGATTTACCCTATAGCTTTGACCGTAAAATTTACGCTAATAGGGTCTATAACGGCTTCAGTCAACCGCAGCCGGATAAAGGTCTGAAATTCGGGCCTAATATCGCGGAGTGGCCAAAGATGATTGCCCTGCCAGAGAATCTGCTGTTAAAGGTTGCTTGTGTGATTAATGATCCTGTCACAACGACTGATGAACTAATTCCATCTGGCGAGACATCTTCTTATCGTTCAAATCCGCTCAAACTTGCCGAATTCACGTTATCGAGAAAAGACCCTCAATATGTTCAAAGAGCTAAAGACGTTCAAAGAATAGAGTTGGAACGTCAAAATTATGTTTCTAGTGGTACCTCACTCCTATCCCCTTCATTAAAAGAACTTTGTGCTTTCCTAACAAGCCTTCCTTTAGAAAAAGCGGAAGAAGTTCTTAAAGAAACCGGAATTGGCACAACCATTTTTGCGGTAAAACCCGGAGATGGTTCGGCCAGGGAACAAGCAGCTTCTTGCCAGAAGGTTTTAGGCGGTTGGGCTAATATTGCCACAGAATATGCAACCAAACGTTATCGCAGTAACTTAATCAACTGGGGCATACTGCCTTTTACACTGCGTAATCCTGAGCAAATGGATTTTGGGGTTGACGATCTGATCTTTATCCCCAATGTTAAGGAAAAGTTAATGAATGGAGATGAAATCTTCCCTGTTCAACTTATTAGCCCTCAAGGGAATCGCACAATAGAATTAATGTTAACCAATTTAACCAAAGAAGAAAGAGAAATCATTCTTAGCGGATGCTTAATCAACTATTATTCTAAGTAAACAATAGTAATAAGTAACCAATGTTCAAATGGGCATAATAATTGTAAAGGGTGTAATATCGGCTGCTTCTGCCGATTTACACCCTTGAATTTTTTCTGATCAGACTGATCATAAGTGCTAAAATAATAAATCTAATTATGCAAACTAATATGTCCTAATACGTCCAAAATCCCTTACATTTTAATCTGACCACTATAATAATTAAGAAGGCCGTAAAGAAATTTTCTTCACGGCCTACATTGCTAGTGAATTGGAATAATTCCCTTGATATCTTCGGGCTTTCGGCCTATTCGACGTCTTTGAAGCGTATCATCGGGCATTTTTTACAAGCATCGAGTCCAGGCCACTCGGTACCGTTATAAGGGAAGGATGCGCCACCCATTACTTCCGTACGATGAGCTAATTGACGTGCCACACCAAGGATTTGATCGCCCGGGATAAAGACGTTGACTTCCCCTTTTTCCGTTTTGCCAGAAGTATAACTTCCGGAACACATGGTGTTCATATTTGGTTTGTGATTAAGATAGGACCACACAGAACCTCCGCAAACGGCGGAATTAACGGTATAATTGAATTGAAGCGGATGTACATGATAAGCGCCAACAAAATCATTTAGAATGTGATAAGCTTGCAGCGGATTGCAGACAAACATAACTACATCAGGTTCAACCGGGGTTTTGGCCAGCGGAGCGGTCATAAATTCCTTTACTTCCCCCAACGGCATGCGCGGTTTTCCTGCCATCACTTCTTTAGCATATTCGTCGTCAACAACATATTTGAAATGGCCTTTTGCTTCTTCATCGGATGGAGCTGTATAGCCAAAACTGGTTAGACAATTTTCACATAAAATATTGTTGTTATTTCCTTTTAAAACGTAATTGGCCATACGGGAAGCCGCTGTAAACTGACAGAATGTCATTTTGGCAGCTGCCTTCTTTTCAGCTGGATATTTATTGGCTTCTTCTTCAGATTTAAAAAACTTAATCGCAACAGGATGATAATCAAGTTTTAACAGACGTTCAAACAATTCCTGTGCTTCGGCATAGGTCATATCTGTATTGGTATTCGACAATTTAATCTTCTCCTTTCAAACTAGAAGCAGAAACTTCTCTAACATATAATATAGTCTTCTATAATATAGCACCTTCTTGGTTTAGCAGGGCAAGATTAGATGATTCTGAAGCCAAAAGCGTGCAGGATCATTGGTCCAAATACATAACCAATACCGATGTATGTGAGAACTACAGCCAAAAAGCCTTTGAGGTAAATACCTTTGATATACTTAGAAAGAATAGGACCAAGGTAAGATCCAACCAGGATACCGATTAATTCAAAGCCAACCATGGGTAAATCCAGTTTGCTTCCCATACGGAGATAATTGCTAATACTAGTCAGAGAAGAAATTACGATGGACATGGTCGAAGTACCTGCAACGATGAACATTGGGAAACCAAGTGCACTGCTCAGGAATGGTACGAGAAGGAATCCGCCCCCAACGCCGAGTGCTGCTGAGATAATAGCAACAAAAACTCCGGCCAGGAAAGGAGCAATTGTATTATAACGGAAAGTTTCTCCGGCAAAGGTAAAGGTGTTGTTGATGCCCATTTCGCTGAAGTTAACGCCAATTTCCTTAATCTCACTCATTTTTCCGGCTGCTTTCAGCTCTTTAACTTTTGCTTCAAATGCTTTAGTTGCCTTTTTTACTTTTTGTTGTTTTTCCCGGAATTTTGGAGTCATTTCATACCACATACGACCAGCAATAACGAAGGTGATCAAACCAAAGACCGGCTGATAAGAGGCCATTTCCTTTAGATAAGTGTGGGAAAGCCAGGAACCGAGCAATGCTCCGATGATACCGCCCACTCCTAAACTTACAGCTGCAGGAATTACGAGGCGTCTTTCCCGCAAATATAATGGTGTAGAGATGATCGGGCTGACCAACGTGAGAATCTGGTTCATAGGTTTAATTACATTAGCCTTTTTCATGCCAAAGATAGTGATGTGTCCCACACCGGCCAAGATCCCGCCGGCAGCTCCAATGGTCGAAAATACGAATCCGACAAATGCCATCCAGATAATAACGACGATAGGGTTTACAGTAACACCCGCAATATGAAAGAACATTTCTTTGCACCTCCAAAAATTCTTATCCTGCTTATCGAGCTACAGGATGAGCCTGAACACTGCCGGAAAACTTGCGCAGCAACCGGCGACCAACGTAGTAAGCAATCATTACTAACGGATACCAGACAATCACAGAGACCTGATTGCCGATCACGGGTAAAGCAAAGGGCAGCGTAAAGTACGGCAGCCATAAACTTATGAATCCCATGATAAAGAAGTGGGGGATCAGAACACCAATGCCGTCAAGAAAAGACCAAGCCAAGTATTCACAGAACATCTCGTTTAGCTCCCTTTGCAGCAGCGTGTACATGTCCTTATTATCATGTTCATAGGCTAAAGAAGCTAATTCCCGGTATTCGACCATCCTGGCCATTAGTTTATCTTGTTTCTTACGGTGAGGGTGTAATACTTTATCAATAATTTCAAACCCAGCCAACATAACTAACACCTCACTTATTGGGACAATTTTGTTCTTCCCCTAAACTTCACGACTAGTTTTAGCATCCCTATACATCTGCCCGGCCATCAACCTCCTTCTCGCAATATCCTAAGCTTGTGTATATTATAACAAGATATAATACCCACAAATGTCAGACGAGTGACTAAAAAGATGTTATCTTCATGACATTAATATTGTCGTGAAGATGACATCTTTTTAGTCTCCTCTGCAAGAATATTTTCAATATCCTCCCGATTTAAGTGTTGAAGTCGAGATCAAATCAAACATACAAGCTTTTTTACCATACTACCTAAAATTAGTGTCATCGATACTTATTCCAAAGGATTTTCTCATTAAACAGATTGTATTACTAGTTCCAGACAGCTTTATTATGGGTATAGATGGCAAAATATTTAGTGAGACAATTTCCTCTGTTTCCATACCTTACATATATTATGGTATAACTGGTAAAGGAGGAAATAATAATGGCATTAGGAACAGGTTTTGCTGGTGCTGGTGGAACAGGATTCGGAGCAGGAATTGCTATCGTTGTTGTAATTATTCTTCTGCTTATTGCAATGGGTATCGTATTTTAATTCTGAAAGGAGATAAAATAATGTACGGATATGGTGTTGGTGGTTACGGTGTTGGCGGAGCATGCTGCGCTCCGGTCGCAGGCTTTGGTGTTGGTCGCTGTGTAGGCGTAGGAATTATCGCTATAGCAACTTTAATTCTCATCGCTTTAGGCGTTATCTTCTAGAATTACAGCAGGCTATCATCTGTTAAGGTGATAGCCTGCTTCATTTTTATCTGATGTTTAAATTAAAAGATCATATCATAAGAATCGCATAGACACCCAAATCATCATCACCCCATAGCTTAGCTTACAATTTCTGTGACCAAGCCCGGGGTGATTGTTACCCTTTTCATTAATAAAGAAGAATTTAAACAAAGCATACGACGATTGAAATAAATTATTTTTTCTTATTGACAATTACTCCGATAACCATAACTACTGCGAAAATAATAAGATAATAAGGAATTTCCTTGCTATGAGCGTAACATGCAGCAACCACCATGAAGATGCAAGCTAATACAGCGAGTGCCGGCATAAAGAAACGCTTAAAAAAGCTGAGGGATTTTTCCTTCGCCATCATCATGACGAAAATCGGAATATACATAGCATAAATCGTTACAATGGGAAGTTCAGAGCTATCGAAGCTAAAGGGGCCAAACCACGAAACCGGCACCAAATTTGCTCCAAAGAAATAAAGAAGCCATACAGCACTTAACAAAAGGCCGAAAATCGAAGAGTTTGTCGGCATATTTGAATTTTGGTCAATGGTTTTAAGCACTTCCGGCTTCGGCCCCATATCCCTGGCGGCCAAAGAATATAAACCGCGGGTGCAGCCTAGCATCAGACCGTTTAGGGTTCCCAGACAGGAAATAACAACAAAAACAAACAGAACGACACCGCCGGCGTTTGAGAAAACAGTAGAGAACGCTAATTTTGCGCCCTGTTCGCCGCCTTTCATCATCACGCTGTTACTTACTGCGCCTGCAAGACCTGTATAATATAAGATATAGAGTAAGACCACAAAGATCGTTCCAAAGGTAAGAGCTATAGGTAAGTTCTTTTTGGCATTTTTAAGCTCGGCATTAATACTCGTTGCAATAATCCATCCTTCGTAAGCGAAAGCAGTAGCAACGACTGCGGTAAATAAGGGATTGCTGGTGGTAACCTTTGCGATAGGACCGCTAGTAAAATTACTTATTAAAATTCCGTTTTTAAGACCAACAATCGTTCCAAAGAGAGCCATTAGAACCAAAGGAATAATTTTAATTACTGTGGTTGAGACTTGGAATTTACCGGCCAGTTTTGGCGAGAGAGCATTTAAAGCATAGCTGGCAACGAGAAAAAAGCCTGAAATAGACATAGCTTCTCCGCCTGTAATATTCCAACCTAATAGAACACAGGTGTATCTTGCAGAAACCCAGGCAAGAACTGAGGTAAGCGTAGGATAATAGATTGTAGCCATAAACCATCCGACAAAATATCCATACTTACTCCCTAGTGCAACTTCAGCGTAATCAACAAGACCATTAACTTTTTCGTAGCGCGTAGCCATAATTGCGAAAACGTAAGCACAGACGACCATAATGATACCGCCTATAACCCATGCCAATATTCCCAGGGGAAGATTGCCGCCCGTAGCAACGAGAATCTTTTCCGCTTTGAAGAATACGCCGCTACCAATAACGATACCGATGACCATTGCAATTGCGGTCAAAAGACCATACTTCTTTTCTAAGACATTCTCCAACTAGTTATCACCCTTCCTTTCTTTTTTAACAGCAACTCTATATTTTTCGACAAAGATATTGATTTCCCTTTAAGTATAATGAATATATTGCAAAAAAACTAAAATTTACTTCCTAACATTAATGCATCATTGAAATGATCCGTTAAAAATACTCCAAACAAAAGAACTGTTTAACTAATTGTCAAGTGTTGGACGTTGTGACAAGCAATCGATACACATTGGCGGCTCCAAGTTATCAAATACTCGCGTGCCGCACTGAGAGCAAAACCGACGCTTTCCTTGGTATAAAAGAACTTTGCCGGTCAGCAAACGATACGTCAACGATTTAACTTCTATACTTAAAGCTTTAGAGCGACATATACTGATACATCGCTGACAGAGGACGCATTTTAAGGGTTCATAAATCAAGGATAATTGCTCTTCATTTTCCCTTTTCGTTAAAGCCTCTTGCGGACAAATCGTTGGGCACTCACCGCAATCTGTACAATATTCATTTACATTTAATACAGGCAGCGGGAGTGCTTTAACCTCAGATTGACGGGATTTCCAGGTTTCGCTCAAGAGTTGCCGTGTCTTAGGTATATGATACATTTCCTCAGAATCGGCCTTCGCAAAGATTGCTTCGAATTTCTGGCGTTGAGATAAGACCGTTTCCCCGAGGTCAGAGTCCCTGTTGCCCTCATCAGGCGCGACTTTAATCCCTATTGGAGGATGACCTTTCCAGGCATTATGCACTTCTTTGAACATTTCTACGCTTATTCTGCAGGCGTTTTTATCAGGACAATCTGCACACACTCCGGTAAAGATCGTCACTTCCTTCTCCCGGGCATACAACATAAGAGTCAGCCACAAATCCCGATCGATAATACCCAGACAAGGAATTTCCTGACCTGCTGGAATTGCTTGCGGACAGTTCAAAATAACGTTCCCGGAAGCTCGAATATATTCATGAAGCTGATCAGAACTGCGGAGAACAAACCCATCACTTGGACAAACGGCCATACAAATCCCACACTCTGTGCAGCGTTTGGCGTCGAGTTCAAAATATAAAGAAATGGCTTGATGGGGACAAGAGTCAATACATAAACGGCAAATATTATCCGAAGCTTTTTTACCATTGAGACAATTATTGTGATTAAATACGATTTGACAATTATAAAACATTAAAGCACCTCTTCTGTGCAACCCATGTTTGCATTAAATTAGGGGTTGTTCAGCAACCCCTAATTTAACACATCTTAAAATAAGTCAAACACCCATACCATCTTTAGTTTGTATTTGACTGAGACTAATAACGCTTATTTTGCAGTGACAGCGTAATCACCATTTTCAGTCGTTGTACCTTCAACGGCTTCTGTTCCTCGATGTTCAATAATATTAAAGTTTTCAACGATGAACAGATATGCTAAACAAGCTATGGAAACCAATCCCAGGCTGACAATAAACTCTGTCCAAGCAGGGAAATAATGACCGCCGTATTGGTTCAGATATTTTCCCATTCCCGTGAACACAACATCAAACCTGTTCAAGATTACTCCTGCTACATCCAGTATTCCAAACCACAGTAACCCTTTCCGTGTACTGGACAAGGAACTGAAAGCTATGATTATGGGGATGATTACACCAAAGAGCAGCTCGCTGAGGAACAAAATACTCGGCAAATCAAAAGCAAAAGCATTGGCAAAGGTTCCTTTAACGGCCATATCCACGATCTTTAAGATTAAATACAAAATCATTGCTCCGCCGGAAATTTTGACCAGCCCTCTCAGAACTGAGATATCAACTTTATGATTAAATGCCTTCCCGGCTAGACTGCTTTCAACAATGATCATACCTGCGCCGACAAAAAATGATGACAAAAAGAAGAACGGCGGTAAAAATACCGACCACCAAAGCGGATTCTCTTTGCCAACCATTATGTAAAACAGTTCGCCCAAGGATGATTGGTGTAACGTCGGCAGAGTAATACCAACAATCAGCAATACAGGCATTGCTTTCTTAAGGAATTTGTGTAAGCCTCTAAAAACTTTTTCTGTTGCTACTTCACAGAATTCTAAGATTTGAATTACTGTATAACAAGAAACGCACCAGAAAACTTCAAACAAGACGCTGGTATGTCCCCATGATACATAGGGTCTCCAGAAGTTGAACCACTGTCCTACTTCAATTAGCAATCCAAGTACGACGACAATATAACCTAATAATGAGGTCAACATGGTACTTCTTGCTATTGGATAAAACTTATCCCGGCGTAAAACGTATACTATAAGGCATGTTCCATATCCGCCGCCTGCCAGAGCTACCCCTAACAGTACGTCAAAAGCAATCCATAGTCCCCAGGGCCATTGATCATTCAGATTGGTTGCAGCTCCTAAGCCGAAGATAAAACGCACCAGGATTACTGCTATGGCCGCAACTGCTATGGCTGTAAACAGTAATCGCATGGGGGTTAATCTAAATCGCCATCTGAGACTGTGATGTTTTTTTCCTGCTTCTTTTTCGAATGTGGTAATAATATCCATAATTTCCCCTCCATTCATTTGTAATTTCTGCTATTACTCCAAAGGTTCCTTATTTTTGTTGTTATAAACATATAATCCTGCTAAGACGGCTGCCCAAGTACCCCCTATAAAAGGTGTAAGTTTCATATATCCTTCCGTGTAAGAAGGCAGCGACTTGGTGGTTACATCCGTCCTGAATCTCAAATCTTCAAACGGTACATCTGAAATATATAACCAGGATGTACCACCTGCTTCTTTTTCACCAAAAACTCGGTTAACATAACCATTATCTTTGATTCTCTTTTTAGCTTCGACTAACAATTCGTCCCTGTCCCCAAATGTAATAGCTCCGGTCGGGCAAACTGAAGTACATGCTGTTTCCTGGTTATTGGTAACTCTTGACGGACACATCTGACACTTGCTTACTCCGGGAATGGCTTTTTTCCATTCGTATCTCAATATGTCAAATGGGCAGGCCATCATGCAATAACGGCAGCCTACGCAAAGCTTCTGATCATAAATAACCGGCCCCTCGGGAAGCTTTTGTAAGGCTTTAGAGAAACAAGCTGAGACACAGGCAGGATCTTCGCAATGAAAACATTGAGTTTTAACGTATCTTCCCACAGGTGAACCGCTTTTCTTAACATCATAACGATTTATTGAGGTCCATTCATCTGGCCACAAGCCTTTGTTGGGTTCCTTGGCTCTATCTTCGGCAGTTTTGTTCTTTTCCTGCGGATCCCAAGGTAGTTCATTCCATAATTTGCAGGCTACTGAACAGCTTTCACAACCGATACATTTTGGTATATCTACGAGTATTCCTTTTGACATTTTCTTTCACCTCCTACATATTGTCTGGTTTTTTAGCAATAAACTCTGAAGCCCGAGAAATATAAGTGGTATGCAGTAGTTCTTCTGCTTTTTCACTCATTGGAGCGGTTAAGAAATCTGCATAGACTTCCTTGATTTGAGGATTATCATAACTGTTGCGCAGTTTTGCGTTAGCATCAATTTGATATAACGAAGCAGCACGTCGATTGCGGACTTCATCTGAAGGGGGAGCAGCTGCCCGGGGTTGTCCACCGCCATACTCGCAACCTCCAGGACAAGCCATCACTTCAATGAAATCCCACGGAGCATTACCGTCTTTAATTTGATCCATAACCGTTCTGGCATTAGCCAAACCGGAAATTACAGCAACTCTCATATTTCCAATCCCAGGAATATTAACTGTCGCATCTTTTACACCCTGCATTCCTCGCACAGGTGTTAGATCCCAAAGTGCTGAAGGCGGCTGTTGTCCGGTCACAAGATAATAAGCAGAACGAGCTGCGGCCTCCATGACACCGCCAGTGGTACCAAAGATTACTCCTGCCCCTGTGCCGGTACCCATCAGCTGATCATACTGATCATCAGGCAGAGAAGCAAAATCAATCCCGGATCTCTTGATCATTCTGGCAAGTTCTCTGGTTGTCAGAACGACATCCACATCAGGTGTAACTTTATTGTCCTTTAATTCTTTTTGAGCCGAAACCATTTCAGGACGCTGACATTCAAATTTCTTAGCTGTACATGGCATGATGGCTACTGAAAAGATTTTTTTGGGATCTACATTCTTCTTTTCAGCATAATAGGTTTTCATAAGAGTCCCTTCCATCTGCTGAGGAGACTTTGCCGATGATAAATTAGGGATAAGTTCAGGATAAAAATATTCGACAAACTTAACCCAACCAGGACAACATGACGTGAGTTGAGGGAGAGGTTTTTTCAAATCGCCTTTAACCCGTTTAAGAAGTTCTGTTCCTTCTTCCATAATTGTCAGGTCAGCAGTGAAGTTCGTATCAAATATTACGTCAAAGCCTAACTTTCTTAAGGCTGCAACTTGTTTGCCCTGAACATTCGTTCCGACAGGCAGACCAAATTCTTCACCAAGACCAATACGAGTAGCGGGAGCAGTCTGCACTACAACCGTGACACTCGGATCTGCAATAGCTTTAAAGACTTTATCCGTTTCATCCCGTTCTGTAATTGCCCCGGAAGGACACCATTGAGTACACTGTCCGCAATTTACACAAACAAATTCATTTTTAATTGGCAGTTCATAATTTCCAAACACAGATTGAACTTTCTCACATACTTCAATACATTGACCACAAAGAATACACTTTTGGTCATCTCTGACAATTGAAGGATTCAGCGGATCAATGGGAACCCGGCCGCGAACACTGGTTGGCCAGCTGCCTGGTGCATTGTATTGAGCCGGCATCCAACCTTTTGCACCGGCAGCACTATTAGCTGTAGCCACTTCGCCGCATCCTGCTAAGCTTAGCGAGACACCGGTTAAACTTGCTCCTCCAACAATTTTAAGGAAAGAACGTCTGGACAATTTTTTCACTTGCCCTGCTTTGCTTGCCATGTGTTTTACCACCTTTTTGTAACTCTCTTCTTTTTTAAATCACTTTGTGAATTTGATAGCCGTTAAAGTCTAATTCGTTTCATCCAGTTGTTCAGTTATTTGATATAGTTTTAATAGTTAGAATTTTTTAATAAGTTAAAACTTTCACATGTTTTTGTGAAGATTTACACTTTCACATAACGAAAGTTTGGTAAAGTAGTGAAGACATTTTTCCCCTTTTGAGGATGATCAGAATTTCATATGTTGAACAAAAAGACGCCCCTTTCTATAAAACTTTAACTTGGTCAGAATAATAACATTTTTTAGTTTAATCTCTTTAATGGTATCTGTCTTCCTTATGAACATAAAAAAAATTTTATTTAAATAAATAAATCCATCAGAGTTATTAAAATGAAAACGAATTTTTTAAAGCGCACTTTAAAAAACCGAGGCTAAAGCCTCGGTCCTCCTATTGTCCTGTCATATCCTTGATTTTAACGTTGTAACCATGAAATTCATAGCACGCCGTTAAATATATTTTATCTGCATTTTAATAATTAATTTTAAACTCTAGTGGTTCTCAAAGGACCAAAAATCGACCAATTTATTCCTTTCTTGACGGAAACTGAGGTGTTGCATCGAAGACAACAGAAACATCTTTGAGGTGTTCTGTGATCTTCAAATGCTGTGGACACGCTTTTTCACATTCCTTACAGCCAATACAGTCACTTGCCCTGCCATGATTCGCTGCAAGGTTCAAATAATAGACAAACTGACTGGAAAAGTTATTCGTCGTAGCACGTTTGGTACTATTATATAAGGCAAAGTAATCCGGGATAGCAATCTTTTTCGGACAGCCTTTTTCGCAATATCGACAGATTGTACAAGGAATTGCTGTGTTTTCGTTGATCACTTCAGTTACTTGATTGATAACGTTGTACTCTTCTTCGTTCAAAGGTTTGAAGTCAGCCATATAGGAAGTATTATCAATAACTTGTTGTATACTATTCATTCCGCTTAATACCATGAAGACTCCTTCCTGACTGGCAGCAAATCGGATTGCCCACGATGGAACAGAAGCCTGATGATTGTATTCTTTCATTACCTTTTCTGCTTTTTCCGGTACTAAGGCAAGCGAGCCTCCTTTACATGGCTCCATGACGATAATCGGCTTATTATGCTTTCTAGCGACCTCATAACACCTTCTTGATTGAATGCTTGGATTTTCCCAGTCAATATAATTGATCTGTAACTGCACAAAATCCAATTCGGGGTGAGCCGTTAAGATCTTATCCAATAATTCTGGTGAATCGTGGAATGACATCCCGAGATTTTTGATCTTACCCTCTTTCTTTTTATTCATTCCAAAACCGAAACTATCAAGCTCACAGGCCTTTTTATAGGTGATAACACCGAGATTGTGGAGAAGATAATAATCGAAATACTCCACACCGCATTTTTCCAGTTGCTCATTAAAGACTTTTTCCTGGTCCTCCACAGTTTTTACATCTCTCATAGGAAGCTTTGTAGCAAGTTCAAACTCATCTCGTTGATGTCTTTTAACGAGAGCCTCTCTCATGACGCTCTCACTCATGTAGCTATGGTAGACATATGCAGTATCAAAATAGGTAAATCCATTCTCCAAAAAAGTATCAACGAGTTTGTTTAAGGTTTCTTTATCAACGGATGTTTGGTCATTCTTGTCCAGAAGCGGTAATCTCATGCATCCGAAACCTAATTTTTTTCCCATCTTACGTTTTCCTTTCTCCTTCAAACTCTTCTATGGTTAATGATAGACTATGACAGTTCAAATTTTAACCTCATGTCATAGTCTATCATTTAGAGTTAACTCCAAGTCAAGTCATTAATTTTAAAGATAATATTAAGGTTATAAGCATTTGATGGTTTCCTTGAGTGAGCTGAGTAACTATTTCTACTTCAAGCACTTAGAAGTGAATGCCTCTTGACAAGCGGAGCATTCTCCATTTAATATATATGGAGAGTTCTCCACTTATTATTACGTTGTTACTTTGAAAGGAGCCTACTATTATGCCCATTTGGAAAAGAAATTTATTAGTTTGTTGGTTTGGAATGTTTGTGGCAGGCATAGGTATGAGTCAAATTGCCCCTGTATTGCCGCTTTATATTCAGCACCTGGGAATTCATGATGCCTCTTCGATTGCCCAACTGTCCGGAATAGCTTTTGGTGTTACCTATATTATTTCAGCTATTTTTTCACCGATATGGGGACATTTTGCCGACAAATTTGGGCGAAAGCCAATGATTTTGCGGGCAAGCCTTGGCATGGCCCTAGTTATAGGATGTATGGGGTTTGCACCGAATGTCTATGTGTTGATTGGCTTAAGATTATTGCAGGGCGCAATCACCGGTTATAGCACAGCATGTACTGCTTTGATAGCAACTCAGACCGATAAGGAACACGCTGGCTATGCTCTTGGTACACTTTCAACCGGAAGTATTGCAGGTTCTTTATTTGGTCCAATCATTGGCGGATTTATCGAAGAAAACCTTGGTTTTCAACCCGTATTCTTTATAACAGGTGCCTTGCTGTTGATTGCCTTTATTCTAACCCTTTTATTTGTGCAGGAATCTTTTGTTCGACGGGATAAAACGGTCCTTGGTACCAAGACAATGTGGAAGAGCATCCCGGAAAAGAGTTTGACGATTACGTTACTCGTAACGTTCTTTGCTATATCTTTGGGACTATATTCAATAGAGCCAATTGTAACGGTTTATGTCACTCATTTAACGGCGGGCTCAGGTCATATCGCCCTGCTGGCAGGATTAGCATTCTCTGCCTCAGGACTAGCCAATATTATTGCAGCTCCAAGATTGGGAAAACTCTCTGATAAAATAGGGGCACATAAAGTTATGTTAGTTGCTCTTATTGCCGCCGGAATCATTTATATACCCCAAGCCTTTGTGCAAAATCCATGGCAATTGGTGGGGCTGCGCTTTTTATTAGGATTAGCCATAGCGGGACTAAATCCTTCAGTTAATACCCTGGTTAAGAAAATTACACCAGAATCCCTAACGGCCGGAGTTTTTGGTTATACCATGTCGGCAGGATATTTGGGTGTCTTTGGAGGTTCGGTTTTAGGCGGGCAAGTGGCAGCCTACCTGGGCATTCACTATGTCTTTTTTATAACCAGTGCATTATTACTAATCAATGCAGTCTGGGTATATTTTAAAGTCTATAGCAAACTTTGTTCCAGAGAGAAACGTATCGATCTACTCAATTAGCAAATCTAAAAACTTGAATTGACATGTATCTACAAGTCCCCGATTAGTTAGTCTCAGCTCTGGCAGAACGGCCAAGGCCAGCAGTGATGTGGTCATAAATGGAGATACCAAATCGCAGCCCAGCTCCTGCCATGCTCTCTCGAGACTAGCTACTTTCTCGGCTACCACCTCTGCAGGCTCTTCACACATCAGCCCGGCTATAGGTAAAGGCAGCAGAGCCATAATCTGACCGTTTTTAACAGCCACGAGTCCGCCGCCGACTTCAGCAAGAGTATTTCCGGCCAAAGCCATGTCCGCATCATTCGTCCCAACAATCAGCAGATTATGCGCATCATGGGAAACCGTTGAAGCTACGGCTCCTTCTTTTAGGTGAAAGCCTTTGACAAACCCTTTCCCCATCGTACCCGTTGCTTGATGGCGTTCAATAACTGCGGCTTTGATGACATCCTGTCTTAAGTCCGTTTGAATTTTGCCGGCGGCAACGGGTAACACACATTCCCTATGATACGTCCCGACCTTAGCCTCAATAATTTCTATAACCCGAACCTTAGCTTGGTTTTGCTCAAAACTCGGAACGGACACTGCAAAAGCCTCAGCAGCCAATTCTCCAGCCAAATGCACGGTTTTCTTCGCGTAATCAGGATAGGAGCTTCCGGAAATCTCCAGCGTCAGTTTACCGTTTTCAGCAACCAGTTCCCCGTTAATGATAACTTTTTCGATGGTAACGTTCGTTAAATCACTTATTATCAGAATGTCCGCCCAGCGGCCTGGGGAAATACTACCAAGATCCTTACTCATTTCAAAGCATTGTGCAACATTTAACGTCACCATTTGGACAGCCGTAATGGGGTTAACCCCCTCTTCAATGGCCCGTTTAACGATATGATCAAGGTGTCCTAGGGAAACCAACGTTTCCGGATGGGTGTCATCACTGATTAAGGTAGCGTAACGTGTATCTATCCGGTTCTCAGTAATACTTCTGACCGTTTCCTTTAAATCATGCCAAGCTGAACCTTCTCGCAGCTGCGCATACATGCCCAGACGCATTTTGGCCAGCGCATCTTCCATCCTTACAGACTCATGGCAGCAACGTACACCAGCGGCCACATAAGCATTTAAGCCTGCCCCCGTTTCCGGCAGCGAATAATGCCCGGTAATTATCTTATTAGCATTTAGAGTTGCCTGAAGTTCTTTATGCGTATCCTTATTGCCCTGAATTACTCCGGGAAAATTCATCATCTCTCCCAAGCCCACAACCTCTTTCCAGGTCATGGCTTCTTCTATCTCTTTAGGCCCTAATTCAGCTCCAGTATCTTCAAAACCCGGAGCTGCCGGAACACAGGAAGGCATTGCGGTATAAACCCTGAGAGGAACATTTCTGCCGTCTTCAATCATCAGACGTACGCCATCCATGCCCAGAACATTGGCCATTTCATGAGGATCCATAAAAATAGCCGTTGTTCCATGGGGCATAACAGCGCGGGCAAATTCTCGGACTGACAGCATACTGCTTTCAACATGCATATGTCCATCCATGAACCCGGGCGTAATATAATTCCCTTGGGCGTCTATAATCTGTGTATTCTCACCGATTGTATGGGAAGCATTTCCGACTAAAGCTATTCTCCCGTGGGTAATAGCGACATCTATGCCCGGAATAATCTCTGCCGTATTGACATTCACTAAGCGAGCATTCTTTATGACCATATCCGCTGGTTCTCTCCCCTGTGCAACTGCAGCCAGCTTCTCTGTGACCTCTGCTAAGGCATACCTTCTTTTCATAAAACTGTCATTCCTTTCGCGTGTTCAAGGCACAAATGCCTGTCGTCATTTTCTGTTGATCTAATAATCTGTTCATCTAATACTTCACCAAAATTGTTGTAATTACCTGCTTAACAGTATTGTTATTTGATCTTGTTTATTGGCAAACCTTTTCAAGATACCTTCATGGGTCAGAACCTTTTATTTTCTCTTTTTACTTAAATGAATTCATTCCCCTTTATGTTGATAAAATTTTTTTCATTAGTAAAGCAAAAAAGGGATTTTACTAATTTATCTAGAATATTTTGAATATTGTTAACGTAATATCCCATTTTAATCTACCTTCATTTATAAAAAGGAGGAATACAATGAAAACAGCAACTGAATACCTTGAGAGTATGAAAGCTTATAACCCAAGGATCTTTCTCGGCGGTAAGCAGGTCAACCTTCATGAAAATTCCACCACCTTGACCGTTCTTCGCGCTAACGCCAGAGTTTATGAACTGGCTGAAGATGAGAGATACACTGACATTATGACTGTCATTTCACCATTTTCAGGTGAAAAGGTAAGCCGAAACCTGCACATTTCTTCCAGCACCGCCGATTTAGAAAAAAGGTCAGAAATGGCCACCCTAACCAGCCAAATGCTGGGAACCTGTAATTATCGCTGCGTGGGGGCGGATGTATTGAACGCCTTAGCCGGTATCACTTGGGAAATGGACAAGGAGTTAGGCACAAATTATCACAGCCGCCTGCTCAATCATGTTAAATACCTCCAGGAAAACGACCTGGCAGTGAGCGGAGGGGTCACCGATGCTAAAGGCGAACGAACAAAACGGCCTGTGGAACAGGATGATCCCGACGTATACGTTCACGTCGTGGAAAAAAGAGAAGACGGCATCGTGGTACGTGGAGCAAAAGTTAGCCAGAGTGGAGCTATCGGTTCTCACGAGACCTTAGTTATTCCCACTATGGGCATGCGGCAGGGAGAAGAGGACTTTGCCGTAGCCTTTGCCGTACCCAACGGAGCCGAAGGATTAACGTACATTTGCCAGTATACTCCCTTCACTGCTGAAAGAGAACTTTCCCCTGACGTGAAATATCTGGGCAATCCCCTTTACGGTCAAAGGGAGACTTGCATCATGGTCTTCGATAACGTATTTATACCTTGGGAACATGTTTTCATGTGTGGTGAAGCAAAGTATGCCGGACGATTAGTCGCTCGGTTCGCCAAGACACATCGCATGAACTGCGGCGGTGCCTGCAAAGTGGGTTTTGCTGACCTGATCATCGGTGCCACCCAACTTGCCGCAGAGTTCTCCGGGGTTCAGAAAGCACCTCATATTGTGGAAAAGATGACCGACATGATTCGAATCAATGAAACCGCTCGAGCCTGTACTATCGCCGCAGCGCTGAAAGGACATGAGGAACCAGCCGGCTCCGGCTTTTTTCAGCCGGATGACATCTTTGGCAACGCAGCCAAACTTACCATTGCCGACGGTTTTTGGGATATCCTGAAATGGGCCGGAGACATTGGCGGCGGGATGGCAGTAACCATGCCTTCCGAGCTGGAATTAGAAAATCCTGAAACAGCCCATTATGTCCGCAAGTTCATGAAAGCCTCAGCACCAGCTGAACAACGCCTCCGAATCGCTAAGTTTATTCAAAACTGGTGTGCCGGCCTGCATGGTGCAGGCACTTGGCATGGTGCCGGTTCCCCCATGGCGCAAAAAATGGCCTTATATAACTTAACTAACTTCGAAGAGAAAAAAAGCCTTGCCAGAAATCTAGCCGGTTTGAAAGAAGAGTGAACTCGTCCCGCTAAAGCCGATAGAAATCTATTGAGACTGCCAGCAAAAGATACTGGCAGTCTTTGCTTGACATCCCTTCTATAAAACTTACTTCAAAGAAATAAAATAATCAGATCCTTAAATAAGATCTGATTACTAAAAAAGACTTAACCCAAAGTGTTAAGTCCACTGCTTTACTTTTTGCTGGCGGAGAAGGAGGGATTTGAACCCTCGCAGCAGTTGCCCACTCTAACGGTTTTCCAAACCGTCCTCTTCAGCCACTTGAGTACTTCTCCCTGTTTTTAGAATTAACCGAAATTCGACCGTAAATACAGAAATGGTGAGCCATCCGCGACTCGAACGCGGGACACCCTGATTAAAAGTCAGGTGCTCTACCGACTGAGCTAATGGCTCATTATGAAATGGTGACCCGTACGGGATTCGAACCCGTGTAGCCGCCGTGAAAGGGCGGTGTCTTAAGCCGCTTGACCAACGGGCCAGATGAATTTTATAGGAGGTATAATCTCCTATGTATTGGGGTGGATAGTGGGACTTGAACCCACGAGTGCCGGAGCCACAATCCGGTGCGTTAACCACTTCGCCATACCCACCACACATAATAAATGGCTGGGGTGGCTGGATTCGAACCAACGAATGCCAGAGTCAAAGTCTGGTGCCTTACCGCTTGGCGACACCCCAATATATCTTAATGCCTAAGCTTTCGCCTAGAGCAATTTTGACTTGGTTTTAACTTTCTTTATCAAAACGTTTAAGCAGCATCTTCAACTACTTTTAGCGCGGAATTTAATATTAGCATTTATAGTTTATGTTGTCAATATATATTTTAAACATAACTTAAATCAAACTGTCTTCCTTTAAGACTGGGTTCCCTCAATAGTCTTCGACCCTTATCATCCCCTCGCTTGTCAATAATTCTCTAAAGATATATAATTCCCATGAGGAGGTGAGCTAATGCAACTTGATAGTTGGCTTTTTTTATTTCTTAACTTAACAATATTATTAGCATTTTCCGGAATTGTTTTTACTTTGTTTAAAAGCAATATCAATGGTCATATGCTCGAAACTACCTCAATAGAAAGAAATCAATTCATTTTACGCACACTCATCCTTATTCGTTTTCGAAAATATCTTGTTATCAGGAGAATGCTTAAACAAGAAAATGATGACGATCCACCATATATATCCTCTTTAGTTTTTTAAAGAAAATCTAAGGAGGAATAATTAAATGCATATGTTTAGTTCGCTATTCTCTTTAATTTTAGGTTCCCTAATTAATTTAACAGGTGATTGGTTTTTGGCGGTTGCTTTATTAACCTTTGGACTTAAACTTCTTCTCTTTCCATTGTCGGTTAATCAGCAACGAACTCAGCTATTCTCAGCTAACTTAAGTCAGGTAAAGTCTGCTTTAGCAGTCAAATTTCACAATAAAACGGAAAAAGTTAATACTGAGCTTCTAAAGATCTCTTCAAAGTACAAGGTTAATTCTTTTATGTCATTTCTGCCATTTATAATCCAGGCGCCAATCCTCTTCTCGTTTTATTTTTCTGTTCTCAATTTGAGCTCATCCGTTGGAAGTTTTCTTCTCCCTTGGGTTTCTGGGGTTCACGCAATGGATAATCTTCACATTTTGCCTGCAATAGCGGGTTTCTTCCAGGGAGTGAACGGATTTACTGCTAGTAACAGAAACTTTTTGTCCTTCCTCGTTCCGGTGATCATTGGATTGGTTTTTCTTTGGAAAGCGCCGGCGGCACTCAGTGCCTATTGGATTGTGAACTCAGGCTTAGGATTAATCGAAAGGCAGATCTTTTCCCTCCGCGCTGTGCGCAAAAGGCTGCTTAATATCCCTACCCCAGAGCAAATGATAGAAGAAACTGTGTAAACGCCCAGGGAGAGCCGTTACTTCTTTCGGAGTAAAACGACTCTCCCTTCGACTTCATTGCCAAGGTAATCAAGTTTACAGTGAACTCGTTCAGCTAAAGCTGAACATCGAGGCTTCAGATACAATAATGTCCAGTGGACATTATTGCCGAGCCGCTCTTCCTAAAAGAAATACTTAGCGGCGAAGGAGGACTCTACCCCACCTGAAGTTAGCGAAGGCCCCCCACTTATAGAAGTGGGGGGCTTAAAGACTGGATAAACATGCCCCAAGTAAGGAACTAGTCTCAGACTTGTGACTCATTTAGACTATTTTATAAACTCTGCCCACTTGTCTTTATCAATGTCCATGAATTTAGCCCTAATGAAGTTTTGCTTCTGGTCATAAGGAACTGTGCAGTCAAAAATTGCTTTACATGATATACCAGCATCACGAATACTGGATGAGTACTCTGGACTACTAGAGGGATCCAAAGGGTGGCATCTTACGCCCGGAATAAAGATCGCATCTTCATTACCCTGAAACCGGGTGGTCATTGCCCACATGACATCATTCATATCAAATAAATCCACATCCTCATCTACCAGGAATACATGTTTTAACTCACTAAAGGCTGAAAAGGCAAGGAGTGCTGCCTGTCTCTGGCGTCCCTCATCACTTGGCATCCTCTTTTTAAATTGGATAACGACGACGTATTTACCCCCTCCGCAAGGTGCTGCATAGACATTTTGTAATCTGCCAGGCATAGCTCGTTCGATCATTTGAATAATACTTGCTTCTGTTGGAATGCCGGCCATGGATACATGTTCCTCGCTTGGTCCGATACAAGATTGCATAATGGGGTTAACACGATGTGTAACTGCTTTAACCTTAATAATTTGAACTTCTTTGGCATCACCGGTGTACCCCGGGAACTCCGGCATGGCCTTTCCGGTATTGGTGTTCTGATCTTCCCGTACAGTTTGATTAGGCAGCAATTCACCCTCGATAACATATTCCGCATGGGCAATACAATTTTCGTTGATCGTAAGACAATTTGTTAACTCCACAGGTCTATTGCGCAAAGCTCCAGCTATCTGCAGTTCATTGAATCCGAGAGGTGTGGTTGGCGGCTCAAAACACGCAGCGATTTCTATGGCCGGATCTACACCGATACTGATCGAGATGGGAAGCGGTTTACCCATGGCTTCAGCTTTTTCACGGAAAACGCCTAAATGACGAGCGCCGGGCGTAAAAAACATACTTATTTCATCTTTGGACTGGATGCAAAGGCGATGAATGGTAATATCCGTGTCTCCATTTTCAGGATCCGTCGCATAACACATCCCCAATGTAATATAGGGACCGGCATCCTCTTCTGTATTCGTAGGGGCCGGGACTAACTTTTTCAGATTAAACCCAGGGTCATCGGCATAATGAACAACTTCTTGGCATTTCGCATCCTTGTTGTCAATAACAATCGGTGGTATAGGATTTTTCAGGGAATTTCCCAAATGGAAACCTAATGTTTTCGGATCTGTATCCAAAAGCAAACCGACACGTTTTCTGCTGGCCAATAAACCAATCGCTACCCTGACATGATCAAACCCCTTGATTTTGTTAAAAACCATTGCCGGGCCCTCCTTAGTCGGTCTCATTACAGTTCCGCCTGCTCCAACATGTCGATAAACTCCTGATAATTCTGCATGAGGATCAACTTCAATATCCGTCTGAATTAGCTGACCCGGAATAGATTCTAACAATTCTAATGCGGTTCTTAAGTCATTAACTTGTTTCTTTTGCGACATCTAAATTCCTCCCTTGCACTATGTACCATAACTAATAACTATATAACCGTCAGATTCCCAATATCTTTCAAGCAGAATACCGCTCTAAATATCTAAATGGTTTTATTTGTTTCCACTGATTTATGTAAAATTATACTCTTTTATAGAGAGCTTGCAATTTACGTTCTAGCAGCGACGTTCAAGATTATGTAAAAGTAAAGTTAAACCATCGAATATCTAGAATAATCATGAATAATCGGAGTGAGCGATAATGAATCAATTAATTGCCTTGGGAACAGGCCATGCTACAGTAACTAAGTGCTTCAACACATGTTTTGCCCTATCCAATGAAAAGAATGAGTATATCTTGGTTGATACCGGTGGTGGCAATGGCATTTTAGCAGCTTTGGAAAAAACGGGTATTTCCGTTCAAGAGATACACAACGTTTTCATCAGCCACAAGCATTCAGATCATCTTCTTGGAGTAGTTTGGATCATTAGAATAATCGCATCGTCTGTTCTAATAGGTCAGTATAACGATAACCTGAACATCTATTGTCATAGAGAGCTTATAAGCGATATCAAAACCCTCGTGAAATCGACGCTCGATAAAAAGTTAACGGACGTAATCGGTCACCGAATTTTCATTATACCTGTAGATGATGGACAAACGAATACTCTTCTTGGTCAAGATTTTACGTTCTTTGATATTCACTCCACCAAGGTGAAACAGTACGGCTTTACTGTCAAACTAAATAACGGAAAACTTCTTGCCTTTCTAGGAGATGAACCCTATAACAATTTATGTGAAACTTATGTTTCAAATAGTGATTGGCTTTTATGTGAGGCCTTTTGCCTTTATCGTGACCGCGAAGTATTTAGGCCCTATGAAAAACATCATAGTACTGTTAAAGATGCTTGCGAACTTGCAACTCTACTTAATATAAAAAACCTAATACTATGGCATACTGAGGACTCTAACATAGCTCAGCGAAAAAACCTTTACACAGAGGAAGGGAAAAAATACTTCAGCGGAAATATTTACATTCCTGATGATCTAACGATAATAACTCTATAACCTATACTTCAGTGACGCACCCGCTGGCAAATCACCATCGTGGTGCGTTCCTGCCATTATTTGCTTAATTCTATTAATTCTTCAATATCACTATTAAAATAACTTTTTACTTTCGTCAAAACGTGTTTGTCTTCGAATGACTTATACATTTTCATCAAACTTTCAGCATACATTCAGGAAACTTTCAGCAATTATTCAGATTAGAGTATAATTTTAGAATTTATTTAACCAATAAAGTATAAGAAATCTAAAATAAAGGGGAGATTTATTTGAATATCACAGACTTTATCAATCTTACAAGCTTATTTAGCCTAGATAGCCTTGTGTCCGACGGAACTATCACCCAAGACCAAGAAACTGCCATACATAACATGTTTGAAACATCAAGAATGGCTTATCAGCAATTTTAGACCTAAAAAAGGGTACAAAAAACAGGCGCTGCCTTTCAGTGAGGCAACGCCTATCTTATAGATGGCTTTTACAAATTTGCTTATCGTTATGCCATGAGTATTAAAGATAATATCATTGACATATTCTGGAGTTGATAATCATAAATACCCGAACTAAGATGATGTAATCCTGCTGAATGCTAATGAGGTTTGCACCTATTCCCCTTTGAGTAAAAGATCCTCAATGTTTTTTCTGTTATCCGGGTTTTCTCTGCTTTGCAATTCTTGACTCAAACTATCTTTTTGTCCATAATATCCCACTGCTATCACTGCAATTATTGTGTAATCCTCAGGTATGCAAAATTCTTCCCGGGCTTTTTCACGATTAAAGCCTCCCATGGCATGAGTAATCAACCCACGTCTCTGAGCTTCCAAAGATAAATAACCCCACGAAGTTCCGGCATCAAACATATGCCAGTAATTATCTTTTCCATTTAACGTAAATGTTTTTTTGGAAACAATCAAAATCAAAACCGGAGCTTTCTTCGCCCATTCCAGGTTTGAAGGAGTTAAAAGTCCACGCATTTTTTGAAGCATTACTTCGTTATCTGCAATAATAAATCGCCAAGGTTGCTCGTTAAAACATGAAGGTGCAAATCTGGCCGCCTCAAGCAAGGGCATTAAATCCTCTCGCGGAACTAACCTGCTACCAAATGCTCTGGGTGACCATCGCTCTTTAATTTCAGGGATAATTTCAAAATTGAACTGTCTCGTCATTTTCCCTCTCCTTTTAATGATCTTACTTTACTACCAGCACCGGACATAAAGAATGGGCAAGAATCTTTTGAGTTACGCTACCTAACACAGCTCCTGATATAGGTCCATGTCCATGACTGCCCATAATAATTAAATCAAAATCCCTCTTGGCTTCTTCAAGAATGGCGCTTGCGGGATGCCCTGAAATATGCTTTTTATGGAAAACAATATCACCGACTTCAATCCCTGCTAAAGCTGCCTCCAAAGCTGCTTCTCCACTTTGATCAATTTCCTCCTGAGATACGACAAGACCATAAGATACTGTATAGCCCCAATATGCTTCTGGATTGTACGTCACATGAAATAGCTCAACCTCGGAGTTAAATTGCCGTGCAAGGTTGAGTGCTGTAACCAAAGCTCGGCGAGAATATTCAGAAATATCCGTCGGAACTAAAATCCTTTTGAACATCATTTACCACCCTTTCAACTCTTATTTACAAAAATGGTTTAAGGCCAAAAGATTAACCAAACTAGCTTCTCATTAAGTATTAATGCTTGAACTCTATTTATTTTAAGTATTATTATATCATTATAATTATTCTTTACAACTATTTTATTTAAATTTTACCTGATATTCTTAATCTGCTTAAAACTGGCATAGTATACAAAAACATTGCCATAACGATGTATAATTATGAGTGATATACTCCTGATACACCCATTTTACTGGATCATTGGAGGTTTGATAATGAATATCAAGGCAACAAAATACCTTCTGCCCCAATTTGCTCAAGATTTTATTAATCATCTTGCAGTTACCAATAAATCAAAGTCTACCCAAGCAGCCTACGTTTACGAGTTGGGTATGTTTTTTAATTATCTATGCCGCTCAGTGCCTGACTTCCCCTCCTCTCCCTCTCATATCCAGGTTTCGGTCATGGAAACCGTCGGTCATCGCCATATTGAGTCCTATTTAAGCTGGGCAAATTCCGAACGTAATAACGGGCCTCGTGCTCTAGCTCGTAAACAAGCAGTAATTAAGTCATTATATCGATATATGCTTCGTGAAGATATGATACATAAAGACGTTACAATTAAATTAGATCCAATTTATGTTAATCAAAGCCTTCCTAAAGCTTTAGAACCTAATCAAATTGCTGATTTGACTGATGTTTTAGAAACTGGTACAGGATTATCTGACGGCCAGCTTAAATACTATGCTTATACTGAGAAACGTGATTATGCCATTGTCCTTACTTTAATCGGCACAGGACTGCGCTTATCTGAACTTTGCGGTTTGGATCTCAGCCATACATTTATAGCAAAAGGGCATTTTAAAATCACACGTAAAGGGAATAAGGAAAGCGTTGTTTATTTTAATCAGGAAGTTGCAACAGCTCTAAACGATTATCTTGGCAGCGAACGCCCACGTTATGCCCGTAATAACGTTGATGCTCTTTTTCTATCGATTCAGGGAAACCGAATCAGCAAGAGAGCAGTACAAAATCTGATTGCCAAATACATGACCATCCTCAAATCATTTGGACATAATACTGAAGGTTACAGTGTCCATAAATTACGTTCGACATTTGCTACTTTGCTCCTTCGGGAAACAGACAATTTAGCGATTGTACAAGATGCTCTTGGACATGCAGACCCAAGGACAACAAGAATTTATGCTAAAGTACTGGACGAGCAATTAAAGCGAGCTGCCGATTTGATAAAATTCAAATAGAAACACCTTGTAAAGTCAACTCGCTTACGCTAAAGCTGAACATCAGGGCTTTAGATACAATAATGTCCAGTGGACATTATTGCCGAGCCGCCTTTCCCAATAGAAATACTTAGCGGTGAAGGAGAACTCTACCCCACCTGAAGTTAACGAAGGACCCACCCCCACTTATAGAAGTGGGGGGCTTAAAAATTGGATAAAGTGTTCTTATAGTAATTGCCAATTTCTTAATGAGCTTTATTTTAAATTATTTTTAAGCAGAGATTCGCTTCAGGTGAGTTTCTGCTTTTATTATCGTTTATGGAACTCTTATCCCATCTCGGGCATTTCCCTATTGTATTAAAGTTCGATAATAATCCAGGTTATTATGTAACTTTGAATTTAAATACTTATATTATTTTTGTTATTTGTGTATTTATATTTTCAATATTTACATATTCTCTTTTTTCTCTCTGATTGTGTAGCAGGAATTCACAATAGCAATACCGAATACACAACAATTGAATCCGCTGAAATTAATTGCGGAAACAAAGAGAAAAAAATAAAGGAGGAAGAAAGGAAAATCATGATCAGAAAGAAAAAATGGTTGGTTTCAGTCTTATCAGCCGCTCTTGTTCTTGGGTCTGTAGTTACTGGCTGCGGCACCTCAAGCACCCAAGCAACTCAAGGGGCTGATAAACCAATGAAGGTGAGTTTTGATCCGGGCGCAGAACCTAAAACCCTTGATCCCCAGATGTCCGACGGTGTTCCTGAAGCAATCATGGAGATGAATTTATTTGAAGGTTTAACCCGTCTGGATAAAAACAACGAACCGCAATTGGCAATTGCCAGCAGCATTGATGTATCTGCTGACGGTTTGACCTACACTATCAAGATGAAGGATACAAAGTTCAGCAACGGAGATCCTGTAACTGCTGATGATTTTAAAGCTTCCTGGCTTCACGCCCTCGATCCGAATGCGGCTTCAAACTATGCTTACCAATTGTACTATTTTAAGAATGCGAAAGAATATAATGCCGGTAAAGCTACGGCAGATCAAGTGGGTATCGAAGTGAAAGACCCTCATACCTTAGTGCTTACTTTGGCAGCTCCTACGCCCTATTTCAAATCCTTGCTGGCTTTCCAAACCTATTATCCGGTTGACCAAAAGAATGTAAAAGCCAATAAGAACTGGAATACGGACGCCAAAACCTTTGTGAGTAACGGTCCTTTTACGATGAAGTCCTGGACTCACAACGATTCCATGGTTCTGGTTAAAAACCCAAATTACTGGGATGCAGCCAATGTTAAACTCTCAGAACTCGATTTCAACTTAGTAGAAGATCACAAAGCTGCAGCGACCGCCTTTGATGCTGGACAATTAGATGGCTTATATGATCCGACTCCGGAAGATATCGTCCGCTATCAAAAATCAGGAATCCTTAAGAAGGCTCCTCAGTTAGGTACCTATTTCTACCGTTTCAACACGACCAAAGCTCCTTTAAATGATCCTCGCGTCCGTGAGGCTCTGTCTATCTGTCTCAATCGTCAAGATTTAATTACCAACGTCTTTAAAGGCGGGCAAGCTCCGGCCTATGCTTACGTGCCCGGTGGAGTTCCCGATGCCACGCCGGGTAAAGACTTCCGTGCCGTTGGCGGAAATTTCATTACCGAGGATATTGCTAAAGCCAAACAACTGTTAGCTGAGGCTGGTTATCCTGATGGTAAGAATTTCCCAACTCTGACACTCCTTTATAATACTAACGGTACTCATCAACTTCCTGCCCAAGCTATTCAAGATTTCTGGCATAAGAATTTGGGTATCAATGTCAAATTGCTCGGCCAAGAATGGCAAGTTTACCTGCAAACCATGCAAAACCTGCAATACGATGTTGCTCGCGCTGCCTGGAATGGCGATTATATCGATCCTATGACATTTATGGATATGTTCACCACTGGTAACGGTGAGAACCAAACCGGCTGGTCTAACGCCCAATATGACAAAGATATTGAGACTGCAAAAAACACAGCTGATCAAACGGTACGCATGAAAGCCATGCATGACGCCGAAACCGTTTTAATGAAAGAAAAACCGATAATGCCCATTTATTACTATGTCCAAAACTACGTACTGAAAGATAACATTAAGGGTGTTCTTGTTAATCCCATGGGGGACTTTGATTTCAAAACCGCTTATCTTCAATAACATCATGTTGAGTGGACAGTAAGTTAAGGGGCAAGTTCCAATAACTTGCCCCTTAACTCTGTAATTTTGTAACTTTGATTGAGGGGGAGGAATATGGTTCGCTATTTACTCGGACGAATCCTGGCGGCTATTATAGTAATTTGGTTGGTTATAACTCTGACCTTCTTTTTGATGCATGCAATACCCGGCGGCCCATTTGCTTCCGATAAGGTTTTGCTGCCCCAGGTTAAGGCCAACATTAATGCCCGTTACCACTTGAATGATCCTCTGTTTAAGCAATATACCGATTATCTAAAAAATGCTGCACACTTTGACTTTGGACCCACTTTCCGTTATCAAGGGCGGTCTGTCAATGATATTATTACAGAAGGCTTGCCTCGAACAGCGGCTATCGGTTCCATGGCAACTATTCTCGCCTTACTCTGCGGCACGTTTTTGGGAATTATCGCTGCCTTGAGGCAAAATAAAACGGCCGATTATGTGGCTACATTTTTGGCTACCATCGGTATCTCCGTACCAAGTTTCGTAATTGCTACTCTTTTACAGTATTATGTTGGATTTAAGCTCCATCTCTTCCCCCCCATCGGCTGGGGAGATCCAAATCAGCTTGTTATGCCCGTTCTGGCTTTAAGTGCCTATCCTGTGGCCCAAATCACGCGTCTCACTCGGACAAGCATGCTCGATGTTCTTCATCAGGACTATATCAGAACTGCAAAGGCCAAGGGACTGCCTGGTTATATTGTTGTTTTCCGACACGCTCTCAAAAATGCCATTATCCCGCTTTTGACGTTTATGGGACCATTCTTTGCTTATATTCTCTGCGGCAATTTTGTTATCGAATATATCTTTAATATTCCCGGAATTGGACAATATTTTGTTACCAGTATTACCAACCGTGATTATCCCGTGATCATGGGGACAACAATTCTGGTTGCCACCTTAATGGTCACGTTTAACCTTCTGGTGGATATTGCTTATACTCTGGTCGATCCACGCATCAAGCTAACTGATCAAAAGGGGGTCTGAGCATGAGTTTGCCGTTAGATTCATTTACACCACTGCAACAAACTCAAAAAACCGATGTGATTAACCGGCCAAGCACCACCCTCTGGCAGGATGCTCGCCGTCGTTTTAAAAAGAATCCTTTAGCTATGGGCGGGCTGATTGTTCTTGTCCTTATTTGTTTGTTTGGCTTTGGAGGGCCCTTCCTCTCTCACTTTAACTATTATTCCAATGACTTGAGCCATACCTTAAACCCTCCCAGTTGGGTTCATCCCTTCGGCACTGATGAACTGGGCAGGGATATTTTAACCCGGGCTATGTATGGAACCCAGATTTCCCTGGCCATTGGCTTTGGTTCGGTACTGATTAACCTGACTATCGGAATCATCTATGGCGGTATCTCCGGTTATGTGGGCGGCCGCATTGATAATCTGATGCAACGGTTTATTGATATCATTTTCAGTGTCCCTGATATGTTATATGTAATTTTATTAATGGTTCTTCTTGGTTCTGGTCTGCGCAATATTTTTATTGTTCTCGGTATCGAATACTGGGTTACTATGGCCAGAATCATTCGCGGTCAAATCCTGACACTGCGGGAACAAGAATTTGTTTTAGCCGCCCGCACTCTGGGGGCAAGCACTCCCCGCATTCTTTTCAAGCATTTGCTTCCCAATACCGTTGGGCAAATTATTGTAGTATCTGCTTTGCAGATACCTGCCGCTATTTTTATGGAAGCCTTCCTGAGCTTTATTGGGTTAGGAGTGCAGCCTCCTTGGGTCAGCCTTGGATATATGGCTGCCGAGGGACGGGGGAATATTCCCGGTTCTGCTTTTGCTTTAATTTTCCCGGCAGCTTTAATTGCTATTTTAATGTTGTCATTTAACTTTATTGGTGATGGGCTGCGTGATGCCTTTGATCCTAAAATGCGCAAGTAAGGAGGAGATATTGTGGCTTTACTGGAAGTGGAAAACCTCAGCACCTCCTTCTATACCTATGCTGGAGAAGTGCAGTCAGTTTCGGGGGTTAGTTTTCATGTTGATGCAGGGGAAGCTGTAGGGATTGTCGGAGAATCCGGCTGCGGTAAGTCGGTAACAGTTCAGTCAATTATGCGTTTGATTCCCAATCCCCCAGGCAAAATCAAAAACGGTCAAATCCGTTTAGCGGGCCGAGATTTAGTCCACCTGCCGGAAAAAGAGATGCAGAAAATCCGCGGCAAAGAAATCGGTATGATCTTCCAAGACCCGATGACAAGCCTAAATCCTGTGCTCACCATAGGGCGGCAGATGACAGAAGTCTTACAGCACCATGAAGGGATCGGCAAAAATGAAGCTTTAGGACGTGCTGCTAAATATTTGACCATGGTGGGAATTTCTAATCCTGAACGTCGATTAAAACAATATCCTCATGAATTTTCCGGCGGAATGAGACAGAGGGTTATGATTGCCATGGCATTGCTCTGCAATCCCAAACTTTTAATTGCAGATGAACCAACAACTGCCTTGGACGTAACAATTCAGGCTCAGATATTGGAGTTAATGAAGGACTTAAAGGATAAAGTTAATACTTCGATTATCTTAATTACCCATGATTTAGGAGTTGTAGCCGGTCTTTGTTCGCGAATTATCGTCATGTATGGCGGCAAAATCGTAGAAATGGGCACAACCCAGGATATCTTTAAGGATCCTCGGCACCCTTATACTTGGGGATTGTTAAAAAGCGTTCCCAGGTTAGATGCCTCCAAGGGCAGCAAACTGGTGCCTATCGTCGGGAGCCCTCCCGATCTGCTTAATCCTCCTAAAGGATGCGGCTTTGCGGCACGCTGTCCACATGCTATGAAAATCTGTGATACTCAGCCTCCAGCTTATACTAATCTTAATGAAAAACATCAAGCAGCGTGCTGGCTTCTTCATCCTGACGCTCCCAAGGTGACCTTCAACGGGATTGATGAGAAGGAGGCTAGATCATGAGCAGCGAAGTTATTCTGGAAGTCAATAATCTAGTCAAGCACTTTCCGATTAGTGAGGGCTTTTTATCCCGTGAAAACAAAAAAGTTCATGCCGTAAACGGCATATCCTTTAAACTTCATCAGAGAGAAACTTTAGGCTTAGTTGGCGAGAGCGGATGCGGCAAATCAACGGCCGGGCGTACCATTATCCGCCTCTATGAAGCGACATCCGGTGAAGCAAAATTTATGGGCCGCAATATCTATGACTTAAACAAAAAAGAAATGATGACTGTTCGCCGGGATATGCAGATGATTTTTCAGGATCCCTATGCCTCACTTAATCCGCGGATGACTGTCGGGGATATTATCGGCGAAGCTCTCGACATTCATCGCCTGGCCAGCGGTCAAAAACGCACCAATCGAATCTATGAATTACTGGAAACTGTCGGGTTGAATTCCGAGCATGCCAACCGCTTCCCTCATGAATTTTCCGGTGGTCAGAGACAACGGATTGGGATTGCCCGAGCTTTGGCGGTAAACCCCAAGCTGATCATCTGTGATGAACCTATCTCAGCTCTCGATGTCTCGATTCAGGCCCAAATCGTAAACATGCTGGAAGAATTACAGGAAAAACTAGGATTGACTTATCTATTTATTGCTCATGACCTTTCTATGGTCAAACATATCTCCCATCGTATCGCTGTGATGTACCTGGGACGAATTGTAGAGCTAACAACGAGCCAGGACCTTTATGATCATCCGATGCATCCTTATACACAAGCCTTATTATCGGCTATCCCGATCCCCGATCCGGATGTGGAACTAAAACGCTCTCGCATTGTCTTAGAGGGAGGGGTTCCAAGCCCCATTGACCCGCCGAGCGGCTGTTATTTCCGTACTCGTTGTCCAAAAGCCCAGCAACAATGTGCCCAAACAGCTCCTGAATTGAAAGATTGCGGCAACGGTCACTTGGTTGCCTGTCATCTGGTTTAGAACAGCTGCGGCTGACAAAATAAGAGACGATTGCGCAAAAATGCAAACGTCTCTTATTTTTGTTTCTCAATTATTCCCGCTGATTTAAAATTTGAATAATCTTTAACCCAAGTTCTAATTCTAAGCGATTTTTATAATCCTCTAAATCGAGTCCGGTGACCTCTTTAATCCGTTCTAAACGATAAAGCAAGGTTTTGTAATGAATAAAGAGCGCTTTTGCAGCTTTACTTGCGTTACCATTAAACTCCAAAAAGACTTCTAAACTCTTTAGTAGTTCCGTTTGGTTCTGCTGATCATAGTCCAAAAGCATTTTGAGTGATTTAGGTACAAAATCAGCCAGATCATTACCTTGACCAAACTTGCAAAGCATTCGATAGACACCTAGATCCTGGAACCAGGAAATGACGTCTTCCCCTTGAAGCATTTCTCCATAAATAAGAGCGTCCTGGGCCTCTTTATAACTTCTTGGAATCTCTTCGATCTCAGCGGCGACGTTCCCAATACCAATCCCAATCATAATTTTTTTCCAGCGTTTCTTCGCATGATCCTGAATTTCCCGCCCGGCCTTCTTAATCTCCTCGATCGTTTTGCTTGATCCTCTGACAGGCCATAAAACAATGATTGAGTCACCTTTATGTCCGAGAATAAAGTCTTTCATCCGCGTTCTCATCACATTCATAATCAAAGACTGAATTTCAGCCTTAATTCCTTGAAAAGCTATTTTATCCTGTTTAATCTTCGTATCAGCTAAATACTCATCGAGATATTTGAGGCTAAACAGCACAACAACAAAGGGGCGATTAATTTCCCAAGCCAAGAGATTTGCTCTTTCACGCAAACTGCTAACTTCGATCTCTCCACTAATAAGTTTCTCAACAATATCATTGCTGAATTTTTGTTCGACTTCTCGGACAGCAAAACGCCTGACCATCTCCAGGGTTACAACTGTAGTAGCTTGGTCCAAACAAATTAATTCCATCTCATGCATAGGTTTATTAATCTCAGTGACTATTAAATAAGCTTTAATCTGACCTAAAGCTTGAATCGGCACCACAACTTGGTAAACAGGCTCTTCCCCTGCTCCATTTATTATGATGCGATAAGAATTGAAGTTCTTGCTCAGCAAGTCCCCTTCATAAAACGTCGTCATATCCTCAAAACAGCAAAATTTCTCATCAGTGGCAGACAAACATTTCCTTTGGTTATCAAAAACACTCACCGGATTTCCAACCAATTCCGCTAAAGTCTTTGTGATCTTATCAAGGCCTTGGCATTGAAGTGCTAAAGCGGTAAACCGTTCCTGTATTTCTTTATAATATTTAAGTTCAATAACTTGCTTGTTAAAGAGTATCTCCATGACAGGATACATAATATCCACATAGCGAACATTACCTTCTAATTGTATAATAGGCAAACCAATCTCATCGGCAATCTCCAGGATATCCGGCGGGATTCTATCAACAAAGCGCCGTATTTTAACCGCCAGCGCGCAGACGTCTTTGGCAGCAAGATTTCGGATGAACTCACGATAGTTTACCTTTCCTCCCAAGGTGGAATATAAACTTGTCAGGAGCAGTTCACCACCGGCCAGCCAATCGACGATATCCGGAGCTTCCATAATGGTAACCCCTTTAACCACATTCTTAAGGCCCTGGGCACCTGCCATTACTTGTGACGTTCGCAGAGGTTCAAGTTTGAGCAATTTCTCAACGGTTAATTCCACGTTACTCCTCCTGTTTATAACCTTACTTATAGTATAGTATCGTCAATAATTCGTTTATTTCTCCCCATTTCCTGCCCCCAAATCATTAATGCTGAAAAATGCATTTACATATGAAATTAAAGGAAGCCGTCTTTTCAGCCGACTTCCCCTAACTTAAATCTATGATTTTACTAACTAATTATTCTCAAATATTGTGCCACTTTTAAATTTCGACCCTTTAAAGGCAAATTTCATCAGGAGATAGTAAGCAATTCCTGCAACTACCAGGCCAATTATCCAGGCTAGATCGACTTTCAAAAAGGCGGCACCTGCTCCAATCAGCATGGCAAGTATTGCTGCCGCATTATAGCCGGCAAAGACACCCGCTTGATTGTACAATTCACTAACTTCTACACGTTGTTTTCTTAGGATATAATATTCAATAAGCAAAATGGCAACAATTGGTCCCAAGAACGCTGAATAGATAAGAATGAACATATCCAGACCTTTGGCTGAGGAGTCCTGAACAAGAACCCAGGGAAAAGCACACAGCCCTAAGAGTCCAGTTATAAATACGGCTACTTTATATTTCAATTTCGTAAACAGTTGAATGACATAAGTTGGAGTGACAATATTGGCAACCATGTTTGTGGCAACAGCACCAAGAACGATGAAGGCCGATACAAATACTGTAATATAGGGATTATCAACGACGATGGCAAAAGCTTTGACAGGATTGGAGATACCGGTTGCCGATGCCAGCATAGCGCCAATCGTAATAACAAAACCATAGGCCAACACAATCGGTGAGAAATAGAGGAAGCCACGTTTTCCATCGCGAATGCCCGATTTTAACTCTCTCGAATAGTCGGCAGCACTTAAAAAGATACCTGCATAATTCCCCAGGAAAACCATGATGAAGGAAAAGAAGGGCAACCCCCATGACCCAGTGGCATGAACCCATTTTTGACTGACGACACCATTATACTTTGTTACGAGAATGCCAAACACATAAACCAGGGCAACCATAATTACGATAGAAGTCAGCGTTTCAACCCACTTAATTGCATGGAATCCGTACATCGAGATTACAATTTGTACCAATTGAAGAACAACAAAACAAATAACAACATTATTAAAGGCTCCGCCGGTAATGGCCTTGGCAATTTCGTTTAGGGCTGTACCGCCGATCCAGCTCTGGACACCATACCAAACAACGGCAGGAATGCCGCGCAATAGTGAGGTTACAGTAGCTCCTTTTAGGCCAAAAGACATTCTAAGTTGTACGACATAAGGAATTCCGGTTCGATAACCGAGTCTGTCATTTAAGGCAAATACTGTTGAGATAATGGCGATAGCGATAATGGCAGCTGCAAAGGTCTGAACGATATTCAACGTAGCAACTCCAGCAACGACTAAACTCGCTCCCAGTGTCATATTACCTAAGTTAACGCCGTCTCCGATCCACATAAACATATAGGGGATTGGGCCTACTGTCCGTTCGTTTGGAGATCTCGGATTCAAAGCTTCATCATGATCTGCCGACTGAGAAACCTGGGTTACGTTTGTTTCGAGGTTTCCTGAATTTGTAGACATTTTTACCTACTCCTCTTCTTAAGCGTTAGCCCTATTCTAAGCGATCCCTAAATTAAACAAGAGGTCTTAAATGTTTGCCGATTGGTTGGGAAACTACTTTTCCGTCTTTAAATATGGTCTTACCTCTGAGAATGGTTTGAGTAATTTTTCCGCGGAAGGTGCTGCCTACATAAGGGCTGGCCTTATGTTTATAGAAAAGATCTTCTGCCTGAAGTGTAAACTCCTGATTTAAGTCAACCAGCGCAAAATCCCCGTCAAATCCTAAGTCAATCTTTCCTTTCCCAGGAATTTTAAAAACCTCATTTACATTTTGTGCTGTCAATTTGGCAATATCGGCAAGGGGTACTTTTCGCTCATGATAACCATGAGTAAGCAGTGACGACAACGTCGTTTGACAAGCCGAGATCCCTCCCCAAACCTTCAAAAACTCTCCGTCTTTCAGCTTAGGATCACACGGTGAATGATCAGAAGAGATAAAGGTAAATTCACCGTTTAACAATTTACCCCACATTTTTGTTTGGTTTTGAGCATTGCGGATTGGAGGCGAACATTTAGCGACAGTTCCCATCCGTTCAACATCGTCATCGGTAAGAATTAAATAATGACCAATAGTTTCACAGGAAACATCAACCCCCCTGTTCCTGGCCTCTGTTACTAACTCCACTGCCCTTGCTGTACTAACGTGGGCAATAATCAATTTGCAGCCCGTTTCCTCAGCGTAGGAAATCATTCGTGAGACATTTTCAATTTCTGTTATGGGGGAATGAGCTGCAAAATAGTCACGAACGGTCGTCTTATTGTTGGCCAGAGCTTGAGCAGTCAAGGCACTCACAATCTCCGCGTTTTCGCAATGGACCATGAGAGGATATCCTAACTTAGCTAATTTCTCCATGCCGACTACGGCCGTGTAATCGTCCATTCTCTCAAACTCTGCAATTCCACTGAAACATGAGAAGGCCTTAAATCCAACCACGCCGCATTCGGCGAGCTCTTCAAGCCTATCTAAATTTTTAGGCGTAAGTCCGCCCCAAAATCCATAATCGACTAAAGAATCTCTCTGGGCAACGGCAAGCTTATTGTTAAAGTTTTTAGCATCTAACGTACAGGGATTGCAGTTAAGAGGCATATCAAAATAAGCAACCCCTCCACCGGCAGCCAGTGCGTTACTTCCAGTGGCGATAGTTTCCCACTCCGTTCGGCCTGGATCGTTAAAATGAACATGTCCGTCTGTGGTACCGGGAAAAACATAGTTTCCTGTGGCATCAATAATTTCCTTAGCCTCGCCGCTTATTTCCTCAGCAATTTCAACAATTTTCTCATCATCAACAGCAACATCGGCTTTTTTGACACCTTCTGGACAAACAAGCATTCCCTGCCGAATAATTAAGTCATAACGCTTGCTCATAGTTATCCCCCTCTCCTATTTCAATTTGCTGACAAATTCGCCAAAACCCTTTTGACCAACTATTTTGCCATCTTTGGCGACTACTTGGCCCCTTACAACCGTGCAGACAGGAAGACCCTTTCCTTTTAAACCGACAAATGCAGAAATTTTATTGACATAGTACAATGACTCCGGAGTAATTTCCCATTCTTTCTCTGGGTCAAGGATAACCAGGTCGGCATCAAAGCCAACCTCAATGGCTCCTTTTTTGCCAAAAATCCCGCAAACCTTTGCCGGACCTTCACTTAAACTGCGGGCCAATAAGGTCGGGTTATAGCCTCTCTTGACAACGCCTTCACTAAAGACGACCTGCATTACATTTTGGATACCGCTTATGCCGCCCCAGGCTCCAAAAATTCCATGCTTTTCTTCACTCTTCTCGCTCAATTCACACGGTGAATGATCAGAAGCAACGCAAGATAAAGTTCCGTTATTGACGTATTCCCACATTTCCTCCACGGCCGCCTCTTCCCTTAAGGGAGGCGCACATTTAAACAAACTGCCATTCTTAATGACATCTTGGTCGGTAAATGTAAGATAATGCCCGCATGTTTCAGCCGTTACATCGATCCCTTGCTGTTGTGCCTCTTGAATGATTTTGGCAACTCGTGGATGGCTGACATGACAGATATGAGCTTTTGCTCCCAGCTCCTTGGCAAGATTAATAATATTTTGAGTGGCTATTAACTCGGCAATCACCGGTCTGGAATTCAAGAAATCCTGCCAATCATTTTTTTCTTTACGTTGTGCTCTCTTCTCTTCCCACTTGATCAGAGAATAATCTTCACAGTGAAAAGCGGCCCGGGCATCAAACTCCTGCAAAATTTCCATAGCCTCTTTAGCTTGACCGATTGTGAGAGAAACATAATCGGGGGATACCGGCCCGATGAAGGATTTAAAACCGATACAACCCTTTTCATCTAATTCCTTCAATTTATCTAAGTTATAGTCAACTAGTCCTCCCCAGAAACAATAGTCGACATAGGCGTTCACTGAAACCGCTTGAATCTTTTTATCAAAGATTTGAGCATCTGTCATTGCCGGTTCATTCTGCAGAGGCATATCAATGATTGTTGTGATTCCCCCCACCCCTGCTGCAGCAGTGCCGTGGGCGTAGTCTTCTCTCCATAAGTAGCCTGGATCATTTAAGTGAGCATGACTATCAATTGCACCGGGGAATATATAGTTTCCCTGAGCATCAATTACTTCTTTTCCTTCAAGGTGATTTCCGGATTCCACGATAGCTGCGATTTTCCCATCCTTAACACCTATGTTAGCTTCGATAATTCCATCCGTTTTAACAACCTTGCCGTTTTTTATAACCAGATCAAACATTGCCCAACCCCTCCTTTTACTAATTAAATACCTAAAATCCGACATATCCTCAGGAAACCCAGTTTTAGCCTTGAATCTTAATTGTTGTTGGTAATGTCCCCTCCTCAACTTTGAATTTATACAATTCGAATAATGTTCTACATCTAGAATATAATGAACATTTACATTTTTCATTATCACAATGTGCTAATCAAAAGATGATTTTATTATCTATAATTACTAAAGACAAAAGTCAAAAAATATTAAAAAATAAAACTAGACACAATATAAGCCAATTTAAGGAGTGACAAACGTGATTAATAAAGAACGTCTGCTTCATCGTTTAAGGGAATTAGGGAAGATAGGAAGGAATCAATCTGGAGGCATAACTCGTCACGCCTTTACTCAAGAAGATAGATCGGCAAAAGATCTTGTTGCTGTTTACATGCGGGAAGCTGGCTTACAAGTAAGAGAAGATGCCGTAGGCAATTTAATTGGCCGCCGGGAGGGATACGACCCCAACGCAGCGGTGGTTCTTACAGGTTCACACATAGACTCTGTTTGTGACGGAGGAATCTATGACGGCGCACTCGGTCTTCTCGGAGCAATCGAAGTCTTGCAGACACTAAATGAACAACACATTGAGACGAAGCATCCCATTGAGGTTTATGCTTTTAACGACGAAGAAGGTTCACGTTTTAGTTTTAGTATGTTTGGGAGCCGAGGAGTTATCGGCAATCTAAGCCATAAAGATCTTGAAATGAAAGATAAAAATGGCATTTCCGTCGCGGAGGCAATGCAGACACAAGGATACAATCCCGACAAGATCAGTGAGGCTAACCGCTCCCAAGAGTCCATCAAAGCCTTTATTGAACTTCACATTGAACAAGGAAAAGTTTTGGAATCGAAGAACCTCTCGATTGGGATCGTCAGCGGCATCGTCAACGAACTTTGGCTAAAATGTTCTGTCTATGGTGAAGCGGGTCATGCCGGAGCTACGCCTATGACCTTGCGTCATGATGCCTTAGTTGCAGCTGCCGAAATGGTGCAAGTAGTTGAACGAGAGGCGAAATCAACAGGAACTACGGTAGCTACCGTAGGACGGCTCAATGTACAGCCGGGAGGTATCAATATCATTCCCGGAACCGTCGAATTTACCTTAGATCTCAGGGATACTTCCCAGGAGGTCAGCGATAAGGTGGAAATGCAGATCTTTAACGAATTCGCTAGAATCTGCAAGGAAAGGGGGGTTAGTCTTAAGACTGATATTCTGCAAAGAATTCCACCTGCACCTTGCTCAGAAGCGTTCCAAATTGCGGCTCGGAAAGCATGTGAGAGTTCAGGACTTCCCTATTTTTCTCTGCCAAGCGGTGCAGGACATGATGCTATGCAGATGGTAAACATCTGCCCCATCGGCATGATTTTTGTTCGTTCCAAAGATGGAATCAGTCACAATCCTGCAGAATGGAGCAGCCCGGATGATTGTGCCAACGGAGTTAAAGTACTGTATTATACCCTATTAGAATTAGCAGTTAAAGCTAGCTAAAACATATTTATTTTTATGTAACCTTTTTTGGGGAGTGGTCAAAAACTTATAGTTGACCACTCCCTTTAAAGTTTCATCTCTGTTATCGTCTATTACCTTCTTAAAATCTTATAGTTTTCTAATATATAATCTTCTATTAGCTTCATTACCTTCATTACCTTCATTACCTTCATTACCTTCATTACCTTTAACTTCTATTCTGGTAATCTTATAAAACGATCGTTATCTAATCATTGTAACTACAGATAAACTTTCTTTCCTGCTTTTGTATTCTTAAGCTTTACTAAAATGTGAAGTCGCTTACACAAAATTGTGAAGCATAACAAAAATGCTCCCATTTACGCAAAAGATTTATAACCTTCTGCTTTATGGGAGCATATCGAAAAATAGTTATGAGACAATCATTTAAAGCTCGACATCTCTGTTGCAATCCTTGGAATAGATGTAAGTGAAATTCGTCCTGCCGACACCATAGGCTGCTTGAGCCACATAAGGACCGAACCACATGAAATCATCTTTTTTGATCATCGACCAGTTGTCATCAAGGAGATAGCACCCTTCACCTTCTAAAATATAGGCGCCATGTTCCTGGACATGAGTTTCTACGAAAGGATGGCATCCTCCCGGCGCGAAAGAGAGAATATGCATGTTCATATCGAAATTGATATCAACCGGAAGCAGATCTTTAACGAAAACGTTTTCCATCTCATCATAAATTCTGTATTCGATATCATTCACGTTTCCATAATAAATATAGGGATTCATGCCTTCGCAGGGAATATAGACTTGTTTATACAAAAGAACCTTCATTGGCTTTTCACTGGTGTTCTTAAACTCCAGGCCAACACCTGCCGGAGCATAGATATAGGCACCATCGACCGCCCTATAGTCTTTGCCGTCAACAGTATAGTTTCCTTCCCCTTCAATGCAATAGATAAAGGTTTCGATATTGGCTTGATTACCAAATACCTTGGTTGTTCCACCACTCTTTTCAGCAGTAATCACATATTGGACAAAACTAGCCCCCATTTTCGGTGAAGCAACAATACTGATTCGACAGCCTTCAATTCCCGGGACAACATTATTTACGAGTCCGTCGGGAGGAATTACGGCATACTTACCGTGTTTAACAACTGCTCTTGTCGCTAGAATATCTTTTGGGTAACCCATGAACTATCCATCCTTTCAAGCTATCTTTATCCAGTTTTTAAGACCCCCACTTCTATAAGTGGGGGGGGCCTTCGTTAACTTCAGGTGGGGTAGAATCCTCCTTCGCCGCTAAGTATTCCTATTGGGAAAGGCGGCTCGGCAATAATGTCCACTGGAAATTATTGTATCTTAAGCCCCGATGTTCAGCCTTAGCTGAACGAGTTCACTGTTCTTTTTGTTTGGTATACAAAATCACGGCAATATACTCTAAATCACAATCTCCAATATTCTCAATGGAATGATAATCTCCGTCATTGCATTGTGTCATATCACCAGGACCGAGAATTTGTTCATCTCCATTATCATTGACCAGAGCTTTGCCTTTCAGAATGTAATATGTTTCGAAATCTCCAATATGTTGATGTTTGCCGATTGACCCTCCTACAGGGATAATACTTACTCCAAAGAGCCTGCCTGTGCCATGGTTATCCTTATTCTCAACAATATTAATGATTTTTACGGTGCCTTTTCCGCCTTTTAGGTTTGGGCTGTATTCGACCCTTAAATCTTCAGCTTTCTTGATCATAAACTGTCCTCCGTTTTTGGAAAGTGGTCATGCGGTCGACCACTTTATTTGCAATTTCATTCTAACTCATGTATTGTTATAATGCAATCTTTAATTTCGCGTTATTCTCGGTATGGGAACTACTCCCTATGTAGAAATAGGAGTATTACGATTGGATAAAACGTTTGCTATAATTACTATTGTCTGTTAATGACGTGCGGCTAGAGGACACCAGAAAGGCTTGATAAGACAAATGGATAATCTTACCCCGATACATATTCCCGAAAATATACTTTTGTTAAGAAGACGACTCATGCTGTCGCAAAGCGACTTTATTCATTACTATTTAATGAACGAAAACGATCAGCCTCACCTTAGTATTTCCAAACTGTCAACACTTGAAAAAAAATCATGTAAGGACAGCGAATATTATGCCTCACTGCTTGCTCAAGCTTTCGCTGTTGATTCAAAACTTTTTCAGCTTCCCCCCGATGATTTTGCCAAGAATATTGATGTGTTTCTTGCCAACCAACGATCAGTCCATGGAAAAGCCTTAACCGACCTCACTCCAATTGAAAAAAAATCAAGTCAGGTTGAAACTCTGGCCAATGCCCTCAGTAATTTTCTTGAAGACCAACTATTAGCAAACAAAATGAAGCCAGGGGATAAGCTTCCCTCAGACCGCAATCTTGCTGTCCTATTTAATGTTGGGCGAACTTCCATTCGAGAAGCCTTAAAAGTTCTAAGCGTTCTTGGGCTTATCAATATTCTCCCTGGACAAGGTACTTTTATTGCCTCAGATAGCTCAGAATTTTTTTTGACCCCGCTGTCTTGGACATTCTTCCTGGGAGATAAGAATTTAGATCATGTAATATCCGTTCGTAATGTCCTAGAGCTTGAATCGGCACGTCTAGCTGCTATTAATGCAACTTTAGAAGATTTGAATAATCTTAAACTAATTTTCGAAGAATCCAAAAGAGCATATCTTGAACGCGATTTTCAACACTTTCTTGATTTAGATCTTGATTTTCACCTCTCAATTGCCCAATGTTCTCACAATCCAATATTAAGTAATTTACTCCAAACTTCACGCAAACTCATTAAACATATCAGCCAAAGCGGTATGTTAAGTATCGATAATCTAAATGCCGTCTATAAAGAACATAGCCTTATTTATGAGAACATCTTCCAGCATCATAATGACGAAGCCGTTCTAGCCATGAAAAATCATCTTGAAAATGCCCGAATTAGATATAGCCTTTAGCGAACATCACGCGCAAAAAACCTCCAAGAGCATCCAATGGAGGTTTTTCTTATACCGGGTAGAGGACTTCTTGTAAGATATGATAGTTCATTTTGAAGCTAGCATATCACTTCTTTTCTTATCTTTCTCAAATTCGTAATAATCCTTACTAATAATATCCTCAAGTAGATTATGATCATGAAGCAGATCGATTAAAGCACGCTCTCTTTTAGTCTTAGTAATTTGGGCATTGGTCAAAATACTGAAAGGTCTATAAATAGGGCCATTTTCAAATTTTAGGGCCTTGAAATGCTTTTGATCATCGTTGCTGCTGACGGTTAGTTTAGACATAACTGCAATTCCGAGTCCCGCTACAATGACTTCTTTAATCGCTTGTGTGCTTCCTAATTCCATAGTTACATTCAATTGATCGGGATCAAGACCTTTCTCTTTAAGAGCTATTTCCATGACCTTGCGAGTCCCGGAACCTTCCTCTCTTGTTACAAGGTGCTCAGATAATAGTTCTTCCAAAGATATCGCATTTCTTAATCCCCAGGGATGGAAAACCGGTATCACAACAACTAATTCATCTTCCCAAAAACTCTCAACATTTAGGTCCTTATACTGAACAATAGGACCTTCAATGAGTCCAATATGCAGCTTTTTCTCCAAGATATCTTGTGAAATTGTATCTGTATTGGCAATCTTAACTTTGAACTCAACATCGGGATGATGTTGGGACATAAACGCTAAAATTTTAGGAAGAATATATTCCCCAATAGTTAGGGTAGCACCGAGATAAAGCAATTTGCGCTGATCTTTAGCAAGAGCATGTATCTCTTCTCGGGCATGGGAAAGAATGTCCAAAACTCTTACAACATGAGTATAAAAGATTTCACCTTCTTTTGTCAGCGTGACCCCTTTATTTGTGCGGTCAAAAAAACGTGCACCATATTCACTTTCCAGATTCTGAATCTGCAAAGTGATACTGGGCTGACTCATATGAAGACGCTTGGCTGATAAGGTAATATTATTCGTTTCCGCGACTTCTTTAAACATCTGAAATACTTGTTCGATGATAAGTCATCTCCTTTCAAGTATGTTTCTATGAACTCGTCAGCTAAAACTGAACATGAGGCTCCGGTGACGAAAGCGGCCTGTAGACACTTCGCTGAAAGAGCCCAGTCCATAACAAATTCTATTGTCATTCCAATTGTAGAAGTGGAGTCTTACGATTGAAAGAAATAAATAGTCTTGATTATAAAATACAATAGATTATATGTCACTGCAGATTATGCAGGATACATGAAAATCAATTGTCCATCGATCTATTGTTTATTATTCTGATTGTTCTGGTCATCTTCTTTCGTTTCAGTAGTTTTCCCCTCGGAAGCTTTTTTAAATTCTGCAATTCCTTTGCCCAATGATTTTCCAACATCTGGCAATTTACCAGGACCAAAAATAACTAAAGCAATTACCAAAAGGATTGCCATTTCTGGAACATCAAAAAAACCGAATGATATCAGCATCATTTTATTCCTCCCTTATAATCTGCAAACTTTTGCGAGAAACGAATCAGCTTTGTTTCTATTCTTTAGAATTACCTGGATCTCAAAGATGATTCAAATTTATTTATGGTATTTTAATAAATAAGCTCTGTCCGAAGACAGAGCTTAAAATGACCGATTGCGAACAATAGATTCCGTTCTAATAAGGCGCTTCCTGCAACTGCTTCGGCAAAGGTGCGTTAGACGGCAAACGGTAAGGTGCTTCATTAGATGGCCAAGTAATGGAAGGATCCCTATCCGGAAGATATAAGAACACACGCGAGACTTTGTTGGAATCAACATATTCTTGTACCCAAATAGTACTAACCTGAGTGGGAAAATTCCCCTGTGCTGCTATTTCCGTTTGAATGAACTGCGATGGTGTTAAAGAACTTGGTAAATATCCCGATTTCGTATCAATTTTACCGCTAACAATTCCAGCGGGACGGGTAAACTGTGTCTGTACCGTCTTATCTTGAAGAGCAACGGTCATGACCTTCTTCCAAATCTGAGCTGGATAGCTTCCACCGTAAACTTGGCGCAAATAATGCTGTCCATCGGGATCCGAATCATAACCCATCCACACTACTCCCGCATAATATGGCGTATAACCGGCAAACCAAGCATCCGGATTACCATTTTTATTACCATAGCTTTGCGGCAGAGATGTGGTGCCTGTTTTTCCGGCTACCGCCCAATCCCCGATTTTTGCCGCATAGCCTGTTCCGCTCGTTACGACGCTGCTTAGCATATCACTAATTAAATAAGCGGTGGTTTGTTTCATGACACGTTGTCGAGTTATATTCGGAGTAATAATAGTCTTTCCTGTTGAATCAATCACTTTATCGATAGCATGACTGGTAACTCGCTCTCCATTGTTGGCATAAACCCCATAAGCCGAGGCCATATCCAATGTCGAAACGTGGCATGTCCCCAGTGCTAAACTTAATACCTTGTCCTGGTCTGTCAGAGGTAAGCCAAGATTATCTCTGGCAAATTGCCAACCAGTATTTATACCAATTAAACTCAAGAGCTTAACTGCATAAACATTAACGGATTCCTGCAATGCATAACGCATTGTAATCTGCCCTTTCCAGCCTGAAGTAGAAGTGTCATCATCTACAGGACTGTAAGTCTGACCAGCTCCTAAATCAAAGGTAACTGGCATATCATCCAAAACAGTCCCGGGATAATAGCCACCCTTCTCCAAGGCTGGGCCATAAACAGCTAAAGGTTTAATCGTAGATCCCGGCTGTCGCTTGGCTTGCCAAGCACGGTCAAAATTCCCGAATTGATAATCCCGTCCGCCAACCATAGCCACAATATTACCTGTCGATGGTTCGATCATCGTCATAGCCCCCTGGACGAGAGTCTTATCATAACTTTTCGGGAAATTTGCCGGATCATTAAAAGCGTCTTCTGCTGCCGTTTGGATTATGGGATCTACCGTAGTATAAATCTTTAATCCTCCATTAAAGATTTGATCCTGAGTCAGATTGTATTGGTTTTCCAACTCATTGACGACATAATCGACAAAAGACGGATACTTATAATTTGCTGTTGCATAAACAGCCTTTTGCGGTCCGCCATATGTTTTAATCATCGTGTCTACATAGGTAAAAGGTTCATTAATGGATTGATTGTATTGTGCATCGTCAATTATACCCGCATTGCGCATGACACCAAGGACAATATTGCGTCTGGCCTTAGCTGCATCAGGATGAAAATAGGGATCATATCCGCTGGATGCTTGTGGCAAACCAGCCAAAAGGGCCACCTGAGCCGGATCAAGCTGGCTGACGTCTTTGCCAAAATAGGTTTTAGCAGCCGCCTCAATACCATAGGAAGATTCGCCGAGAGGAATTTTATTGAGATAAAATGTAAGGATTTCATCCTTGGTATAGTGGCGTTCAAGTTGTATGGCAATAAGAACTTCTTGAATTTTTCTCGTTAGTGTCTTCGCCGTTGGATCTTGGATGAAGGCATTGCGGGCCAGTTGCTGCGTAATTGTGCTAGCCCCTTCTTTGGCGCTTCCTGAAATCAAATCCTGGTAGAGTGAACCGACAATTCGAATCGGATCAATCCCGATTTCCTGATAAAAACGTTTGTCTTCGACAGCAACAAAGGTCTTTTTCACGATATCCGGGATTTGGGATGAACTTAAGCTGAGCCTATTCACAGTACTATGTAACTGGGCAATCTCATTTCCATCCTTATCATAAATAATTGAAGACTGCTTCATGTTGTCCAAAACGGAAGGATCCCATTGCGGAAGCTGTGCAGCTGCTTTCCAGACAATAATTCCGCCAATAGCAACAGCAATAATAAGCATAGTCAAAAGTGAATAAAGGAACACTCGAAGCTTACTGCTTTTTCTTCGTCGTGGTCCGCTATTCTTGCGCGACGATTTAGCCATATTAAATAACCCCCAACAATTAAATACTAAATAAAGTATAACATACTAAATATCGATAAATAGAATGGTAATAATTGCTTAATCGTCACTTTGGTACATTTTTCATACTCGCGGACATCTACTTCTTTCACTTTGATCTAGCCCTCATGCTAGAGGTATAATTACATAAAATAATTCTCTAAGAAAGGAAGAGAACGATAATGGCTGTTGTTGCGGTAAGTATTGTGCCCTTGGGATCAGGAACAAGTGTAAGCAAGTTTGTAGTTGAAGCTGAGAAAGTGTTTGCTTCTAAGAAGAACCTCAAACGCCAGCTAGGACCAATGTTTACTACTCTGGAGGGGGATTTGAGCGAAATCATGGAAGCAATCAAAGAAGCTCAAGAAGCTGTGTTTTCTGCCGGAGCATTAAGAGTTTCAACGACGATCAAAATTGATGAACGAAGAGATAAAACTTTATCAATGGAAGGAAAAATTCAAGCTATTGAACAACAGATATAGAAATCATGTCATTATTTTGCCCTTTTCTAAGAAGGTCAGGAATGTATAAGACTTAATAGAAAAAATGGCCCTACAAAAATAGACAGTTAACGTGGCATTTGCCTGCCACGCTAACTGTCTATTTTTGTTAGGTCGTCTAGTCGTTTAACGATATAATTTGTCTACATTTGGTAATAATCTAAGACAATGAACATTGCATAAATAAAGCTGCCCAGAAACATACTATCCTGAAAAATACGGGGGTGCACAATGCTGTCAACATTTTTCTATCCATGTTATATAGTTGCAGCTTTTATAGTCGTACTTTTAACGATCCCTCAAAGGGATTTAAAGCACTATTTTATTTATGGTTTCCTTTTTGGAGGGCTAGGTGACATCGTTGTTGTTGGCTTATTCCAAAATATACTGCATATTATATGGTTCAAAAATGCTGGTGTTTATAATGCTTTGGGAGAAAATTTACTTTCCCCTCTCAGCTGGATCTTAACAGTCATGATCTTTCTGCGTTTTTTACCTTTAAGGAAGGTATTTCAATATGCTTATCTTATAGGTTTTGCAGCATTTAGTGTTGGATATGGTTATTTAGTCCACAATGCGGGCTTATTTGATTTTCAGTCCTGGTATTATCCGTTTTTCTCCTATATGACGTTTTTGTTTTGGTGGTCAACGATTACTTGGGCCTTTATTAAAACAAGCCCGCTCATAAAGAACCCTGCCTAATAGTAGTAGATTTTTCGCGTGTTTAGAATATTTCCAATATACCGTTTTAAACTCGCTCAGCCGTTGAATCTTCCATAAACTTTGTGAGCAAATTATTACTGAATGAATAATTTAAAATACAATTAATATTTTTTTAAAGCAGGTAATTCTGAATTATTAGCGAACTCTAATTATTAGGAACATTATTGAAAAGAAAATGACATGAGATGTTGTAAGGTGCCCATACATAGTCACAAAAAGGAGAGAGGATAATGAGCGGAAGGTGTTATACATTTCATAATGAAAATAAAAAATTCAATGGTAACGTCAATACCGCCGTAAGAGGAACAACTGCTGCTGTCATCTATTTAAGAACATCGAACAACTATACTGCCAAAGAAGACCAAGATGATCGGAAAAAGGCAATAATTTCGGTGAGTATAATATGTACTTTCTTATTCTTCTTGACTACTCTGGTTATGATTTCAAATATAAACTATTAAACGTAAATACGAAGATTGTTAGAAGCCGCTCTCAGAAAGCGGCTTCTAACAATCTTCCATATTAATCATGCATTTGAATTAGGGACCAAGTTGCTAAGAGAAGGAATATTATAATCTGGCGATTTTTCGTTTACTGCAAGTTGATTATTGATAAGATGTCCTCTGGTGAATAAGCGATATAATCCGGCTGTTCACCTTGTAACATCTCCAGTAAATCATATCCCCAGTTTGCCCAGATAATCTTAATACCCAACTTTTTACAGGCAATCACATCTCTTATTTCATCTCCGACATAGATCACTTCAGATGATTCTAACATTTTGGAGATTAATAATTTCTTAATCACCTTGTCCTTACCTAAGATATTATGGGAATTAATAATAGTTTCGAAAACATTAATTTGCTTTTCACCCAAATAATCTCGTATGTTACTCTCGGAGTTTGAAGAAACTATCGCTAATTCATATCCCTTTTTCTTCAGCTCAATTAGGATTTCTCTCATGCCCGTAACCAAAGCAATAGTTTCCAATGAATTTTTATACTGTTTAGTAAAATCGGCGGCAAAAAGCGGGAGTTTATAGATTGGCAAATTAAGGGTTTTAAATCGTTCGTGGAGAGGAAGCTTTTTAATTGTATCGAAACTCTTGATTTTTTTCACATGATATTTGTCTGCAAGTTGATTGTAAATTTTGATAGATATACTTTGGGAATCAACCAGAGTGCCATCAAAATCAAACACAAGTAATTTTACCATCGGAATGCTCCTTTTATGTTTTAAAAGGGTAAAAGAATCTTGTATAGTATATTCACCTTAAAACATAATTTGACAATCCATAGTTCATTTAGTTTGATCCAATACTGATTTCATTCTTCCCTGGCACCGACGAACAGGCCATCGTTATTATCGTTATATTCAAGGGCGACAAAAGGCCAGATATTGTGTTTAAACATACTTAGAGAAATTAACCAAGAAGAACTTGCTTTTGATTCGTAATAACTCCTTCGGTTTTAAGGATTATATGTTGTGCTGCTCGAACACTTGCACCTAACTCAACATCCACACCCATTTTAAGCAAAGCCATTTCTAAAGTAGATAAGGTCGTAAGAATATCGGTCTCAAATACATTACCCAGATGTCCAACTCGAACCACTCGATTCGCTAATTTTTCCAATCCGCTTGCCAAGGAAACACCATATTCGTCATTCATAACCTTTTGAAGCTTTTTCCCTTCTATTCCCTCAGGCATGCAAACAGCAGTTACAGTTGGAGAAGCCACTTTATCTTCCGCTAAAAGACGCAAATTAATGGCCTTTGCTCCATCTCGAAGGGCGTCTCTCATTCTTCTATGCCGAGCAAAGATGTTTTCCATTCCTTCCTCTTCAAAGCATCTTAGCACTTCTTCTAAACCGTAGAGCAAAGATATTGCAGGTGTGTAAGGATTCTGGGATTTAACAAGAAAATTCTTGGCAGTTAATGCATCCCAGTAAAATTTAGGGAGTTTGGAGTGACGATAGGCCTCCCAAGCTCGTGCGTTCATCGCCAGAAAACTTAAACCGGGCGGCAGCATGAGTCCTTTCTGAGAGCCTGTAACCACGACATCCAAATTCCATTCGTCCATTTTAAGGGGAATTGCTGCCAGAGAACTGACTGCATCTACATAAATTAAGGCCGGGTGATTTCCTCGAGCTTTAGAAAGAGCTTTGATATCATGAGTTACGCCTGTTGAGGTTTCATTATGAGTCACTAAGATCGCCTTAATCTCATGCTTCCGATCAGCACTTAGACGTTCAGCTAACCAATCAGGTGAAAGACCTTTTCCCCAAGGAAAGTCCATCTTTTCCACATCTAAACCGAAATCTCCGGCAATCTTTGCGAAATAATCGCCAAATACCCCAGCACTTAAAGCAAGTACCTTATCCCCTGGTGAAAGAGTATTGACCAATGCTGCTTCTAACGCTCCTGTTCCCGACGATGGATACGTTATAACGTCGCCCGAAGTTCCAAATAGTCTTTGAAGTCCATTAGTTATTCCCCCAAAAAGCTTCTCGTACTCCACACTGCGATGATTTATCATTTGACGATGCATCGCCTGCAGAACTCGATCCGGAATAGTAGTCGGTCCAGGAACCATAAACAAATCTTTTCTTAACATTTCAAATCCCCCTAATCCTTATTTAGACAAAAAAACACTACCCCAACACATGGGGCAGTGTATTTACCGCGGTGCCACCCAAGTTTTTGACTATTTGTTCAGCAATTAGTTCAGCAACATTTGAGTCTTATTCTTTCGAAGATAAACTTCTCAAATAAATCAAAAACTTCTCGCCCCTCTAAGAGGGACGAGAAGTAATTCCCGCGTTGCCACCCTGTTTGCTATAACTAGCCAACTTGATTCCGCTGTATCGGGCGGACCCGTCTCGGTTCTTCACCAGACACTCCAGGACGGAATCTTCTACCCTGTTACTGACTTCCACCAAACGTCAGCTCTCTAAAAACAGCAATAGTCAACTTTCCCTTCATCGTGTTAACAAAAACGAATTGATCCGATTATATACCCAAGCCTCCTAATGGTCAAGTGCTTTTCAACAGATAAATTAATTGTATCCTGTATTCATACAGAACTTGTATAGGACCGTGTCTAATCAAGACTCTTCGGAATTACGCCGCATGAAAAGACGCCTTGAAAATCTTTGTCTTACCAAATTGTTGTTTCCTGTTAAAATAGCTTAAAAGTTTGCCACTTGTCCTTGAAGAGCCCTTTGCTCTAATTTGGTATTTATCAAAGAATAAATAACCGGTATCACAATAAAGGTCAGGAAGGTCGCTGTCAAGAGTCCAAACATTATCGTTACCGACATCGGGCCAAATAATGCACTTTTAGATAAGGCAAGAGGGATGAGCCCGGTGATGGTTGCCGTAGAGCTTAGTATAATAGGACGAAATCTTTGACTCACAGCATACATACAAGCTTCATCAATTGATAGCCCCTCTTCTCTCCCGCCGTTAATATATTCAATAAGTAAGATTGCGTTTCTAATGACAACCCCAATCAGGCTTATGATTCCCATTACAGCTGTTAAGGATAGAGGCATTCTAAAGACCATGAGTCCGATAACAACTCCTATTAAGGATAATGGCAGTGAGCACATAATGATTAAAGGCTGGACAAAGGATTTAAATTGGACAAATAATAAAACGTAAATTATCAGGATTGTTAAAACTCCTGCTAAGGCGAGACTGGTAAAGTTCTTTTCGATTTGATTTTTTTCTCCGTCATAGAGAACATTCACACCATTCAAATCCATAGCAGCAATCTGTTGACTTAAAGCATTTTCGATATTTACTGAGTTGTATCCAGTTTTAACGTCACTATACACTGTCACAGTTTTTTCCTTTTTGTAATGTTTAATTTGATCTAATTCAGGGGTAAGCTCTATAGATGCCACCTGGGCTAAGAGAACTTTATTATCTGTAACACTGGATTTAATCTGCAGATTTTCAAGATCTTTTACTGAGGAAATGTTAGTTTTGACTAAAATTTCAAATTCACTGCCGTTTTTTCTGTAGACTGAACTGCTGTAACCGTTAAGGGCGATATTGATTTGCTCAAGAATGTCCGATTTTAGCAACCCGAGCTGTGACGCTTTTGCCTCATCAATTTTGACCTCATATTCATAGGATTTCTGCGCAGCATCATCTCTTACGTTCATAGTTCCAGGTATAATTAACAACTTCTGCTGAATCTTTTCGGAGGCAGCATATAGTTTTTCCAGATCATCCCCAGTAAGTCTTAAGCGAATAGGCGCTCCTATTGGCTGAGCTTGTTCTAATTGTTTTACAGTAGCTGTTCCTTGACTAAGTTTGCTGTCCAATAAACCTTGTAAATACTCAGCAAGCTCCTGCCTTGTTTGGAACCGTTTTGTTTTGTCAAGGTCTATTCGTACCATGATTTGCGCTGTATCTTTGGAAGCAGCAACTGAAGCTAGTGTAATATAAAATTTTGGCATGCCGCCGCCTATGGCAGAGGTATATCCTGTCACTTCTTTTTGAGCTTTAAGGACATCTTCAACTTGTTGAACCAAATTAGCGGTACTGTCAATATCTTCAACCTTCTCATTGGAAACATCGATATAAAGGATATTCTTATCGACATAAGGGAAAAACTGCATTCCTAAGGTTTTCATTAGGCCAAGAGCAGCTATGAAAATTCCTAGAGCTACGACAACAATCCTCAGTTTATGCTTTAGTCCATAGCTTAAAAGATTGCGGAACATTTTACGGACAATGCTTTCTTTATCAAGAGTTTTGCTTTTTCTGAAAAACAGAGAGGACATGGCAGGCGTTACAAGTAGTGCAGAAATATATGAACAAGTTACACAGATCATAACAACCTGAGGCAAGGTCCTTAAAAATTCACCTACAGCCCCTGGAATCGTGAGCAGCGGAGCAAAGGCGCCCACGATAATTAACGTAGATGTGAATACCGGTACAAATAGTCGCTTGATGCCTTCAAATGCTGCCTCGTTTCCAGATAATCCTTTATCGATACCTACTTGGACAACATCACCGATTACAATTGCATCATCGACTAATATTCCCAGAGCTATGATAAGGGCTGTAGTAGACATCTGCTGAACTTTAATCCCCAGGATATACATCACAAGAAAAGACATGGATATAGATATTGGGATAACTGCAGATACCACCATGGCATTGCGGAGACTCATCCCTATGATTACAGTGATAATAACAAGAATTATCCCTTCACGAAGATTCTTCATGAAAAAGGAAACGGAATCACTGACGTCTTTGGGCTGAAACGTTACCTCGTCAATCGTCAAATCATTAGGCAGTTGTTTTTTTAGGGTATCCAGTTTATTTCTAACGTTGTCGCCAATCAGTACGATATTCTTATTATCCTGGAAATATCCTGCCAGCAATACCGCATTAGAACCATTATCTGTAAATTTAAGACTGGAATCTTGATCATAATCCATGTATACTTTGGCAATATCTTTGATTCTTAAGGTTTCTCCGGTAGTTGCTGAAACCCCTATAATTGTATTTTGGATATCTTGAAGTGAAGTAAAGGTTCCCGGCGTTTCAACCTTTATCTTCCCTGTTTTTAAATTTAAAGATCCTGAGGGAATATTAATGTTTTGAGCTTGTAGTACCTTACAAACATCATCTAAAGAAACATTATATTTATTGATTTGAGTCCAATCCACGTCAACGATTACTTGCTTATCCTGCTTTCCCTTGACATCAAATCTGGATATACCGTCGACATTGCTCAATTCTTTCCTAATATCATCAGCATAATCACCCAGCTGCTCGTAAGAATAATTCTTACCCGAGATACTTAAAATCATTCCAGCGGTCTCTGTTAAGTTAGTATCAATAGTGCTATCCTGACATCCGTCAGGAAGCTCCGATTTTAAATCTTTAATTTTATCTCTTAGGTCCCTCCAGGCTTTATCTTTATCGGCATCATTGTTCAAATAGACGATAACGATCGATGCACTATTCTTGGAATATGATTCAACATAATCATAGCCATCAATTTCTTCAACCTTATCTTCTATTTTTTTCGTGACAAGTGTTTCTATATCACTTGGAGAAGCTCCGGGATAAATCGTGGTAATCATAGCAGCAGGAGAAGAAACGTCCGGGCTTTCTTGCTTCGGAACGATATAATAACTATACAATCCAGCGATAATAACTAAAACTACTAGAAATAAGACGATTTTTTTATTCTCAATGGCTGCTTTAATCAGTCGCAATATTGTTCACCTCACTTTTCAGAAACTTGATAACCCGCTTTTATATTCTTCATTCCCTCGCTGACAAGTTTATCGCCGGCCTTTAAACCTTCCACTGAAACTTTATCCTCTTGTGCATCGTTCAAGGTAATATTTTTTCGAACGGCCCGGCCATTCTCCACAACATAGACGTAATCTTCCCCATCATTCAAAATGCAGCTGATGGGAATCAAAATCGACCTCTGTTCCCCTGACTCTATGTACACTTTTACACTTTCACCAATATAAAATTGGTCGTTATCGATAGGATTTAAAAGCTTAATCTCAGTACTAAATGTCCCTGATTGCTGATCCGCCATTTGCACAATATTGCTGATTTCACCATCAACACTCTTATTATCTATTGTTATCTTTGCTTTCGTACCGACTTTAATTTTCTTAACATCCTTATCGGATAATCCGACTGTGATTACTTGATCATCACTTCTCATTAAAATAACAGGGTTTCCGGCAGGCTGTAATTCCCCTTCTTTGCTGAGAACATCGACCACGTAACCGTCCATATCCGAAACCATTGAGGCATCCTGTACTAAATTCATTTTGGCATTATAATCAGCAGTTGCTGTATTCAGCTGCGCTAAAAGTGCTTCTTTGTCTTCATCTCTAGATCCAGCTTTGAGCTGCTGCAAAGTCTGCTGCGCACTGTTCAAAGCAGCCTCACTGCTGTCAAGTTGTAGTTTTGAACCATCCAAAGCCTGTTTGGAAATCGCTGAACTATTATATAAGGTAACATTTTTATCATACAAATCCTTATAATAAGTATAATTATCCTGGGCATTTTTCACTGCAATCTCGGCCTTATTAATATCTTCTTGCTGAGCACCATTTACGGCTTTATTATATTGAGCTGCAGCCGCATTCATTTGGGACTGAGCAGCCTGCATTGCATAATTTAAATCCGTTTTGTCAAGATCAACCAAGGGCTCGCCTTTTGTAACATGCTGTCCTTTCGTAACGTAGATTTTGGCAATTTTGGCGGAACTTTTAAAGGATAGCTTTCTTACCTCACTCTCGCCGGTAATCCCCTGATACTCCAACGAAACTAGATAGTTTTCTTCCTTTACCTGTACCGTTTTGACAGGATAAGTTTTAGTATCAGATTTATTGCTGTCGCTATTTGCTCCACATCCACTAACAATTAGAAGTACCATAAACAATGAAAAAATAGGTAATACTCTTTGTTTCATCCCCTAATCCCCCTCGAGTTATCTCTCAGTAAAATTTACTTCCGTTCTCTGATTTACATCTTCTTATCTTGTGCAAAACCCAGGCATTCTTTAGGCCTCTTTATCCTTGTAATCCGTTGACTAAAACTTTCGAAGCGCTTCTGCATAATCGTTCAATTTCCATCGGTATAAGGTCACCTTCCAGTCTCGTCTGGACAATAAAAAGACCAATTAAAGATTCTACATACATCAAGGAAACTGTAAAAAAGTCATTCTTCTCAAGAACCCCTTCATTATGTAACCTAACTAATTTTCTCTCCAAAATTTCAACGATGGATCTAAACGTGTTTGTAACATTTTTGACGAGCTCTGATCTCTGCTTAGACTCAATTATCGCTACAATCAATACACCTTTGCTTTGGACAATCCTACTATACAATTCCATTCCGAATTGAAATAGCATTTCTTCTAAGGAAATGTCGCTTTCTATGATGCTCTCAAGTTTTGAATTGCTGTGTTTAGTAAGGTCTTTGGTTATCGCTAAGAAAATACCTTCTTTATTTTTAAAGTGTCTAAACAGGGTCGCTTCATTGACGTTAGCTTCTTTGGCGATCATTTTCGTTGTCGTACCTTTAAAGCCATGATCCATAAAAAGTTGTTTCGCTGCTTCAATAATTCTAATACTCAGAGCATTATCGGTTAAATTACCTGTCTCAATAGTCTCCAATTTGTAACCACCACCTATCGGTATTATGCGTGCGAGCACTTGCAAGTTTATTGTACCAAATCAAGGCTTCTCGTGCAAGTAAGTGCTTGCATGAGAAGCCTTGATTTCCAAGCCTTACGCAAAAGAAAAGAGCAACAGTATTTTGTCTGCTGCTCTCTCAATGATCATATCTCCAAATTAATGATTCGAAATATCTTCAACAAATGCTAAAATATCCTGACTCTTCGCTGTTAAGTTTTCGATTGAGGCTGAAATCTGCTCGACTTGATTACTTATTTCAATCATTTCTTGGTCTAATGTCACCGATATATTGGCTATACTTCCGATCAAATCCAACATCAGCTTCTCATCATTAATCGTTGACTTCACGACTTCGTTAGACCTTTCAGCTAATTTTCTTACTTCCTGAGCCACTACTGCAAAGCCTCTGCCCTGATCTCCCGCACGTGCGGCTTCAATTGCTGCATTCAGAGCCAAGAGATTGGTCTGACTTGCTATATCCTCAATTAAATTTGATGAATTGACAAAATGGCTCAATTTGTCATTAATTTCTTCAACATCTTGTCGTAAAGTAGAAGCTATTTCAGTATTACTAGCTACCCTAGACATAATGTTTTGTATGGTGTTCACGCTATGCTCATTTTCAGCTGCTATATCATTTAAAGACGTCTTAATATTAACAACATCATCTTCAAGTTTTTTACTGTATTCCAGTCTTTCAGCGCTTAAGTCCTGAAGTTGAGTTAATATCTCGGCGTTTTTACGGTTTAAATTGATTAATTCGCCTTTAGAATAGTTAACACAATTACTTGGAACACTTAATCCGTTATGGATAGCCTTCGCCATGTCTTGACACGTCGAATAACCACAAGCAACACAATTTATGGTACGAGATTCTTCATCTTCTTTATGCATGGCCATAAAAAGTTGATCATACTCAGGCCCGGTTGGTTCTAATAAGTCTCTGGCCTTTTTGGTAGTATTATAAACACGTACGAAATCTTCCAATTTTAAAGTTCTATCAAAATAATTATTTAACCACTCGATACGCTTCATTGATTTTTTAAATCCCTGTTTTTCTTCTTCCTTCATTTTCATAGTTTTCAGCGCATTAAAACTAAAATCCACATCATCAAGTACGTTGTCCTTGATGATCGCAGCTGTGCCGATATTGCAGCCATGCTGACAATTTAGAATATCGACAAGAAGAGGTACGGGCTTATTTCCTTTAATACGATCGCTGTATATCTCCAAATAACCGTAGGCAGTATCTGGTCCTTCCACTTGTCTTACCCAAGCATTCGGTACAAGAGCTTCAACGTTTTCTCTTAACCCCCCAGGTCTGCTATAAAGGCACCCCAAAGAACATGCTATATCAGAAAAATCGACCTCATGGTAATTTTTGAGGTTAATCTTGTTATTTTCCAGATAGTCTTTCAGTTTTTTAAACGTTACGTTGTAGCCTATTATATTTTGTGTGGAGCCAAATTCCCCCTTTTTTGCTATACAAGGAGATAACATAGCTAATTCCGAGTTATCCTTTAAATACTTTTTTACATAAATTGCTGAGCAAAGCATCGGACTATGAATTGGAGAAAGTTGAGGTAATAATTCCGGCTTTAACTTCTCAATGTAGTTAACTATTACAGGACAAGGTTGAGCAATAACAGTATGTAAGTTCTTCTCTTCTATAGTCCTTAGATAAGCCCAAGTTGTAATATCAGCTCCAAAGGAGACGTCATAGATTATATTAACACCATTTTCAACCAAAAAACCGAATAGTCCTTTAAAGTCAGGAAAATTAGCTCTGATCGATGGTGCAGCTAATACAGTAATCCTCTTACCATGTTTTAGATCATTAAAGAAGCGTTCAGTATCATCGACATAAGAACGTGCACCGTGATCACATTTCGAGATACACTTGCCACATTCAATACATCGTTCATAGTTTATCTTTGCTTTAACCTTATCATTCTTAACATAGACTATATTTGCATCGACGGGACATTCCCGAACACATTTATTACACCCCTGACAAATACTTTCGTCTGTTACAATATTACCTTTAAAAGTCGAAGAATCTTGCTGCATAGTTTCCCCTTTCATAACAAAGTGAATCAATTAGGTAAGTTTTTTGCATCTTACTAAGAACAGAGATTCATTACACATAAGCAAATAGGCAGAATCTTTGAAGAGTGCGTCCATACATTATCCAGATCGGAAAACTGCGGAAAATTACAATTTAATTATAGTCCCAAATAGAGTCCCAAAATAGTCACTATAGTCACATAATTTAATGCCAAAAGCATTAATACAATTGGCTGTGGATTTATGCATAAAAAAAACACAGGCAACTAACTCGGCCTATGCTTAGATTTACTTTAAAGGTCAACTTGTTATTACTACTCCTTTGATTTATTTTGTACCGCATTTTCTTCCTCAAATAACGTCATTTTATGATGTAGATCTTCGAGACAGGCGGGGCCAAACCCTTTAAGATTTAATAAATAATCATCTGAAGTTTTTCGAACATCATCGATAGTATCTATTCCGGCATTTTTGAGAATATTATAGGCCCTGGAAGTGAGATCTAAAATGGATAGTTCCGGAGATTTGAGTAATTTTGCACAAAGGAGTTCACATTTTTCAGCGTCTTCCTTCTGATCATACCTGGTTTGGCAAAGCGAACAAGCGAATACGCTAGTCAATATTTCCCTGACCATAGTTACCATCTCCTAACCCCATTCCATGCTTAATACTTTACAATTTCGGTCATACCTACTTCGGGGAAGGTGAGAACATCAAGGTGACATTCTCACCTTAAATTTACTTCTCAAATCATCCAATTTAATAGTTTAGTGCGGCTCTTGCCCTAACTAAGGCATTAGAGGTGGAGGCAAAAACTTCATTTTCGGACATAAAGATATTTTCCTGACCAATGTCGGTATCGAAGTTCGACTTTTTAAGCAATGCTGCAAGATCCGGTTGAACACCACTTACAATCAAAGTTCCGTTATTTTCCCGCACATTCCTTACAAAGACCTTTAAAGCTGTCAGTGATGTTAAGTCAACGGTGGTCACATGATTCATTCTTAGAATAAACACTTTGGATTTATCAACCAAGCTTTCCAGTTTATCTCCCAAATCTGTTGCTCCCCCGAAGTAAAGATTTCCTTCAAGTTGAATTACCAATACGTCAACCTTTTCGTCAACAGTTTTCACTTCTTCGAGAATCACCTGAGATCCATCACTCTGGGATGGAATCAAAAGCTTAAGCGGTGCTTTATTGGTATCCTTCAGATATAAGGCGATGGATAAAGCAATCCCTGTATAAATAGCATAATCCAGGTTTGGCAGCACGATAACTAAGATACAAGTTACCCACATGGCAATGGAATCGGAAGAAAATAAACCTGCTTTCACGACTTTCTTTATTTCCTCTTTGTCAATCAAACCATACCCTGTATAAATCAGTACCCCCGCCAAACCTGCACTTGGTATATATTTCGCATAGGGCGCAAACAACATGAGAACTATGGCTACAAACACACCAGAAAGAATTCCCGCTAATCTGCTGGCCCCCCCGTTAATATAGTTGATGGCGGAACGGGAAAATGAACCCGAAGCAGGAAGGCACTGGAAGAATGCCCCAATGATATTCGATAAACCCTGCCCGATAAATTCTTGATTGGAATCAATTTTTTGCCGGGTTTTCGTGGCAATTGATTTAGAAATAGATATTGCTTCAACTAAACCAATGATGGAGATGGCAAACGCTCCGCTCAGCATATCTTTGACTGAGGAAAGGCTAAAATGAACCATTGTAAAGGGAGGAAAGCCGGAAGGAATATTCCCTGTAAGTTTTACACCCTTCTTTTCCAAGTCAAACATAATGATAAAAAAGATTGGCAGAATAATCCCGATTAAAGCACCAGGCAGATTTTTGCTGATCTTTTTGCAAACCAGTACAATTATGATGGTCATCAGACCAATACCCAAAACATAAGGGTTGGTCTGATTTAAATGAGTGATGATATAATATACTTTTTCCAGAGTTGACATTGCTGAAGAGTTTTTAATCGATATCCCCAGAAATGTATTTAATTGTCCCAGCGCAATGATCGTTCCTGCACCGGCTGTAAACCCTACCAAGACGGTGTGGGAGACAAAATCAATCACTTTGCCAAGTCGAATTACTCCATAAAGGACCTGTAAAACACCAACCATAAAGGTCATGAGGAAAAGCATTTGATAAGCATTAGGAAGATGCATAAAGCGAATCATAGCGCTTGCGGTGAGTAAACAAATCGCATTCGTCGGTCCGGTAATCAGTTGGTTCGAACAACCAAAGGCGGAACCGATAATAGCCGCAATGATCCCGGTATAGAGACCATAAATTGGATTGACTCCCGCAATCAGAGCATAAGCCATATACTGAGGAAGACCAACAACGACAACAGTTAAGGCACCTATAATGTCATGCTTGAGATCACCTTTTTTATACCCTTTAACCGTTTCAATAATCGGAACCCATTTAGTCAGTGAAGGCATACTACTCCCACCTTTCAAACCTCATAATAAGCGTTGCAAATAAAGTGAAAATTTTCACTATTAGTCCAAAGTTCCTTTTTGAACCAACAATTTTCAGCTCAAAATCATTTTTTACTTCTTGAGTTCCCTTTGCAGTTCCTACCCTTAATCTGGGCGATTATACCGAAGTCACATTTTTTAGCAGTCTTTAGGACTGTTTTATCTAGTATCGACTATTAGTTTAGAAGTCTAAATTTGAAGAAACCCCAACAGGACAGCTGAGAATCTCTTTCATGTTGCTCCCCTTTCCCTCTGAATTTTGTTAATGATGTTAGAGTTTGAATTAATCCTAACTCTCAACAAATAAATCATCCTTCCTTTTTGAATTTTCACTATTTATCACAAATACAGAGTAGCACTGTGGACTGTATATGTCTATATAAAATCAGTATGTTCACCATCACATATGATTATGAACAATTAAACAATCAACTTATCACCCTCATGAACCCCTTCTGAAATTGGAAACAAGATATAAAATTTAGTCCCATTAGCATTGGATTCGATGTCTATTTGAGCTTTATGGGATTCAGCTATTTTATAACATGTTGCAAGCCCTAAACCTGTTCCATTATCTTTTGTTGTATAAAAAGGAGTCCCTAAATTATGAAGAGATTCAGGAGGAATTCCACATCCCTCGTCTTCTACTGCTAAAACTACTTTATCTTGTTTTAAAAATGTTCTTATAGTTAGAAGTTTGCCTTCATCCATTGCTTCAAGTCCATTCCGAACTAAATTTAAAACAAGTTGAGAGATTTCTTTTCTATCTAACTCAAGATCCGGGATTTTTCCCGGTAAATATAATAGTTTTTTATTCTGAGTAAAGGTATCTGCTTCTAAAAGGGGATATAAAAGGCTAAGAATATCATTAAGATTCTGAAACTTCAATTCGGTTTGCTTTGTTCTCGCAAGGGACAAAAACTCAGTGATAATAGAATTGGCGCGATCAAGTTCTGAAATCATTAACTCAAAAATTGGCTTATGTTGCTCACACTGGGATTTTTCCCCTAACAATTGAAGATAACCGCGGACAGTTGTCATAGGATTTCTTAGTTCATGACCTATTCCGGCAGCCATTTGGCCGACAAGGTTTAGGCGATCCAGCCTTGCTAATTCCTTTTCCTCGTTTTTCCGGCGCGTAATGTCTCGAAAAAAGCATGTTAATCCAGTTTCTGCCGGATAAGCACTAATCTCTAACCATTTGTCCCCTAAAACATCAGAGAAAATTTCAAAGTTTAAGGGTTTCTTTTCACGTATCACTCGTTTGAAATTTTGAGTCGCAATCTCATTTCCCTTATATACTTCTGTGATTGATTGACCCAGTAGTTCATTACGAGTTTGAGCAAAGGCAAGTTCCGCAGCAGAATTTACATAGGTAAACTGAAGGTTTTCATTAACCGCAAAAAAACAATCTGTCATGCTTTCCAGAATCGAAGCCATTTCCTGTTCCGATTTCATTAATTTTTGGCGCATTAACTTTCTCTCTGTAATATCCACGTAATAGACGGCTAACCCCGACTGAAACGGGAAAGTATGCACTTGAAACCAAGTATCCTTTTCACAAAGGCTTAAATTCTCAAAAATGATGGGAATATCATTCTTCTTTGCTTGATAACAATTTTTTTCCAAATCGCTTCCCCGCTTTTGCGGAAGGACTTCCCAATATATTTGATCAATAAGTTCTTCACGCCTTTTCCCTAATAATTCTTCTGCCCTTCTATTAACGTACTTAAAACGCCAGTCATTGTCTAATACATAAAATACGTCCGGCATATTAGCAATAACATCGGCTATAAGTTGGTTACTCTTCGAAAGTTCCTCCTCTAATTTCAAACGAAGCTTAAGTTCTGTTACTTTTTCAATCTGCATTTGTCTGATTTCTGTCACATCGCTGTAGGCAATCAAAATACAGTCTTGATTCTCTATCTGTATGTTTTGAGCTGAGAGAATAACATGGATGGTATGCCCAGTGCTGCTCTCCAATCGTCTTTCAAAATTTTTAACTATTCCTTGAGAATCCAAAACTTCCATAAATTTACGAAAGCCACTTTCTGATACACCTAAGTCAAACGGTGTTTTTCCAATCACATCCTTGCGTTGTAAACCTCTGGTTTCAAGAAAACGACGATTGACATCAATATATTGATCGTCGGATCTCCTAATAATAGCCATCATATTAGGGCCTAATTCAAAAGCCTTTGCAAATCGATCCTTCACTCTTAGGATTGTTTTCTGCTCTTCTTTTCTGTCTGTTGTGTCATTAACAATTGCTACATAAGCCCTTTCACCATTGGGCATATGAAACAACAACAAATCACCCACAACATATCTTCCGTCATCCGTCAGTAATTCCTGATGATGACTTCGAGGGGATAGGGTTTGATTTTGATAAAATTGAAATAAAGAAGCGCAGAATTGTGAAAGTCTAGGCTCCTTTTTTAGATTTTCACTTTGCAATATTGGTCCCTGACCGTCGAAAGCCATTAGATTTATTGGACTATCTTTTAAAATAGCGTTGAGTATAGATACTTTACTGAAACTTTTGTTGGCCCAATAGTAAAAGTTAAAAATCAAACAAGTTGCTACTGGAGTAAAAAGCAAATATGGAGTGAGAACTTCCCTAATATCTGTAACAGGAGGAACAAAAGCAATAATTAACAAAACAATAACTGACATAACTAGGCCGGCGATAAACCAAAATAGAAGCTTCTTGCCATTTTGCCGCTGTCTTAAATGACTGCCTAAAACCGTGCCAATCACTCCGAACAATAAAATATCAGTGATTCCACAAATTAACCCACTCCCGCCCAATTGGTATCTGTACAAGGCACTGATTAATGCAGCTATTACTGCTGTTACCGGGCCGCCAATAAAACCTGCCATTGTCATGGTTATATGACGAAAGTCAAAGAGACGACCGTTCCCCACCCATACATTAGCTTTCATGACAAAAATTGTAACCAAACCAAAAACAATGCCCATAACATAATAGCTGTACTTTTTATATACGGTCAGATCCACTAAAATTACGATACCACAAAAAAATAAGACCTCAATAATATTCAGGATGAAAACAAAGTACATTAATTGTCCACGTCCTTTTCTACGCTATTAACCAGGTGATAACTTTTATAGTCAACTAGATAAGTAATGAAACTATGACGATAATTCCAAAGTCTCTCTCTTTCTAATAGAGATTTATTAACACTTTAACTATAAAAGTTTGATTCAAAATAATTATTCTCTAAAATATGCTAAATTCCTCCATTTAGACGAGAATATTTAATATTAGTTTAACAGATTAAAGTTTTTCATTAATATTCATTCCTTTAATTCTGCATAATTCTCAATTTTAATTCTTATTTATTTATTTTCCTAAATATAAAGTCGATTTTTGGAAAAACATTACTAATTAGCACTAAAAACAGTGAACTCGTTCAGCTAAAGCTGAACATCAGGGCTTCAGATGGGGACCGGAGCCATATTAATTTAAGGAAGATTATTAAAATTAATTATTCATCCCATTTATGCTATCCCAAATATTCCCAGTGTTATTGCTAAGTATTTACTTTACTTATTCTATTTCCTATTTAGTCTAAAAATAGTTCATAAATCTTTATGAATTTATGAACTATCAAACACCTAAATTAATTTGATTACTCCGCTGGAAAAATAAATATTACAATTAATATTATGAAAACTATACAAATCAGGTTCATGAAAGATAATCTATAGCCATAGATAGAGAATATGATTAACATATCGATATCCTATCGACAAGGTAAATAAACGGTGCTAGGCTTAAATTATCAACTCCAATCTAAAAAGGAGGCATGAATATATGTCAGAGATCGAAGTTCTGGTAGATCAAGTTGAAGAATTACAGGTAAGCCTTAATAAAATTAAAGAAGGAAAATCTTTAACAGATTTCGGAATTGTGATTGAAAGCCAAATTCTTAGCATTGTGCTTAACAACTATAGAGAAACGTTAATGAGAATTATGCCGGATAAGGCGCATATAGGAAACCATTTGCATTTTCCTCGTTAGGATTAAAGTTGCTAATATTAGTGAATTTTTTCACTACTTTTGGGCTTCAGGTTCAACATCTATTTAAGGAGGGGTTTATATGCGTTTAGATTGGCTGATTGTTTTTGTATTAATAGCCGGCTTATCAATTATGTTTTTTAGCTATTCCCTTAAGAAAAAGATTTGTATTTTAGCGTTAGGATCCCCAGAAGATCGATTTGACAAACCTGGTAAACGCTTTATGAATTTTGTCTCCATGGTACTTGGTCAAAGTAAATTAATCAAGGAACCCTATGGGATCGTTCACTTTATTATTTTTTGGGGATTTGTCTTTATTTGCTTAGGCGAATTACCCTTGATTTTTGAAGGATTATTCCCGGCATATTCCTTCCCCATTCTCGGAACAAATCCCTATTTTTATCTAATTAAAGATATCCTCAATATACTCGTGGTTATTGGCTTAATGATTGGTATTATTAGAAGATGGGTTCTTAAACCAGCTCATTTATACCGAACAAAAGAAGCTGCTGTCATCGTATTACTAATTCTTGGGGTCATTATAACTGAATGGATTTCAAGCGGGGCAAAAGTTGCCCTGACGAATAAGAATGCCTACGAACTGGCTATTATGTACCATTTCGTAGCTTCTCTTTTTAAGGGATTAAGTTCTTCAACTGTAATGAGTATACAGGCCTCCTTCTGGTGGATTCACATCATGATCGTTTTCGGGTTTCTTGTTTATATTCCAAACTCTAAACACATGCATCTTCTGGCGGTCCACCCCAACGTTTACTTTTCATCCTTGAAGCCCCTTGGTGCTCAAATTGAGAAGATTGATCTTGAAGATGAAGAACTGACAGAGTTGGGCGTTGCCAGAATAGAAAGCTTTACTTGGAAACAACTATTAGATTGTTTTGCCTGCGGCGAATGCGGTCGCTGTATGGCCAACTGCCCTGCCAATATTTCCGGTAAACCTCTTAATCCTAAACAATTAATCAGTCGCCAATTAAAAGAACATCTTCTGGAAAAAGGAGCAATTCTGAGGGCTAACGGATTAACCTCCACTGGCGAAGAAAATGCCGAAGCTTTAGCTGAGATCGTCGAAAAGGACCCGCAAGCTGCTGAGATTCTACAAAAGTCACTGATCGGTGACATTGTTACCGAAGAGGAGATCTGGGCTTGTACTACTTGCATGTCCTGCCAAGTCCAATGTCCTGTTGCCAATGAACATGTTAATAAGATCATTAATTTGCGTCAATCCTTAGTTATGATGGACAGTAACTTCCCACAGGAATTACAAACCGCTTTCCGTAATGTCGAAAATAATGGTAATCCTTGGGGCGTCGGCTATACTGAACGTGCTAATTGGGCCTCTGACTTAGACATTCCTCTCATCAGCGAAAAAGAAAATGTTGACTATCTCTTCTGGGTTGGATGTGCTGGTTCTTTCGACAGTC
>NZ_JBNFTW010000013.1:0-133981 GCF_049943955.1 Desulfosporosinus sp. SYSU MS00001
TCTCAGAGATCTGGTGATCATGCCGGAGGGGTTCCACCCGTTCCCATACCGAACACGGAAGTTAAGACCTCCAGGGCCGATAATACTTGGGGCATAGCCCCTGGGAAAGTAGGTCATCGCCAGGTAAGACAAGGGGACTACTCGAAAGGGTAGCTCCTTTTGTGTCCTAAATTGGGTAGGTGGCCGAGTGGTTAAAGGCGACAGACTGTAAATCTGTTCCGCGAGGTACGATGGTTCGAATCCATCCCTGCCCACCATTTAACCATCGCGGGGTGGAGCAGTGGTAGCTCGTCGGGCTCATAACCCGAAGGTCGTCGGTTCAAATCCGGCCCCCGCAACCAAAAAATTGGGGTGTCGCCAAGCGGTAAGGCACCAGACTTTGACTCTGGCATTCGTTGGTTCGAATCCAGCCACCCCAGCCATGTCATCGCCCACCAATTAAGGCCCCGTGGTGTAGTGGTTAACATGCCTGCCTGTCACGCAGGAGATCGTCGGTTCAAGTCCGATCGGGGTCGCCAAAATGAGCCATTAGCTCAGTCGGTAGAGCACCTGACTTTTAATCAGGGTGTCCCGCGTTCGAGTCGCGGATGGCTCACCAAAAAAATTGCGCTCGTAGCCCAGCTGGATAGAGCGTCTGACTACGAATCAGAAGGCCGGGAGTTCGAATCTCTCCGAGCGCACCAAAAACAAATATGCCGTTGTAGCTCAGAGAAGTACTCAAGTGGCTGAAGAGGACGGTTTGGAAAACCGTTAGAGTGGGTAACTGCTGCCAGGGTTCAAATACCTCCTTCTCCGCCATAATATGTTCCTCGGTTGCTCAATGGCAGAGCACTAGCCTTCCAAGCTAGCTACGTGAGTTCGATTCTCATCACCCGCTCCATAAGTTATTCTTTGGCGGCATAGCCAAGTGGTAAGGCAGAGGTCTGCAAAACCTTTATCCCCAGTTCAAATCTGGGTGCCGCCTCCAATATTTTTGCCAATGTGGCGGAACTGGCAGGCAGACGCACGGGACTCAAAATCCCGCGGGTTAATAGCCCGTACCGGTTCGATTCCGGTCATCAGCACCATAACGAAAGTTGAAATAAGCATAATAGATTTTAACAAACAACTGATCTTTTTGGGTCGGTGTTTTTTATTTTTGATGAGGCTCAACGCTTATGGGGCAAAAGCCAGGTTTTTGAAAAGCACAAGGTTAATAAATCTGAGCCAGACTTAATAATTGAAATAGCCGAGAAGATTTCAGACTGGTCTGTGATGGCCTTGTTGGAGAAGGTCAAGAAATACATAATGGTGAAGAAGCAGGTATTGCAGGAAAGATGCAATTAAAAAGCAGGAAGTAAACATGGATGGTAGTTTGTCCACCAAAGCTAGAGAATGTTTTTAAAGATATATGTCGAGTTAAAACTTTTGATAAATTGGATTTGAATGTTTCTCTACGTTCTCATTTGGCAGATGATGTTTCCGAATGGGTGGCCAGCCTACTTGATGAAACATAGAGGAAGCAAATAATATTAGTATAAAATTCTTGGCCTACAAGTCTCTTAAAAGACTAGACGGATATCCGGTAAGCAGGGTGCCTGTGACGATTTTGTTATTGGAGAACTTTAATAGTCTAACAGTGGCTTGTACTCACTTGTGGCGCGGTACTCGAACAAGCCGGACCAGCAAGAAGTGCCGAACCCCAATGTCGGAGCATAAAGCTGGGCATACGTGAGTGTAAAATGAGTGTTGTCTCGGCCGAGAGCGAAACGGTCTCTATCTGCCGTAGCGATGATAAGGCAGGGCGACCCGATATGCTCTATGAGCGGATATCTTTAGGCACAGGTTAATCCATTTTTGAGTTTTTCGCTTCTGGTCACTTTTTGGTACTTCTTCCAACTCCCATACTGGGAAAGACTCCGGCGTTTTCCGGACATCCGACATTCGTGTAATTTTGAAGATTCAATATGTATGTTTTTGCTATTTCCGGTGGCAATACAGTTATATGGAAACAAAGTATGTTTTTATGCTTGAGTTGATTAGATCTTCAGACAAACAGGAGGAATAATATATACTGTACATAAATTATCCCCTACTACTTAGTCTGATTTATAGTTGGAGTTTTCCTTAATTTAAAGGAAAAGTTTCTGTTATTAATAAAAGCCATTAATAACATATCAACATTCTATCGACAGGGGATATATGTAATGATAACCTTTTATTAGTTAAAGTGGATTGGCGTTCACTTTAACCTCCTTGTTGGGCTCCTGTAGCGATACGGGGGTTTCTTCTTTTGCATAATAACGAGTCTCAGATACAATGGTGATAACAAAGTAATCAGGTCCATTAGAATTACATAAACACTATACAAACTCTTTTCTTCTTGTTATAATAATTATAGTTAAATATTGGAATGAGTGATTCTTTCCTGAGGGGAAGGAATTGAAAAGGGAAGTCAGTTAAAGCTGACGCGGTGCCCGCCACTGTAAAAGGGAGCCAATTCACAAATGTCACTGGATATCGATCCGGGAAGACGTGAGTTGATGATGATCTTAAGCCAGGAGACCTGCTTATTCCGAAGTTGAACTACCTACGGGATGTTAGGGAGGTGTATACCTGTGTTTTTGGTAATTTTACCTGATACCGGTTGAGCTAGAAACCCTTCTGTTGGTAGAAGGGTTTTTTTAGTTGGAGGGTAATTCGAACAAGCAGGAGTCTATTAAGAATAAGGAAGAGGTCTTTTTAAAAGTTAGGGGAGGATTCAATTATGAATATAAGGGAAAAGAAAATAGTTAGCCTATTTGCGGTCTTTGCAGGGTTATTCGGAATAACTCCGGCTGCTTATGCAATGCATATTATGGAAGGATACCTTCCACCCAAATACTGTATCGCATGGGGACTCATCTGTCTGCCATTTCTGGCAGCAGGTTATTTTGCCATCAAGAAACAAGCTGCACAGAATCGTAAATCCATGACCTTGCTAGCAATGGCTGGTGCCTTCGTTTTCGTCTTATCTTCTTTAAAGATTCCATCAGTTACAGGAAGCTGTTCACATATGACAGGTACAGGACTTGCTGCAATTTTATTTGGACCATTTGCAGTAAGCATTTTGGGTATTATTGTACTTATTTTTCAAGCAATTCTACTGGCGCATGGCGGACTTACCACGCTGGGTGCAAACACTTTCTCCATGGCAATTGCTGGCCCGATTATATCCTATGTTATTTATATGTCGTGTAAAAAACTAAAGGTCAATAATAATGCTAGGATTTTTCTAGCAGCTTCAATTGGAGATTTATTTACGTATTGTATTACCAGTTTTGAGCTGGCACTTGCCTATCCGTCATCGAACGGCGGTGTTGTTGCCTCTGCTCTTAAGTTTCTCGGTGTATTTGCACCGACCCAGGTGCCGTTGGCAATTATTGAGGGTATTTTGACAGTTGTTATTGTGATTGGTCTTGAGACGTATGCAAAATCAGAATTGATAGGTATCGGATATATGGACGGAGGTGTTGAATAATGTCGAAATCGAAAAAAACAGTTATCATTTTATCATTAATTGCACTACTGATCGCAGTTGTTCCTCTGTTTATGTTAAAAGGAGCAGAGTTTGGTGGTTCTGATGACGCCGGAAGCAAAATAGTTGCAGAAATTACAGGAACCGACTACAAGCCGTGGGTTGAACCGGTTATGAATCGATTAATTGGTGGAGAATTACCGGGCGAAGTAGAAAGTCTATTGTTCTGTGTACAGACCGGTATCGGCGTGGGAGTTGTGTTCTTCTTCCTCGGCAGATTTGTTGAAAGAAGTAAATGGGAAAAAGAAACAGGCAAAAAATTAGGTTAGGGGGTTGTTTTTCTGAAACATGGGGGGGAATTCGAAATTGATTTTTATTCCTATGCTTCGAAAATCAGAAAATGGAATGCCACGTTTAAGGTTTTATTTGCAGTATTATTAATGAGTCTGTGCATTGGACTGAATAATCCCTATGTATCTGCTGCAGTTATCCTTGGAATGGCATATTTGATCGTGATGAAGGGAGGTCTTTCATTACACGAATATCTTTCGGTATTGGCGATTCCAATTTCCTTTATTCTCCTGGCAACTCTGACAATTGCCGTTGATTTTGCCTGGAAGCCAATAGGACAATATAATTTACATCTTGGCCTTTTCTATGTTTTTACCTCCCTGGAGAAGCTCAAAGAGGCAATTTTCATGATCCTAAAAGTGTTTGCTGCAGTTAGTGCATTACAGATGATGACATTATCAACACCATCTTCAGAAATTATCTCTGTTATGAGGAAAGCACATATTCCGAAACTTATAATTGAACTGATGAACATGATTTATCGTTATATTTTTATTATTTTAGATGTTCACTCCAAAATGAAGAATTCTGCAAACTCACGACTGGGGTTTTGCGATTTCAAGACATCATTGCATACCTTCGGAGGGATTGCCAGTAATATGCTTGTTATTTCTTTGAAAAAGGCAAATGGATATTATGATGCGATGGCAGCTCGATGTTATGATGGTGAAATGATATTTTTGGAGGAAGACAAAAAGATAGACATTATCCAGTTAATATCGGCAGCAGTATTTATTGCCATTTTGTTTTTGATCTGGGGATTTACTAAATAGATTTCTTCGCCGCTAAAGGTACCATCAAAGAGTGAACTCGTTCAGCTAAAACTGAACATCGGAGCTTCGGTGACGAAAGTGTTCTGCGGACACTTTCGCCGAAAGCGCCAAGCCCATAACAAATGCTATCGCGCTGAAGGATGGACTCTAACACCACCGAAGCGAACGGGGGTCACTCCCACTTGAAGTGGGGGTCTCACGATTAGATGAAAACTGGTGCGCAGCAAACACTTCCTTTTGAGGAAGATCTGGAGTTTCTTGACACTATTTAATCATATGAGGAGAGTCTATGAAAGAACCAATTTTAAGTATCCGCGATTTATATTATATCTATGGAAACGGACAAGCAGCATTAGACGGGGTCAGTATTGATATTAATGAAGGTGAGAAAATTGCAGTTATCGGTTCAAATGGAGCCGGAAAATCTACATTTTTCCTGAATGTCAATGGTGTTCTAACGCCGAAAAATGGAGAAATTCGTTATAAGGGCACTATTATTAATAAAATGAATCTAAAAGAACTGAGGAAAACTATTGGAATTGTTTTTCAGGATGCAGATAATCAGATTATTGCTTCAACGGTCAGGGCGGAAGTAGGGTTCGGACCAATGAATTTAAAACTTCCTAAAGAGGAAGTCATAAGAAGGGTCGATGAAGCCCTGACTTATATGAATATCCTAGATTTTAAAGATCGTCCGCCTCACTATTTAAGTGGTGGGGAAAAGAAAAAGGTCACTATTGCTGACATTATTGCCATGAAGTCAGAAATCATTATTTTTGATGAACCAACGGCTGCGTTAGACCCGTTAAATGCCAAGATGTTGGAAGAGATTTTATCCAAATTGAGTATGGAAGGGAAAACAATTTTGATTTCTACACATGATGTGGATTTTGCTTACCGATGGGCACAAAGAGTTCTTGTTTTTTGTCAGGGAAAGATCATTGCGGACGGAACACCACTGGAAATATTCCAAGAAGAAGCAGTTTTAAAGAAGGCAAATTTAAAGCAGCCGATGATGTTAGGTGTGTATGAATCGCTGGTGGAGGAGCATCTTCTTGCCGATGGAAAAATATTTCCAAAAAGTATCCAGGAGTTTCGAGAAATGCTCCAGAAGATGCGTAAAAGTAACTAATTTCATAGTCAGCATAACGACAGTTCCAGTTAAGGGAGACTTCGGATAAATACCAAGGTCTCTTTTTACGTTATAAGGCACATCAAGGCCATACAATTACCGTAATAATTAGCGGTTTGCGTTTGTTAAGACAAAGTCGAGTAGAATTGACATAATACTTAAATTTAGAAAGGAATTAGTTTGTATGAATGCAATCATACTATTTGTTCTTGCTGGTTTGTTTTCTTGGTAGAATCATACTTGTTATATACGGTATCATCCCTACTTTACAAAGGTTTCCGAACTTCGGGAGAGTTTATGCTGCTTATGGAGGGGTATTCATATTTTTAGCTGTTTTATGGGGGTGGATCATTGATAAAAAAGTACTTGATCGGTGGGATTGGATAGGTACAGTAATTTGTTTAGTGGGTTATCAATAATGCTTTGGACACCCCGTCATTAGATTTTGCTGGTTTGACTTATATAGAATACTTCTAAGCAACGTTCTTTATAGCCTTGTTTCTAAATTGCATTCCGGTTGTGATTTCGTTAAATATAATGGATATCGTCAGAAAGTCCGGTGACAAAATCGATTCTCAGAAACTTGGAGCGGCTTTAGGCTGCGAAGTTGTGGAAACCGCCGCAATTATAAAGGTGAAGGTTCCATATACTTTTCTTTACGCTGTATATGTTGTTCCGTCCGTTACCTAAACAAAAAGCAGTTCTGAGCCGGGCAGTAGGTGCTGAGGCATAGATTTATTTTCCAATACAATCCCCATTTGCTTAAGAAGGTTTTTTTTATGAATTTGCCTACAATACTTATCAGTTTTTTCCTAGTTGCTCTTTTTGCTCTGGCCGTCCGCTGCGTTATAAGAAAAGGAACCTGCGGTGGATGTGGCCAAAAAGGCTCCTGCAGTCATTGCAGTCACAGTTAAGACGATGAAGGTTTCCGATTACCAGGAGAGGTTGATGCTAATCTTTCATAAGTGTTTATAGAGAAGGGACAGAATTATGCGTTCACGAGACAAAAGTTCAATCCCAGTAATAGGTTCATCGATTAGTAAGGGTTTAACTTTCTGTGCCAGACATGGAATTACATGCAAACTGGCTTGCTGACCTTTGGACAAGTTGGAATTCGATGAACTTGAAGACGCATACTAGCCTTGCCTGATCATGTCTGCTGTGTAGAACTGTAAGAAAGGTCCCCCCGATTTTCCGTTACTGGAAATCGGGGGGACCTTTTGGGGATGCTATTTGTTCCACCGCTTAACTAAAGCAGTTAATGAAGAGATATATATTTATTTAACTCAACACTTGTGTTGTCGGAGTGTTTAGCAGCAAATACACAGATTAAAGAAGCAATAATCCCCAGGATAGTTATTCCTGCGAAGCCTACATGAAATGAAAGTATCTGGGCTTTAGCAAGAGTATGGTGTACAAGAGAGTAATCACTGAAAGCACCGTCATAGAGAGTCCCTGCGATGGCTACTCCCATACTCATACCTAAGGATCTGGACATATTCAATATTCCTCCGGCAACGCCTGCGTGCTCAGGCGGAATGCTCCCCATTACCGAACTATTATTAGGAGGCGTGAATATTCCAATTCCTGCGCCTACTAAAACCAATCCCAAGAGATAGACATAAGCAGCAGTATTATTTGATAATAGGATTAATACAATTGCGCCCAACGAAGAAATAATCATACCGCTGCTCGTCAATAGTTTAGTTCCCATATGGTCAGCAAGTGCTCCGGAAAAGGGTGACATAATAAACATCGCCAGAGAGACTACCGTCATTATAAGACCGACCAGGAATGGAGACAGTTGTAATATCCATTCCAGATAAAACGGCATCAAAAATAGTACACCAAACATTAGCGAATAAGAAAGTAATCCAGTAATATTTCCGCTTGTAAACGTTCTGTTTTTAAATAAGTGAAAATCAATCATAGGATTTTTGCATTTTTTCTCCCTAAGGATAAAAAGAGAAAAAAATATAATACTTACAAGAGACTCCACTAAAATTTCGGGGGATAACCAACCGACTTTATAACCGTTTTTAAAAATCAGAACCAATAAGATCAAAAATGGTGTGAAAAGCAGGGCGCCTAAATAGTCGAACCGGGAGGAATGAAGATTAGGCTGATCCTTTGGTAAGATAAAACTTGCTGTGATTGTACCGATTATCGCAATAGGAATATTAATATAAAAGATTAAACGCCAACCAAAACTTCCAATTATTAAGCCGCCAACTGTAGGCCCTATAGATAGACCAATAGCTTGAGCTGCCCCTTGGATGCCAATAGCTTTACCTCGGCTTGTTGAGGGAACAACTGAAGTGATAATTGCAATTGAGTTCGCCTGTAACATGGCTGCGCCCAGAGCTTGCAACACTCTGGATCCTATTAGCAAGGGCATGGTTGAAACGACTCCGCATAATCCTGAGCCGAAACCAAAAATTACAAAACCAACGGTGTAGAACTTTTTTCTTCCTATCCTATCTGATAAACTGCCTAATAAGGTAAGCAGAGATGTTAACGCTAAAAGATAAGCAATTGAAACCCATTCAACGCTGTTCATACTTACCGCAAAACTTTTACTTAAAGTAGGCATAGCAACATTGATGATACTTGCGTCCAAGGCAGCCATAAATGCACCAATACACACTGTACCTACTACGAACCAATAATAGCCTTTTCTATGATGTAATGATGCATTCGTACTCATTATTGTCACTCCTTAAAGTTCAAATAGCTGCATTGTTTAAATTTAAAATAAGATTGTTTAGGGGCCATTCTGAAATGGGTACCTTTGTAAATCAATGAAATATTTGTATAGAGCATTATTATGCTCTTCTCAATAACATATTTTAATAGCATTAACCTTGAAATTAATTCGGTCAACTTGTTAATACCAGTGAATAATATAAGTATAAATTTAAACAACTCGAAAATCAAGGAGATCAAGGTCTAAAAACATAGAAAATTGTAGAATGTTATTACATATGTTTTAATATTTGGTAATAGATAGGAATACCCGTATTTTGACTTAGAGATATTAGGCATATGATTGCCTAAATAAAGAAAAGTGACCATTAAATATAATAATAGCACTTTGCTGCAGTGTCCATTTGATCGAAGATCATTATCTTTGATGGCGCAAGTGCCATTCACCTTGGTGCAGGGGCATCCTTTTTTAGATTCAGCCATTGGACACATTCTTTAATCCTTGCCAAAACACTACCAGTGATTAATGGCTGTTTAAAATGACCTTGCTTTTCCAAAGACGTTAGATTAAACATTATTACGAAATAGAATTGACAAATCATAGTAATATTAGCTTTTACTATTTGTGAATTTTGTGTTATACTTTAGCGGAATAGTGAAAAGAGGTTCATTTATGCAACATCTTAAAGATGAAGTTCGAAACAGAATAATCATGGAGGCAATGAAAGAATTTCAAGATAGGGGGTTTTTACATGCGTCAATGAGAACTATAGCTAATAATGCCGGGGTAGCTATAGGCAATGTCTACAGATACTTTAAAAACAAGGAAGATCTGTTCAATGAAATAGTAGAGCCGGTATATCAATGCTTTTTAGGAATGGAAGTACATAAGCAAGAGATATATTCGTTTGAAGAAATTGTTGATTCCATTATGGAAGTTATGAAAGAGTATAAAATCCAGTTATTAATTATGGTGGATAAAAGCAAAGGAACAAAGTATGCGAGTTTCAAGGAAGAAATAACTAAGTTCGCAGAAAAAAGTCTAAGAGAAAGTTTATGGCCTGAATTGCAAAAAAAAGGAATTGAAGTTAAAGATCCTTTTATTTTTTATATTATTGCTTCAACGTTTATCGAAGGTTTATTTTTAATATTACGAAAAGCTGAGGAGGAAGTGGCAACACGATACTTGATTCATCAGCTGATGATTCTGTTTTTTAATAACCTGGATAAACGTTTTGAGTAGTTTTTATAAGTTATTAAATAGGGGCATTTTCAGGGAATAAATGAAATTTAGCACATTCTTTATGACAAATAAGTAGGGCGAGGCAATTTGTTGAGTACTTAACCTAGTAGTCAGATTATTTAGTTTGCCTATTTTGGAAGAGAGCGTAAACTTGTCAGTTACTAAATTTGAAATGAATAAGGAAGAAAAAAATGAATTTAACAGAGATATCGGTTAAAAAACCAGCGGCGATGTGGATGGTCGTCGTATTATTAGTGGCGTTAGGAATAATTGGTTATACCAATATGGGCGCCAATTTACTGCCTTCGATGAATATTCCGGTTATATCTGTCACAACAACGTACAGCGGTGCAAATGCTGAGGACATCAGGAAAGATATTATCAAGCCGATTGAAGATGCTGTCTCAGGCATAAGCGGGGTAGACACAATAAATTCCACGGCTAAAGAGGGATATGGAACTGTCACAGTTACTTTTAAAATGTCTGCGGACATGAATACTGCTTATTTGGATGTCCAAAAAGCTATTGATGGTATTTCCAATACACTCCCGGCAAATGCCGATAAACCTGTTTTATTTAAGATGGACACCAACGCAATTCCAATCTTGCTGCTTTCTGTCAAAGGAGATAAGGTTGGTAGTGACGAGCTTTATAATGAATCAGATATCATCAAGCAGAAAATAGAGAAAATCCCGGGAGTAGGTAATGTTACGATCAGCGGCGGAGAAAAGAAAGAGTTAATGATTAAACTCGATAAATCCGCTGTGGAATATTATGGCATAACCGTTAACACGTTAATCAACAAATTAAATTCCGTAAATATAAACATTCCTGGCGGAGAGCTAAAACAGGATAATGTTGATCAATCAGTCAGAGTTATTGGGCAATTTCAGAATATCGAGGATGCCCAAAATTTGATGGTTCCTACGGCAAATGGAGGAACCGTACGTCTGGGCAATATTGCCCAAATTAGTCTTGAAGAACCGGAAGCGACGTCATTGGCACGGTTCAACGGACAGAAAACAATGACAATAATTGTAGGCAAACAAAGTGATGCCAATGTCGTTGAAGTAGCTAATAGTGTAAAAAATGAATTAGAGACCATTAAAAAGACCATTCCCGCAGGTATACAGATGGATACCGCCTTTGACACGACTACATTTATTACAGACTCATTAACGGAGGTAAAACACAACCTTATTGAAGGGATTATCGTTACGGCTTTGGTGTTGTTTGCGTTTTTCCGCAGTTTCAGATCGTCCCTGGTAGTTCTGGTTGCCATACCGACATCCCTGATTGCTACCTTTTTCATGATGTATAAGCTTAATTTTACATTGAATATGATGTCTTTAATGGGGTTATCTCTAGTTGTCGGTACCCTGGTTGATGATTCTATCGTTGTAATCGAAAGTATTCAAAGACATCTGACGATGGGTAAAGGGCTGGTTCGAGCAGCAATTGATGGCCGAATGGAAGTTGGAATGGCTGCCATAGCTATCAGTCTCTGTGATATTGTTATTTTTGCTCCTATATCTATGATGTCAGGGATGATTGGTCAGTATTTCAAAGAATTTGGCTTGACAATAGTTGTAGCTACGTTATTTTCTCTTTTGGTATCCTTTACGATTACCCCAATGCTTTCGTCAAGGTTATTAAAAACAGAGAAAAAGCAAGTGACTCCCGAATATAAAAAGGACAGCCTTTTTGGTAAAGTCACTCAAAAATATCGGGAAACACTCGTTTGGGCGCTTGAACACAGAAAAAGAGTACTGATTGTAGGAATTGCTGGGGTAATCCTAAGTATTGCTCTTGTTCCTATGGGAATATTGAAAACGGAATTTGTACCGACTACCGATCAAAGCAGTTTTACCGTCAATATGGAGCTCGCTCCAGGTTCGACTTTGGAGCAGACCAGCAGCAAGGTCACTCAGCTGGAAAACTATTTACACAATACCAAAGAGGTAAAAAGTTATTTTTCAATGATCGGTCAAAGTGGGCAATCGAACACGGACAAATCAGTCGCCCAGATATATGTTAATTTAGTCCCTAAAAACTCTCGTCAAAAAACTCAAAGCCAAGTTGCCGGTGAGGTTCGCAGCTTTGGGAAAAGCATGACCGGAGTGGATTTTGATGTTGAAGAGTCTCAAAGCGGAGGCGGAGCATCGAAGCCTATTTCAATCAGTATTAAAGGAGATGATCAGGCTACCCTTGCGACTCTGTCCAAGCAAGTTGAAACTATCGTCAAATCGGTTCCCGGTGTTATAGATGTTGGTAATAGTGCCGATGTCAAAAGCAGTGAATTAAGAGTGACGATGGACAGTATAGCTGCCGCACAGGCGGGAATCTCCACTTCGGATGTAGGCAGTACGATCAGGATGGCCTTGCAGGGTACAAAAGTGGGAGTCTACAGATCCAATGACTCGGAAAATGATATAACACTTAAATTTATGGATGGACAAATAAAAAATGTCGATGACATCAAATCCATAAAGATTACCAATCAGGCGGGAGTACAAATTCCTTTAAGCCAAGTTGCAGCAGTTGTGAGAGGAGAGAGTGAACCATCTCTGTCCAGAGAGGATAAGCAAGACGTTGTTACTGTTGATGCTAACCTTCAAGGAAGAGTTCTTGGTGAGGTCACCAGGGATATTCAAACGAAACTTAGTTCTGTAACCTTGCCTTCAGGATATAGCATAAGTTATGGTGCAAGTCAGAAGAATATGGCCGATTCCTTCAGCTCTCTTGGCCTAGCCTTAGGTGCTTCCTTGGCGCTGGTATATATGATCTTAGTAGTTCTCTATGAATCGTTTTTGACCCCAGCGATCAGAATGGTTTCTCTTCCCTGTGCTATTATTGGAGCGCTTCCTTTGCTGGCCTTAACCGGGCAAACGTTAAATATGATGTCTTTTATCGGTTTGATTATGCTGGAGGGGCTGTCATCCAAAAACGGAACATTGTTAATAGACTATACGAATACCTTAATGCACAAAGGTATGAGCTTAAAAGAAGCCCTGATTGAATCGGGTACAACAAGACTAAGACCAATTATTATGACCAGTGCAACCATGATTGTTTCCATGCTGCCTGTTGCTCTTTCCATTGGTGAAGGAAGCGAGATGAAACAAAGTATGGCTATTGTAATCATCGGAGGCATGATCATGTCTACGCTCCTTTCACCCATTATTTTGCCGGTAGTTTATACTTTAATGGATGATTTAAAGCATCGTATTTCAAAGAAAAGAAAAACAATAAATACCGGGGAGGTTCCACAAATTGAAATTTAATCTTAGTAGGATCAGGCAGATTAAGAAACGTACTATAATTATCGGTCTATTGGTAGTAGCCGCTGCCTTGGGGGGGAATTATGCTCTAAAGCATAAAAAAGTTGAAACTCCAGCGGTTACTGTAAAAAACGTAAAAACTCAAAAGGTCGCCGTTGGTTCTTTGTCGACTATGGTTGATTACGCCAGTAAATTTGATCCTGTTCAGGAAGTACAGGTTTTTCCCAAGACCGGTGGAAGAGTTTCAAGTTTAAATGTTGATATTGGTTCTAAGGTAACCAGCGGACAGGTTCTCTTTACGATTGATGCGTCGGATCTTCAAGCTCAGCTGCAAATACAACAACAGGCCTTAGCCGTGGCAGAGGAAAACTTGGCAAAAACACGCTTGACCTCACAACAAACCTTAGAGAAATCTCAGATCAGTTATAATGATGCTCAAACTGATTATAATAATGCAAAAGCTTTATACGATGGGGGAGCTGTTTCTAAACAGGATTTAGACAGCGCCAAAACAAAATATGATAATGCTGCTATAGAGTTAAAGGCTGCTCAAGATGATTTAGCAGTGTCAGCAGCAGAAGCACAAGTAGAACAAGCGAAAGCAAGTGTCAATGCTGCTCAGATCCAGCTTGATAATCTAACCGTAGTATCCCCTATCTCGGGAGTAGTTTCTGCTAAAGACGTTAAAGTCGGAGGAATGGTCAGCAGCCAATCAGGTTCGGTTACGGTTATTGATTCCAGTAGTATGGTGGCTGAAATTAGTGTTCCGGATATTGTTATCGGTAAAATAAAGGTAGACCAAACTGTACCTGTGAGCATAAATGCCATGAAGGACAAAAAGGTCTCGGGAGTCATTACTACGATCAGCCCTAACTCGGATGCGAAGGACAATTCGTATTTAGTGAAAGTAAAAATTGACAATTCACAGAGTGGTTTAACTGCAGGTATGTTTATTAAAATATCGCTGCCGGCTGAAACTGAAAGTAATATATTGCTCGTTCCCAATGAAGCCCTCAGCATAGAGAATAATGTAAATTATCTTTATGCAGTTGTTAATGGAAAAGTTAAGAAAATAGCTGTCACGGTTGGTATTTCTGACAATAAAAATACGGAAGTCAAAGGAAATATCACAAAGGGTATGGAGGTAGTTACAGAAGGACAGAGCTTTTTAAATGAGGGAGAAAAGGTGGATATTGTCGAAGGAAGTAGTAAGTCGGAATAAAGTCTCTAGATGTTAAGAAGTAGGTTATAGGCGAGATAATAATAAGAGCCCCCTGGACATTAGATTGTTGTCTAGGGGGCTCTTAATGTTGACTGTAATTATTTTTACCTACGTGCTGGCAAACGGGAGTCTAAGGGGTGAAATAGAGCCTGGTTGAAACTTCTTGCTGGTTGGGCTAAATAATAGTGACTTCAGGACAAATATATGGTATAGTACCTTTAGTGATAGTATTCACAATCACAAATAATAATTATAATTGTGAATTATGTGACAAAGTGTTTCTTTTGGTACTTATAAGCAACCTAAACGCTTATTAAGTTATATTTTAAAGGGGGAATTTAAAATGTGTCCATATAGTAATGAAGGGATGAATGTCAACGGTTCGTATTATTATTGTGATGCTGCGGCTCTGGGTATAAAGCTAAGCGCAAAGGAATTAGTAGATATAGGCTGTACCGTGACGCAAAGGAAAACGTGCAAGAGTTTAATGGAAATGACTCTTGGGTACGCGATGCTTCCAGATCCTGTTGAGAAAAATACAAAAGTAATTATTGATTTCAATAGAGACAGCAAAAAACTTTGTGCGAAATAAATTTATAACTGCAGTGTGCGCATAGCTAAAGCCCTCACAGATGAGGGCTTTAGCTATGGCCAACCTTACTGACGATGTCCGTTCAATAATAAGTTATCAACTGCAATGCTGAGCTCCTCCAAATCAAAAGGCTTAGTCATGACATAATCGATACCGCCATTATGAAGTATTTCATTGATCTCTTGTTGATCCGTATAAGCTGACATTAAAATGACACGAATGTTCGGATTGTAACGATGTAATTGTTCGCGAAGCTCTAAGCCATTCAGACCAGGCATCTTGATGTCGGATATTATTAGGTCGGGCAATTGCTCTTTCGCTAATGACAATGCTTCAATTCCTGAAGTAGCAGTCAATACGGTGTACCCTTTCGAAGAAAAAAGAGCATTCAGAAGACTTCGAATTCCAAGATTGTCATCAACGATTAGTAAAGAACCTTGACTCAAGCAAATCCATCTCTCTTTCCATAGTTTTCCTAACATATGTATTGGAATTATGGTATTTATATGACCCAATAAGCCAAAATAACGGCTTCTGAAATTAAAAATGTAAGCAACAAAAGGCTGCTTACACTTCTTAGTTTGCAGCTAGGCTGTCATATTCCCGATGGAAGTTAGACCCTTTAGCTTTGCGTCTCGCTCTTTCGAACAATTTGCCCTAAATATACAATATGTTGATTTCGAGAAAATCAGAACATTTCTTATATTATAAGACAAATTTTAACAAATTACAACATAATTTAAAACCTTTAGCCAAAATACGTTAATCCATAACTAGTATGATAAAATTTGCAAAGGTTGTTACTATTGCACAATCTGCAATGGTATTTGCTTAAGTGTTTTTAAGTATTAATAAAAAAAGCCCAAAAGGCGTAATGATGTGTCAAAACGCGTCCTCTCAGGCTAATTTTCTGTATGCATATTTCTTTCGATTGTCGTTTTGCAGCGGCTCCTTGTTTAACGACGCTGCCTTCGTACGAGCTACAATGGATCTGCTTATGCTCGGAAACCTGTTCCATGAAAGCCTCTATGACGATGGTTCTGAAATGTCCTATCATTAAATTGATCACTGTTTCTGTGATTTTCTTCCTGCGAATTTGGTATTGAATAGCTATCGTTATTGCTATTATTACTGTTATTGTAATTGTATTCTTGTCCCTGATCTATTGTGGTGTCACTTGAAGTTTGACCATATAAGTTTTGATATTCTGTCATAGCTGCTTGCATTTGGGTTTCCCCTCTATTACATCCCGGGCTTAAAAGAGGGCAATGCTTATTACAACCTGTACAAAACAGGTTTCCAAGATAATCGGACAAACTAGGGTGATTAACTCCTGGAGTGTTGTCATAGGCCTGGTTTGAATTTGGTCGATCTCCCTGAGTTAGGTTGCCTTCGCTGGGGGGATTAAGGGAATTTCGCATTGATACTGTTGGAGGGCTCGTGGGATTACTTAACGATTTATTAGATCCTAGTAGATTACGGTCAAATATAATACCTAGAATTAATCCTATTCCTAGAGCTAGTACTAGTTTTCTTTTGCCATATGCAAGCATACTGCCTAAGGAGGCAGATAAATACTTTCGATGCAATACAATATGTATGGATATTAATCCTAGACAAAAATATGAAACTGATTTATGAACTGATACTAGAAAATCAGAATTTCCACTTAATTCAACTGGAAAAATTACTCGAGAAATAAGAATACCGGTTATGACTATAATGCTGACACAAAGGAATAATCCAATATTAATTAAGAATATACATAGTCGTTTCTTTGCTGATACTCCTCTGAATTGGAATTTAAAGATGTTTTTAATCCACGTCAAGTTTACAAAGAGGTGAAGGATAAAGAGAGTGATGGCCAAGACCCCTGCAAATTCGTGGAAAACCAGTCCGGTATCAAAAGGATTTAATAAAAGTAAGTAAATAATGATCATAGTAAAATCAAGAGCTATTTTTAATGATGGTTTACAATTCAATGAACTCACTTCCTTAAAAGATTTTATTCAGTCAATGTTATGTGCCTTTGTAATAACTATAAAGGGTCTCCCTGAAATTAATCTGAATAAAACCAAGATTATAATCTAAAGAAGTCTAGTACTCTGATTCACTCAGGAATAGCTCATTTTCTCATTCGTTTGTTGCCAAAAAGTGCAAAGGGGAAACCATTTTCTACAAAAGTATTGTACCTAACTGGTATGTTCTTATTCATAATTGGCACGATCTGTGTGGATTAGAACGGGTTTGCGAAAAGTTCTACACGAATACAACTTCAAATTAATACCCTCTTGACTTGCTTGAAGCGTATTACCTAAGGTATAATTATGAAAAGTTCTATACTTGGAGGGTTCAATGTTTGACTATTTTCGACCAACACTTCAAGCTCCTTCCATAGATCTCATTGTTGTTGAGCAACTTGTTCGAGATGGAATTAAGGGGCTCATTATCGATTTAGACAATACTATGACACCTTGGAATGATGTCGAAGTGGGTCCAAAGGTTAGAGAGTGGTTTATCAAAGTCAAGGCGGCTGGCATTTCTGCCTGCGTCGTGTCAAATAATAAGAAGAGACAACGCGTGGCAGTTGTTGCGGAACGGTTAGGAATTCCTTTTGTTTTTGGAGCGACAAAGCCGCGCAGAAGGGCTTTCCGTGCGGGATTAGAATTGTTAGGTACAGGGCAGAATGACACAGCTGTTATAGGCGATCAGTTATTCACAGATATTTTAGGCGGAAATCGGCTCGGCCTCTATACGATTCTTGTGACCCCTATTAATGATCGTGAATTTATTGGAACGCGGATTATGCGGCGGATGGAAAAGGTCCTTGTTTGGCTGATGAAACATTTTGCCCCTGCGAAACCGTATAGTCCTAAAATACATTAAGAATTATAACAACAAGGGAATGGGTCAGCCATTCCTTTTTCACTATTGTGATGACTCATTGTCAATAATTATTAAAACTTTGATAAGGGATGGATGCTATGGAAAAACATTTTGCTGTGATTGGGAACCCCATTGGGCATTCTTATTCGCCGGCAATGCATAATGCGGGCTATAAATATCTGGGTATTGATGCGCAATACCATCGTTTTCAAGTGCCCCCTGATCGTTTGGACGAAGCTGTCAAAGGGTTGTGTGCCCTAGGTTTTAGCGGCTGGAATGTTACACTTCCTCATAAGGAGACTATTATTCCGCATCTCGATATCCTTACGCCCCAGGCCAAGCGAGCCGGTGCCGTGAATACCGTAAAGATTCTCGATGGGGAAAAGATAGGTCATAATACGGATGGGGACGGATTTATCTGTTCCATCGAGAGTGAGCTTGGGGAATTTACGGACAAAAGGGCAGTTGTTCTAGGTGCCGGAGGAGCTTCGAAAGGGATCGCTTTAGCTCTCGCAGCCAAAGGTATGCACGTACATATTCTTAATCGAACACCTGAAAAAGCGGCAGAGCTAGTTAGAATTCTAGATTCTAAAGGCGGTAAGGGAAGTTTTGGCGAATTTAAGCCGGGAGATTGGCTGGAGGACGTTGACCTATTAGTTCAGACAACCTCCTTGGGTTTACGTGGCGAACCATTTCCCTTTTCACTGGAAGGCCTTTGTCCAAAGGCCTTGGCCGTCGATATCATCGTAACCGTTCAGAGAACCTCTTTTCTGCAAGAAGCTAATAAGTTGGGATGTCGTGTCTTAGATGGAACTGGCATGCTTCTCCATCAAGGAGCATTGGCTTGGGAATTTTGGCTGGGCGGACAGGCGCCAATTGAGGTTATGCTTAAAGGCCTGGAAGATCAGATGCAGCGGGAGAGGTTATAAAAAAACAAAAGGAAGAGAACCATGTCACAGACAGGGGACAGAGAGTACGGATTTACTCTTCTGGAAATGTTATTGGTATTGACACTCTTGGCAGGAGCAGGCTATGCACTGCTCGTCAAGCTTCCCAATCGATGGGAGCAGGATCGACTATCCCTTGTGACAACTCAATTATTAGAAGAGATTCGGGATGCCCGACAGGCTGCCCTGGCTGAAAATGATTGGTATCAAGTTAAGTTTTACACTCAAGGTGAACATCATTATCAGATTTTCAAAGAGGGGACTAGAATCGAAGACATTTCTTTGCTGAAGGGCATCCGATTTCTCGGACAGCCGGACAATCTTTTATTTAATGCTTCTGGCAGAAGCGCAGGAACAACTATTAGTTTAACTAACTCTTTTGGAGAGCGTCGAAGTGTTGTCGTTGCCCCAGTAGGGATGAGAATTCGAGAAAAGTGAACTCGTTCAACTAAAATTTATTATCTTGAGTAACATTTTCTATATTAAGTCAGCAAATTTTTTAGTTTAGCAGAGGGAAGGGATTAGAGTGCGTTTTTTAACCGCAGGGGAATCTCATGGTCAAAAGCTGATAGGGATAATTGAAGGACTTCCCTCAGGTATGAAGATTTCCAAAGAAATAGTCGATCGGGCTTTGAAAGAACGGCAGCAAGGTCCGGGACGCGGGGGAAGGATGGCTATTGAACAGGATCAAGTCCATTTTATTTCTGGAGTACGGGGCGGATTGAGCACTGGCGCTCCTCTGGCCATGGAAATTTTGAACCGGGATTGGGAAAACTGGGAGAAAATCATGACCTGGGAGGAAAAGGCAGATTTAGAAAGCCGAAGAGTGATGACTCCTCGGCCAGGTCATGCGGATTTGACAGGGGCTTTAAAATATCGTACAGAAGTAAGGAACATCCTGGAAAGGGCGAGCGCTCGCGAAACAGCAATGAGAGTGGCAATCGGGAGTATTGTAAGGCAAGGCTTGTCCCAATTAGGAGTGGAAATTAGGGGGCGGGTGACCGCTGTAAGTGGTGTTCATGCTGAATTATCGGAGGATGCTGAGTATTGGCAGCGTGTTCAGCAATCAGAGTGGTCGGTGGGAGACCCTGTGGCCGAACGCCTAATGGGGGAACGTCTTCAGGCAGCTCGTGAGGAAGGAGAATCCTTAGGAGGCTTGTTAGAAGTCCAAGTTCTTCATCTTCCGGCAGGGCTGGGTTCTCATGTACAATGGGATCGTAAACTCGACGGAAGATTAGCTCAAGCTGTTCTTTCTGTACAAGCTATTAAAGGAGTCTCTTTTGGTATAGGTTTTGATGCCGGAGAAAAAATGGGTTCCTTGGTGCATGATCCAATAGGATATCGGCCGGGTCAAGGGTTCTACAGGGAGTCAAACCATGCCGGAGGAATTGAGGGAGGGATGAGCAACGGAGAGGCGATTGTCCTCCATGCTGTCATGAAACCAATTCCTACTCTTTATAAACCGCTGAATTCTGTTCATCTTGAAACAAAGGAAATCGTCAAAGCAAGTGTGGAGCGCTCTGATGTTTGTGCAGTTCCGGCCGCTTTGGTGGTTTTGGAACATGTTGTTGCTTGGGTCATAGCAGAAGCAATTTTGGAAAAATTTCCCGCAGATAGTTTTCCAGAGTTAGAAGCCTCTTGGCAGACTTATCAAGAATATCTAAAGAATATTTAAAATTACAGGGAGAGAGGAAGAAGCTCCATGAGGAACATCGTTCTCATTGGATTTATGGGAACCGGCAAAAGTACAGTTGGCCGGCGCTTAGCTCAGGCACTGGCATGGAATTTTGTCGATACGGATGCTGAAATCGGAGAAGTAACAGAATTAAGTGTGAGTGAAATCTTTCGGCGTTATGGAGAGACCCGCTTTCGGTCTGAAGAAAAGATCGTCGTCGCAAGACTGTCTCAGGAGGATGAGCTAGTTATAGCTACCGGTGGGGGGACAGTATTGAATTCGTCAAATTGGGGTGTTCTGGCGGAAAATGGAGTTATCGTCAGTTTGTACGCCTCGCTGGACGTGATTCTCAATCGAATCGGCCATAAGAACGACCGCCCGCTTCTCAGAAGTACTCATGACGAAATTGAACGATTATTTCTGGAACGGCAGCCATTTTACGAAAAGGCCGATTTTACCATTGATACAACCTTTAGAACTATTGAGGAAGTGGTGGGCGAAATCCTGGCTCACCTGGGAAGGATGGCTATCCATGAGTTTACCAGAAAAAATTGAGGTTGCAGCGAAACAAAGATATCCGGTTTATTTAGGAGCTGCGCTGGAAGAGTTGGGAGATTATTTGCATTCTCTGTCCGATAAAATCCAACATATTCTTGTCATCTCACACAAGAAGGTCTCAGATCTTTATCTGGAGCGACTTATGAAGGGGCTGGAGAATTATCGCGTTGATTTGTTAACTGTACCGGAAGGGGAAGAGGAAAAGTCTTTGGAACGTTTGAGCCGGCTGACATCAGCTGCTTTGGACTGCGGCGCAGATCGTAAAACGTTAGTTATTGCCTTAGGCGGTGGTGTAATCGGAGATTTAGCCGGTTTCTTTGCCAGCGCATTTATGCGAGGTGTTCGTTTCCTTCAAGTTCCTACGACGTTATTAGCTCAGGTAGACAGCAGCATTGGCGGTAAAGTTGCCGTCAATCATCCGGCGGGAAAAAATATTCTGGGAGCTTTTTATCCGCCGCTGGCTGTCTGGACAGATTTTTCGACGTTAAATAGTTTGCCTTGGAAGGAAGTCGAAAATGGCTTGGCGGAAAGTATTAAACATGCTTTAATAGATGATGAGGATCTTTTTGTTTTTTATGAGACTCAGGTCGATAGTATCAGGCAGCGAGATCCTGCAATTTGGCGTGAGATGGTAACACGGTCCGCTTCAATTAAAGTCAGGATTGTATCTCAAGATGAACGGGAACAAGGCATTCGCCGTTTATTGAATTTAGGCCATACTTTTGGACATGCTCTGGAAACGGAAATGAATTACCGCGGCGTGACTCATGGCCAGGGAGTCAGCATAGGTATCGTTGCCGCGGCTTATCTGGCCAATGCCAAGGGATTTCTCACTCTGACAGAGGTTGAAAGAATTAAACAGTTGCTTCAACGTTATGACCTGCCGACGTCGATTGAAAAGCAAGACCCTCAATCTTTGCTGCGGCGAATGCAAACAGACAAGAAAAATCAGGGTGGCCGCAAAATTCTTGTTCTTCCCCAAGGAATCGGGAAGTCAGTGGTTTCTGAGGATTGTACGGATGATGAGATTTTGGCGGCTTGGCATAAAATTATTGTGAAAAACAATTAGGCCGCAAGGTATGGGAACTACTACTCCCACTTGAAGTGGGAGTCTTAACAGGTAAAACTTAATAATTTGCTTCGCGGCTTTGAAGATTCGGCTCGGATATTAATTCCAGTCGGATCTTCTTTGCTTATTTTTGCTAAAATGTGGAACTAAACTGAAGATGTCGTTGGAAAATGAAAAAGAACCGTTAATAAACATATAATGAATAAAGATGTGTCGATGTCAAAAGGAGTTTTAAAATAGATAGAGAAGTTTAAAGGAAAATCAAGGTAATTCTCGATCTGAGGAGACAAATAACTATGAATAGAATGATGACACTAAAAAGAGTGAAGAATGTACAAATGGGTTTTACCCTTTGGGAACTTATGATTGTTCTTTGTTTAATGGGAGTTCTTTTAGGTAAAGCTGTTCCTCACTTCTATTCGTCTTCTAACTTTGTAAGATTAGAGGCCGATCTGGCTAATCGCGAAGAAATCGAAGGTGCCGCGCAGTTATATCGAATTGATATCGGAACCTTTCCCGTCAGTGTTTCTGATTTAGTCAATTTGCCTGATGATATAAAGGAATGGAGAGGACCGTATTTGCCTGAAATCCCAGTAAACCCCTTAGACCCTAAGGTGGGCTATCAAATTGACAACTTGGGGCAGGTCATAACTATCAATAATTGATGATCAATAAGTGAATGAAACACCTAAGGTTTTAAAGGATAACGATTAATTAGCAGTCGAGTACGAAAAAAGAGAGTTTCCAGACTATAGGAAGAAGGAAGGTTGATAATGGAGTAACAAGAAAAGCTAAAGAAGGGAAAACATAAATACCGGGAAGGTGGTTAGACGAGAGATTATCGATATTTTCAGGGTTATATTTTGTTGGATGTTTTATTGGCAGTCTTCCTTTTTTCTTTAGGGTTTGCCGCTCTATATGGATTATACGAAAGAGCATTAGTCGAAGCGCATCAGTCCTTATCCCTAATGGAGGCCGCAAATCTAGCTCAAAAGAAGATGGAGGAGTTAGCGGCTCAAAGCTGGAGAGACAATATCGACGCACAGCGTTGCTTGCCAGGAGGAGTAGTAGAGGGAAATGAAGGAAAATTTCAGTGGCGGATCGATTCCAACTGGGATGATATCCCCCAATTATTGAGAGTTAAGGTGAATGTATACTGGATTGAAAGAGGAACTTCAGATTACTACCAGATAGAGAGTTTATTTGAGGTTGAATGAAGTGAAAAACAAAGACGGGTTCACTCTTTTGGAGGTGTTGAGCGGATTACTAATTGCCGGAATAGTTTTAATTAGTGCCTTAAACCTTTTGGCAGGTATGTGGAAAGAAGCACGCACTCTAAAAGGTCAGTTGGAGGTCCAATATGCTCTTTTGACAGCCGCTAGAACAGTGGGTGATGAGATTCGGCGGGCAAAATCTGTCCAATGGGTCAAAGAAACTTGTGAATTGAAGCTCATCCCGTCAATTATTGAGGAGGAGAATCCCTCACAAATTGTCGATTCCTATTTTGTGGCTGATTTGGATGGCGACGGAATAAGGGATCTGTATTGGAAGCATATGGGTGTATCTCAGCCAATTGCAAGCTTCTTGACCGGTTGGGAAAGCGTGGAGGTGGAGCCGGGATTGTGGGAAATAGTTCTAAAGGTGACTGTCGACAAGCAGAGTGTCACGTGGAAACAAGTTGTTCGCCAGCGTGTTTATCCCAGCACATCTTCACAAAGTGTTGCTCCAGAGGCTTCGTAACTCCTCTTATCCTTTTGCTTTTAGCCTCCTTTTCGGGATTGGGAATGGAAGTGTATATGAAGGCAAATTTAGGAAAGAGAATGGTCAGGAGAGAGACCCAGAGCCGACAGGCGCTTTATATGGCTGAAGGAGGAGTCGAATGGGCGAAGGCTCATTTGCTGTCTGATTTTGGACTGCGCCGTGGAGAGGTAGTATTTGACATGGGGCAGGCAGCTATCTTCATTGAGAGCAGCGGAGATGACTATAAAATCATTTCCGAAGGGCGTTCAGGTTTAGCTGTCCGTAGAATTGAGGAAATCCTGCAAGAGAAAACTGGGAAATGGATTGTTAAAAGTTATCAGGAGCTACATCAGTAATTATGAAACACGCACTGGAATTTGTTCGATATCTCAGGGGCCTAAGGAAATTTGATTCTTTTTCAGCAAACAAAGCTATCGATAACATCAACAGTGAAGAGCATCTTCAGAAAAAAGTCCTATCCCGTGAAACTTTAAATGATGATTTGCGCCGATACTTGGGTATACCAGAGATTTCTATGACTCAAGTCGTAGTTGACCCTGAGGCTGTTAATTTAATTCCTGAAGAAATAGCACGACGTTATACCCTTATTCCTTATCAGCTTCAAGGGAAAAGCTTAATGGTCGCAATGGCAGACCCGACGGATGAAGGGGCTCTTCGTACTGTTCGCATAATTACCGGCATGGATGTGGCTCCGGTTTACGTTCGAGAGAAAGAAATTAAAGCTGCCATTCGCCAGTATCTTACTGTTGAACAATCTGTGGCTCAAATGACGTATTTAATGAGACAGACGGATAATGAAACGATTGCGGAAAAAGCAGCAGGTGAATTATTCAACAATTGGGAAGAAGACGCCCCAACGTTAAGATTTGTTTATTCAGTGCTTCAGGAGGCGGTGATCGAAGAGGTTAGCGATATTCATTGGGAACCACGTCAGAAGGATTTTGTTGTCCGTTATCGTATTGACGGTAAATTGCTTAAGAAACATATCCTTTCTGCGTCAACAGCGCGCACGATTATATCCTCACTGAAAGTAATGGCCAATATGGATGTTGCAGAACGGCGGATTCCCCAAGACGGACGCATGACCTTTAGCGTCGGCACGCGGCAGGTAGATCTGCGCATGTCTTCCCTACCGACGGTCTTCGGAGAGAAAATTGTCGTTCGCGTCTTAAATCCTGAAATGGCCCAACGTTCTCTGGAAGAGTTGGGCATGCGTCCGGAGGTTAAAGTAGGGGTTCAAGGGCTATTAAAGCATACCAATGGTTTAATTTTAGTCGTAGGACCGACGGGGAGCGGCAAAACGACGACCCTTTATGCACTTCTTCGTGAGTTAAATGCCGAGGAGCAAAACATTATTTCGATTGAAGAGCCCGTAGAATATCAGCTTCCGGGAATTAATCAGGTTCAGGTAAACTTGCCGGCAGGACTGACTTTCGCCGTCGGTTTAAGGCATATCCTTCGTCAGGACCCCGACGTGATTATGATTGGCGAAATTCGCGATGAAGAAACCGCCCGTATAGCGATCACGGCTTCCCTCACGGGTCACTTAGTGTTGTCAACACTGCATACGAATACGGCGGCCGAGGCTTTAGAGCGCCTTTTAGACATGGGAATTGAGCCTTATCTTTTAGCGTCTGCTGTAAGGGGAATCTTATCTCAACGCTTGGTGCGGCGCTTATGTAACTCTTGTAAAAAGGGTTATAACATTTCTGAGGTGGAAAAAAGGGCTCTCCGTTTACCAAAGCCAATAAATCAATTGTATCGCTCTCAGGGCTGTAATAAATGCTTTGGTACAGGCTTTAAGGGAAGGATCGGGGTTCATGAGTTTTTGCACTATAATCAGGAAATTAAGGAATTAGTACTTACGCGGCATAATTCCAGGGATATTGAACGACAAGCAATACTTTCAGGGATGTTAACGATTTATGAAGATGGTCTTTTGAAAGTTACCCAAGGTTTAACCACCATTGAAGAAATGCTTTTTACAACGTCTGAGATAGAACGCTAAGAGGAGAGAACAACATGCTTTCGATGGAAGAATTATTTCTTAATGCTGCAGAAAGAAAAGCCTCTGACATCCATTTAACGGTAGAGAGTCCTCCTGTTCTCAGGGTGGATGGTTCATTAGAACCTTTGCCCATGGACAAGCTGTCTCAGGTCGATTTAGATACCTTTGCCCATTCCCTGATGAATGAGATCCAGCGAAAACGATTTGCTGAATTGGGAGAATTGGATTTATCCTACAGTTTACCGCAGGTTGGGCGTTATCGGGTCAACGTCTTTCGCCAAAGAGGATCTATTGGGATCGTTATTCGCTTAATTCCCTACGATATTCCAACTCCGGAAAGCCTTGGCCTCCCACCCGTGAGCCTTGATTTAGCCAGGCTGCCCAAAGGTTTGGTGCTTGTGACGGGTCCTACCGGCAGCGGTAAATCTACAACCCTTGCCTCATTGATTGATTTTATTAACCGGACGAGAGCTTGTCACATTATGACTATTGAAGACCCGATCGAGTATCTGCATAAGCACCAATTAAGTTTAGTGAACCAACGTGAGATTGGCTGCGATACAAATTCTTTTGCTAATGCTCTGCGGTCTGTTCTGCGGCAAGATCCCGATGTGATTTTAGTGGGTGAAATGAGAGATCTTGAAACAATCGCCACGGCTGTGACAGCAGCTGAAACAGGACATTTAGTTTTTAGCACATTGCATACCAATGATGCTACACAATCGGTAGATCGGATGATTGATGTCTTCCCGCCCCACCAACAGCAACAGATCCGAGTGCAGCTAGCGGCTGTATTACAGGGAATTCTGTCTCAACAGTTATTTCCCAGAGCAGATCATCGGGGAAGAGTTGCAGCGATTGAGGTTATGCTCGCAACTCCTGCCGTTCGAAGTCTAATTCGGGAGGGAAAAACTCATCAGCTTCCTACTGTAATTCAAACAAATAGCAAATTGGGTATGCAAACAATGGATAAAGCCATTCTTGACCTCGTTCAAAAAGGATTGGTAACCTATGAAATCGCTCAGGAAAAACTGCAAACCCCTGACAGTCTCCACAGATGAGTAAACGCTGGTTTAAATGGAAAGCGGTGGATGCTGAAGGAATTTTGCAAAGCGGTCGCTGCTTGGGAAACGACTCTTTCGAGGTTCAAACACTGTTGAAAAAGGAAGGATATTTACCGGTCAAGATTAAGAACCATAAGAATTGGTTTGCAGAGTTCATTGTTCGTCCAAACGCTCAATGGGGTCATTTTGCAAACCGCTTGAGTTTATTATTAGAGGCCGGAATTCCTCTGCTCCAAGCTTTGGAGATTATGACCAAGTCTCAAGGGAATTTAACCTTTGAACAAAGTCAGTGGTCAAGTGTCAAAAATTCTATAGCGGCCGGATGTGATTTATGGGAAGCGCTTCTCCAGCTCAAATCGCCTCCGAACGCTTATGTCTTGTCGATGATCAAAGCGGGAGAGTATTCGGGAAATTTAGCGAAGGTTTTGAGTGAAGTGGCTGCAGAATTAGAGCAAGAAGATAACTTCAGGCAGAGAATAAAGGCTGCCCTGGCTTATCCAATCTTTTTACTGCTGGTTGTTTTTGTTGTCCTCTGCAGTCTATCCATAGGTGTGCTTCCCATGTATGAGAGGCTCTTTGCAAGCATGAATGTGGAGTTGCCTAAATTGACTCAAGTCATTTTTGTTGTCGGAAGAAAATTCCCTCTGATGTTGCAAGTAATAGGGGGACTGGCAGTAGTGATGCTGCTGATCTGCGTAATTTGGAAACCAAAGGATTGGCAGAACTACCTTAGCAACAAGATTAGACATTTGCCTTATCTTGGCAGGATATATCGTCTCAGGGATTTAATTCAATTTAGCAGTATCTTGGGTCACCTCTTAATGACGGGTATTCCCTTGTTAGAAGGGCTGGTGTTAACGGCTGGAACGCTGCAAACAACGGAAATGTTGGCCTTGACAGAGCGGCTTATGCTCAGCGTTAAACAAGGAAATCCCATGGCGGATTTGTTGCTTGAAAGCGGAATTTTTCCTAAAGAAGGGGCAGAGATGGTCGCAGTCGCCGAAGAAAGCGGGAACTTAGATAAAATGTTCTTGCAAATTGCGCTTTCGTTGCGCAAAGACCTGGAATTTAACCTCGATCAATTTACGCGTATACTTGGACCGGCCTTGATTTTAATTATGGCAGGGCTGGTTGGTTTAGTTGCCGGAGGAGTAATGATTCCTGTTTTTGATCTTAGTTCTCAGCTGAAGTAAGCTTTCACATGGGAACTAAGGAAGGGAAGTTTTTAGATGAGGAAGGAAATATCCGAGTAGGAGGATGAAACAATGAAACCTATGAAACCGATGAATGATTTTCAGCGGGAGAATGGATTTACACTCATCGAAGTTATGGCAGTCATCATAATAATGGGTATTATAGCTGCTGTGATCATTCCCAAAATGACGTCAAGTACGGCTTTGGCACGAAAAAAGGCTGATGTGGCGACTGCGCATCAGGTTAAAGCGGCTCTCGACCGTCTTCAAGTTGAAAACGGAGTGTATCCGAAATATGGAGAACTGACAGCGGATGAGGGCGAAGTGGTTTGCAGCGAGCTGATTCCGAAATATATCGGAAAACTGGATAAAACAACAACCCAACAAACAGTGGCAGATAGCAACAAAGGGTTTGGTGTTGCCCAATTGGCAGCGGTTGATTCCGATAAAAGCCAGTATTCGATTCCAGAACCGGGAGATAGTAGTAACGATATTAAAACGATCATGATCTATTTGTCTTCTGACGGTCTGGCGGCAGAAGTCCGAGCATATGATGACGATCTAAAGACTGTTCTTTGGACATCAGCAAATTAAATAATTGAAATAAGCAACTAACTAACTAATAATTACTAATTAAATTAGTAACTAAATCGGTAGACTCAGAAAAGAGGTAACTTTTTTGATAGGCTTTAATTTGATGATCGGTGTATTAGGCATTATCATCGGCAGCTTTTTAAATGTTGTCATATATCGCGTACCGAAAGGGGAATCCATCGTTTCACCGGGTTCGCATTGTCCGAAATGCGGGCATGCTCTTCGAGCTTGGGAACTTATTCCCATTATTAGCTATTTAATTCAACGGGGCCGATGCCGAAGTTGTCAGGCTAAGGTTTCTTGGCGCTATCCCATGGTAGAACTTCTTACGGGTTGTTTTTTCTACTTAACGGGTACACTGGGTTTCTTAATGGGACTTCACCCGGCTCGAATTTTATTAAATCTGGTCTTTATATCAGTTTTGATTGCTTTATCGTTTATCGATTTAGACACATACCGTTTACCCGACGTTTTGACGATTCCCCTATGGGGGCTGGGTTTGTTGGGGGCTTTTTTAATACCGGGGAGTCCGTCAGGATGGGAGGGTATTTTCAGTTCCCTGGGGGCAGGAGGTTTTTTTTGGCTGATAGCCAAATTTTATCCTCAGGGTATGGGCCTGGGAGATGCTAAATTGGTTGCTGCTTTAGGGGCTTTTGTGGGTTTTCCGGGGATCTTTTTGGCTGTCTTTTCCGCGAGCTTTCTGGGAGCAATTGTTGGTCTAGTGTTTCTTGGTATAGGTCAAAAGGGCTTTCGTCAACACATTCCTTTTGGCCCCTATCTTTCTTTAGGTGCTGTCCTGGCTTTATTGTGGGGACCGAGGATTTTTGATTTGTATTGGGCATGGTTTAAATAGCCCGGGAGGTGACTGATGCGCAAGAAACTTGTCGTATTTGAAATAACCGACAGTGAACTTCGGGTCTTTAAAGCTTCTCTTCCCCTGATTGCAAAACTTAAACAAAGTCATAGCTCTGCGGCGGTCAAGTTTGACCGAATTCAAATTACGGGCGTAATAGAACAGGGGATTGTCCGTGATAAAGCCGCCCTGCTTGGTTGTTTAATGGATTATCAAAGGGAAAACCCATGTGATGGACACTTGGCCTTTTTAGCAATACCCATGCAAACAGGATTTATTCGTTCCTATAAACTACCCTGGCTTGCGAGATCTTATAGAGATTCCGCCATAGCCCTTTTGGTGGCTGAAGAAGTACCGAGCAGTGCAGATCTTCTTTATGATTATGTGATTCTCAGGGAAGAAAAGCATAAGAGCCTCACCATTTTGCTGGGAGCTTCCCGCCGTGAAGTTCTTGAACAGTATGTCGCTATTTTTAAACAGGCTGGAATAAGGGTAGGCGGGGTTAATTTCTCATGGGCCGTATTAGGTCAGGGGTTAGAACTAAATCCTGATGAGGATACTCTCTACGTTCGTGAAGAGGTCAATGAATTTCAATTCGCACTTTTTCGAGGTCAGATACCTGAAAGAGTGCGAACTCTGTTTGCCAAAGAAACAACCGTTGCTCTCGTTGACGCCGAGATTTGCAGCCAAGATATTCAGAGATATTCAAAGGAATGGGAAAATGAAATTCGGAGCTTTCTCTTGTATCTTAAGGCGCAAAATTCAGATAAGACGTTAAAATGTCTTCTATGGAGCGGCGGTTTGCGTCTTGAATCCCTGGTCAAGAGTGTAACACTTCCTGATTACATCACGGCGGCCCAGGCTAAATTTAAGTCAGTTCCCGAGACATGGTTATGGGCTCTTGGAGAATATCAAGGTTTTGCAGAAGCTGTTATTGCCTATGGGATTGTCCTTCTGCAAAAGTCTGCGTCCCTAAATCTTTGGAGACAACCCAGTAAGGCAGAGAAGATGCTAAAAAGGTATCAAATAATAGGCGCAGCTTTAATTTCTCTCTTGCTGCTTGGAAACAGCGGTTGGGTGTTTCTGCGGCAAGAGATGTCAGCTCAGCAGAATAGGGTTCAGCAACTTTTACATCAAGGTACTGAACTTGAAACCCAATTAAGACGCCAAATGGACTTGACGAGATCTTGGAAAATGATACAAGCCCGTTCTGAAAAAGTGGCCGACATTTTAGGGCAAGTGCAAAACTTACTGGACTCGCAGTTAACGATCAAGAAATTGGTTTATAGGCAAGGTACTCTTTCTCTAACCGGCAGTGCAGGAGACGTTAGATCTATTCAATCCTTGATCCAAGGACTTCGCAGATTAGGTTGGTACCAGCCTGTCCTGACAGGCTATTCCTCAACGTCATCCGAGCAAACTGAATTTTCCATTAGCGCGAAACGAAAAGATGTCAACAATTGACCGGGTTCAATTTTGAAATGGGGGGATGAGCTTTGGCATTTTTCAAGAACAATATCAGAGCTTGTCTGGTCGCTTTTGTTTTCTTAAATCTTTTGGAATTTTGCACATTCTGGAATCCGGCCTATCGCAACCTACAGGATTTGCGGAAGAAAATAATATATTGGGAAACAATGTCGAGGACAAGCTTAGACATAGCTGTTCCCAAACTTCCCACAAGAGATCAATTTCTGGATATCGTGGAAGGATGCCGAGATAATTTTCTTCAGGCCGGAGTTAAGGTGACTGATTTGAAAGTCGAAGGATTTGGAACGCCGGAGAACCGGGTGATTTCCCAGGGAGCAGCCATTGATTATGCTCTGCTGCGTTTGCATTTGCAGGGGAATTGGGAAACTATTATTTCACAGCTTGAAGTTCTTGAAGATTCTCATGAAGAGATTTATATTCAGGAAATTATGTTAGCTCCCGAAGGCGGAGAGAGCTTGCTGCAGATTTATTATTATTCGCCTAATGAGTAACGTATCTGCTAAGGTTCTGGAATATTGTGGAACGAAACATCCCTTCTCCGGCATATGTTAGCGCGAGGAGGGATTTCTGTGGTTAAACAATACATCCTTCAGCCTGGAGACAATTTTCATCGTCTGGCAGAGCGCCTGGGGTGTGCCTGCGACGATTTTATGCGGGTAAATCCAAATCTGGATCCTTGGAAACTTCAAATTGGACAAAAAATTGTTCTTCCCGAGTTGAAAAGTAATCTCCAAGGGAAGGAACAATATGCAGCTATAGGTACTGATCGAGGGCAAGAATTTGCCGGAGATTATCTTGATGATGTGGAAATGGAAGTTGAAGGAGTCCAATTCCGTCTCAAACGAATTGGAGAGCCTAAAATTCCCCATGAAATTCACTTTATTCTTCCCCGGACTGAGATTCATAAAGTTCAGCCTGCTGGCGAAGGCGGGCCTACTGAAGTGCAGATTATGATCAGCAACTTGGATATTGTTCTTTCTCCGCGTCTCGCTAGCGGTGACACCGCCGAACAGATTAAAGCCACGCCTCAAACCACGGTTCAGATGAAAGAACAGCAAAGCGTTCAACCCTTTCAATCGTCTCCTTAGGTGCGGGAGCAGTTTGGAACAACTATTAAATATCTGAAATTTTGCCTCCGTATAGCGGAGGTTTTTGTTTGGAATAGTAACTTATAGGTTCCTATACCTTGCTTCGCTGGGGGTAGAGTCCCTCCTTCAGCGCGATCGCATTTGTTATGGGCTAGGCGCTCTCGGCGAAAGTGTCCACAGGAAACTTTCGCCATCGAAGCCCTGATGTACAGTTTTAGCTGAACGAGTTCACTTAACTACTTTGCTACGGTGCTAAATTATGATAATATTTTCAGTGAGGAATAAGGAAGTGATGAATTGGCAAGTATTTATGTGTTTCATGGTCCTAATTTAAACTTATTAGGAACACGTGAGCCGCAGCATTACGGCATGCGTACTTTAGCAGAGATAAATCAAGAGGTGCAAGGGCTTGCTGGACAAGCAGGATTTAATGCTGAATGTCGGCAGACGAATCATGAGGGAGATTTGCTTGATTGGATACAAATGTTAACGCCTGAGGATTTCCTGATTCTTAATCCTGGGGCATGGACTCATACGAGTTACGCCATTCGCGATGCTATAAGCGGTGTTAAGGTACCCACTGTAGAGGTTCATCTTTCCAATATTCATGCTCGGGAATCCTTTCGAGAAACGTCTCTGATCGCACCGGTTTGTCTTGGGCAAATATCAGGATTGGGATCTGACGGTTACAATTTGGCAATGCGCTTTGCCATTGATTATCAAATTGGACGGACAAAAAAATAAAGGGGGTTGAATCATTGACTCGATTAGAACGGATGCGCCAGCAAATGCAGGAAGAAAACATTGATACGTATGTGGTTCTTCGTCCTGAGAACGGAAGGTATTTAAGCGGCTTTACCGGGGGCGAGGCAACATTGGTCATTACCCTGGAAAGGTCTTTTTTGTTGACAGATTTCCGATACATAGAACAGGCTAAAGAACAATCGCCTGATTTTGAAATTGTTAAGACGGGACATGAACATTTTTCAGCCATGGGGGATATGGGCCTTCAATCTAAGCGAGTGGGTTTTGAAGGTGACTTTATTACTTATACGGATTACGAAAAGCTGAGACAGTCATTTGCCCAAAGTGAACTTTTGTCCTTACCGAGTCTTATCAATAATCTTCGTTCGGTCAAAGATGACCAGGAGATACCTTTAATCCGGCAAGCCGTTCAAATTGCCGATGAGGCTTTTGCTGAAGTCTTAAAAGCCATTGAAGTTGGACAGACAGAAGAGGAAATCGGACTGAATTTGGAGTTCTCCATGCGTCGTCGGGGAGCCAGCGGAGGTTCTTTTGAGTTTATCGTGGCTTCAGGCCTTCGAAGTGCTATGCCGCATGGCACAGCCAGTCCGAAGAAGGTACAAATGGGAGAGTTTCTCACCATGGATTTCGGCGCGATTTATCAAGGATACTGTTCCGATATAACGAGAACAGTTTTTTTAGGCGAACCCACTGAGAAACATCGAGAACTATACGCAATTGTTTTGGCCGCTCAACGGGCCGGTATCGCTGCCGTGGCCCCTGGACGAACCGGCAGAGAGGTTGATGCTGCAGCTCGTAATATTATTGAAGATGCCGGCTTTGGGGAATACTTTGGGCATGGTTTAGGACATTCTGTAGGTTTGGCGATTCATGAAGGACCAAACTTTAATCAGCGGGAAGAACGTGTTATCGAACCGGGAATGGTTCTTACGGTGGAACCGGGTATTTATATTCCTGATTGGGGCGGTATCCGCATTGAAGATATGGTTCTGGTGACAGAAGATGGCTGCGAAGTCTTGACCCGGGCTCCCAAAGAATTAATTCTCTTAACATAGATCCGAGCCGATTTTTTTGCTTCCTGACCTTTAAGTTACAAGAACTAGTTGCACTCGGGCTATCCGGAAGGTATACTTTCGTTGGTACAAAAGAATATATAGGGGGAACGATTAATTTATGATTTCTTCGAACGACTTTAAGACAGGTCTCACCATTGAAATTGATGGAGACGTTTTTTCGGTGGTTGAGTTCCAACATGTTAAGCCGGGTAAAGGGGCTGCCTTTGTTCGCACGAAACTAAAAAACGTTAAAACAGGCGGGGTTGTTGAACGTAAGTTTAATGCCGGCGAAAAAGTCAATACGGCTCATGTTGAGCGGCACGAAATGCAGTATCTTTACAAAGATGGAGATCATTACGTGGTAATGGATAACGAGACTTATGAGCAAGTTTCTTTAACAGAAGGACAAATTGGTGATGGCGTGAAATGGCTCAAAGAAAATATGAACTTAGGGGTTCTTTTCTTTGATACGGAGGTTATCGGTGTTGATGTGCCGAACTCAGTGCAACTCCTAGTGACAGCTACGGAACCGGGAGTGAAAGGTGATACGGCTACCGGGGGAACGAAACCTGCGACCTTGGAAACGGGTGCCATTGTGCAAGTTCCTTTCTTTGTCAATGAAGGAGACGTGCTTATTATTGATACCAGGACAGGAAACTATGTTCAAAGGGCGTAATTAAACGAAATTAAACATGTAATCACCTCCTATGGGACAAACTAAGAGTACTTAGTAGTTTTATAGGAGGTGTTTTTGTTTGTTTCACAAGACTTCAAAACTTAGTGTAATTCCCCTTGGAGGAACCGGGGAAATCGGGAAAAACTTAATTGTTCTTGAATATGAAGATTCAATTATTGTCATTGACGGAGGCGTGAAGTTCCCTGACGAGGAGTTGTTAGGGATTGATCTTGTCATCCCTGATATCTCCTATTTAGAAAAAAACCGTGAACGGATAAAAGGGCTCTTTATCACCCATGGCCATGAAGATCATATTGGGGGCCTGCCCTTTATTTTGCCACAATTAAATATACCGATTTACGGAACAAAGTTAACGATTGGCTTGGTGATGGCGAAGTTTCAAGAGCGCGCTCCTTATCCGGAATCGCTGGTTCACACTATCGAACCTGGTGAACTTATCCGGGCTGGGGCTTTTCAGGTGGAAGCCTTTCGAGTGACCCACAGTATTCCGGATGCTGTGGGGTATTCCTTGCTTACTCCTATCGGCAGAGTAGTCTATACCGGCGATTTTAAAGTCGACTATACACCCATTGATGGGCAGAATATGGAGCTGGGGAAACTAGCTGGCTGGGGAGAAGAAGGAATTCTGGCTCTGATCTGTGATTCAACCAATGCCGAGCGTCCAGGGGTTACTATGTCGGAAAGAGTTGTAGGAAAAACCTTGCGGGAATGGTTTGAACGAGCAGAAGGAAAAATTATTCTGGCCTCCTTTGCCTCCAACGTGCACCGAATCCAACAAGCCATCGATGCTGCTGCTGATATTGGCCGCAAAGTTTGTGTTGTGGGCAGGAGCATGGAAAGTGTTGTTCGGACAGCCATTGAGATGGGATATCTAAAACTGCCTGCTCAGGAGATCTTAATAGAAAGTTCAGAAGTAGATAAAATTCCTCGCACAGGCTTACTGGTGCTTACTACAGGGAGCCAGGGAGAACCTTTGGCAGCTTTGACCCGAATGGCGACGGGCAGCCATCGTCAAATCAAAGTCGAGGCCGGCGATATGGTGATTATTGCTGCAACGCCGATACCCGGAAATGAGAAACTCGTTGGCAAAACAATTAATCACCTCTATCAAATAGGGGCCGAAGTTGTTACCAAAGAGATGGGACAGGTCCACGTATCCGGGCATGCCAATCAGGAAGAGCTCAAGTTAGTTATTCGTCTTGCTCGCCCTCGGTTTTTGATACCTCATCATGGAGAAATCCGGCACCAAGTAGCTCTGCGCAGAATAGGGCATATGATGGGCTATGATGATCAGGATATTGCCCTAACCCAACTCGGTTCAAGAGTTGAGCTTTCGGCAGAGCGGATGGAATTTGGAGCAAGTGTACAAGCCGGAAGCGTATATATCGATGGCTTGGGCGTGGGAGATGTTGGCCAGATTGTACTTCGTGATCGTCAACAACTCGCTCAGGATGGTGTCGTTATTGTCGTGGCAGCTATTTCCAAAGTAAAACCCTATACGCTCATATCCGGACCGGACATTATTTCCCGAGGGTTTACGTTTATGAAAGATGCCGGAGAATTAATTGACGGAGCTCAAAAAGTAGGGAATAGTGCGTTAACGGTTCAGCTGGAAAAGGATCAAATAGAGTGGGTGACGTTAAAAGCCGCCCTTCGGGATAGTCTCGGAAATTATTTTTGGGAGAAGACTCACCGTCGCCCAATGATTTTGCCTGTACTGGTTTCTATTTAAATATTGCTTAGAGTTTTATTTGGAGCATGAAAAACGGGGGTGTTGTAAAACGAACGACTCAAGTTCGTTTTACAACACCCCCGTTTTTTTAGAGAGAACTACTTTTTCCCTCTTAAAACATTCTAAAATTGCCAGAGAGGACATACCTTCAATTAAGGGGGGCAAAAGCGTGTCGCTGCATTATCAGTTATCTGTCATCCAAGCAAAAAACGTGTCGTCTTCACGGTCTAAGCAGGTGTCAACGGGTTGGGAAGATATGGCGAGATGGTTTGGCGAAACAGTTTGCTCGATTTTCCATAAAATTCAGGGTTTTGAGTTTCGGGAAGCTGAAGAAATACGATTACGAGTTGGTCAACCCTTAATGCTCAGGACCTCAGATAAAGACCTGTTTCTTAACCGCGAAGGACAAACTACATCACCGGACAAAGCCTATTGTATTACCATGCCTGATTTGACAGCGGCTTTGGAGAAGATGACTCAAAGTTCTGTTTATGCTGTAGAAGAAGATTTGAGGCAAGGTTTTTTAACCCTTCCGGGAGGAAATCGGGTTGGAGTCACAGGAGAGGCGATCTTGCAAAAAGGTAAACTACTTAAGCTAAAGCATATTTCCTCTTTGAATATTCGCCTTGCCCGTGATGTTCAAGGACAAGGTCTGAGGATTTTGCCTAAACTATGCCGTAAGGACGGCTTCATCTATCACACCTTGGTAATTTCTCCGCCGCGGGCCGGAAAAACAACTCTTCTGCGTGACCTTATCCGGTTAATAAGCAATGGGGTCCCCCAGCTGGGACTTGAGGGAAAGAACGTGGGAGTTATCGATGAACGGGGGGAGCTCGCCGGAATGAATCAGGGAGCAGCCTCATACAATCTTGGGTATCGTACGGATGTGCTCGATGGCTGCCCAAAGGCATATGGCTTATCGATGCTGATTCGATCTATGGCTCCTCAAGTTATCGTTATGGATGAGCTGGGGAATCTCGATGAGGTTGAAGCCTTAAAAGATGCCTTGCGTACAGGGGTGCGAATTTTATGTACGGCTCATGCGAGTTCTTTGGAAGAAGCTAAAACAAGACCAACCTTAGCTCAATTACTTGAGGAAGGAGTGTTTGAACGATTGGTTGTGCTGAATAGACAAACCGGACCGGGTACCATCGAAGGAGTATATGACCTTAAGACGGGGAGGAACCTTTAATGATAGTGTTCGGATGTATTGCCCTTATTGCCGGTTGTGGATCTATGGGACTATGGCTTGCTCAGCGGGTTCGACGCAGGCCGGAGGAACTTAGAGGTTTTTTAGTCGCTCTTACTCTTTTAGAGACAGAAATTGTTTGGGGGTCAACCCCTTTACCTGAAGCGTTTTGTGTCTTAAAGGAACGAACGAGTCCGCCATGGCAAGATTTTTTCTCTGCCCTTCAGCTGCGCTTAGAGCGGGGAGATTCGGCAGGGAAAGCCTGGAATGAAGAAACTTCTCTGCAAAGATCCCGGTTTTGCCTAAAAGAAGAAGATTGGCGGGTGATTCGCGATATTGGCAAAGGATTAGGACGTTCAGACAGTCAGGAACAGCAGAAGCAATTGCAGCTTGTCTTGCGCCAGCTTTCAATGCTGAAAGATCAAGTAGGGCTATGGTCAGAAAAGCAAGCTAAAATGTGGTCCTATTTAGGGTTCCTCTGCGGAGTTGCAGGAGTGCTCATTTTAATATAACCAAGAGAGGAGTCGAAAGAATGAGCTTCAATTTAATTATTACAGTTGCCGGAATTGGGATTTTGGTTGGGGTTCTGGCTTCCGTTTTAAATCAATCCGGAAGAGGGGAAATGGCTCAAGGTGTAACAATTATCGGCGTCATAGTGGTTCTCTATATAGTGGTACAATCTATTGCAGAATTATTCACCTTAGTAAAAAGCGTTTTTAACCTATATTAGGGGGACAAGATGTGGAAATATGGCAAATCGTGGGACTAGCCCTTATTGTCACCATCATAAGTGTTGTCTTAAAACAGTTCCGTCCTGAAATAGCGTTACAACTTTCTATTCTCGCCGGCGCCACTATATTTATCTTGATTCTAAGCAAAGTCAGAGTCATTATTGACCTGCTTCAAACGTTGGCGGATCAAGCCAATATAAGTTCTTATTACTTAATGATTGTCTTAAAAATTGTCGGGGTGGCCTATTTGGCAGAGTTTGGAGCCCAAATTTGTCGAGATGCAGGAGAAGGGGCCTTGGCGACAAAAATTGAGATTGCTGCCAAAGTTGGGGTTATTGTTTTAGCGTTACCGATTATTGTTGCCATAACAGAATCCTTAGTCAGACTTGTTCCGTGAGGTGATGCATTTGAGGGTATCTATAATTAAAGTGATTCTTTTCCTTATTGTCATGTTGAGTGGGACAACTTCTCCCGTATTAGCGGATGAAATTCCCTCACAGCAGCCGCCTAAGTTGGAACTTACCCAACAGATTGATTTGAGTCAACTACGAGGCTTTCTGGACCAACTGGATCGTGATGCTCAAAGTGGAACCGGTTTTTCCTTAAGTCAAATGTTTGAGGATTTGAAGAGTGGGACATTAAATTTATCACCTGAGAAATTTGGCCAGTTACTTCTTGGAATTTTAGCTCGCCAAATATCGGCCAATGTTCCCTTGATCGGAAAACTGCTCGTGCTTGCAGCTTTGGGAGGAATTTTAAATCAGCTCCAAACTGCCTTTAGCGGAAATGTTGGCAAAACAGCTCAAGTAATGACGTACCTCGTTCTTCTGAGTATTGCGCTTACCTCTTTTCGTGAAGCCTTGACTATTGCATCTGGTGTCATTGATCAAATGGTAGGGTTAATGCAAACCTTGTTCCCGGTGATGATGACGTTATTAATTACTATGGGGAATCTTACCAGCGCAGCGCTCTTTAAACCCCTTATCTTGGGAAGTTTGACTGTCTTAGCAACAATTATTAAAACGGTTATTTTGCCGCTCTTTTTTCTGGCTGCCGTATTAAAGCTTTTTAATCAAATCTCCAAGGAGTTCAAACTCAGTAAGCTGGCAGGACTCTTTGAATTTGTAGGAAAAGTTTCCTTGGGAGTGATCCTGACAATATTTATCGGCATCATGACTGTCCAAGGAGTCACGGGAGGAGTAGCCGATAGTGTCGCTTTCAGAACAGCCAAATATTCGGCTGATCTTGTTCCGGTGGTAGGGAAGTTTTTTAAGGATGCCGTAGAATTAGTCATAACTTCAGGGTTGTTGTTAAAAAATGCAGTAGGAATTGTTGCTTTGCTGGCAATTATCGTGATTTGCCTTGGCCCTCTGCTGCGGCTTTTAACCATGATTCTTGTGTTTCGAATTTCTGCTGCTTTAATAGAACCGCTTGGGGAAAAGGCCTTGGCAGACAGCCTTCAGGATATGTCCAAAAGTTTAATCTTTATCTTGGTAACTGTTGCTTCGGTGGGAATTATGTTTTTTATGACAATTGCGGTGGTCATTGGGACTGGAACATTATCTGTAATGTTGCATTGAGGAGGAGATATGGTGCAGACGCTGCAAAATTTGGTACGTAATTTAGCGTTGATCCTGCTTATGGCAACCTTCCTGGAAATGCTTTTGCCGAATAAATCCATGCGGGGATTTGTGCAAATGGTTATGGGGCTGTTTGTGATTTCAGCAGTACTTTCTCCTATAACAACCTTTTTACATACCCCGCTGGCAATGGGAGTACCTGCTTGGAGCCCTTCAGCCCCCCAAGACCTGCCAACAATTGCTGAAGGACAGGATATGAATGTCGGACGGGATGCTGTGCAGGGACAATACCGGCAAATTCTCGAAAACCAGATAAAAGCATTAGCTCTTGGGACAAAAGGGGTTAAATCTGCAGTCGTGGCTATAAAATTTGCAGAGGGGGGAGGGGGCATGACCGATCAGCCAAAGATTTCGGACATTAATGTAACGATATCGTTAGATAATGATGGAATACAACCCGTTCAACCCATAGAAATAGGATCACAGCCTGATGTCAAATCACAATCTTCCCAATGTGAAGAAGTACGAGATAAAATTTCGGTTTTAATGAGCTTGTCGAAAGACCTAATTCATGTTCAAGAAACCTAAAATGATGTTTTGGAAGGGGGCAGCAATTTGTGAATCTGACAAAATTTATTTCTTCGGAAAAAACTTTAGTGGGGTTAGTAGCACTCATCGCTATAGGCATGTCCTTTATCTATTTGGGCAAAGGTCCGGAAAATCCTCTGCCCAAAACGCAAGCCGTGCCTACAAGCTCGACGATAGAAGCCTCGGGTTCGAAAATCACTGCTTTGGAAAAGGAATTAGAGAACAAACTTCAAGCTAATTTATCATTAATGGATGGTGTGGGCAAAGTTCAGGTATCCGTGAGTTTAGCAACAGGACTGAAGACCGAATATGCCCGCAATCAAAATGTTACGAAGAATACGTCTAAAGAGACGGATAAAACAGGAGGAACTCGAGAAACAACACAGGTTACGGAGAACAATCAGGTAGTTATGCCTAATGGTTCCTCTCAGCCGGTTATGATGATGGAAGACCGTCCTGAGGTTGCCGGAGTATTGGTAATTGCCGAAGGGGCTCGTGATCCCAAGGTAAGGGAAGGGATTCATACGGCAGTTCAAACTCTCTTGAGTATTCCCAGTGCCAAAATTACTGTGGTTTCAATGGGGGGAGAATGATGTGAAGAGTAAGCTGAGCAAGCCTCTAATTATCATAAATAATTTTCTGCAATTATGGAGAGTATTGGGATTGGCTGCCTGTTTAGTCATAATTCTTGGGGCGTTATGGGTTTGGTTTAATAGCCCGCGGCATATAGATACAGCGAAGCTAACACCCCAGTCTTCTTCACCACTTGTTGATAATTCAATTAAAATCCAATATGAGACTATCCAGCCGGACGGAACCGGAGAAAACTATTTTGTAAATTATCGTTTAAAGAGAGATCAGTTTCGGCAGGAAACGAAATCAATGATCTCAGAATTGCTGGATTCAACGGTGGAAAAAACTAAGATTCAAGCCCAGGAACAATGGCTGACACTTAGTTCGAAAATCGAAAAAGAAGATGAAATTGAAAATCTTTTAAAAATCAAGGGATTTAAAGATCTTGTGACAGATGTCTGCCCAGATAATGTAACAGTGATTGTTTATGCATCAGGTTTAACACCTAACGAAATCAGTATTATCCAAGAGGTTGTTGTGCGAGTTACAAATGTAAGATTGGATAAGATTATGATATCAACAAAACAGTGAATAATCCCTCAATAAAAATTCAAAGCCGTGAGCAGGAAAATCAACATTGAGCACGAATCTACTATAGATTGGGCTGAAGTCCTTAGGGCTAAAGTCCTGGTTAAAGGAGAGAAACTCCGAATGAAAAGAATCTTAATCGCGGATGATGCTAGCTTTATGCGCTTAATGATCAGCGAAATTCTAGCACGTAAAGGTCTTCCCGAAACCCTGGAAGCTGAAAACGGTTTACAAGCTGTTGAGCTCTTTAGAACTTATAGACCTATATTAACGATCTTGGATATCACCATGCCAGAGCTTGACGGTCTGGCTGCACTTGAGGAAATATTAAAGATTGATCCCTCAGCCAGAGTAATCATTTGTAGTGCTGTTGCCAGTGAAGCTACGGTATCTGATGCCTTGCAGCGGGGAGCGGCAGATTTTGTTTCAAAACCTTTTCGTCCGGATGAACTGTTGCGAATTGTGAAGAAGTATCTTGAATAAAAAAGTATAATGATTAAAAAGCTGGCACTGGTGTGACAGCTTTTTAATGCTGGATCCTGCTGACATAAAGCAGCTGAATTTTTTCCGTTGTGAAGTAAAATACAATATACTTTGCATCCCTGCGTTGAAAATAGCAACGCTGCCCCATATAATAAGACATATGTTTTACTTAGGTAAAGTATCGTCTTAAGCAAGATAAATAAAAATTTATCCCTTCATAAATAATTTCTATTATTGTAATTCGCTTGGGATAAAAGAGAGAGGGGCAACGGCAGTGAAACCGATTAAAATTACAGATACGACACTAAGGGATGCTCATCAAAGCCTATGGGCTACTCGTATGCGTACAGAGGATATGCTGCCGATTTTAGAAGAACTGGACGAGGCAGGGTATTTTTCTTTGGAAGTATGGGGAGGAGCAACCTTTGACGTTTGTCTGCGATTTCTAGGTGAAGATCCTTGGGAACGCCTGCGGGAGATCAAACGTCGCGTTCGTAAGACTCCCTTACAAATGTTGCTTAGGGGGCAGTCCCTGGTAGGTTATCAACACTATCCCGATGATGTGGTACGAGAGTTTGTCTCTCTCAGCGTTAAAAACGGCATCGATATTATTCGGATTTTTGATGCACTTAATGATGTAAGAAATATGGTTGTTCCCATGGAAGCGGCTAAAAAGGCAGGTGCTCATGTTCAAGCATCTGTTGTTTATACCATGAGTCCTGTACACACCATTGATCATTATCTGGAAACTGCCACAGCCCTTGCGGAACTGGGCGCAGATTCCATCTGTATAAAGGATATGGCTGGACTTTTGACGCCCTTTAAAGCTTACGAGTTAGTTTCCCTTCTTAAAAAGAAGCTAGGAATTATGGTTCATCTACACAGCCATTATATTGGTGGAATGGCTGTCGGAGCTTATTTAAAGGCTGCAGAAGCCGGCGTTGATGTCATCGATACGGCGAGTGTCCCTTTAGCTTTTGGAGCAAGCCAGCCACCTGTGGAAACAGTAGTTCGGGCTTTTCAAGATTCAGACTACGACAGCGGTTTAAATCTTAGACATTTGTTCCATATTTCGAAGTACTTCGAAGCTTTGCGTAAAAGCCGTGGTTTTGAACGTGGGATCACACGAATTACAGATATGCGGGTTTTTGAACATCAAGTTCCTGGCGGAATGATCTCGAATTTGGTCTCTCAATTGGAAGAGCAAAGGGCCCTTGACCGTATTCATGACGTATTGGAGGAAATTCCTAAGGTTCGGGCAGAGTTAGGCTTTCCGCCTCTGGTTACCCCTACAAGTCAAATTGTTGGAACTCAGGCTGTATTAAATGTTCTGAGCGGGGCAAGATATAAATTAGTCCCTGGTGAGGTAAAGGCTTATGTTCGTGGCCAATATGGCCGTCCGCCGGCTCCAATGAATCTTGACATTCAGAAAAAAATTATTGGTGACGAGGAACCTATGACTGTGCGTCCTGCAGATAGTTTAGAACCGGGGATGGAAAAAGCCAAACGGGATAGTTTAGGGTTAGCCGATTCCCCGGAGGATGTTATGAGTTTTGCAATGTTTCCTCAAATTGCCAAGAAGTTTTTTGAAGATAAAAAAAAGGGCATTCTTCCTAACAGGGAAATTCAAACCGGAACCAATGTATCTAAGGAAACAAAGGCATCGAGTGAACTATGGAAGACGGGATTATCTAAGGAGGATTTAAAAATGAACTTAAAAGAAATTAAAGAATTAATTAAGATAATCGACGAGACGGAGATAAGTGAGTTAAATCTGGAAAGTGATGGGGTAAAAATAGCGATTCGCAAGGGAGGAAACCCGCAATCTTGTGTCCCGGTTGCTGCACCTGTCCGGCAGGAGGTTAAAACAAGTGCTGCGGTGAGTCCCAATGTCCAGGTTGAGGCAAGCAACGAAGCACCTCTTGTTTCTTCGAATATAGCGAAGCAGGAAAATACAGAAACCATAACCGCTCCCATGGTGGGAACGTTTTATCATGCTTCAGCACCGGATGCAGCCCCTTTTGTTGAAGTAGGACAGCAAATCAGCATCGGTCAGCCCGTTTGTATTATTGAAGCTATGAAATTGATGAATGAAATCGAATCGGAAGTAGAAGGAAAGTTACTTGAAATTCTTGTCGAGAACGGGCAACCGGTAGAATATGGTCAACCACTGTTTATCATTGAGAAATAAGGAGTAAAGGTATGTTTAAAAAAATCCTGGTTGCAAATCGAGGAGAAATTGCCCTTCGTGTCATTAGGGCCTGTCATGAACTGGATATTGAAACGGTCGCTGTGTTTTCTGAAGGAGATCGGGAAGCTTTACACGTGAAGGCCGCAGATGAGGCGGTGTGCGTGGGACCGGTTGCAAGCTCTAAGAGCTATTTGAATATTCCTAATATCATCAGTGCGGCTGAATTAACCGGTGTTGATGCGATTCATCCCGGTTATGGTTTTTTGTCTGAAAACGCTCGTTTTGCCGAGATTTGTGAGTCTTGCGGAATAACCTTTATTGGACCATCCTCGCAAGCCATAGAGATGATGGGCGATAAGGCTATAGCCCGAAAAACTATGATTGATTCAGGAGTACCGGTTGTTCCGGGGTCAAAAGACATTATTAAAGACCTGCGAATGGCCGAAACTGTTGCCGAAAGTATTGGATATCCGGTTTTAATAAAAGCCTCAGCAGGAGGCGGGGGTAAAGGAATGCGAGTTGCTCAGAACGTTAAGGAGCTGAGTAAAGCAATTCAAGCTGCCCAGACTGAGGCTCAAGCGGCTTTTGGCAACTCTGATGTTTATCTGGAAAAATATGTTGAAGAACCCAGACATATTGAAATTCAAATCCTGGGGGATAAATATGGTGAAGTTGTACATCTGGGAGAAAGAGATTGCTCTCTGCAGCGCCGTCACCAGAAGCTCTTGGAAGAATCACCGTCCAGCGCCATAACTCCTGAATTAAGGGCTAAAATGGGTGCGGTTGCTGTGAAAGCTGCCAAATCGGCAAATTACTCCAATGCCGGGACCATTGAATTTTTGCTGGATCGTCATGGTAATTTTTATTTTATCGAAATGAACACCAGGATCCAGGTTGAGCACCCGGTCACAGAACTTGTAACAGGCCTTGATTTGGTGAAAGAACAAATCCGTTTAGCAGCAGGAGAACCATTAGGCTTTACTCAGGCGGATATTGAAATTCGCGGCTGGGCCATTGAGTGCCGAATTAATGCTGAGAATCCAGACAAAAATTTCATGCCATCACCAGGTACTCTGAAACTGTATCATGCTCCCGGAGGGCCGGGAGTTCGGGTAGACAGCGCTGCTTATCAAGGTTATGCAGTCTCCCCTTACTACGATTCTATGGTTGGAAAGCTGATTGTTTGGGGGGCTACCAGACAGGAAGCTATTCAGAGGATGAAACGTGCCCTTGAGGAATTTGTAATTGAAGGAATTCATACCACCATACCATTTCATTTAAAAGTTTTAGAGAACGCCTTTTATCGGCGCGGCGAGGTTTATACGAATTTTATTCAGCGCCGTATTCTTGGAGAATAGGTTAATAGATTTTACAAGTAAAGATGATTTTTAATTGAGGGCATTTTCAAAGATTCAAACATAATCTTTGCCAGAATGCCCTTGATTTGTTATAATAGCAACGATTAGCGGATACTTGGGTTTTATGTTTTAGCTGATCTTATCGCGGTCTTGGGTTAACTCTAACTCGGATTTAAACTTATATGAATATTGATCTATGGTGGGAGGTGTAGATAGTGGAAAGTCTTGAAACGGAGAACTCCCTGGGGTCCATCCGTATCGCTGATGAAGTTGTGGAGGTCATTGCTGGCTTAGCAGCTTCTGAGGTTGAGGGTGTCGTTGGTATGAGCGGAGGTTTTGTAGGGGATCTTGCGCAAATGTTAGGACGAAATAAAAATTTATCCAAAGGGGTTAAAGTCGAGGTTGGCGAACACGAGGTTGCCGTAGATCTCTTTATTGTTGTGGAGTATGGAGTATCGATTCCGGAAGTTGCTTATAAGGTTCAAGAGGCCGTTAAGGATGCCATTGAAAGTATGACAGGACTTAGGGTTGTGGAAGCAAATGTACATGTACAAGGGGTTAACTTTAAACCGGTATCGGAAAGCAAAGAAGAAGACTTCCGTCTGAAGTAGAAAAGGCCCCCCCTGGAATTCCAGGGGGGGTTTCTGAAAGGAGGACGACACTTGTTAGGCTTTATTTTGGGAGTTCTCATGGTTCTGGGGGCATTTTGGATAGTTGCCATGGCCACTGGGTGGGGACTCCCTTATATGTTATTGCTTCAGGGACTCCATTGGCTTAAATGGAATCCCTGGGAGAGCTTAGCGGCAGCCGCTTTCTTACTTATAGGGGGATTGCTCCTGCTTCTTAGGCCGCAAGATAACTCTAATCGTACCTTCCGAACTCCTTCAAGTGGAGGAGAGGTTCGAATTTCCCAGGAAGCCCTTGAAGAGATTATTGCCCGCAGTGCAAAAGCTCTCACTGGTGTTATAGAGGTTCAATCAAAGTTCAGAGAGCGTGAAGCAGGTCTTCAAATTACTGTAGCATGCCAATATGAGCAAGGAGTTTTAATACCTCAGCTGTCTAAAGAACTGAAAGAAAAAGTAAAAGAGGATGTCGAACTATATACCGGAATCAGTGTAACAGAGGTGAAAGTGCTGGTGCGGCGCTTAGAAAAAGCGCGCACGGCACGTGTTCGATGAGTAATTTTTGGCAAGGCATAGGAGAGAAAATCTCTGGGTTTGTCATGTGGGCCTTAGAACATCATCCCGGTAAATTTATTGGAACTGTTAGTGGTTTTGCGTTGGGACTATTAATGGTCACTCTTGGTTTTTGGCGTACAATGATACTCATATTTTTTGTTATTCTGGGATTTATAATAGGTAAACGCCAAGATGATCATCAGGATATTATGACTTGGCTGGAAAAAACAATAAACAAGTAGTAGGAGGAATAATCCTTGAGCCGTAGATTAGCTCGTGAAACGGCATTACAGGTGCTGTTTCAAAAAGACCTGACAAAAGAAACTCTGAAAACTACAGCAGAAGTTGAGCGTTGGGCGGAAGAATTCAAAGTACCGGAGATTAGTAAAACGTTTGCCCAAGAACTTGTCGATGATACAATTGCTCATTTAGAGGAAATTGATAAAACCATTGCTTCCTTTGCTCAAGGATGGGCAATTGGGAGGATGGCCAATGTTGACCGCAATGTCATACGTCTAGCTACCTGTGAGATCCTTTTTCGATCTGATATACCTGGCAGGGTGAGTCTTAATGAAGCCATAGAATTAGCTAAACGCTTTGGAGGGGAAGAGTCCGCGAAGTTTGTCAACGGAATCCTTGATCGCATAGTAGACAGCGTGGCGAAAGGAAATACTAAGGCGACTGATGCTGGATCGTCAAACTAGTTATATTAATTTTTTTATGAGTTTAAATACTTTAATAAATGATTTTTTTATATACGTTTAATCAAGCTATTTTTGAAGGATATTGACTTAAAGATATCGAATAAACAATTAAATATAAAAATATGGGTTAATTACTCTGGACATTGAGGAGGAGTCAAATGTACCGTATTGTAAAGAAAAGACTTTTGGCTCAAGGTATAGCCTTGCTGGAAGTTGAAGCTGCGGCTGTAGCTGCTAAGGTTGAGCCCGGGCAATTTGTAATTGTCCGGGTTGATGAGGTTGGCGAGCGAATTCCGCTGACTGTTATGGATTTTAATCGTGAAAAAGGAACAATTACTATTGTCGTTCAAGATGTAGGATACTCTTCGGCGATCATTACAACAATGAATGAAGGCGATACGTTCCAGGATTTTGTCGGCCCCTTGGGGGTTGCTTCCGAAATTGAAAACTACGGTACTGTTGTATGTATCGGCGGAGGCCTGGGGATCGCTCCGATTCATCCCATTGCTCGGGGATTAAAGGATGCCGGCAATCATGTGATTTCGGTCTTGGGCTCGAGGAGTGCAGATCTCTTGATTTTGGAAGAAGAAATGCGCGCCGTAAGCAATGAGGTAGTCATTGCCACCAATGATGGCAGTGCCGGCGTAAAAGGGTTTGTCACCGATGGTTTAGCAAAAGTGTTAAGCGAAGGGCACAAAGTCGCTGCTATTTGGGCGATTGGTCCAATGATCATGATGAAGGCGGTTGTAGAGTATACACGTCCTTTAGGTATAAAAACTATTGTCAGCATGAATCCAATTATGGTCGATGGAACTGGTATGTGTGGTGCTTGCCGTATCAGTGTTGGCAATGAGACTAAATTCGCTTGTGTCGACGGTCCTGAGTTTGATGGCCATTTGGTTGATTTTGATTTGGCCATGAAACGTCTCGCCTTTTACAAGGACGAGGAAAATCGAGCTAAGGCTCGTTTGGAATGTCATCACGAAGGAGGGCATCATTAATGGCTGCAAACAAAATACCCCGTCACGAAATGCCCTGCCAGGATTCAAAGGTCAGAGCACATAACTTTGAAGAGGTTGCTCTGGGCTATACTAAAGAAATGGCTGTCGAGGAAGCCCAGCGCTGCCTGCAATGTAAAAAGCCTTTATGCCGCACTGGCTGCCCGGTGGAAGTGCTTATTCCGGATTTTATTAAACAAATTGCTGAGGAAAACTTTGAAGAGGCCTCTAGAGTTTTGAAAATTAAAAATTCTTTGCCTGCAGTATGCGGCCGGGTTTGTCCTCAAGAATCCCAGTGCGAGAGTAAATGTATTCTGGGCATAAAAGGGGAACCTGTGGCTATCGGACGTCTTGAGCGTTTTGCAGCAGACTTCGGTATGAAAGCAAAGAAAGCAGAGATGGAAAAAGCTGAACCGAGCGGAAAACGAGTCGCCATTATTGGAGCAGGACCGTCAGGTTTAGCCTGCGCCGGCGATTTAGCGAAAGCGGGACATGCTGTTACGATTTTTGAAGCGTTGCACGTTGCCGGAGGCGTTCTGATGTATGGGATTCCTCAGTTCCGTCTTCCTAAAGATATTGTGCAAACAGAAATTGATACCTTGAAACAGATGGGAGTTGAAATTCTCACCAATCAAGTTGTGGGAAAAGTAACTTCTGTAGATGAACTTATGGCAAACGGCTATGATTCCGTATTTATCGGCACAGGTGCAGGGCTTCCCTATTTTATGAATATCCCCGGAGAAAATCTCAATGGTGTATATTCAGCTAATGAATTTCTGACCAGAACGAATTTAATGAAGGGATATAAATTCCCGGATTATGCAACCCCTGTTAAAGTTGGGAAGAATGTGGCAGTTCTCGGTGCTGGAAACGTGGCCATGGATTCGGCGCGGACAGCGCTGCGTTTAGGTGCAGAAAATGTTTATATCATTTACCGTCGTTCACGTGACGAAATGCCGGCTCGGAAAGAAGAGCTTGAACATGCTGAGGAAGAAGGAATTCAATTCCGTCTTTTGACCAATCCTGTTTCCATCGAAGGAGATGAACGGGGTTGGGTGAAGAGTTTAACTTGCCTGCGTTATGAACTTGGTGAACCTGATGCATCTGGACGGCGGGCTCCGGTCGCTATTTCCGGTTCGGAATTCGAAATCGAAATGGATACTGTCGTCGTAGCGATTGGACAAGGTCCTAATCCATTAGTTACAACATCGACGCCTGGATTAGAATTAAATAAACGCGGTAATATTGTCGCAGATCCAGAAACCCTAATGACTTCGAAACCTGGTGTTTTCGCCGGCGGAGATATTGTTACAGGTGCAGCGACAGTTATTCTGGCCATGGGTGCCGGTAAAAAGGCCGCTGCCGGTATTGATGCTTACCTAAAAACGAAATAATACAAAATTTAGGCTGAATTTTGTTGGGCAAACGAATTCAGCCTAAATTCGCCTAAAAAGATTCAGTTTTTTTATAATATTACAACTAATAAGCTCGAATTAACTTGTGAAGTGCGAAGCAAGGCCTAGCCAAAATTATGAGAGGAGTGTGTCAATTGGCTCAACTACTAGATGGAAAAGCAGTAGCAAAAGTTCTGAAGGAAGAAATTCGTGAGGAGATCGTTCAGTGGAAAGAGAAAGGTATCCAACCAAAGCTCGCTGTAATCTTAGTTGGAGATGATCCGGCATCCGTAGTTTATGCTCGGTCAAAGCAAAAAGTCAGTGAAAGTCTGGGTATGGCCTTCGAATTATTCGTTATGCCTGGCAGTACGCCTGAAGCCGAAGTTCTGGCTCAGATTGAAAAACTTAACCAAGATCAGAATGTTCATGGGATAATGATTGAGCTTCCTCTTCCCAAAGGTATTGCCAAAGAAAAGGTCATGGCAGCTGTTCGACCGGATAAAGATGTTGATGGGGTTCACCCGATTAATCGAGGTTACATTTTAAGTGGTGAGGAAGGACTGTTCCCCGCTACTCCTCAGAGTTGTATTGAACTGCTTGTCCGTTCGGGTGTACAAATTGCAGGCAAGCATGTGGTCATCGTCGGCCGCGGAGAAACAGTTGGAAAGCCTTTAGTATTCTTAATTTTAAAGCATAACGCTACGGTAACTATTTGCCATTCTAAAACTCCTGATCTTGGGGCCTTTACCCGTCAGGCTGATATTGTCATTGCTGCAGTCGGACGTGCTAAATTAATTAAGAAAGATATGATTAAACAAGGTGCCATTGTTGTTGACGCAGGAATTAACGAAACTCCGGAGGGAATTTGCGGAGACGTGGATTTTGAGGCTGTCAAAGAGGTAGCTGACTTGATTTCTCCTGTTCCCGGCGGAGTTGGCTCTTTAACAACGGCTTTGATCATGCGCAATGTTCTTAAAGGAATTGTCTTGCAAGGAGGTAAGCGATAGTGGACTCAAATCAAATCTGGCAATGGACAACAGAGGATTTTTTAACGGTATCTGCTAGTTCTTCCCCAACACCGGGCGGAGGGAGTGTTTCTGCCTATGTTGGAGCCCTTGCTGCTTCCATGACATGTATGGTCGCTAATCTGACCATTGGCAAGGAAAAATATAAAGAGGTTGAGCCAAAGGTAAAAGAGATTTTGGCACAGGCGGAAATGGTTCTGGACCTCTTAAAAAAAGGACTCAGTCAAGATATAGCCGAGTTCTCAAATTTTATGGCGGTATTAAAATTACCAAAGGGTACTGAAGAAGAAAAAGCGATGAGGGCTAATAAGCTGCAGGAAGTGTTGGTTTCAGCTACCGATACACCATTGGGAATTGCCCAAAATTGTTTTAAAGTTTTGCAATTAGCTCAAGAATTAGCGCCAATCGGGAATAAAGGAGCCATTAGTGATGTAGGGGTCGCTGCTTATTTGGCGGAAAACGCCCTTAAATCGGCGATGCTAAGTGTTGATATTAATCTGCCTCAGATAAAAGATCAGACATACCAAGAACGGGTCAAGGCCGAACGGACTCGGTTATTTGAACAGGCTGCCGCAATTTGTGCAGAAACAGTTGCCGTAGTACAAAGCAGACTTTAATATCATCAGCCGCCTATGACTGACCAATAATGATTAGCTATGAATTTTATGGGTGGGTAAGGAAATTCGTTGAGGCTGTTGCATAACGAATATGTATACTTATTTATAAACAAAACCATGCATTTAAGTGGATGATTTAAACCACTATTTATGCATGGTTTTGTTTTAAGAAGGGCGCTTATGGATTTTATAAATGGCCACTTTGGTGATGGTAAGATCCAATAAATACGTAGGCATTTAGTTTTGAACTAAACTTCTCTTTCCGGGCGCGGTCCGGAAAGCTTGACTCGATCCACTTTTTTAATGGTATAATGATTTTGAGGTGAAGGTTGTGCCCAAAATATGGTCGGTATCCGAACTTGTGGGTCAAATCAGTCAAGTTCTTCAGGAACAAAAAGATTTTCAAAATTGTTGGATCAGCGGAGAACTTTCGAACTTTAAGAATCATCGTGCCTCCGGGCATTGGTATTTCACCTTGAAGGATGAGTTTTCCAGTCTTAAAGCGGTTATGTTTAAAAGCCGTTCTGAAAGAGTTCGTTTTGCCCCGTCAGATGGATTGAAAGTTCTGGTACGCGGTAATCTGCGCATTTATGATCGTGAGGGAACGGTACAATTTTATGTTGAGGAAATGGAACCAAGTGGTCTAGGACAACTCTACTTAGCCTTTGAGCAGCTTAAAAAAAAGCTGGCCGCAGAGGGATTATTTGACCCGGTGCGAAAGAAAAAGATTCCTGCTTATCCTCGCAGTATTGGGATTGTAACAAGCCCAACAGGAGCAGTTATTCGAGATATACTCAATGTTATGGGGCGTCGTCATCCAAATCTTTCATGGATTTTGGCGCCTACTGCTGTGCAAGGTGAATTGGCGCCGCAAGAAATTGCCCAAGCAATCGCCCGGCTAAACCGTTCAGAAGCAGTCGACGTTATTATTATCGGGCGAGGCGGCGGGTCTCTCGAGGAATTGTGGGCTTTCAACACGGAAATTGTTGCAAGGTCAATAGCGGCCTCCAGAATACCCATTATCTCGGCAGTTGGGCATGAGACTGATGTAACTATATCTGATTACGTGGCAGATCTAAGAGCTCCAACTCCCTCGGCGGCGGCTGAACTGGCTGTTCCCATACTGGGTGATTTACAGCTTCAAGTAGAGCAATTGCGGACTCGCTTGAAGAATGGCTTAGAAGCGCAAATTGAACGCAAACGCCAACAGCTTGCGGGGATTGCTAATAAGGGTCCGCTTAAGGATCCGTTCTGGAGAATTGATCAGAATCGCCAGCGTTTGGATAGCCTTCATATGCGTCTTCAGGAAGGCATGACTAGATTTGTCAACGATAAAAATGGTATACTAAATTTGTTGGCGGCAAAATTGGATTTACTAAGTCCGTTAGCGATCTTAGGCCGAGGATATTCCCTGGCCTATAATGAAGAAGGAAAACTTCTTCGTTCGGCTGCGAATGTCGAGTTACTGGAACAGATTCGTGTTCATCTAAGTGAAGGACGGCTGGTCTGCAAGGTAACTGAGAAGGAGATTGAATAATATGAATGAAGAGCTTCTCAATTTTGATATATCAGAAGAAAGAGACGCTATTTCTTTGGAAACCGGATTTGAACGATTAGAATCCCTTGTTAAGGCTCTTGAACAGAAAGACCTTCCTTTAGAAAACGCTTTGAACTATTTTAAAGTTGGTGTTGCTCTCGTCCAACATTGTTCCAGGGTGCTAAATCAGGCGGAGAAACAAATGCAGGTTTTACTTGAAGACCCTGATGGACAACTACAGTTTCAGCCCATCAGTTTTGATGTGAAAGGATGAGAGAGTAGTGTTCCAGGAAACCTTTCAACAGTATATAACCATGATTGAGAAATATCTTGCGCAAATGCCCTGGGGCAAGGATAAACTAAGTGAAAGCATGTCCTATTCTCTGGTTGGAGGAGGTAAACGTATCCGACCAGTTTTAGCTTTAGCTTCGGCCAAGGCAGTGGGAGGAGATCCGGAAAAGATTTTACCCGCTGCTATAGCTCTGGAGTTAATTCATACGTATTCTCTCATTCATGATGATTTACCGGCAATGGATAATGATGACTATAGAAGGGGAAGATTATCTAATCATAAGGTTTTTGGTGAGGCTAATGCAATTTTAGCAGGGGATGGGTTGTTAACCTATGCCTTTGAATTTCTCGCCGATCCGGTTCTCTGTCAACCCGAAAGGCAGCTTCGAGTTATCCGTGAAGTGGCTGTTGCAGCGGGAAAAAACGGTATGGTGGGAGGACAAGTTTTAGATATTGCAGGTGAAGGGAAAAACCTTTCTTTGGCGGAACTCGAAGAAATACATAAAGCGAAGACGGGTGCGTTATTGACAGTCTCCGCTCGTCTTGGCGGTATATTAGCAGGAGGCACTGAAGAGCAGATTGAGGCCTTAACCAATTATGCTCAATCCTTAGGGCTGGCCTTTCAAATAAAAGATGATATTTTAGATGTAACCGGAGACAGTGAGACCCTTGGTAAACCTGCAGGCAGTGACCAACGTCAAGAGAAAGCAACTTACGTCTCGATATTGGGCCTTGAAGAAGCGAAATGTCAGCTGCATGCTCAAATTCAAAGAGCTCAATCTGCCTTAAAACTATTGGCTAACGGGGCAGGGTTTCTTGGCGATCTTGCTGTTTATATCGAACAACGTCAGCATTGAAAGAGGGTGCTACCATGCCCATTTTTCCAGGGATTTTTTATAACGCGATACTTGTTTCTGCAGTAACGGCTTGGCTTGTTGCCCAACTTTTAAAAGTTGTTATAAACCTAATTGTGGCAGGTGAATTCAACCTTCAACTTATATTGAGTTCTGGAGGATTTCCAAGTTCTCATTCAGCAACGGTCAGTGCCTTAGCTTTGGGAATCGGGAAATATTATGGATGGAATTCTCCTATTTTTGCAGTCTCTGCTGTTTACGGAATGGTTGTTTTATATGATGCTGCGGGAGTCAGGCGAGCAGCCGGCAAACAAGCAGAAGTTCTTAATCAACTGGTTGAGCGATTGTCCCAAGGGTCAGATCTGGCCCAAGACCGATTAAAAGAATTAATTGGACATACACCCTTAGAGGTCTTTGGCGGTGTTCTCGTAGGAATTATTGTGGGACTTTTAATCTGATCAGACGTATATTGAGGAGGTTTACGGAACGTTGGCAGTTCGCAAACGTAAAAGCTTGAAGCATCTAAGCCTTGTTTTCATTGGGAGCTTTCTTATTGCAGCCGCTGTTGGGGTCAGTTCAGAGTTATTAATGCGCAAAACCTCATCCTTATGGGTTGCAGCCTTCTTGCTTTTAACCGTAATTGGAGTGCATATTGTTTTTGATATTATAGGGATTGCTGCCACCGCTGCTCAGGAAGCTCCTCATCATGCCAGAGCTGCCAACCGTGTCCAAGGTGCACGCCAAGCGGTGTTTCTTGTACGGCATGCAGACTTGGTAGCCAATATGGCGAATGATGTCGTGGGGGATGTTACAGGAACCTTAAGCGGAGTGATGGCAGCGGCAATTGTTATAGATATAGTCCGGTTATATCCGAATTTAGGAACGAAAGAAATTTGGTTAACGACGATTATCCTGGCCTTGGTGGCGTCAATAACTGTCACCGGTAAAGCAATAGGTAAGTCTCTGGCTATCCAAGAAGCGAATACAATTATTGCCTGGGTCGGGAGTGTTATTGCTGCTTTCGAACGAATTACGGGTTGGAATCTGACCGGAGCGAATAAACGGGGGGGCAAAAAGGATGGGACTACTCGAAAAAATCCATGAACCAAATGATTTGGGCTCGTTGGATTTGGCCGAGCTTAACACTCTGGCTCAAGAGATTCGAAAACATATGATTGATGTGATCTCTAAAAATGGCGGGCATTTAGCACCTAACCTTGGAGTCGTTGAATTGACAATAGCATTGCATAGGGTATTTGACAGCCCTAAGGACAAGATTGTCTGGGATGTCGGCCATCAAACCTATGTTCATAAGTTATTAACGGGTCGTTATGATCAATTTTCTACGATACGTCAATATCAAGGTATCTCGGGTTTTCCCAAACGCTCCGAAAGCGTACATGATTGCTTTGAAACAGGTCATTCCAGTACCTCTATCTCGGCAGCGGTTGGTTTTGCAAAGGCTCGCGACATTCTGGGGAAACATCATCATGTGGTCGCAGTAATTGGAGATGGGGCTATGACCGGCGGGATGGCTTACGAGGCCTTAAATCATGCTGGCCATAATGAAACAAACATTATTGTCGTTCTCAATGACAATGAGATGTCCATTTCACCAAATGTCGGAGCAATGTCTTCCTATCTCAACCGTTTAAGAACGGATCCTCTTTATGACAAGCGCAAGGAAGAAATTGAGGAGTTATTGAAACGTATTCCCAAAATTGGGTCGAAAGTTGCCAAAATGGTTGCTAAAGCAAAAGACAGCCTGAAATATTTGCTGGTTCCCGGCTTGCTTTTTGAGGAATTAGGGTTTACCTATTTGGGCCCAATTGATGGTCATGATCAGGCTTTATTAGAAGAAGTTCTCGATCAGGCCAAGCATAAAAATGGCCCTGTCCTTGTTCATGTTGTAACCTGCAAAGGAAAAGGATTTAAACCAGCTGAAGAGAACCCTGATGTATTTCATGGTGTGGCTCCCTTTGATCCGGAAACAGGTAAGATTATAAAAAAATCTGCACCGCCAACCTATACAGCAATTTTTGGGGATACTCTCTGTCGATTAGCGAAGGATGACCCTGAAATTGTGGCCATAAGTGCTGCCATGCCGAGTGGGACGGGTTTAAAGACTTTTGCGGAAATGTTTCCTGAACGTTTTTTTGACGTAGGAATTGCAGAACAACATGCTGTAACGTTTGCCGCTGGCTTGGCTTTCGGGGGACTTAAACCGGTCGTTGCCATTTATTCGACATTCTATCAGCGAGCCTATGATCAGGTTCTCCATGATGTTTGCCTGCAAAATGCCCCCGTTGTCTTAGCTATTGATCGGGCAGGAGTCGTAGGTGATGATGGGCCAACACATCACGGCGTTTTTGATATTTCCTTTTTGAGGATTATTCCTAACCTCATTCTCATGGCTCCTAAGGATGAGGATGAATTGCGCCATATGCTTTTTACGGCCTTGAAGTATGATGGCCCGGTTGCTTTGCGTTACCCGAGATCGGCGGGACAAGGAGTTTCCTTAACGGAACCATTGCATGAGATTCCCATCGGTAAGGGAGAAGTGTTGCGAGACGGCAACGATGTGACATTGATCGGAATTGGTCCTACGGTAAATATTTGTCTATCAGCTGCGCAAGAATTGCGTCATAGAGGCATTGAGGCTGCGGTAATCAATTTGCGCTTTATTAATCCTCTTGATCGCGAATTGATCTTATCCTATGCCCAAAAAACCGAAAATTTTGTTACAATTGAAGACCATGTCTTAAAAGGTGGTATGGGCAGCGCTATTCTTGAACTTTTAGAAGAAGAAGGAATCCAAGGGGTTAACGTTGAACGTCTTGGATATACTGGTTTTGTGGAACAGGGATCAATTCCTCAGCTGCATATGTCTCAAGGATTATCTGTTAAAGGAATTATCCAAGCAATAGATCGTTTGAAAATAGTTGGATCTATCACCCAATCTCCGGATAGAGTGTCTACCGGCAAATGAAGGGGCGAAAAGAAAGTATTGTCTAAAGGAAAAGAACGTATTGATATTTTAATGGTGAAAAATAATTTGGCGGCTAGTCGGGAGAAGGCTAAAGCCATGATTATGGCCGGAATCGTGTTTGCAGGCGGGCAGCGTGTCGATAAACCCGGGGCAGAATTAGCGAATAATTCTCGAATTGAGGTGAAAGGGGAAATCTTGCCCTTTGTTTCAAGAGGAGGATTAAAGTTAGCCAAAGCTGTTGAAACCTTTTCACTTCAATTTAATGACCAGATCGTTGTCGATATCGGAGCCTCCACTGGCGGGTTCACAGATTGTGTTCTGCAAAATGGAGCAAAACGCGTTTATGCTGTAGACGTTGGCTACGGACAGTTAGATTGGAAACTACGTACTGATCCCCGAGTAATCTCCATGGAACGTGTGAATGCTCGGTATTTAACCAAGGATTCTTTGCCGGAACAAGTGGATTGGGTTGTTTCCGACGTGGCTTTTATTTCCATAACTAAGATTTTTACAGCAATGAAAGAAATCTTAAAGGAACATGGACAAGTGCTCACTCTTATTAAGCCTCAATTTGAAGCCGGAAGAGAATTTGTGGGCAAAAAAGGTGTTGTCAAAGATATTATGGTCCATAGACAAGTTCTCATGGATGTTCTCAGTCAAGCAGAAGTTTCAGGTTTCCGCATCCTGGGCCTTGATTACTCACCGATCCGTGGTCCGGAAGGAAATATTGAATATCTTTCTTGGTTAAAACTTGGGGCTTCGCAAGGAATCGATTGGAAGAACGAGCTGGAATTTGTTGTTGAACATGCTCAGAAAGAGACGGAATAGCGAAATGGAAAGAGTCGTGGGTTTATGGCTCAATAAGAGTAAACCGGAAGCAACCGTATTGGCTCAGGAGATAAAAGACTGGTTTCGGAAACGTTGCTGGGCTGTTTTATCACAATGGGAAGATATAATTAAACAAAAAACGGACTTTTTGATCTCTTTAGGTGGAGATGGTACCCTGCTGGAGGCAGCTCGGGAAGGTGCACCTCATGGAATTCCGGTTATGGGAGTCAATTTCGGTCGCCTTGGCTTTCTGTGTGAAATCGAGAAAATCGATGTATTTCAGGCTTTAGAAAAGATACTTAACCAGGACTATCAAATTCAGGAACGACTGATGTTAAGGGCTGTGGTTAAACGAAACGACGTTGAGGTATATTCACAGCTTGCTTTGAACGACGTGGTTTTTTCCCGTGAGAGTCCTGAAGGAATTATCACACTTCAAGCTAATTTATCAGGTGAACCCTCGGTTAGTTACCCTGCAGATGGTCTGATTGTGTCAACACCAACAGGCTCTACTGCCTATTCCCTGTCGGCAGGCGGCCCAATTCTCAGTCCTAACGTTCAAGCCGTTCTTCTGACACCTTTGGCAGCTCATACCTTGTCCGCCCGACCGATGCTTGTCTCAGATCAGGAAGAAATCGAAATTTCTTTGTCCAATGGGGAACAATGCCTTGTTAGTTTTGATGGAAGAACTAGTATTAAACTTCATTCGAGCGAATCGGTCATTATCCAAAAGGCTCCTATTCGGGCAAAACTTATTCGCTTAGGGAATCGAAGTTTTCCCCAAGTAGTTCGAGAGAAGTTAAGGGACCGTTGGCACGAGAAGACCTGAGGCGAGAGGTACGGTAAGATAACTTGGCTCAATATTCTTGAATTGTGCAATGAAACAGGAGGCAAATCGATGAAAGCTCGTCGCCAGATGAAAATTCAAGAAATTATTACTAAGGAGATTATTCGAACGCAGGAAGACCTTGCCGAAAAATTACATCAAGCAGGTTTTGAAGTAACTCAGGCAACCGTCTCTCGGGATATAAAGGAAATGGGTTTGACCAAAATTCCTACTGCCGATGATGATTATCGTTATGCGATTCCCACCGAGGTTCATCCGACGAATCTCCAAGACCGTCTCAAACGTTTATTGCGTGAAACGGTGATCTCTATTAATGATACAGAGAGCCTGATTGTGATTCGAACGATACCAGGAAATGCACATGCCCTTGCCGCAGTTATGGATAATATGAATTGGGAAGAGGTTATAGGAACTGTTGCAGGTGATGATACAATACTTCTCGTGATCAAACCCAAAGAAGTTGTACCAGTAGTTTTGAAACGACTGACGGACTTGCTCGGTTAGGAGGGAGATTATGCTCGAAGAACTGCATGTCGAAAATTTCGGCTTGATGGAAGACGTTCGTTTATCCTTCGAACAAGGTTTAACGGTATTTACCGGGGAAACTGGGGCCGGAAAATCTATGTTGATTGATGCTTTAGGAGTACTCTTGGGCGGACGTGCGAGTTCGGATCTTTTGAGACATGGTGAGAAACAGGCAAAAATTGAAGGGGTGTTCCGCGACTTAGCCAAGGATTGTCTTTTAAGACTGGAGGATGCCGGTTATCCGGCGGAAGATGGTCAACTGTTTCTGTACCGCGAAATCAATTCTTCGGGAAAGAATAGTTGTCGCATTCAAGGCCGGACGATCCCCCTTACGCTTTACCGCTCCCTTTGTGAAGGACTTGTAGATATCCATGGGCAAATCGAAAATCTATCCCTCTTTAACTCTGATAATCACCGTACACTTTTAGATGCCTTAGGCGGCCTTCAGGATGACGTCCGTCTTGTGAAAAATGCTGCAAAATCGTATCTGGCTATCCTGCGTGAAGAAAGGGAATTGTCTGTTTCTGAAGCAGATCGGGCCAACAGGGAAGAAATTCTGCGGTATCAAATCGAAGAAATAAATACCATTAATCCCCAGCCTGGTGAGGAAGAAGAACTGGTTCAAGAGAAGAAACGTTTGAATAATGCCGAACGTATTACGAGTCTGATCTCTGAAGTATATTCCTCGTTGTACGAAGGTTCTGCGGGAAAACCGGCCGCGATTGATTTATTGGCAAGCTCTTTGAAAGCCCTTCAGGAATTAAAGCGTTGGGATGAGGAACTAAATCTTTCAGAAGTGATGGAGAGCATCTATTATGCGGCGGAAGATTTGGCCCATCAAGTCCGCAGCTATAAAGACAACTTGGAATTTGAACCCGACAGGCTCGATCAGATTGAGGAGCGGCTTATTCAACTATCCAAACTAAGAAAGTATGGTGCGACCATTGATGAAATAGTAGCCAAACGAGAGGAGTTGCTTGATGAACTAGAGAAGATAACTCACTCTCATGAAAAGCTGGCACTAATTCAGGAGGAAAAGGAAAAAGCACGTCAGGCTTATGAAACCTTCGCCGGGAAGCTCAGTTCCAAGAGACGGGACATGGCAAAACAGATTGAAAAGGGTTTGACCTTAGAACTTTCCGATTTGGGTTTAGAAAGAAGTGTCTTCGAGGTACGCTTTACACCAATTGAAGACCCTACCTTAGAGGGAGCGGAAATTCTTGAATTCTATTTTTCCGCTAATCCGGGAGAACCTCCTAAACCACTGAGCAAAGTTGCTTCAGGGGGAGAAATGTCTCGCTTGATGCTGGCTCTGAAAAGTATGTTAGCCAAAGTAGAATCAGTGGGTACCTTTATCTTTGATGAAGTGGACAGCGGGGTTGGGGGAAGAACTATTCATAAAGTTGGTGAAAAGCTGGCTAAAATAGCTCAGGATAAACAAGTCTTTTGTATAACTCATGCAGCGCAGGTTGCTGCTTTCGCCGAAGTTCATTATGGTATTGTGAAAGAGGTAGACGGCGAAAGAACTCGTACGAGAGTTAACGTTTTATCGGAAACAGAACGACTTAAAGAATTGGCCCGCATGCTTGGAGGGGACGAGGAAGATATTACACGCCAGCATGCACAGGAATTGTTTGAACGTTGCCGAAAACAGCCTTAATTTGCCATTCATTTCAAGTAAACTAAGAAAAAAGCTAAGAAAAATGTTTAATAAAAAATTTTTAGAAACAGGCTACATAAAGTAGTCTGTTTTTTATTTGTTGTCTGAGTTACCAATGTTTAAAAATATGGTACGAAATTTACAGGATGAAACATGAGCAATTTGGATAATTTAAGATTAGAATTCACTTCAAATCATTAAAACACTCTAAAATGAGGAAAAAGGAAGAAAATTGGGGAGACTAGAGTGGAGGGTGATAAGAGAGTGAGAAAAACGAGGATTTTTGTTTTATTCGGTCTCATGTTCTGCACCTTCCTATGTCTGAATCCTGAGTTTCAACAGTTGGTGGAGTTTCCTGAGCAAAATCTTACTCTGAATTTACAAACAGAGCCACAGTTCCGAGGAATTTGGTCCAAAATCGTCAAAGAAGAAAAAGAAGTTGTTTCAAATCAAACGGTTTCAGTTTCTTCGGGTGGGTTAGATTCTAAGATATCGGAAAAAATTGAAGTCGTTTATAAACTCTTTGGGATTTTTCCGATACGATCCGGAGAAATAGAAGTTATGCCCCCTATGAAATTGATTCCAGGTGGTCAATCAATTGGTGTTTCCTTACAGACAAAAGGAGTTTTGGTAGTAGGACAAGCAGCCATTGAAGACAAAGGCGGTCAAAAAGTTTATCCTGCAAAAGAGGCGGGAATTGAAGTTGGCGATACTCTTCTAAAGATTAACAATCAGGAGGTTCGTACAGATCAGGATGTATCTGATGCCGTTAATTTAGCAGGACAACAAAACGGTGTAGCTCAAGTTATGTTTAAGCACCAAGGCCAAATTTTAGAGAAACTTATAAAACCTATTTTTTGTGTGGAAACTGGGCGTTATAGAGTCGGCTTATTTGTTCGGGACGAAGCAGCAGGTGTTGGAACACTTTCTTTTATTGATCCAGCAACAAACCAGTATGGAGCATTAGGACATGTAATTACGGACGCTGATACTAATCAAAAAATTGAAGTTTATAATGGTAAAATCATGGCTTCAACGATTTATTCAATTCAAAAAGGTAAACGCGGTCATCCTGGCGAAAAGATTGGTTCCTTTGTCACGAATTCTCCTTTTTCCGGTACAATTGAAAAAAATTCGTTGACTGGAATATTTGGCAAATTGCGAGGCCAAATCACGAATCCATATTATAAAGAGCCAATTTCTGTTGGTTGGGAATCTGAAGTAAAAGTAGGGCCGGCTAAAATTTATACTGTAATCCAAGGAGAAAAAGTTGAAGAATTCAGTATCAATATAGATCGTGTTATGCATAATCGTACCGATAGTAAAAACATGATTGTTCGAGTAACAGACCCACGACTTCTGGAAGCAACAGGCGGCATTATTCAAGGCATGAGCGGCAGCCCAATAATTCAAAATGGGAAAATCATCGGAGCGGTTACTCATGTTTTTGTAAATGATGCTCAGCGTGGTTACGGAGTGTTTATTCAGAACATGATCAATGAGGGTATCGATAATAAGGCAGCTGCATAATTCACACCGCTAGTAAAGAAGTGACCAGGAGTCACTTCTTTTTTTCTGGATTTACATAAATAAAGAAGGAGTCTGGAAAACAATTGTCGAAATTATAGTTACATAATTTATCGAGAATGAGGAGGATCCTGGGATGCAAAGGCCTATACGAGTCTTACTAGCAGATGACAACCGGGAATTTGTTGAAATTGTTAAAGAATTCATTGAACGGCAAGAAGATATGACTCTTGTTGGAGTAGCTTATCATGGAAATGAGGCCCTCGAATTAATTGCCCGTGAAGAACCCCATGTCGTACTTTTAGATATTATAATGCCTCATTTGGATGGTTTAGGAGTTTTAGAAAAACTTCAAGTTTTAACTCCCAGACCAAAAATCATTATCCTAACTGCCTTTGGCCAGGAATCTATGACTCAAAGAGCAGTTAATTTAGGAGCTAATTATTACATACTGAAGCCTTTTGATTTAGAAACCTTAGGAAAGCGCATTCGTCAACTACAAGATGATTTCCCGGATACGCTTAGTTCTGCCCAACTTGTAAATCCGACTTTAAATAATAAAGTTGTTAGTTCTCCCCAAATTTCTCCAAGTATCCTTCCGCCAACCTCCAAGAATCTTGAAGTGGAAGTAACCCGCATGATACATCAAATGGGAGTGCCAGCTCATGTTAAGGGTTATCAATATCTGAGAGATGCGATTGTGAGCGTGGTTCAAGAAGTTTCTTTACTTGGAGCTGTTACCAAAGAACTTTATCCGATGATTGCCGAAAAATACCAAACGACTCCCAGCCGTGTGGAAAGGGCAATCCGTCATGCCATTGAATTAGCTTGGGATCGGGGCAATGTGGATTTCATGAATCGCTTTTTTGGCTATACCATCAACATTGACCGCGGCAAGCCAACGAACTCCGAATTCGTAGCGATGGTTGCCGATAAGCTGCGCATGTCGATGATGTATTAAGTTTTTTAGGCGTACCAAGGGATACAGGGTTTAAAATAGAGAATTTATTGCGACAAACTTTTTAAAATAGTTATAGAAATGGTTTGTAAACCTACCAAACTATCAGAGTTTATCGCCATAAAATTATTTTTGTCCGCAAACATCTCTAGTTAATAACTTGGAGGTGTTTTTTGCATTGAAATATCTTAATGGATTTATCAGAGGATATCGTATATCCACGTACAATTAATAAATGGAGTTAGATACAACTCGTACCACTATAGAATGATTTAGGTTCTGAATTATTTAGTTATAATTTTAGAAACCATGTATATTGTTGATTTGAGAGGAATATTAAGGGGATGCGTTGAATATTTAACGTATTAGTAGAGAATAGGAGCTGCATCTTAATGAGGTTTTTTGATTGCAAAATATAAAAGAACATTATGAGTATTTAATAGAAAAAGAAGTAACTTATAATAATTATAATCGTACAGGGAAGTTATCGTTAATCTTTTTTTTGGGAAGCTTTGTTCTTGTACTTATAGACCAAATCAATAGGCTCAAGGGTCTCTGGGTAATTACAAATGGTTATAGGTACCTTTTTTATTCTCATGTTGTTTTTGGTTTAGCCTCACTCATTTATCTGTTGGTTTTCTATAAAATTAGAGCCCGTTCCCCCAATGAGGTAACATATAAACATGAATTTTATGGAATATCGTTTGCCGTTTTTATGCTTAGCCTTACCGTCGTGATATCAGGCTTTATTGACCAACAAATTCATGGAGAAATCACAGTTTACATCCTGGGATGTTTCACAATAGCTGTAATGTTTTATTATAGCCTAAAGGTGACCTCGATTTTGTATGGATTGTCCGTGGTAATGTTAATGGTATTCCTAACTATTAGTCAGAAGGACCTGACTATTCGTCAAGGAAACTACATAAACGCGTTGTTTTTAGTTATAATTTCATACTTTTTATCAACAGTTCTTTATAAATTTAAACGTTGTGAGTTAATGCATAATTATTATTTAGAGAACTTGGTCGCTGAGCGAACTAAAGAATTGCAAATGGCAAATGAATTACTTTCACAAGAAATTGTCGAACGCAAACGAGCTGAGATAGAGATGGTACGGATGGATAGGTTAAATTTAATTGGCCAAATGGCAGCCAGTATTAGTCATGAAGTTCGAAATCCGATGACGACAGTAAAAGGATTTTTGCAATTACTTAAATCTAAACAAGAGCTAAAAAATCAGGAATACTTTGATCTCATGATAGAGGAATTGGACCGCGCAAATTCTATCCTTACAGAATTCCTATCTATTAGTAAAACTAAGTCGACGACGTTGGGAATTTGTAATATTAATGATATCGTTAATTCTACCTTGCCATTAATTCAAGCCGATGCACAATATAACGATACGTTATTAACTTTAGAGCTGAATAATGTGCCATATTTACAACTTAACGCTCAGGAAATACGGCAACTTCTATTAAACCTTGTACGTAATGGATTTGAAGCAATGGAATCTGGAGGGGGATTGAAAATAACTACTTATTCAACCAACGGTGAAGTAGTACTGGCTGTATCGGATGAAGGTAAAGGAATCGAGAAGTCCTTAATTGAAAAGTTGGGTACACCATTCTTTACAACGAAAGAACAAGGCACTGGTTTGGGATTAGCGGTGTGTTACGGTATAGTATCACGAAATAACGGAAGGATAAGTGTTGAAACCAGTCCTAAAGGTACCACATTTTACGTGTGTTTTAAACTGAGTTAATGTAAATGAAAGAACTTTTATCCGATGGTTGCTGATAAGCTTCTTATGGCGATGAAGTATTAAGCTTTCAAGGTCTTATGAACATATTCCTATATACAATCTTAAATATAGTAAAGAACGTAACATAATAAGTTTAAATAAATAGCTTTTTAGTTATTCAATTGATTGTAAAAACATCTCTATGTTAAAGAACTAGGAGGTGTTTTTTATTTGCCATGTTTGCAATAACCTGCAAAGCAGGATTTTGCAGACCATTGGCGAATATTTGGAATAGTTATTAAGATACTGTTTTTTCTGATAAATGGTACGAAATTGCTAGTAGAAAGGATTTTGAAGGAGGTCGGGAATCGGATATGTTCAGACGTCGTGAGCTTGAGAAAATGGCTGTCGAAACGAAACAAGCAATTATAGGAATAAACCTATTAAATGAAATTGTTATCTGTAATTTCCAAGCAGCAAACTTTTTAGGTTATACCCCTGAAGAGATTATAGGTAAAGATTTATGGCAGATAATACCCGATGATCCTTTGCCTTCGATCAGAGATACTCAGAGGATGGAGTTTAATAGATTTAGCCGAATAGGAAGCAAAATGTTTATAGCTAGCCGGGCTCCTTTTAAAGACGAGCAGGGAAGAGTTACCGGTGCTGTTGCTTTTTTGCAAGACATGACCGAACATGAAATCCTCAAGGCCAAGGTTCATTCTTTGCTGGAACTTAAGATTCTTTTGACTGCAATTATTGATTCTACGCAGGATGCCATTTCAGTCGTTGATGAAAACGGCTTGGGATTTTTAATAAATCAAGCATATACTCGATTAACTGGATTTACCTCCGAAGAGATCGTTGGCAAACCTCCGACTGTTGATATTGCCGAGGGAGAAAGTATGCATCTTAAGGTTGCTAAAACTCGCCAGCCTGTCAAAGGAGTAATCATGAAAGTAGGTCCCAAGCGAAAAGAGGTAATTGTTAATGTTGCCCCCATTATGATATCGGGACAATTTCGGGGTACTGTGGGAGTCCTTCATGATATTTCCGAAATTCATAAACTCTCTGAAGAACTAGAAAGAGCAAAACGGATTATTCGGCACTTAGAAGCCAAGTATACCTTCAGCGATATTATCGGTGACAGCGAAGCTATTAGGGCAACGATTGCTCAGGCTGAACGTGCTGCAGCGACACCGGCCACCGTGCTGCTGCGGGGAGAGAGCGGAACTGGAAAAGAATTGTTTGCTCATGCGATTCATCGTTCTAGCGACCGGCAAAAAGGTCAATTTATTCGCGTTAACTGCGCAGCTTTAGCGGACAACTTACTTGAGAGTGAGTTATTCGGTTACGTCGAAGGAGCCTTTACCGGTGCCAAGCGAGGCGGGAAAATAGGGCTCTTTGAAGAAGCTAATGGAGGAACTATTTTTCTTGATGAAATTGGGGAAATTAGTCTTAATCTCCAAGCCAAGTTGCTGAGAGTTCTCCAGGAGCGTGAAATTGTAAGAGTTGGAGACAATCGGGCCTTTCATGTTGATGTCCGTGTTATTGCAGCGACTAATGCTAATCTTGAAGCTGAGCTTCGAACTGGGAGATTTCGCGAAGATTTATACTATCGTTTAAATGTTGTTCCCGTTATTATTCCTCCTTTACGACAGCGTAAGGACGACATTCCTTTATTAGTTCATCATTTGATTGCCAGCTTTAATCAGGAATATGGGCGATGTGTTGAGGGAATCGGTGATGATGCCCTGCAAATTTTGTTAAATTATCATTGGCCAGGTAATATTCGCGAATTGGAAAATATTTTAGGACGTGCAATTATTAATATGAGGATTAATGAGACTGTTATTGAATTGCAGCATTTGCCGGTTTTGCCGCTTCCAAATAGTAATATCATGGAAACTAAGCTGCTTGAGATTCAGGATATTACTGTCGGGGAAGAAGATATAGGATTCGAGGCTTTGCAGAGACAATGGGAACGGAATATACTTCTGGCGACGTTGCAAAGAACTGGGGGAAATAAAACAAAAGCTGCTAAACTGCTGCAAATGTCAATTCGAAACTTCTATTATAAGCTAGAAAGGCATGCTTTGATTTAGGATACTGCAAAATATTGCAAAATATAGTTGAAAAAACATGCTTGCATTTAGTTGCAAGCATGAATTTTTTTGCAGTAATTGGTACTTGTGTCTCGGAAATTAATATTCCTTAATCGCAAGCATTTGGGCAGCGTATTCCGCATCAATACTGGGTTTCTAAGGCACGCAATATTTGTTTAAAGATTTACAATATTAAAACATTTTTGGCACCTTTATTGCAGATCATTTAGTCGAGTGTTTTAATGCGGAATGTTATAAAGGGGGAAGGAACATTGGATATTTTTAGATATTTAGAAACGTATGATTATGAACAATTAATCGTCTGTCAGGATCGAACTTCGGGACTTAAAGCAATTATTTGTATTCATGATACAACCTTAGGCCCCGCACTTGGGGGAACAAGAATGTGGAACTATGCCAGTGAAGAGGAGGCAATCCTTGATGCTTTGAGACTCGCCCGAGGGATGACATACAAAAACGCTGCCGCAGGACTTAATCTTGGCGGCGGTAAAACCGTTATTCTTGGCGATTCTCGCACTCAAAAAAGTGAGGAACTCTTTCGCGCTTTTGGACGATATGTGCAATCATTAAACGGCAGATATATCACGGCAGAAGATGTGGGTACAACTGTTCGAGATATGGATTGGGTGCATCTTGAAACAAATTTCGTAACAGGGGTATCCGCTTCGGGAGCATCGGGTGATCCGTCCCCGATGACGGCACGGGGAGTATGGAGAGGAATGAAAGCTGCGGCGAAAGAGAAGTTCGGTAAGGATTCACTCCAGGGAAAAAAGGTAGCTATCCAAGGGCTGGGGCATGTTGGGTATTATTTGGCCAAGCATTTACAGGAAGAAGGGGCTAAACTCATAGTGACGGATATTCATGAGGATGCAATTAAACGAGTACTCAATGAAATGGAAGCGACCGTTGTAGGGCCTGACGAAATTTTTGGTGTCGAGGCTGATATATTTGCCCCTTGCGCTATGGGCGCTGTTGTTAATGATGAAACAATACCTCGTTTTAAGTTCGCAATTATTGCCGGGGCAGCAAACAACGTGCTTTTTGAAGAACGCCATGGCGATAAGCTTCACGACTTAGGGATTCTCTATGCGCCGGATTATGTCATTAATTCTGGTGGAGTTATCAATGTGGCCGATGAGTTAGAAGGATATAATCGTGCAAGGGCATTGCAAAAGGTGGACATGGTTTACGACAATGTAGAAAAGGTTTTACAAATAGCTAAGGAAATGAATATTCCAACCTATAAAGCCGCAGATCGTTTGGCCGAAGAAAGGATACGGCGTTTGGGACAAATTCGTTCCACCTATTTAAGATAAATAAAGGTTTAGTTTAGGCAATTCCCTCTATGAGAGGAAAAAGCACACTCGATTGAACGTTTAATTATGGAGATTACCAAGTCCCTTGAGGTTTCGTAAAGGAGGGAAACTATGCTTAAAGTTGAGTTTGATGAGGATCGTTGTAAGGGGTGCGAACTTTGTTTGGAGGCCTGTCCGAAACATATTGTGAGTATGGCGGGGCATCTGAACGCTATGGGTTTTCATCCTGCCACTGTACTTGATCAGGAAAAATGTATTTCCTGTGGGTTCTGCGCCAGAATGTGTCCGGATGTTGTAATCACGGTACGAAAGGAGGAAAAGGGAAATGGCTAAAGTTCTTATGAAGGGGAATGAAGCCTTGGGCGAAGCGGCGGTTCGTGCCGGATGCCGGTACTTTTTTGGCTATCCCATTACTCCGCAGAATGAAATTCCTCATTATTTAGCTAAGCGACTTCCTGAGGTAGGCGGGGTTTTTGTGCAAGCCGAATCTGAAATTGCGGCCATTAATATGGTTTATGGTGCCGCCGGGAGCGGGGCACGGGTTATGACCTCTTCTTCAGGACCGGGGATAAGTCTTAAACAAGAAGGAATATCCTACATTGCCGGAGCGGAACTTCCTTGCGTTATCGTAAATATGCAGCGGGGTGGACCGGGGCTAGGCGGTATTCAACCAGCTCAATCGGACTATTTTCAAGCTGTCAAAGGCGGTGGACATGGAGATTATCGCTCTCTTGTCTTAGCTCCGGCGACAATTCAAGAAATGGTGGATTTGATGGGAAAGGCTTTTGACTTAGCGGATGAATATCGCAATCCGGTAATGATTTTAGGAGATGGGATTCTCGGTCAAATGATGGAAGCTGTTGAATTGCCGCCTGAAGATCTAAGCTTTAAAATCCCTTCCAAGCCTTGGGCAACTACTGGAGCAGAGGGGAGAACCCCCAATATTATTAATTCGCTTTATCTGGATCCGTTAGAATTAGAGAAACATAATCTGCATCTCAGCAACAAATATGAAGAGATGCGTAAAGAATCTATGGGAGAAACTTATAAAACAGAGGATGCAGAACTAGTCCTTGTTGGTTATGGATCTGCTGCACGCGTGGCAAAAGCAGTTGTGGATCAAGGCAGAGCGCGGGGGTTAAACGTCGGATTGTTCCGACCGATTACGTTATTTCCGTTTCCTAAAGATGATTTGCAAAAGGCCTGCCGCCAAGCCCGACATGTTATAACTGTCGAGATGAGTTTGGGTCAGCTTATTGAGGATGTTCGCTATAACTTGGAATTTAAAGTACCTGTTCATTATTGTGGACGTGTTGGAGGCATGATTCCGACAACCCGTGATATTTTAGCAAAAATTGAAGCCTTAACGAACCTTCAAGGGGAGGTTGAAGAGGTATGATTACCGTTTTTGAGCGACCGAAGTCACTAACCTCTGCTAAGACTCATTATTGCCCAGGATGCACTCATGGGATTATTCATCGCCTTGTTGCCGAAGTTATTGACGAGCTTGGAGTACGTGAAAAAACCATTGGAGTTTCTCCTGTCGGATGCTCGGTTTTGGCGTACAACTACTTTAATCTGGATATGCAGCAAGCGGCACATGGCAGGGCTCCTGCTGTTGCTACAGGAATTAAACGGGTCAATCGTGATAAGATAGTTTTTACCTATCAGGGCGATGGCGATCTGGCTTCTATCGGGACGGCTGAAATAATCCATGCCGCTGCCCGAGGGGAAAACTTCACGACAATTTTTGTTAATAATGCAATTTATGGGATGACCGGGGGACAGATGGCCCCGACGACGTTGTTAGAACAGGTGAGCCAGACCTCTCCCCAAGGGAGAGATCCTTCGCTTCAGGGATATCCTATACGTATGTCGGAAATGCTTGCGACCATTGAGGGTGCTGCCTTCATTGCCCGGGTTTCCGTGCATAACCCGCATGAGGTCAGTAAAGCCAAAAAAACTATAAAACAAGCCTTCGAACTTCAGCAGGCAGGGCGGGGTTTTACCTTGGTGGAAGTTCTGTCAACCTGTCCGACCAACTGGGGTTTGACTCCAAGAGAGGCATTAAAATGGTTAGCCGACAAAATGATTCCTGTTTATCCTCTCGGTGTCAAAAAAACACTTGAGGGGGGAGAAATCTAATGCTGCAAGAAATTATCCTGGCGGGTTTCGGCGGGCAAGGAGTTATGTCGATGGGACAACTGCTGGCCTATGCCGGGCTTGAAGAAAACAAATATGTCAGCTGGATTCCTTCCTATGGGCCGGAAATGAGAGGAGGAACTGCAAATTGCTCGGTTACTATATCTGATAAAGAAGTCAGCTCTCCGATCATTACGGAACCGAATACCCTCATTGTTCTCAATCGTCCATCACTAGAAAAGTTTGAGGGAGATATTCAGCCCGGTGGATGGTTGCTTCTCAATTCTTCGCTGATTGACTTGGAACCACGACGACAAGACATTAATGTTTTCAAGATCCCTTCCGTCGACCTCGCCAGTGAAAAACTTAACAACTCTCGGGTAGCGAATATGATAATACTTGGGGCATATATTCAGTTAATAGGTGCTGTGAGCTTGGAATCAGTCGTTAATGCCCTGAAAAAAGTTCTACCGGAGTATCGGCATGATCTTCTTCCCCTTAACCGACGTGCCTTAGAATTGGGAATCGAGCTGGCTCAGATAGCTTTATAGAGAAAAGGAGATGCCGCTGCACAACGAACTATCCGTTCATTTTGCAACGGCATTAGCATTTGCAAAACCTTAAGCCGGGCGAGCCATTAGTCACTGACTATTACATCAATTTTACGTTGTGAATTTTAAGAGAGGGGGATGTATTAGTGTGTTGTTTTGTATTCGTCGCTCAGATGGCATAAAATAGTGTCAGATGTGCTGAAAGAAGGGTTAATTATGAACGATAAGCAAAAATTATCTGAAACACGTATCGCGGGAGAAGTGATCTTTGAGGGACGCATGCTTCGCTTAGAACGAGATAAAGTCGCTTTACCCAATGGAAGTGAGACGTATCGAGAGGTTGTTAGGCATCCCGGAGCTGTTGCCGTTATCGCCTTACAGGATCAAGAAATTCTTATGGTTCGTCAATATCGATATCCTATTGCTCGTGAAACGTTAGAAATACCCGCCGGAAAAATTGATCCCCAAGAATCTCCATTGAACTGCGCGATTCGCGAACTGCGTGAAGAAACCGGCTATAGGGGAACTATGGAATTAATGGGTACTTTTTATACAACGCCGGGTTTTACGGATGAGGTTATGCATATTTTTTTAGCTCGAGATTTGGTTTGGGATCCTTTGACAACAGATGATGATGAGTTTTTAACGGTGGAGAAAATTCCCTGGAGTGAAGCATTAAGACGTGCTTGCCAAAATGAGTTTATTGATGCCAAAACAATACTGGGAATTTTGCTTGTCCAGGAGCATATATCATGATTTATGCGGATTTACATATTCATATTGGACAAAGTCTTGATAATAAGCTGGTTAAAGTCACAGCCTCAAAATCGTTAACCCTTCCCAATATTCTGGAGGTTGCCCGGGATATAAAAGGTCTGAATATGATCGGAATTGTAGATGCCCATTCAGAGGGTGTTCGTAAAGATTTCAGAACCTTGCTCACTTTGGGGGAGATCCATGCTCTGGCCGAAGGTGGATATGCTGCCAAGGGCTTAACAATTATTCCTGGACATGAAATCGAATTGCAAATTGGGGAGGGGAATGCACATTTTTTGGCCTATTTTCCTTCTCTCAACCATATAGAAGACTATGTCCGGCAAATAAGGGCTGCGACAAAGAATTGGCAGTTGAGTACCCAGAAAGGTCATCTTCAAATTGAACAGTGGCTGGAGGCTGTCGAAAAAGCTGAGGGCATATGGTTTCCGGCTCATGCTTTTACTCCCCATAAAGGAATCTATGGAAACTGTTGCCGACGCTTGGCTGATGTTTTGCCCATTCTCCCTCGAGGACTGGAAATTGGTTTAAGTGCTGATAGAGCTATGGCTAAAAGTATCAGTGAACTGGAGAATGTGGTATTGTTCAGCAATTCAGATGCTCACTCCTTAACCAACATCGCACGGGAATATAATCTGCTGGAGGACGTTGAATCTTCTTTTCAAGGGTTTAGTGATTTATTGTTAATAAATCCAAAAGGAAGTGTTCGGAATTTCGGTCTGCCGCCGAAAGTGGGCAAGTATCATCGGACATACTGTTTGCATTGCGAACAGGTTGTGTTAACGTCCCCGCCCCAACTAGCATGTCCCGTCTGCGGAAGTCATCACGTAGTGACAGGAGTTTTGGATCGTGTAGTAAGTATTGCTGACAATACCTTAACTGATAATGATCCTTCACGTTATGTATATCAGGTGCCCCTTCAAAGGCTCCCGGGAATCGGACCTAAAATGTATCAGCGGCTGCTAAATCATTTCAAAACTGAAATGGCTGTTTTGCATGAAGTTTCAGAAGAGGAATTATTCCCGATAGCCGGTGAAAAAATAACAGCCTGGATTTTAAAAGCTCGGCGCAATGACTTGAAATTTATCTCTGGCGGAGGGGGCGTATTTGGTAAGGTTTTGGACATACTTTCCCTTAAACAGGAATAAAATTCCATATAGAAAAGGGAAAGGGGGATTTTCTATGTGGAAAAAGCTAGGCGATCATATTTGTAAATACTGGGTTATCTATCTCACACTTTCGAGCGTTTATTTGGCTGGTGTCGTGTTCGGCGCTTTGGGAGTCAAAGCTTTAGGAGCTTCGGCTGCCTCTCAATTGGGGGATTTTCTCAATACGCTTCTGAAAAATCAACCAGTTGATTTAAACCCAGTATTTCTCGGACAATTGGCGAGAGATGTTTTTATTATCATGGCAGGAATATGGATCCTAGGACTTACCATCATTGGGGCCCCGTTAATTTATCTCATTGTTTTTACGCGAGGTTTTATTCTGGGTTTTACGGTAAGTTTTATTATTAGCTTTAAAGGAATGTTGGGCCTTGGCTTAATCCTTGTAACTGTCTTAGTGCCTGCGCTTTTGGGAATCCCCTTATTGTTATTAGGGGCAGGCTTGGCAACTATCTTTTCCTTTTTATTATTAAGGGGTAAAGCCAGAGGAGAATCACTGCGCCGAGAGTTTTTGTATTATACTGTGGCTGCGGCGTTTGTATCTCTTGGCGCAGTATTTGTTGGAGTTTCTCAAGGGTATTTTTCAGTATTGGGTACTCGAGTTCTGGGGTTGTAAGTTTAAAAACAAGGAAAGTAGCCTGCAAAAGCTTGCATTGCAATAATAAGCATGCAAAATAATGCAGGTTATTTAAAATGTGCGATTGTCTTAAGTCTCTTAAAATTCAGATATTGCTGTCACTGAACTCGTTTAGCTAAAGCTGAACCTCGGGTCTTCGGCGGGACTTTACCCCCACCGAAACAAGCTAGGGAAACCGCTCCCACCTGTAAAGGCGGGAGCCTTACGCTTGGATAAAGACAGCAAAAAAGCCATTGAGAGAGTTAAATCTTTTGCTGCTTGGATCTTGCTTGCTTCTGGCATAATAATTGCATTATAATTAGCAAAGTTAGGAATATTGATTAAAATGGAGGTTTGCATTATGCTGATTGGAGTACCAAAAGAGATTAAAAACAATGAGAACCGTGTTGCTATTACTCCTGCGGGTGTCCATGCTTTTACTCTGACCGGACATCAGGTCGTTGTGGAAAAATCTGCTGGAGAAGGTAGTGGAATTACCGACGAAGAGTATGTCAAGGCTGGTGCCCAAATCTTAGATTCTGCAGCCGACGTTTGGAATGCTGACATGATTATCAAGGTCAAGGAACCGATAGCACCCGAATACGACTTTTTTAAACCAGGACAAATTTTATTCACTTATTTGCATCTTGCTAACGAACCGGAATTGACCAGGGTACTTATGGAAAAACAAGTTGTTGGGATAGCCTATGAAACGATTCAGCTCGACAATGGCTCTCTGCCTTTGCTGGTTCCTATGAGCGAAGTGGCTGGGCGAATGTCAATTCAAATCGGTGCCCAATTTTTAGAAAAACATTGCGGCGGAAAAGGAATGCTATTAGGTGGGGTTCCTGGAGTGTCGCCGGCTAAAGTTACAATTATCGGCGGGGGAATTGTAGGTACAAATGCGGCTAAAATGGCTGTTGGAATGGGTGCCAATGTCATCCTGATTGAAAAAAGCGCTCAACGGCTTCGCGAAATCGATGATCTTTTTAACGGACGAGTTAAAACTCTTATGTCAAACCCTTATAATATTGCTGCCAGTGTTGCTCGGGCGGATCTGCTTGTCGGAGCTGTGCTTATTCCTGGTGCCCGTGCTCCCCACTTGGTAACAGAGGAAATGGTAAAAACCATGACCCCCGGAAGTGTTATCGTTGACGTGGCTGTTGACCAAGGGGGCAGCATAGAAACCATCGATCGAGTCACTACTCATAGTGATCCAGTCTATATTAAACATGGTGTGGTACACTATTCGGTTGCTAATATGCCGGGAGCAGTCGCCAGAACCTCGACCTTTGCGCTGACCAATGTTACCTTAGGTTATGCTTTGGATATTGCTAATAAAGGATATTTTAAGGCACTCCAGGAAAATCGCTCGCTGCGCAAAGGGATAAACGTTATTAACGGTAAGTTAACTTACAAAGCTGTTGCTGAATCATTAAATATTATGTATACGCCTTTAGAAGAAGCTTTGCTCTAAGACTGGTGTCATGACCGTTATTGTTAAAGCAGACTATTCTGAAGAGTGACGTCGAGTGAAATCGTGATATGGTTTCACTCTTTTTCAGGACCGAGTAAAACTCGGTCCTGAATTTTTGGGGGGATAAGGACAATCGTGAGTTGCATAAGCTTTAGGGATAGGAGGTAGAGTCATGCCAAAAAAACATTGGAGAGACTTTTTCTTGTATTTGGGACGGGTATTTCTCCTCCTGATTTTACTTGCTGTGCTGCTCCCGAAACTTGCAGTCGTCTGTAATATTTGGGTTTCATCGTTGCTTCATAATGATGATAAACCTATGGGAAATCCGATGAAAGTTGAAGCACCTGGTTGGACAAAATCTGTTTTGCAATTATTCCCTATTTCTCAGAAAGAGTGATAATTTTCCTCAAAATTCCGAGTAAACAAGGAAAAGTGCTTATCTGCGTAGAATTTAATAGTGTGATTTTGATTTAAATAGGGGGGATTTTATGACCTCCACAGAACAGCTTTTGCAGCAGTATATTATGTTTCTGCATGTTGAACGAGGGCTTTCCTTGAATACTCGCCAGGCTTATGAACTTGATTTGCGCCAGCTTGTTGTGTTCCTCGAGCAGAGGGAAACGGATGTTTTCAAATGCGAGCACAATGATCTCTTCTTATTTCTGCTTCACTGGAAAGAACAGGGTAAATCGCCCCGAAGTATTGCCAGGTGCAATGCTACGCTGCGGGGTTTTTTTGCCTTTATAATGGAGGAAGGGAAACGAAGTGACAATCCCAGTACATATCTTGTCACTCCCAAGCTCAATCAATCTCTTCCCAAAGTGTTGTCTGAAGGAACAATGGACAAACTATTAGAAACAAATGATACAACGGATGCTGCTTCACGAGATTTGGCTATCTTGGAAATTCTCTATGGAGGCGGTTTACGGGTCTCGGAGTTAATTAATCTCCGCGTAGGGGATGTATCATTGGATGTTGGGTATATACGCTGTCTGGGAAAGGGAAATAAGGAACGGATCGTGCCATTGGGAGAGCCAGCGATACGGGCCGTTAAACGTTACATAACGGGTGCAAGAAAGCGTATGTGCGGAAAGTCCGCAAATAATTTCTTATTCGTAAATGCGCATGGACATGCGCTAACTCGTCAAGGAGTAACATTCATTTTAAAAAAATGGGGAACGTCTCATAATCTTGAGAAAAGGATTTCGCCTCATATGTTCAGGCATAGTTTTGCAACTCACTTGTTGGATCATGGGGCAGATTTGCGTTCCGTGCAGGAGTTACTAGGTCACGCAGATATTTCTACGACCCAGATCTACACGCATTTAACAAGAAAACGCTTGTTAGATGTTTTTAATAAGTCTCATCCCCGGGCTGATGGGAAAATTGACGAATAACACTAGTTTGAAATTATTTATAGATGGAGGCCAAATTATGAAGCGTAGTATTATTATTGTCTTAGACAGTGTCGGTATCGGAGAAATGTCTGATGCCAGTAAATATGGAGACGCAGGAAGCAATACGTTGCATAATATTGCCGAAGCTGTGGGGGGGCTGGAGCTTCCAAATCTGGAAACGCTGGGGCTGGGGAACATTTTCCAGATTAAAGGTGTGCATGCCCAGTCAAATCCTAAAGGAAGTTTTGGCAAAATGGCAGAGGCCTCTCGAGGCAAGGATACTACCAGCGGGCATTGGGAAATAGCGGGAGTTACTTTAGAGAGCGCGCTCCCAACTTTTCCTCAGGGGTTTCCACGGGAGTTCATTGATCGTTACGAGAAGGCAATCGGCCGAGGTGTACTTGGCAACGAAGTCGCTTCAGGAACAGAAATCATCCAGCGCTTGGGTGAAGAACATATGAGAACGGGAAAACCTATTGTTTATACTTCTGCTGATTCGGTATTTCAGGTTGCGGCCCATGAAGAGGTTATTCCCCTGCCGGAATTAATGCATTTTTGTCAGCTAGCTCGTGAAATGTTAACTGGTGATTTGCAAGTAGGAAGGGTTATTGCTCGTCCATTTCTTGGACAAGTCGGTGAGTTTTATCGAACTTCGAATCGGCACGATTTTGCCTTGGAACCTCCTCGCAAAACGTTATTAGAATATATTTCTGAACATGGCCTCGCAGTCAATGCTGTTGGAAAAATTCACGACATTTATGCAGGGAAGGGGATTACTGACTTTTGCTCAACAAAGAACAACATGGATGGTGTTGATAAAACGTTGGCGTATATGACTAAGACGAACGCCGGTTTGATCATGACAAATCTCGTAGACTTTGATATGGTGTATGGCCACAGGAATAATGTGGAAGGTTATGCTCAAGCTTTGAAGGATTTCGATCAACGTTTGCCGGAACTAATGGAGCTTCTGCGCCCGGAGGACTTACTGGTCATAACTGCTGATCATGGCTGCGATCCCACATTCCCGGGAACCGATCATACACGAGAATATGTTCCGCTGCTGGTTTATGGGCAAAGCGTGAAACATGGAGTGAATCTGGGAGTAAGATCAACGTTTGCTGATCTGGGGGCCACTGTTGCAGCCTATTTGGGCCTTGATCCTCTTCCAGTAGGAAAAAGTTTCTTAGCCGAGATTGGAAATGATTGAGAATAGGCAGGACATGGGGTGATTTATATGAGAACGGTTGATTTGATACAAAAGAAAAAACGTGGCGAAACTTTAAATACCGATGAAATTAACTATATAGTTCAGGGATACGTTAACGGCGAAATTCCTGATTATCAAATGTCAGCATTTCTCATGGCTGTTTACTTTAAAGGAATGAATAAAAGAGAAATCGCTGACCTGACGTTATCTTTTGTGGATTCTGGAGATAGAAACGACTTATCAGCAATACATGGGATTAAGGTTGATAAACATTCATCGGGTGGCGTAGGCGATAAGCTTAGTTTGGTTATCATCCCGCTTGTTGCATCTGCGGGAGTACCCGTTGCTAAAATGTCTGGAAGAGGATTGGGACATACAGGCGGTACCATCGATAAATTAGAGTCTATACAAGGCTTTAAGACAGAGCTGGATAGAGAAACGTTTATTAATAATGTAAATAACTATAAAATGGCCATTGTCGGTCAGAGTTCTAATTTGACACCCGCGGATAAGAAGATCTATGCCCTTCGAGATGTGACGGCAACCGTTGACAGCATACCATTGATTGCCAGCAGCATTATGAGCAAAAAAATAGCCTCTGGTGCTGATTGCATAGTGCTGGATGTTAAAGTTGGTTCTGGAGCCTTTATGAAATCCATCCCCGAGGCTATTGAATTAGCTAAGACGATGGTAGAAATCGGGAAATCGCTGAATAAAAAAACAATTGCCGTTGTTACAGATATGAGTCAGCCTCTTGGCCATGAAGTGGGAAATGCTAATGAGGTAAAAGAAGCCATTGAGATCTTGAAGGGACAAGGAGCGGACGATGAAACGACTATTGCTTTGACTCTGGCGTCTTATATGACTGTCCTTGGAGGGGCCTTCAAGAATTTTGATACTGCTTATTCGGAACTTAGGCATGTTATTAATTCCGGCAGAGCGGTTGAAACGTTAAAAGAGTTGATAGAAATTCAAGGCGGAAATTCAAAGGTCGTTGACGTGCCTGCGTTACTTCCCCAAAGTGGCCGCCATATTGAAGTTAAAGCCACAGGTGAGGGATATGTTTCAGCCATTGATGCTGAAAAGATAGGTATAACTGCTATGCTGCTCGGCGCAGGAAGAAAGAAAAAAGAAGATGCCATAGATTTTTCGGCGGGAGTTACAATGTTGAAGAAAGTTGGAGATAAGGTTCGTTTGGGGGATACGCTTTGCATTTTGCATACAAATCTGAAGGATTATAATGAAGCACTGGAAACGGCGAATCAGGCATATTCCTTCAGTAGTATAAAATCGAAGCCCGGAAAGTATATTTATGAAGTAATTCAATAAGAAATAAGTTTGTTATTCCATAAGAGAAGAAATAGGTCTGTTGCAAAGGCATAAGACCCCTATTAAACGAAACCTTGCATAAATAGTGGCTTAAATCATCCACTGATATGCAGGGTTTTATTTATAAAAACGTATAAATACTTATTATGCAACTGCTCAGTCAATTAGTGTTGATTGAATAGGTTGAGGCACAATAATCATAAATTTCTCTTCCCAACGTATATGATAGAGAGGGTATTGGAAGGGGGGATATTATGGCTCGAGAGAAAACGATTTTTTCGTTTCTTGAAGGTCTAACCACGAAGGATACATTTGCAGTTCTGGGGAATGCCCAGAAATTTAAAACTCACAAACATGCCTGGAAGGCTTGGCGGGCGCTAAAAGAATTTGGCTGTTTAGCTTATCCCGTTGCTGAAGATTTACAGCGAATTGATGGAAGCAAAGTATATTCAGGTGTCCAGGAACTAAAGGATAAAATAACAGTCATCGTACCTTGTCTGTTACCGGAGGAAATGCCGTCACTTGTCACAGAGGCTTCGTTTGCCGGAGTAAAAAAGATTTGGTTTCAAGAGCGGACATGGAGTCAAGATGTCCAAGAGGAATGCGAGAAAATGGGAATTCAAGTCTTCCGGGGATGTGTCCTTCGCCATAAAAAATATCCTGCACTGAGTCTTTGTTACTTAAATCCTTGTTACTGGCATGGGTTAAGGGATTCGAAAGTTCCATCGAAACGTTACTAAAAGTTACTAAAATAACAAGAGAACATCAGTAAAACAAGAAGAAATAAAGTTTTTAAAGCCTTTGGGATAGTTCCTAAAGGCTTTGCTATATTATACATATTTTAATACTGCTTTTAATTCTCATTACTATATAATTTCTCTTTTCGGGAATAATAACATCAAATTTAATGAGGAGGAGTCAAGATGAGAAAAGGATTAGCAGTTGTTCTTGCTTTCATGCTTGTACTAGGCAATATTGCCTTTGCTAATGTTCCTTCTGTAATGGGAGCGGAGATTGTAACGGATGCCGCGAGTGCTGTATTGATGGATGCTGCATCGGGACGAGTTCTCTATGAAAAGGATATGAATAAGGAATTGCCTCCGGCAAGTGTGACTAAACTAATGACCTTGTTAGTGGCTGCAGAGGCTGTCGAATCTGGGAAGGTTAAACTAACGGATAAAGTTACGGCGAGTGAGAATGCCTGTAAGTTAGGCGGGTCACAAATTTATCTCGAACCTGGAGAGACCTTTACTTTGGAGCAAATGTTAATTGCCATTGCTGTTGGTTCAGCAAATGATGGTTGTGTCGCTGTGGCAGAACATATTGACGGAACTCATGAAGCCTTCGTCGAGGAAATGAATCGCAAAGCTCAGGCATTAGGCCTGAAAAACACTCATTTTGCCAATGCCTACGGATTACCTGCTGAAGGACATTATACCAGTGCCTATGATTTGGCAGTAATTGCTAGAGAAACTCTTAAATATCCTTTGATTCGAAAATTAACAAGTATCAAAGAATATGATTTGCGCGATGGAAAATTTAAATTATGGAATACGAATAAACTTCTCTGGTGGTATCCGGGAACGGATGGCTTTAAAACCGGTTGGACCAATGAAGCCAAATATTGTCTTGCCTCCACGGTTGAGAGAGATGGATTGCGCTTAATTTGTGTCGTGATGGGAGTGCCTCAGGTTAGGGGGCATTTTGCGGAATCAATGAAAATCTATAATTATGGTTTCGCCAAATATCAATTTAAAACATTTGCTCCAACGGGTCAAAAAGAGGGAGTCGTTAAAGTTGCCAAAGGGAAGGAAAACACAGTAAATGCAGTCACAGAGAAAGCCTTTGGCGCTACCATTGAAAAAGGAAATGATAAAAATTTCTGGGTCGAAACTAAGCTCAACCCAGAAGTAAGTGCTCCTATTAAAAAAGGACAAAAACTTGGGGAAATTCACCTCTATCGTAATGACATTTTACAAAGCAGTGTAAATCTGATTGCTGATCATTCTGTGGAAAAAGCTGGCTTAGCGGAACAGATAACCCGCACTCTTAAAGGTGTTATCGGATATTAGCCGGGGTCTCTTCTGTGCACCTTTTTCGAGGTTGTTTCTGAGTCTGAATCAGGGGCAGAGGTTCGGTCAGAGTGTTCCTCAATTTTGGATAATTCGCGGATTCGCATGAGGGCTGCTCTCTCAATTCTGGAGATTTGAACTTGTGAGAGGTTAAGGATCGCTGCGATTTGACTTTGAGTTTTATCTTCAAAAAATCGCATTAAAAGAACATTTTTTTCGCGTTCAGGCAGTTTATCCAAAACCTCATTCAGGGCGATTTTATCAAACCAACCAGGATCCGCCCCTTTTTCAGTTGAAAGTTGATCAAGCACATAGATGGGATCGGAGTCATCTTGATAGAGCGTATCGTAGATGGATGTGGGGCTTTGTATAGCCTCCAAAGCCGCAACAATCTCCTCTCGATCAACTCCGATATTGGCGGCAATTTCTCCGATTGTCGCCTCTCGGCCTAATCTGGAAGAAAGTTCATCCCGCGCACGGTTTACTTTATAGACTAATTCTTTATAAGACCGAGGAACTTTTAAAGGATGATCATCACGAAGGAAACGTCTGATTTCTCCAATAATCATGGGCACGGCGTAGGTAGAGAATTTGACTCCATAGGAGAAGTCGAATTTATCAATTGCTTTAATCAGGCCAATAGTTCCAATTTGAAAAAGGTCTTCAAGTTCGTAGCCTCTATGAGTAAAACGCTGAACAAGGTTAAATATAAGTTTCAAGTTGCAATTGATTAAACGTTCCCTTGCTTCCGTGTCGCCTTCCTTAGCAGCATGGAGATTCTTCATCATCTCTTCATCAGAGAGAAGGGGAAAATGAGGAAGATTCATATCCGTAAGTCGTTGAATCATGTCCGGCCCCCCTAATGAGAAGCATTGGAGGATTGTTTCAGCTGCTTCTTCATGGTTACAGTTGTTCCGATGTCAATAGTTGAGTCAACCTGCAGGTCATCCATAAATGACTGCATAAAGACGAAGCCCAGACCCATGCGTTCCGGATCAGTACTAAAGGCAGGCTGCATGGCTTGCTCAACATTGGAAATTCCACATCCTTCATCTTTAACAACAATCTTAAGGGCATCATCCATGACCTCTAATTCGAGATAGACAACATGATTAGCGTCGTTGCGGTAACCATGGATGATGGCATTGGAAACCGCTTCGGAAACTGCAACTTTAAGTTCCTCAATGTCATTAAGAGGCAGATCTAATTGAGCTCCGATGGAAGCTATGAGCAACCTCGCAATTCCTACATTTTCAGCGATACTGGAAAAAGTAAGGGCTAATTGATTTGATTTCATCTATGCTCTCCTTCCTTCCTCATAGGCATGGGTCTCATCATCATAAAAGTTAATGATTTTCGGTAGGCCTGACAGTTCCATGATTTTGTAAACATTCGGAGGTACATTGGTAATTTTTAGTTTTCCACCTAAGGAGAGTAACTTTTTATATCTGCCTAAAATAACACCTAATCCGGAACTATCAATAAATTGAACGTTTTGAAGATTGAGAATTACTGTTCGAATCCCCCTTTTCTCAATTTCTATGTCTATAGCTTGCCTTACAAGATCCGATGTGTGCATATCCAGTTCTCCGTCTAAACGTAAGAACAGGGTAAGGCGCTCTATCTTTTTTTCAAGGTTCAAGTCCATCCCCCCTAAAATGTGTTTGAAAAATAAAGGTAAAGAATGTTTTCGCTCAATAACCATAATTTTCCTGCATGCTTTTTATAGTATTCTTGGCAAGCTCTGTCGAAATATCTGCATAAAAATGGAAATAATAAGTATAATTTACTCCGTTTTCATTAATAATACAAATTAGTCTATAAAGGGAGGGAGCTGAATGCCTAATCAAACGCTGCGCAAACCCGCCATTTCAATCTCACCTGAAGAATATAAAGCACTAGCGCAAAAATACACTCCTAAACCAACGCTTACTAAAAATATTTTGCGGGCTTTTTTTGTTGGCGGTCTGATTTGTGCTTTGGGACAAGTGATAATAAATATTTTTTCCGGTATTGGGTTAACTCCAAAAGAGGCCTCAAATGCTGCCACTGCCGCAATGATTTTCTTAGGCTCCCTGCTCACGGGGCTTGGAGTTTATGATGAGATTGGAAAATTTGGGGGAGCCGGCTCTATTATTCCTGTCACAGGTTTTGCCAATTCTATTGTTTCACCGGCGATGGAATTTAAACGCGAAGGCTACGTTCAGGGAGTAGGGGCGAAGTTGTTTACCGTTGCAGGTCCTGTCCTCGTATATGGTATTGCGGCCTCCATCATTATTGGCGTTTTAGCTTATTTTTTGCATTAAGACAAGAGAAGTAATTGCTTTAAGAAGCTTTGAAATCTGGGTATGAATGGGGATGAACACATGACATGGGTTTGAAAAGAGCGGGTAATCAGACGGTGCTGTTTGACAATCCGCCGGTTATTTTATCGTCTTATGCCGTCGTTGGGCCTAAAGAAGGAAAAGGCCCCCTTGGCAAAACCTTTAACTCTATCTGGCAGGATCAGCTGAACGGCGAAAAAACCTGGGAATTAGCAGAGAGCAAGATGCTTCAAGAAGCTTTGCAAGGGAGCATCAAACAAGCAGGGATCGGAAAAGAACAAATTGACTTTATGTTAGCCGGTGACTTACTGAATCAGATTGTTTCTTCGAATTTTGCGGCTCGGCTAATGGCCTTACCCTTCATTGGAGTTTATGGAGCATGTTCTACCATGGCCTTAAGTTTGGCCCTAGGCAGTATGCTGATTGATGGCGGATTTGCCGAATATGTGCTGGTGGGAGTTTCAAGTCATCATGAGACGGCAGAGCGCCAATTTCGTGCCCCAACGGAACAGGGGACACAAAGGGCTATGAGTGCTCAATGGACTGTTACCGGAGCAGGAAGTGTTCTCCTGGGCAAAAAGGGAGCCGGACCAAGAATTACTTCAGCAACGATTGGAAGAGTTATTGATTATGGAGAGACCGATGCCGGCAATATGGGTTCCGCAATGGCTCCGGCAGTCGCCGATACGATTCTTAATCATTTTCATGATTTACAGTGTACAGGGCAGGACTATGATCACATAGCTTCTGGGGATTTAGGAACTGTTGGTTTAGCTCTGGCCTGTGAGGTTCTTAAACAAAGCGGTGTTGATACGGGGACGGAATTTACAGATTGTGGCGTCAGGATTTTCGATTCAACTCAGGATGTCCATGCCGGCGGCAGCGGATGTGCTTGTTCTGCCGTTGTTTTTGCCGGGGATTTGATGCAGAAGTTAAAGGCTAGAGCCTTAAAACGAGTTTTACTTATAGGCAGCGGGGCCTTACACAGTCCCACTTCTGCGCTGCAGGGTGAATCGATCCCCGGGATAGGTCATGCCGTTGCTATTGAAGCATGAAAGGAGTCTTCAGATGTTTCATTTGATATTCCCGGCCTTTATCGTTGGTGGACTGATCTGTGTTATCGGGCAGTTAATGATGGATTTAACGAAACCATCCTTTACACCTGCTCATGTCTTGGTATCGTTTGTCACAGGGGGAGCTGTCTTGGGAGCTTTAGGTGTATATGAACCTCTCGTTAAGTTTGCCGGAGCCGGAGCGACGATCCCTTTATCTGGATTTGGTTATAGTTTAGCTAAAGGCTCTATTGAGGCTGTTGGAAAACGGGGTCTAATAGGCGCCTTGTCAGGCGGCGTCGAGGCAACGGCGGTTGGAATTGCCGCTGCTGTATTTTTTGGCTATTTGATGTCTATAACCTTTAACCCCAAGGGATAAGTCCTTTTCCCTTCGCCCATAAAAAATATCAAGATAAAGGGAGGTTAGTATGAGCAATATTTCAAGTGAAAAAAACGTTCCTGTAAGTAAAAATTACCAGGAAAATGTTAATTACTTAAATCAGGAATTAGGAGTCCCGGATAGTTTTGACGTTGTTGTTCGGGAGATGTCGATTGGCGGTAAAAAGGTAGCAATTTACTCCATTAATGGCATGGTTGACACCCACGTTGCCAGTTATATTCTCGATGCCTTGATTGACTTGGAACGCTCTGATCTTATCGTCAATGCCCTGGACAAATTAGTGAAAGGCCGAATTGTTAATTTACAAGTTACAGAAGTCGAAACAATGGACAAGGTATTCTATTTTGTTTTGTCGGGTCCCATGGCAATTTTTGTTGAAGGGCAAGAAAAGGCAATTATAGTAGATTTGAGGACTTATCCTGCCCGTCAGCCCCAGGAACCGGATATCGAACGTGTTACCCGAGGATCACGTGATGGATTTGTTGAGACACTGGTGATGAACACTGCCTTAATTCGCAGGCGTTTGCGTGACCCAAAACTGCGCATGAAATTGGTGCAGGTTGGAGGAAGATCAAAAACCGATGTCTGCATCGCCTATATCGAGGATATTACAAATCCGGAGATGGTTCGAAAAATTCAAGAAGATTTGCAAGCGATTAAAATTGATGGGATTCCTATGGCTGAAAAAAGCGTTGAAGAATTTATTCTTGGGAGTAAATTTTGGAATCCTTATCCCCGGGTCAGGTATACAGAACGCCCGGATGTGGCAGCTATTCATTTGCTGGAAGGTCACGTTGTTATTCTTGTTGATACGTCTCCATCGGTTATTATGGCACCAACGACCTTTTGGAGCCATCTCCAGCATGCAGAAGAATATCGGCAAGAACCTATTGTTGGCGCTTATCTGCGCTGGATACGATTCGCCGGGGTATTCGCTGCCTTATTTCTCCTTCCGCTTTGGCTGGGAGCAGCTCTAAACCCTCAATTACTTCCGAAAGGACTTCAGTTTATCGGAGTTTCCAAGGTGGCAAAAGTTGGTCTTTTTCCCCAAGTGGTATTTGCCGAATTTGGTGTAGATCTTTTACGAATGGCCGCCGTTCACACTCCGGCCCCTTTAGCGACAGCCTTAGGCTTGATTGCTGCCTTTATGCTCGGAGATATCGCAGTTAAAGTGGGGATGTTTTCTCCGGAGGTAATTCTCTACGTTGCCATAGCTACAGTAGCCACTTTTGCAACTCCGAGTTTCGAGCTTGGTTTGGCCAATCGGCTGGCGCGTTTGTTCATTATCGTTCTGACAGGTCTCTTTAATTTTTGGGGATTTTTGGCCGGAACAGTACTCGTGCTCTTTCTTCTCTGGAGAACCAAGTCCTTCGGTGTCCCTTATCTCTGGCCGCTGCTGCCCCTAAATTTAAAAGCTATGGGCACCGTTTTGGTACGGTCACCGGTTCCAATTAAGAACACACGTCCAAGTGTCTTAAAACCTCAGGATCCTATCAGGCAGCCGGAGGGTAAAACAAAAAAATGATTAGAGAAAGGATGCCAAGAGAGTGAAAATAGGGTTTCCACGTGCTCTTTTTTATTATGATTATTTCCCTTTTTGGGCTGGCTTTTTTTATCATCTTGGCATAGAGGTGGAAACATCTCCTCCGACGCAGCGTCAGATTATGGAGGACGGCCTTAAGAAAACCAGCGATGAAACGTGTTTGCCGCTTAAGCTTTTAGCGGGACATATTCAGGCCCTAAAGGATGTTGATGCCATTTTTCTGCCTCGAATGGTAAGTATGGAGGAAAATACATATAACTGTCCCAAGTTTCTTGGGATTCCTGAAAGTCTTCTTTCTGCAGTTCCCCCCGAGATTCCTGTTCTAAGTGCAGTGATTAATTGGCGCAAGGGTCAGCGTCAAGTTCTTAAAGATCTGCAGATTTTGGGAATGCAGCTTGGCAAAAGCGGGGCAGAGATCCATAAAGCGTTTCTGGAGGGGCAGGAATGGCAGCAGCATTACCAGGACTCTCGAGGGGGAGAATGGGATTTCGAAGAAAAAATGCGGGAAATAGAGTATGTTACGAGACAGACAACAAAAACACGATCCCAAAATTTCTCGGTGCAGCTCAGCGAGAACCATCAGAATTGCCAAAAGGGCTTAAAAATCACCTTAATTGGCCATTCCTATCTTGTCCAGGAATGCTATGCCAATCTAAATCTTCTCCAACGCCTGAGAGAACATGCGGAGGTGAATCTCATCCAACATGTTGAACGGGAAGACGTTGAAGCGCATCTTTCGGGATTACGCAAGAAACTTTTTTGGAGCCATGCTAAACAAATTTATGGTGCCGGGAATAAATTTGTTGAAGATCCAACAGTAGACGGGATTATTTATTTAACTTGCTTCGGCTGTGGTACCGATTCAATGGTGCAAGAATTATTAGCTCAAAACGTTAGGAAGCATCATAAGCCTTATATGGTAATAACCCTCGACGAACATACCGGCGAAGCGGGATTAGTAACTCGCCTAGAAGCCTTTCTGGATATGGTTGAAAGGAGGAAGGTTCGTGAAGGTTACGTTTCCGCATATGGGGAATGCGTGGATAGTCATTCAAACACTCTTTGAATCTTTAAACATTGATGTCGTTGTACCTCCTATGAACAGCAAACAAACATTAACCTTAGGTGCAAAGTTAGCCCCCGAAGCTGCTTGCTTGCCTTTGAAATTAAATTTGGGCAATTATATTGAAGCAGTTCGAGATGGTGCTGATACAATTGTTATTACCGGGGGAATTGGTCCTTGCCGCTTTGGCTATTATGGAGAGATTGAACGGCAAATCCTCAGAGAAGCAGGGTATCATTTCGATGTCGTGACCCTAGAGCCGCCGGATGGCAGTCTAAGGGGACTGGCGCAGCGAATTCGGTATTTAGCCGGAAAGAAAAATTCTTGGGCTTCAATTCTCAAAGCTCTGCGCTTTGCTTACCTTAAATGTGTTGCTCTGGATCAAGTTGAAGATATGATTCATGCCGCTAGACCAAGACTGGCCGATTCTCAAGAAACGGAAAGGCTTTATGAGGAAGGTAAAAAACGCTTGGCTCAGGCTATGACCGTCAAAGGGGTCCAAGATTCGGTCCGTTCGATACGCCAAAGCTTGTGCGATCACCAAATGGCTGGAAATAATAATGCTGATAAGCTTCATAAGCCTTTGCGTATTGGAATTATCGGTGAAATATACACGATTTTAGATCCCTTTACCTCCGTGGGAATAGAGGAAGAATTAGGACGTCTGGGAGTAGAAGTAGATCGATCGATTTATCTTTCAGGGTGGGTAGGAAATCATATTTTTCAAGGACTTGCTCCTGGTTACCGTTCAATTCGTTCCTATCCGAGTCATGCCAAACCTTTTTTGTCTCATTTTGTTGGAGGGCATGGTCAAGAGACTGTTGGAGCTGCAGTTAAATTCGCGAGGGAAGGTTTTGATGGGATTATTCAACTTTTTCCCCTTTCTTGTATGCCTGAGATAGTGGCAGCCAGCGTATTGCCAAGAGTCCAAGAAACCTATCAAGTTCCCATTATGACGCTTATCGTCGACGAGCATACTGGGCACGCTGGAATACAAACACGTTTGGAGGCCTTTGTGGATTTATTGGAAAGGCCCAGCCTCAGAGGCATTTCAGAAACTTCTAGAGAGGGTGTGTCGGTTGTTGGGGAACGATAACTATTACTTAGGCGCTGATGTAGGATCTGTTAGCACGAATTTAGTATTGCTCAGTGAAAAAAATGAAGTGGCTTTAACGCTCTATCTGCGAACTCAAGGACGGCCTATGCAAACGATCCAGGAAGGAATTAAGGTTTTGAGGTCAAAGATTGGGAAATCTGCCAAAATAATCGGTGTAGGTACAACTGGCAGCGCTCGTCAGTTAGCGGCAACGTTATTAGGTGCGGATGTCATTAAAAATGAAATTACTGCTCACGCTGTAGCTGCCTCCAGAGTTAATCCTTCAGTTCAGACCATTCTGGAAATCGGAGGTCAGGATTCTAAAATTATTATCCTTCGTGATGGGGTTGTTTCTGATTTTGCCATGAATACCGTTTGTGCCGCAGGAACCGGATCATTTCTTGATCAGCAAGCGGCCAGACTTGGTATACCCATTGAGGAGTTTGGTCATCTAGCCCTTGAAGCTGCAAGTCCCGTTAAAATAGCCGGGAGGTGTTCAGTCTTTGCCGAATCAGATATGATTCACAAACAGCAGCTGGGGCATGCACTGCCGGATATTTTGGCCGGACTCTGCCAAGCGATGGTTCGCAATTATTTAAATAATGTCGGCAAGAACAAGGATATACGAGGGCCAATTTTCTTCCAAGGGGGTGTGGCTGCCAATCCTGGTATTCGCAAAGCCTTTGAAGAGGAGCTTGGCCAACCCATTATAGTCCCGGAACATTTTGGCGTGATGGGTGCTCTAGGAGCTGCTTATTTGGCACAGGAGAAGGTAGGAAGGCAATCAGAATTACGGACAAGGTTCCGAGGGCTACAATTGGGTGAAACCCAGTTTAATGCTCGAAGTTTTGAATGTTCCGGTTGTGCCAATCGCTGTGAAGTTGTTGAGATTCTGCAGGAAGGATCAATTTTGGCGCGATGGGGAGATCGCTGCGGAAAATGGGCCAACGCTGTTGGCAAGGGTACCTTTAAGGGCAAATCCCAAGAAGACGAGCAACAAGGAGCATAAAAGAATAGTCAGAGCCCCGAAAAATTTCCAGGGAAATTTCCGGAAAAATATTTTGACCTTCCATTAGAAGTTTGGTATACTGAAAAAAATTTCATATGCCTCATCTCTTTGGAGGTGTGGTAGAGGCGCGAATGACATAAGTACTATGGAAAAGGTTGCGGCAACTGATGAGACCATAGAAAAGGGGATTTCGCCGAAGCGCAAAAAGCAGCGTGATTTTTGTGGCTGGTTCTACAGTCAACAACTGTGGGACTGTCATACGATAGGTTTATGAAGACTATCGTATGGAGAACTACTCCCAACAGGAGAAGAGGGTCAATGTTAACGTGCAGTTGTACGGCAACAGAGGACCTCCTTCTGTTGCCGTTTGTATTTTATTAACTAGAGAAGGAAAAGTAATAGGAGGAGAGAATATGAGGCTGCACGGTACTCAACGAGTTAATGAACAGGGACATTTGGAAATAGGCGGGTGTGACACCATATCATTGGCGCAGGAATTTGGCACACCTCTTTACATTATGGATGAGGCCCATATTCGGGAAATATGCAGACGATATTATCTATCCTTTATTCAAGGAATGAAAAATGCCGAGGTGATTTATGCTTCTAAAGCGTTTTCCACCTTGGCTATGTGTCGGATCGTAAACCAAGAGGGATTAGGGCTGGATGTTGTCTCGGGCGGAGAACTGCATACTGCTCTGCAGGCAGAATTTCCTGCTGAGCGTATCTATTTTCATGGTAATAACAAATCTGCAGTAGAATTGGCAATGGCCATTAAGGCCGGCGTTGGACGTATTGTTGTTGATAATTTTTATGAAATGAGTCTTCTCAACGAATTGGCCGAAGAATTGCATGAATCGGTCAACATACTTCTGCGAGTGACCCCTGGCATTGAAGCCCATACTCATGAATACATTCAGACAGGACAAATCGACTCCAAGTTTGGATTCACCCTTACGAACGGAACTGCTGACCGGGCTTTGGATTTGGCATTATCCTCTTCCAACCTTGTTGTCAAAGGAATTCATGCCCATATCGGGTCGCAAATATTCGAATTGGAATCCTTTAGTCACGAAGTCCAGATTATGATTCAGTACATGGCAGATATTCACAAACGGACCGGGTACCTTTTGGAGGAATTGAACTTAGGCGGAGGATTTGGAATTTACTACGCTTCAGGTGATGAACCTGCACAGATTGAGGACTATGCCAAAACTGTGCAAAATGCTCTTGAAAATGCCTGTCAAAGTTATCAATTTCCAATTCCTAAAATTATCATTGAACCCGGACGTTCTATTGTCGGAACGGCGGGTACTACCCTCTATACGATTGGGTCAATTAAAGAAATTCCCGGGATACGTAAATATGTTGCTGTTGACGGGGGCATGGCGGATAACCCGCGTCCAGCTCTCTATCAAGCACGCTATGAAGCTGTTTTGGCAAATCGTGCCGGTGAAGAAACTGCTGAGGAGGTTTCGATTACAGGGAAGTGTTGCGAGTCCGGCGATATGTTAATTTGGGATATTAATCTGCCCAAAGTTGAATCAGGTGACCTGTTAGCCGTATCTTGTACCGGCGCATATAATTACTCGATGTCTTCCAATTATAATCGTCTTGCCCGGCCTGCTGTTGTCTTGGTTGAGGGTGGCAAGGGTGATGTGATTGTGAAACGTGAAACATATCATGATTTATTGAGAAATGATGTTCTCCCCGAACGTTTAACCCACTTGCCTATAGCTAGTCGCTAGGACTGAAGAAAGGATCCGTGTACGTTAATTCGTATCCGGGTCCTTATCACTAATATCCTTTTTGAGGTCGGACTAAGGTTAAATCAAGGGCAACTAAAATAAGAATGGCAATCAAAATTAGGGTCAGACCATTGGGGGAAACGGGCCTTGAGTAAGCGTTATGAGGAACTAGAACTTGGGGATAACCTAAAGGCAGCGGCGGTATGCTTCCTAGGATAGAAGGCCCGTAAGGATAAGATTGATAGTAAGAGGGTAAAGGTGTTGACAGAGGGAAAGAGGGTTGGGAGTTATTAGAATAGGGTAAATAATTTTGTTGAGTCAAATAGTGATTAGGATATGAGATGAGATTGTTTTGATGAAAGAGTAAGGGGGCTCTCATTATAGGTCCATAGATACGGGCGTTACCAGGGTTCAATTCTGTTCCCCCTTTCCGATAAATTCACCCGTTGTATTACTTTTAATCAGGTATGCTGGGGTGTGACATGAAGTGTCACACCCCTCTTCTTTTACTCTTGGGACTGCGAAGGGTTTAGATTCTGGCCTTCAAAATGATGGCTGCCTTTGTGGAAAAGTCGAACCGATTCATGCTCTGGAGACCAGGCTTCATTTTCGTAGAGGAACTCCGGAGGCGCTGACTGAACGTGTAACAATTTACTTCTAATACTACCTGATGCTTTAGGCTGATAATCATTGGCCAGTGGTTCTTCTTCAAATGTTGTATTTTCGGGTATCTCCAGTGAAGCATTCTCGTCTGAAGTTGAAGCAGAAGAAAGGGATCTTAAGAATAGTCGTCTTAGAATTACCATAACTATACACCTCTTAATGGCATTATATGTATTTCTTTGGTTAATGTACCAAGTGGATTGGATTAAAATCTATAAATTGCTAAATATTACATTTTGCATAAAGAATATTTCTAAGGAGTTTGTTTGATCCTAGGAAGTAGAATACATAAAGTTTTTGTGAGGTGGACTCGGGTGCAGAGAAACAAATTCGGATTATTATTCCGAGTCTGCAAAGGATATTGCCTGCTTTTTTTGTTTGGAATAGTTCTCGGAGCAAGTTTTGTGTTAGGTCCGTTAATTTTTAGTCACATTTCTAGTGAACAACGGCCTCTGCAGGCAGCAGAACCTAAAGAAAACAATTCCTCGTTAGAAAAAAACAATCAAGATTTCACATCACAAGACGCTCAAGGTCAGCCGGATTCAGAGCTTAAGTCAGATTTAGGCCCTAATCTTAACCCCGGATTAAACTCTTCACCTCAGGGATCGTCCTCTCTAACCGATAATCGGATGACGATCCTTTTAGTGGGAGTGGATCGCCGCCCTAATGAAAAATCGTTAAGTAATACGGATACTCTTATTGTAGCCAGCATCGATATCCAGAGCGGGAAAGTTGCTCTCGTTTCAATACCTCGCGATACCCAAGTCGTTATCCCGGGGTACGGTATGAATAAGATCAACGCTGCAGCTCGAATCGGCAATGGACTTAAGACAACGTCGGAAATCATTGAGCAGTTAATTGGCCAAAGAATTGATGGTTATGTGCTGACGAATTTCACGGGATTTAAGGAAATAATAAATACTTTGGGTGGCATCACGGTAAATGTTGAAAAGGATATGTATTATGTAACTGGAGACAAAACAGATGGACTTATTAATCTCAAGAAGGGGATTCAGCGTTTAAATGGAAACCAGGCTTTACAATACGCCAGGTTTCGTCAGGATGCTTTAGCCGATATTTCCAGGACCTCGCGTCAACAGGCTGTCTTGAAAGCGTTAGGGCAGGAATTCTTTCAAGTTCAGACGATTCCCAAGTTACCTCAGTTAATCCCTCAACTTATGAAATCAGTGGAGACCAATCTCTCCATCAGCAAAATATGGGCCTTATCCAATGTTCTACTCCGTACCGGAACCCCTAAAATATCTTCGCAGACATTACCGGGGGACTTCTTGACAGAAGATGGAATTAGCTATTGGAAAGTTGATCCCCTGAGATCCCAGGCTGTTGTCCGCCGATTATTGACAGAAGGAAAGACATCCTCCGTATTTTTTAAGTAAGAAGAGATGTTGCAAAGAAGTATTTGCAACATCTTTTTTAATGCTTTAGGGAATTACATAAATCTTTGGACAAAGGTTAGAATCATTAATGATGACTCTCTGCTTGAATTATGATGTTTTTAGACCTTCTTGAAGAGCCGACTAAGGAAAATCTTGTGATTTTCGCTAAATAGAGATATACTATTTAAGTTATTAGAAGGCAATTATTTGGAGGGTGAATATTGGAGAAGCTATTTGATAAGTTGAAAGAATACTTACACATGGATACAGAAATACCTTTTGAAGAATTTACGGAGTATTATCGAAATTTGATCGCCGAACTCAACCAAACTTTTAGTGACATGGACAAGGATAATCGCCTTAAAGCACTTTATATTTGTTCTATTGTTCAGTCTAATGCTGATGCAAGGACTAAAACAAATAAATCAAATGCGAAGGCTTATAAAAAAATTAGTGCTAAATGTGCTTTCTGGGCTGATGCGATAAAATTCCATTTAGGTAAAGACGGTCTTTCTGCTGAAGAAATTGAGAAAGCCACTGAAGAAATTAATAACAGCATTTAAGGGAATTTATAATACCATGCATTTATAAAAAACTCCGCATTCCTTACGTCTGCGGAGTTTTTATATTCTATTGCTGCCCTTGCTGCTTAAGCTTATGAATTAAGCAACAAGTTGCTGTCCCTGGTCCATAGATGATATAATTTAACAATGAAACTCAAAAATAAAGAATTTAGGGTGTCGATATGGATATCATTTTGGCTCATCGTCAAATCGATTTTGATGCTTTAGCATCAATGGTAGCCGCTCAAAAGCTATATCCAAGCAGTGTTTTGGTTCTGGACGGAAAGCCAAACGTTTATGTTCAGGACTTTTTAGCGTTATCCAAGGATCAGCTGAGGTTTCTTAAATCATCGGAGGTCGACATAAACGACGTTTCTAAGGTTGTTCTGGTGGATACCCATGAATTAAAGAGAGCCGGTATGCTTGGTGAGAAAATATCTCAAACTCCAGGTATCGAAGTGGAAATTTATGATCATCATCCTTACAATGGCCCCATAAAGCCCGGGATGTTTATAGATCATGTCGGATCATGTGCAACATTGCTGGTTGAAAAACTGGCAGGATTTGGCTTACCATTAAGTGCCTTTGAAGCGACATTAATTGCTATTGGGATTTACGATGATACTGGGAGCTTATTATTTGATAGTACGACGGTACGTGACGTTCGTGCTGTAGCTTATCTGCTTGAACAAGGCGCAAATCTAGGGGTTATCGCCGAATATCTGCGTAAACCTCTTACTGAAGAACAAAAAGAGCTTCTTCAGCAATTGCTTGATCACGGACAGACGGAATTTTTTGAAGGCTTACCTGTTTATCTTGCCTATGCTGAAACTGAAGAATATGTTGGAGGACTTGCCTTGTTGGCTCATCGGGTGGGAGAACTTGAAGGCGCAGATACTTGGTTTTTGTTGGTTAGAATGGATGAGAGGGTCTATATTGTTGGCCGTTCCAGAGGAAGAGGACTGCCGGTCAACCGTTTGGTAAAGGTATTTGGGGGAGCAGGACATGAAAGAGCTGCTTCGGCAACTATTAAGGACGGCAATCTTGAGTCAATTCTAAAAAAACTGCGCTTAACCATAAAAAGCCGCGCAACTCGTCCTCATTTAGTACGAGACATGATGAGTTATCCGGTTAAAACGGTTTCTCAGGAGACTCGTTTAGGTGAGGTTGAAAAGATTCTTCTGCGTTATGGTCATACAGGGGTTCCTGTGACTGAGGATAAGAGTTTGGTAGGAATCATTTCGCGGCGTGACGTAGAAAAAGCGGTCAGGCATGGACTTCAACATGCGCCTGTTAAAGGATTTATGACGAGAAATGTTGTGACTGTGGATTCAAATGCAACGTTAGATGAAGTTCAAAGAGTGATGGTGCAGCACGATATTGGGCGGCTGCCGGTTGTTGAAGACGGTGAATTGGTCGGTATCGTTTCCAGATCCGACGTACTGCGTTTAGTTCATGGCGGGGCGGTTCCCTTCGAAACACAACTTGTTCGCGAACGCAGCATTGCTATGCGTCAGGACATCTTAGATTTGATAGGACGATTGCCCGTTAATGTGCAAGGAATCCTTGAAGCTGTACGGGATACAGCTCAAGAGGAGGAATGTTCTGTTTATCTTGTGGGAGGGTTTGTCAGAGATTTACTGTTATCAGTCCCTACCCAGGATTTAGACTTTGTCGTTGAGGGAAACGGAGGTCAATTTGCTCAAGCTTTAATAAAACGTTTGCCGGAAGGAAAACTAACTCAGCACGTGCAATTTGGTACAGCTCAAATTTCCTTTCCTAACGGGAGCCATTTAGATGTGGCAAGTACGCGAGTAGAGTACTACTCTTTTCCAGGTGCTCTTCCTCAAGTGGAAGAGTCCTGCTTGCGTGATGATTTATTTCGGCGTGATTTTACAATCAACTCCATGGCGATTTGCTTAAATTCTGAACGTTTTGGAGAACTCGTTGACTATTATGGTGGTAAGCGGGACTTACAACAAGGAAAGATTCGTTTTTTACACAATTTGAGTTTTATTGAGGATCCTACTCGAATGCTGCGAGCCATTCGTTTTGCTCGACGTTATAACTTTAAATTAGCCAAAGAAACTTTGGAAGCTTTATTTACGGCCATTGAGACGGGAGTTCTTTTAAAGCTCAGTGTAGAGCGGTTTACGGAGGAACTGTTTATTATCTTTCACGAAGATAACTATCTGTCAATGTGTCAGACTCTCATACGAAGCGGTTTGTTTCAAGCATGGTTTGGAGAGGACTATAGTTGGAATTTTAATAACGATGATGATCAGGAGAGTCTTAACTGGTCCATAAACATAAGATGGTTGAGCGGCATTTCTAAAATGGGGCCTGAGGATATTGAAAAAATAATAAGCCGCTTGAGCCTGAGCAAAACGCTGCGTGAAGAAACACAGATTCTTGTTCATTTGCAAAGAAAACTGCAGGAGACACTAACCTTAAGGGAATTAGATCAAGTATTGAGCAAAGTTCCTAACGGGGTTATTACTGTTTTAGAACGTGATGAGCGCTTTCAGCAATCGATTAAGGATTATCAGGAAGCTGAACATCGGATTCGCATGACCCTTGACGGAAAGGCTCTCTTACAGATGGGGTTCAAAGAAGGACCGAAAATTGGGGAAATTTTAGAACAGGTGCGAACAGCTTGGCTGGAAGGTCAAATTCATTCGCCTGAAGAAGAACAGGAAATCGTTCAACGGTGGATTGAATCCCAACGTTAGAGGAGGTAATTCTTTGTTTGGATTTGATATAACTACAATCATAGCCAATATTCCAGCCCTAATGATTGGGTTTGCTTTTCATGAGTATGCTCATGCCTGGGTAGCAGACCGTCTTGGCGATCCCACACCTCAGAGCCAAGGGCGCTTAACTATGAATCCGCTGGTACATCTTGATCTGTTCGGAACCTTGATGGCCCTTTTATACCAATTTGGCTGGGCCAAACCGGTTATGATCAATCCTCATTATTTTAAAGGCAATAAACGTCGGGGAAGAATGTTAGTTGCCTTAGCGGGTCCGGCTGCGAACTTAATTATTGCCTTTCTTGCCTTGTTTGCCTGGTATATCAGCATGCACTGGCTTCATGGCACAGACTGGAGCTTTGTTATTCAAATGGTGTTTAAATCCATTGTCTTTATGAACTTGGGCCTGGGCATCTTCAATCTCTTGCCAATACCTCCGCTTGACGGGTTTTCAATTCTTACCGGTATCTTACCGGAACGGCTGGCTCGATACCTCTATTTACTTGAACAATACGGTTTAATTATTTTGGTAATACTCTTATTTACGGATGCTTTGAATATTGCCTTATACCCGGCAATGAATGGAATTGTTTTAATATACCAAACGGTTATCACCATGATCTTAACCCCTATTTTTGGCCAGTTATGGTTGGTTTAATCGATTCATAAGCTAACGGAGATTACTAAAGGAGTGTAATGTATGAAAGGAAGAATATTGAGTGGAATGCGTCCGACAGGGGCGTTGCATATTGGTCACTTAAGTGTCATCCAAAACTGGGTTTCTCTGCAGGAAGATTATGATTGCTATTTTTCTGTTGTTGATCTGCATGCTTTGACTTCGGGGTATGAAGATAAATTAGACTTCACTCGCCTTCGCCGCGACATTGCTCTGGATTGGCTCAGCGTAGGTATTAATCCTGAGAAAAGTGCCGTTTTTATTCAGTCTGAGGTTAAAGAACACTCAGAGCTTCATTTGCTTTTATCGATGTTCACTCCTCTATCATGGTTGGAGCGCGTCCCCACTTACAAAGATCAAATTCAACAATTAAGTATGCAAGGAAAAGATTTAGGGACCTATGGATTCTTAGGCTATCCTCTTTTAATGGCAGCAGACATCTTAGTTTACAAAGCAAGTGTTGTGCCCGTTGGGGAAGATCAGCTCCCTCATGTTGAGCTTTGCCGGGAAATTGCCCGCCGGTTTAATTACCTTTATGGTTCAGTATTTCCGGAGCCGAAAGCTCTTGTGGGCAAAGTTCCCTTATTGCCAGGTGTGGACGGCCGTAAGATGAGTAAGAGCTACAATAACGCTATTTCCCTCACAGCTTCTCCTGAAGAGATTAAGACGCGAGTTCAGCAAATGATTACAGACCCGGCACGCCTTCGTAAAGATGACCCTGGTCATCCGGATGTATGTATCGTGGATAAATTTCATCAGATTTACACGCAGGAAGTGGCGGAAGTTGAAGAAAATTGCCGGGCAGGAAAAATCGGATGTGTAGCCTGCAAACGTCTTCTAGCTGAGAATTTGGAGAAGTTACTAAGCCCCTTTAGAGAGCGTCGTGTCTATTGGGAGGAACCGGGCCGGGTGGAAAAGGTCTTGGAAGAAGGTGCATTGCGTGCACATGAAGCGGCCGCGGTGACGATGAAAGAAGTTCGAAGTGCCATGGGGTTGTAAATGGAAAGTGGTAAGAACAGTCCCCAAATAGAATTGCCCGTTTATCACGGCCCCTTGGATCTGCTCCTGACCTTAATTCAGCAGGAAAAAGTAGATATCTATGATATACCTATTGCTCGCATTGCCGATCAGTTTGTCGAAGCAGTCCGAGAAATGGAGTCTTTAGATATGGAAGTAACAACTGAGTTTCTTGTTCTGGCAGCTCAGTTGCTCTTTATGAAATCAAGGGAACTTTTGCCAAAACCTGCAAAGAATGGGCAAGATCAAGCTGAAGAGGAAGACCTGCGCCAAGAATTGGCTGAACGTCTTGTGGCATACAGAACGTATAAACAGGCAGCCCAGATGTTGGAAAAAATCGAAATCGCTTCAGGACGTTCCTTTGATCGAGAAATTGATGTGGAGGAATTATTAGTAGACGTCCAGCCGGAGGACCCGCTCAAGGGGATTTGCTTCGAGGATCTTTGGCGGGCCTTTTGTAAAGTTATTGAGCGAGCCGAAAAAGGGGAGGAAATTCGGGAAGTTGAGCCGGATGAAATTGCTATCGGTGTTATGCTTGCTGATGTAATGCGGCGAGTGCTTCTCCACCCCAAGGGCCTTCGTTTCACTCACTTATTGCGCAGCGGATCGCGCATGGAAATTGTTGTTTCTTTTCTTGCATTACTGGAGCTGTTGAAAGCGGGTAAAGTTCGTGCTGAACAATCCGCGGTCCTCAGTGATATTATGTTATTCCCGACAGAAAAGGCATGGGAATTCATAGAAGAGGAGTAGATAAAATGCTGTTTCGGGAACCGGAAACGGCTGCCTTAGAAGCCTTATTATTTGTTGCTAAAAATCCGCTGACCTTTGATCTGCTGGAGGAAATTCTTGAATTAGATCATTCCAAGATTGAGGAACTGCTGAATGAACTGCGAAACCGTTATTCTGCTGAGGCGTGCGGTTTAATGCTCTTAGAAATTGATGGAGGATTTAAATTGGCAACGAAACCGGAAGTTGCTCGCTATATAGAAGCCCTATATAAACAGCCGGCTCAAACTTTATCGAATGCGGCCTTGGAAGTCCTCTCTATTATTGCCTACAAACAACCTGTTACTCGCGGGGAAGTTGATTTCATTCGAGGGGTTCAGTCCGATCGGGCCTTGAATACGTTAGTTGAGAAAGGTCTAGTCAAAGAAGTCGGACGTAAAGATGGGCCAGGACGCCCTATCCTTTATGGAACTACGGAACAGTTCCTCCTGCATTTTGGTTTGCATTCAATCGATGATTTGCCCAATCTTGAAGTTTTTACTCTAAGTGAACGTGAAGCAGCAAGTACCCTTGAAATAGAAACTGAAACCTAAAATCACCAGGTTTTTTACTGACTGGGCATGGCGATAAGGAGAACTGTAATGAGATTATTTATTGGTATTGATATCCCAGCCGAACTAAAACGCTCCCTCCTCTCGTTTCAATCAGAACTTAGAGGACTGGGAGTCGACGGTTCCTGGAAATCTGCAGATAATTTTCACATTACCTTGGAATTTTTAGGGGAACTTGATCCTGAAGTAGTACCGATCATTATCGAAAGTATGTCTTTAGCTGCTAAGAACCGTAGGTCATTTAAAATAGATATTGGAGGTTTGGGCGTCTTTCCCTCATATAAACGGCCACACACTTTGTGGACCGGTGTGGGCGGAAACTTGACGGAATTGAACCAATTGTGGGAGGCGATACGTGCTTTACTCGTAAACAAGAGCTTTACGTTGGAAAGTAAAAAATTCAAACCGCATATCACCTTAGCATCTCGCCCAAACCTTAAGCCAATCGACTTGAGCAGCCTGATGACCAAAAAACTGGTTGAATTTACAGTTAAAGAGGTTACTCTTTTTGAAAGCATAGTCCTACAAGGAAAGAGGACTTACAAAAGTTTGTATCTTGCAAGGCTGCAGTGAGTGAATAAAGGGGCCAATTTAAGAAATGAGTATTTTGTTTTGCCGGGATTGCGGTGTTGATGTTTCTGGAGATCCGTTGTTTAGACAGGTGAGTTTTGCGCTGGAAAATGGAGAAAAGGCGGCTTTAGTGGGTCCTAATGGTGCAGGAAAAACGACGTTGATTAGAGCGTGTTTAGGGGAAGTTCGTCTCGAAAGCGGCGAGACTCAAATTTTTGGCACATATGGCTACCTTCCGCAAATGCCCATTATCGAGGAAAAAGGGAATGTATTTCAGTGTATGCTCCAAGAAAGAGCTGATTTGCTCGCAATGCAGAAGCAACTCCGGGATTTAGAACAGAAAATGGCGCATACCCCTAGTGATAAAATCATGGAACAATACGCCATGTTGACGGAACGTTTTGAACGTCAGGGCGGATATGCTTTAGAAGCTTTAATTCGGAGGATTTTGGCTGGACTGGGTCTCGAAGGTGAAGCTAATACCCTCGTTCAGTCCTTGAGCGGGGGGCAGAAAACGAGATTAGCTTTGTCCAAACTCTTACTTCGCTCTCCGGAACTCTTGATTTTAGATGAACCTACAAATCATCTTGATGTTGCGGCTTTAGAATGGTTGGAAGGGTACTTGCGGGATTATCCAGGGGCCCTTCTTATCGTTTCCCATGATCGGTATTTTTTGGATCGTACAGTCTCCAAGGTCTTTTGCCTGGAAAATGGTAAATTAAAAAGTTACACTGGGAATTATTCTGAATTTGAACTACAGCGTGCCATAGAAAGCAAAACGATTGGCCGCGAAGCGGAACGGTTGGAAAAAAAGATTGCCAAACTTGAAGAATATGTCCGCAGAAATAAAGCAGGAGTTAATTCCAAGCAAGCCCGCGGACGGGAAAGTCAGCTGAATAAGCTAAAGCCTATCCCTGTAGAGCACTCTGACCATAAACTTTCAATTTCCCTGGGAAATGCTGGCCGCAGCGGGGATCGAGTGTTGCTTTTGGAAGATGTTACGATTAACTTTGAGAATAGAACGTTGTTTCAGCATGTTCAATTGGATCTTCGGCGTGGGGACAAAGTCGCTTTATTGGGTAAAAATGGGGTGGGAAAAACTTCACTTTTAAAAGGAATTCTGCGCCAAATTCCCTACCAAGGAACTATTCGGTTAGGGGCTAATGTTAAAGTAGCCTACTATTCTCAAGAACATGAGAACCTAGGCAACGCTGGGACTGTAATGGACGAAATCCGTACTGTCTCAAATTTAAAGGACCCGGAAATCAGAAATCTTCTGGCTCGGTATGGCTTTAGAAACGACGATGTTTTTAAGCATGCAGCTGTACTAAGCGGAGGTGAAAAAAGCCGCTTGGCCTTATGTAAATTGTTCCTGGAACAAGGAAATTTGTTGTTGCTGGATGAACCAACGAATCACTTGGATATGGACACTCGAGGTTTGTTGGAAGAAGCGTTGCAGGAGTACGAAGGTACGGTCCTTGTCGTCTCCCATGACCGTTACTTTTTAGATAAGGTGGTTCAAAAGATTGCGGAATTAACCCCTCAGAGTCTGACAATATTCGAGGGTGATTATACAAACTATCGGGAATCAAAACAAGAAGAAGACTCCTTCGTTGCTCCAAAGGAAAAAAATGTTAGGCCCGGTTCTCAAGAGCAGCAAGAAAGCCGTAATCTCGCGCGTGAGAAAAGGCGGCTTAAACAATTAGAGAAAGAAATAGAAGAGTTAGAAGAAACACTTGGAAGGTTAGAAGGTGAACTTGCTTCTGCCGGCAACAATTATGAATTGGCAATGAGCCTTCATGAGGAATATGAAAGGGTGAAAAAACACAGGGATAGTGTACTGGAGGAATGGATCGCGGGGAGCGATTGATTTCACCAATTAACCCATCTGCCCATATATTATCCTGAAGTCGCAAGGTGGAGGGATACATATATGGGAGTAGCTTTACTTATGGCTGTAGCATTAAGCTTAGATGGCTTTGGTGTTGGTTTGGCATATGGACTGCGCCGTATTCGCATACCGTTTGGTTCATTAATCGTTATAGCTATGTGCACTGTTTTGGCAATGGGTATATCGATGCTCTTTGGAAGTATCGTTAAACTTTGGCTCACCTTTTTTCCGGCAAGGTTGTTGGGGGCTCTGATATTATTGGCTCTGGGGGTTTTTCAGCTGGGCAGAGCAATAATCAATCGTAATCATGAGCAATTGCCTGAGGCAGTTCCAGCGCTAGCTGTTATTGAGAAAAAACCTGCCGCAGAACCGGAGTTTCGCTTCCAATTGGAATTTTTAGGATTTGTGATCCAAGTACTTAAGACACCGCAAATTGCTGATGTGGATGGGTCAGGCGGGATTAGTCTCAAAGAGAGTTTTTTGTTGGGAAGTGCTTTGGCTATGGATGCTTTTGCCAGTGGTATTGGAGCCGCAATGGCAGGAATGACAGTGTCTGTGATTGGCGTTGTTGCTTTGACCCAGATTTTTATGTTATGTTTAGGCCAGCAAATGGCCGGCAAAGTTCCTGAGAATTGGATCAGCAAAGCAGAATTTTTGCCGGGGACTGTTTTAATCCTAGTCGGATTGGGCAAATTGATTTGAGGTGAGCTTTTTTGTTAACAATCGGCTTGACTGGTGGTATTGGCAGCGGAAAGTCAACGGTTTCCCAGTGGTTTGAGACCCAGGGTGTTTCGATTGTTGACGCAGATAAAATCGTACACCGTTTGTTAGAATCAGATGTTAACTTAATTTCGCAGCTAGTAGAAACCTTTGGCCCTGGAATCACGGGGAACCAAGGGGAAATTGAGCGCAGGAAACTGGGAAAATTGGTATTTGCTGATCAACAAGCTCGAAACACTCTTGAAGAGCTTGTTCATCCTCGAGTACTTGCAACTATGAAGAATGAACGAGAGAATCTGGAAAATTCAGGTGCAAAGGTTTGTGTGTGGGACGTTCCTTTGCTTTTTGAAACAGGATTTGAACAATATGTTGATCAAATTTGGGTTGTCTGGATACCTCGAGATATACAGCTTCAACGTGTACTTAAGCGAGACAATTTAAGCCTTGGTGAAGCAGAAGCTCGAATTTCTGCCCAGGGATCGTTAGATGAAAAACGCCGGCGGGCTCATGTTGTCATTGATAATTCTGGAACTATCCAGGCAACGGTAGAACAACTCAGAGAAGCTTGGAAAGAAATAAAAGAAACATATTTAAGAGGAAACTAGGATATATTCATGTAACAGTCCTAATCGAGATGAGGAGATGCGATGCTTAAAATGAAGGAAAGGATCAGAGCAAGCAAAAGGCTTCTTCTGGTCTTAATAGTCGTAATCCTTATAGGCTTTGGCCTATTGAACATACCGTCGTTCGAAAGAATTCTTTATCCCTACCCTAATCAAAAAATTGTGGAAAAATATGCAGCTGAATATGGTGTTGATCCTTTGCTCGTCGTTGCTATTATTAGGGAGGAGAGTAAATTTCTCCCTCAATCCCAATCTCATAAAGGCGCTGTAGGCTTAATGCAGCTAATGCCCAGCACTGCCCAATCAATTGCTGAAAGCTTGGGAGATAAAAGTTATTCCAATGAAGATCTTATTAAGCCTGAGAAAAATATTCAATATGGAACTTGGTATTTAGCCAGCTTGGAGAAGGTTTTTGACAATAATCTTGTTCTTGTGATTGCTGCCTATAACGGTGGCAGAGGACATGTTCAGGAATGGATGGAATCCGGGCAGATCGATCCTAATAATGTCCGGCAAGAAGACATTCCCTTTAAAGAGACCAGAGATTACGTGGGACGTGTCTTGAAAAGTTATCAAAAATATATTAAACTTTACCGTACATAATTTTCTGCAGCTGATAGGAGATTTCATGACGAGAAGGAAATGAGGAGAAACTACCGTGAAAGATGTGGACCAAACGGATACCAAAAAAATTATTACTCGACTTAAAACGGTGCGGGGTCATATTTCAGGGGTTGAACGGATGATTGAAGAAGATAAACCCTGTGAGGATATACTATTGCAGCTCGTTGCTATCCGTTCGGCTGTCCAGAAAGTATCAGTGATTGTTGCTCAGCATTATGCTAATTCCTGTCTGGTTGATGCCCTCGATAAAGGAGAAAATCGTCAAGAGGTTTTAAGTAAAGCCATTGAAACCCTAATGAAATTAAATCAGTAATTACACCAGAAAATCTTGCAGCCACCGGAAACTTGGGACTTCCGGCGGCTTATTTTTTGGGGATAAACTCTAATACTTGATTATTCCAACGATTGTGGCTATACTGTAATTGAGCATATGCCCAAAAGGAGCTGATACAATGTCAAGACGGCGTTGTTGCGGCCGCATTGATGAGACAATAGCTTGCCAAACGTTTATTCCTCAGGGATATTCACGTTGGCCGGAAGTATCAATCCAGCTTGAAGAACTTGAAGCCGTTCGTCTCAAAGACAAATTAGGCCTGGATCAAATTGAATGTGCAGCATCTATGGGAGTTTCCAGAGCTACGTTTCAGCGAATCCTTGGAGCAGCTAGAGAGAAAATTGCCACTGCCTTGTTAGAAGGCAGACCCATCATTATTCAAGGGGGTAATTATACTGTAAAAAATAGGGTTTTCGAGTGTCTTCATTGTCAACATATCTGGGAGGAAGAACCTTGTTCTGCGGGTGGTAAGCATGGCTATGAAATAGTCTGCCCAAAGTGTGGCAACCTGGAGAAAATGCGTTTAGACAATGGGATCAAACGTCCTTGCGGAAGTCACTTAAGAAAGAAAAGCAGCAGTGATTGTTGTGAAGAAACTTAAAAAGGGAATAATTAAAGGAGGTTATTTTTATGGCGAAAAAGATTGCGATTCCGACTGATGGTGAGGTTTTAGATCCCCATTTTGGACGGGCTGCAGGGTTTACAGTCTTTGAAATTGAGGGGCAAACCGCTCGCTTGGTTGAAGAACTCAGTGCAACAGGTCTTCAGCACCAGCATGAGGGACTTGCCAATATGTTTAAGAACAAAGGAGTAGAAGCTCTCGTTTGTGGCGGAATCGGCGGGGGAATGATCAACGGCCTTAATGCTGTAGGACTAGAAGTCGTCTCAGGAGCTTCAGGGAGAGTTGTTGATGTTGCCCAAGCCTATGCGGAGGGTAAAATTGTCAGCACCGGATCCGTATGCCAACATGACCACGGACATGAACACAATCATACCTGCCACTAAGTTAAGGTTCTGCCATTATTGGACAAACTTGACAAAGCAAGAATCAGGGTAGTAAGATGAACTCGGATTACCCATTTGGAGGGTAATTTATGATAGGAAAGGGAGGCTGTACCGTGAGTGAAGCATGTAATAGCTGTTCTGCAGCAGGAACTTGTACGGGAGATAGTTGTTCCAATGAACCAAAATTGACAGATGCTCAAAAAGCCAGCCATATTGACAAGATTATTGCTGTTATGAGCGGCAAAGGCGGCGTTGGTAAATCCTCTGTGACGAGCATGTTAGCTGTGAGCCTAATGCGTCAAGGCTACAAAGTCGGGATCTTAGATGCTGATATTACAGGACCAAGTGTCCCGAGAATTTTTGGGGTTACAGGAAGAGCAGGCGTAAGTAAGACAGGAATTCTTGCTCCTCAGAGCCGTGACGGGATTAAACTCATGTCGCTGAATCTTATGATAGAAACAGAAGATGATCCTGTTATTTTAAGAGGACCACTGATCACACAAATTGTAAATCAGTTTTATACTGAAGTTGTTTGGGGCGACTTGGATTACCTCTTAATTGATTTGCCTCCGGGTACCGGAGATGTTCCTATCACAGTCTTCCAATCATTACCTGTCGATGGGGTTGTTATGGTAACAAGTCCTCAATCATTAGCAAATATGGTCGTTCGCAAAGCCATTAAAATGGTGCGAAACTATAAACCTCCCATTTACGGCTTGATCGAAAATATGGCCTATGTACAATGTTCAGATTGTAATCATCGCATGGAGGTTTTTGGGAAGCCTCAAGGCAAGGATGAAGCTGAACGTACGAATATTCCATTTTTAGGTGAGCTTCCTCTGGATCCCGCTTTAGCGCAATTATCGGATGCCGGTAAGGTTGAAGATTATCAATCACCTGTGTTTGACCAAATAGCAAAACGCTTAGCTGAAGAAATCAAAAACCATAGTGGTGAAAAGTTAGCCTAATATGAAAACAAAGGCCAAGATTGCCCTCTAGGGACAAGCCTTGGCCTTTGTTTTATTTCACTAGAGGTCAATATGTGAGAAGACTGTCTCTTCGTGCGTTAGCTAAGTGTTCTTTATAAGCTGGAAAAAATTATTGTCTGAGAGTAGCTTTCAGGCGTTGAGGTTTTAAGAGCAACCCAAAGGCGTCTTCAATATCCTTGACAATAATGTCGGAGGCCAATAAAGCACATGTACAAGCCCCTTCAAAGCCAATTACGCCAATCCCCAAATGAGCTCTTTCAAGCATTAACTGATCATTTGCACCGTTTCCGACGGCAACAACATGATCTGGATTGAAATTCAATAAGTAGTCTGCCTTTTCTCTGGTATGGTTCGAGCTTGTTAAGACGTTTACTTGGACGGGTAAGTCTTGGCACTGACGTTCCACGGTTCCAAAGGTATCTGACGTTAGAATATGAATGTCCATTAAGTGAGCTAGATGCCGCAGATGTTCTCTGGCCGATTCTAACATGTTGCCATCTAAGGCCAAAGTACCGTTATAATCCAAGACCAATACTTCCAAGACGACGATCCCTTTGCCAGGGATTATTAATTCAATCATTTGTTTCACACTCTTTTACTAAGTTTTCTGTAAAGTATCTTTGAGGAATATAATATATAAACATATATTAAATTTCAATAAAATTATTGAAAAGAACTCAATAATACCATATAATGTGATCATATTCATAAATGGTGGTGAGACGATGTATTCACAGAAGGTTACCGAACTAATAAGGAATCCTATTAATCAAGGAAAAATGCCGAATTCGGATGGTGAAGGAACATTAAAAGATCCACAAAGCGGGGATGTATGTACAATTTATATTAAGGTTGAATTTGGTATTATAAAAAGTATCAGTTTTTGGGTCGAGGGAGATGAAGAGACTTTAGCCAGTTGTAGTATGACCACCATTTTGGCTAAAGAAAAACATTTGGCGGAGGCGTTAAGGTTAAGTAAACAAGATTTGATGGATGCCTTAGAATGGTCCGATGAGGTGAAACATTCTTGTTTGGACCTTGTCATAAATACTCTGGGAAAAACGATTCAAGACTATCTTCTTAAACGAGGAATTTACTATATTCAATATGAAAAACTGGATACCTAAGATCTGGATACTAAGAGTACATAGCGAAGTTTTTATGCAATTTGGAAGTGACAAAAATGCTTGATGAGGATCAAGGATTGTATACGATTGGCACGGTTGCGGAGTTAATTGAAGAACATCCGGAGACTCTAAGAGTTTGGGAACGAAATAACCTTATCCATCCGGAAAGAAAAGGAAGACAACGAAGATATTCAAACAATGACATTAAGAGACTGCAATTTATTAAATATTTAACAGATCAAAAAGGACTGAACATCGCTGGCGTCAGACACATAATTTCAATGTATTCATGCTGGTATAATCGCAATTGTAAAGGGGGCGCTTATCAGAACAGTCCTGTTCCGGTCAATGAAGCAAAAGCTTGTTGGAAAATAAAAAACACCTATTGCCTTGTTGCAAGTGACAAAGCCGAAATGTGTAATTCTTGTGCTCTTCTGAAGAGTTGCCGAGTTGGTGAGGAGTGTAATATAAAGGATAATGGTTAAAAAACGACTTAATGTCGTTTTTTTACTTTATAACAGCATGACAGTGAACTCGCTCAGCTAAAGTTGAACATCGGGGTTTCGGTGACGAAAGTGTCCAGTGGACACTTTCGTGGAAAGCGTCTAGCCCATGACAAATTTTATCGCGCTAAAGGATGGACTCTACCCCACCGAAGCAAGGTATGGGAATCACTCCCGATTGTAGAAGTGGAAGTCCGAGCTATTTTGATTCGCGTCTTGTTAATTCCTCCATGGTTACCTCTCCTTTTTAGGCAGAATATTACAGTAAACGACATAGGGGTATTGTTTTTCTATATTGACCCTGCGAGATTTTCATTGTATGCTATAAGTAATCACCCACCCCCTCCCTAGGGGGTAGGACGAAGTGAGCATGTGATTATATTACCATAGCCAGCAATTAATCGCTAGACAATTTATCTAAAATAGTATTACATAGTTCAATTCGATGATCAAAAGAGTTAATTGTGTTGGCAAACTAAAATGAATCTGTAACCTTGGAGGTGATCAAAAAGAGGATATGCGGATAGTAAACTATTTGATAATTTGAAATGAGGTGAGGAGTAAACGTGAAGCGGTTAAAAATGTCTATTATTGCCTTAATCTTCGGGATTGTTGGAATAGTTTTCGTTGGCTATTCCGGACTGTCAACTCCCAAAGACGCTCAAGCAGCCTGCGGGGCATCAACGTCTTCCTGTAAAACGTGTCACGAGGTTCAAGGAGCCGATCCTGTTTCCAAAAAGGGAGATTGGCATACACAGCACTCCTTTGGAGATTTCTGTCAGGCTTGTCACTTAGGTGTGGCAACGGAAACAGATAAGACAAAAGCTCATACAGGGATCATTGCTAAACCTCTAGCTCAGCCGGACCAAACTTGTGTCTCGTGTCATCCAACGGATACTGCGGCACGAGTTGCTAAATACGGAGGATCAGCAACAACGTCCAATGTTTCAGGTAATAACTCAAAAGGAAGCCCCTCTGCTGCAGGGACAGCTCCTTCTGCAGAGACGGGATCAGTCGCTCCTTCGCCGGCAGCAACTCAAGTTCCGCCGACTTCTAACCCGAACTATGATGTTCTTGACTTTAGTAATAATGGCAAACTATCCTGGCTTACTTGGTCTATCATCGCTGCCGATATTTTGATTCTTTTAGTTTTGGCGATTTTGCTTTGGAAATGGAAAAAAGGTCTCTGGCCTTGGGCCTACCTTAAAGGAAGGCAGAGATATGTTCCCTTTAATACCCTGCCGTCGGAAGTTCAAGACGTATTTAGACAATTGCTTGCCGGGGATATGGAGACAGTTTTGCTGCTAAAAACCATTTTAGAACGTCCCAATGGGCGGCAAACCTTGCAATTCTTATCTCAAGTGCCGGAGAATATCCTGGCTCAGCTGCAAAGGATGGATGAAAAAGATCTGAAACAATTGATTTCCTTAGTTGAGGCTGAGAAAGAGAAGGATAGGGGAAAGGGGGAAGTATAAATGTCTTTTACCGAAACAATGAAAGAAAAAACATGGTCTCCATGGGCCGCGGGCTTTCTTTTGGGAGTAACTGCCATAGCCTCCTATGTTCTGGTTGACAAGACGATCGGATCTTCGGGAGGCCTCGAAAGCATCGACAGCATGCTTTTAAAGACGTTTCATTCTAACTTAGCAAACTCGATGTATTTTAAATTTCAGATGCCTCCTGTACTAAGCTTTCAAATTATCCTGTTTATTGGCATGCTGCTTGGCGCGCTTGTCTCGAGTTTATGGTCTCATGATTTTAAAGTACGCTTGATGCCTGATCAGTTGTGGACCCAAAATTACGGGCCCAGCAAGTTGAAACGGTGGGCATTGATTTTTATCGGCGGCATGATTATTGAATATGCTGCCGGGATTGCCGGCGGATGTACGAGTGGCTTGGCCATATCTGGTACAATGCAGCTTTCACCGGCAGGCTTATTATTTATAGTTGGCTTGTTCGTGTCCGGGATTATCACTACCAAACTTTTGTATGGGAGGGATTATTAACATGACCACCTATGTTATCCCGTTAATTATTGGTTTTTTCTTCGCCTTTGCGCTGCAAAAAGCCGGCTTAGGTCATTATCATCGGATTGTCAACCAATTTCGTTTTAAGGATAACACCATTATGAAATTTATGATGACAGGGATTTCAGTGGGGCTTGTTGGCCTTTATGCTTTGAAAGATCTGGGCTTTATTCAATTGGATCAAATGTCCTCGACATATATTATCGGCAATCTCCTGGGCGGACTTCTGTTCGGAGTTGGTATGGCGTTAGCCGGGACATGACCGGGTACTTTGATCACAGGTTGTGGTCAGGGAAATTTGGACTATTTAATTCCCGGCGTTTTAGGTTTTCTTGCCGGCGGCGTTCTCTTTGGGGCTACCTACCAGTCAATCTTCTTAAAAATATCGACCATTGGCGTTTATGGGCAGCAATCCCTTGAGGAATTGCTCCATGTAAACCATTGGCTGTTTATCTCTCTCTTTGTTCTCTGTACTCTCGTGTTCTATGTGGGGTCAAAAATTGCCGAGAAAGCAAAAGATGTCTCCGAAAAACAAGCCAAAGACTTGAGGATGAACTAAATCTTCTCGGTAATTAAGAAAGGAGGTCTGAATATGGCCAAGATTTTCACATGGGACCAGTTGTTCAGCCGCCGGCAATTTATTAAAGGTGCAGCAGGTACGGTGCTGGGTGCCTCTGCCGGTCTGGGGCTGCTAGCACCGGATAAAACCTTTGCAGGGTCTTCTTCCTCAATACCGTCAGATTCTGCAGAGAGTAAAGAAATAAAGAAAGTAACTACAATTTGCGAGCAGTGTGTTTGGCGCTGTGGCGTAATTGCCCGGGTTGAAAATGGTCTTGTCAAGAAATTGGAGGGAAATCCTGATCATCCCAATAATATGGGAAAGCTTTGCCCACGGGGAAATGCAGGAATCGAAACGTTATACAGCCCTGACCGTATAAAATTTCCTCTTATCCGTGCAGGGGCGCGGGGAAGCGGATTGTGGCGCAGAGCTTCCTGGGATGAGGCTTTGACGTATACGGCGGAGCAGATAAAAAAGATTAAGGATAAGTATGGGGCCAAAGCCATGATGTTCAACTCCACCGACAACTTGTCCCAGCCTTTTTTTGAGATCTTGCTCAAAGCTTACGGTACCCCAAACTATGGCACCCAGAGGAGTCTATGCTTCAATGCTATGACCACCGGTTTTTATTATACGTACGGTGTTCCTCAACCAGGAACGGATTATAAAAACTGCAAGTATATGATCTTTGCGGGCAGAAATCTGGCCGAAGGAATTTCCAACAATGAAACCCAGGAAATGATTGAGATGATTGCCAGGGGAACTAAGGTTGTGGTTCTTGATCCGCGTTTCAGCAAAACAGCATCGAAAGCCACAGAATGGCTGCCGGTGCGCCCGGGAACGGATTCCGCTTTCTTTTTGGCCATCCTGAATGTCATTATTCAAGAAAAACTGTACAATCAGGATTTTATCACTACCTATACTCAAGGTTTTGACGACTTAGTCCAGGAAGTCAAGGAATACACGCCGGAATGGGCGGAGAAAAAGTGCGAGATTCCTGCAGCAACAATAGAGAGGATTGCTCGGGAGTTTGTAGCTGCAGCTCCTGCAGCTATTGCCCATCCGAACTGGCGCACCTCAAATTTTAAGAATTCTTTCCAGACTGAGCGGGCAATTGCGGTCCTTAATGCCTTAATCGGAAATTGGGCTAAACCGGGGGGACTTATTCCAGATCAGGAAATCAATACGGCCAAGCTTGGCGTTTTATCTCATCCACCCTTTCCACCGGCCCAGGGAATGCGGCTTGATGGTGTACCCTGGCAGTATCCTCTGGTACCTCTATCCTATGGCGTAATTCAAACTATGCGGGATAATATCTTGACCGGCAAACCTTATGAGGCTAAAGGATGGCTGATTTCCCGCCAAAACCCCATTCTCTCTATTCCGGAACGGCAGAAAACCATCAATGCTTTTATGAAGTTGGATTTTGTTGCGGTTATTGATATCCAAGCCAGTGATACGGCCTATTATGCCGATGTAATTTTGCCTGAATCCAGCTATCTGGAACGTTATGACGGGTTAATCCCTATCGGCGACAAAATCTTTATCAGGCAGCCGGTGATTGAGCCCTTATATGACACGAAAAGCAGCTTAATGATTTATAAGGAACTGGCCGACAAATTAGGCCTCGGTGATTTTCTTCCCTACAAAGATGAGCGTGATCTTTTGGCCAAACAACTTAAACCCTACCCAATCAGCTTAGAGGAGTTAGAGAAGGCAGGCCATTATGTGGTACCGAATTTCCAAAAGGATTATTCCAAGGACTTTGAATTTCAAACCAGCAGTGGGAAAATTGAATTATCGTCGAGTATTATGGCGCAAATGGGCAAAAAGGCGGTGCCCACCTGGGATGAGCCGCCCCGCCCTTCACAAGGCCACTATTATCTATTGACGGGAAAAACTGCACAGCATTCCCAAATGTTTACGCAGAACAATCGTTGGTTATTGGAAGTTTTTCCAGAAAATCGAGCCTGGCTGCATACTTCGGTGGCTGCAAGGCTTGGGGTTAAGACAGATGACAAGGTTATTTTGGAAAGTGACGTTGGTAAAGTGACGATTAAAGCCCAGGTTACCGAAGGAATCCGGCCGGACTGCATTTTCATGGTCGGAGGATTCGGTCATGTCAGCAAAGGGCTTAAATCAGCCTATAAACTAGGAGCAAGCGATTCAGCACTCCATAAGACCGTGACAGATCCACTCTCGGGAGGTTCGGCTTTGAGTGAGACGTTTGTAACTGTAAGTAAGGCGTAGGAGGGAAAACTATGACAGTTCGTATGGGATTTGTCATTATCACTTCGCGCTGTATCGACTGTGATGCCTGTATGGTCGCGTGCCGCGCCGAAAATGACGTACCCCTTGGAAAAACACGCAATTGGGTCAAAAGTAGTGGTGTTCAAGGTGAATTTCCCAAGGTTAAAGAAGTTTTTCAACCCGGAAATTGCATGCATTGTGAGCACCCTCCCTGCGTTTCGGTATGTCCCACAGGTGCGTCCCAAAAACGCGCCGATGGTATTGTCATTGTTGAAAACAGTAAATGTATCGGGTGCAAATATTGTATTACTGCTTGTCCCTATGATGCTCGTTTTGCCAATCCGGAGACAGGCAAAGCTGATAAATGTACGTTTTGTTTGCAGCGCTTGGAGAAAGGCTTAAAACCGGCCTGCGTCCAAACTTGTTTGGGAAAATCACGGCACGCCGGTGATCTCAATGACCCGGAGAGTGTTGCAGCCAAATTAATTGCTAAATACCCAAGTCGTCAGTTGCTGACGTATGTGGGAACCGGCCCAAATATTTATTATATTGATGATGTCGTTCCGGAAATACCTGAGGGCAAATAAGGGCGAAGGAGGGATTGCATGTGGAAATAACCTGGGGCTTATTAATTGTTATTTACCTCTTTACGGCAGGGGTGAGTGCAGGAGCTATGATTACCTCGAACCTGACCTTGCTTTTGGGCGGTAAAGATTTTGAAAGGGTTGGCCGTTGGGGGGCATTTATTTCACCCTTTCCAATTTCTTTAGGGCTGGGTGTCTTGTTACTCGATTTAGGAAGTCCTTTTAACTTCTATCGTTTATTTATGACGTTGCAGGTTCGCTCTCCCATGTCTTATGGGAGTTGGGCGATTCTTTTCTTCACTTTGCTGAGTGTTGCCTATCTTTACCTTTGGCTGCCTCAGAAGCTGCAAATTGTCGGGGAAACTAAAGCTCTGGAACAATGGAAAAAAAGATTGGCTAAAATAATTCCTTTCTTGGCGGTAGGTGTGGCCTCCTATACAGGTCTTCTTCTCAATGCTGCCGCACGTCCCTTGTGGGCTGCTCCCCTGCTGCCGGTGCTTTTTTTAGTATCTGCTTTGTCTACCGGGGTGGCTGCTGTAATTTTTATCTCAGCGATTACTCCCTGGCAGCGGGCCAGGCAGGGGGAACTGCACTTATTGACTAAAGTGGATGCTTTGCTCATCGTTTTAGAATGTTTTATACTATTAGCGATGATAGTGATGGGCAGGTTAAGTTCTCTCAGTGTTGCAGAGGCCTTCGGGAGTATGATCTACGGACAATTTGCCTTTGTTTTTTGGATTTTGATCGTAGGCTTGGGGCTGTTAGTTCCTTTTTCCCTGGAGTACTTGGAATTGAAAGAGAAATTTTCAGTTCGCTGGACACTGCCTGTGACCATCGGCAGCAGTTTCCTCGTTCTTTTTGGCGGATTTTTTGTCCGCTATATCATAACTTATGCCGGGCAGTTGAGCCGTTGGTTTTAGACGATTCCGGGATTTTGATCTGAGCGAAGAAGGAAGGGCTGAAAAAGGATGGCTGGGCAAATAGAGTGCTCGCGACGGACAGTATTGCGCTTTGCTTGGGCTGGAATGGTTGCGGTGGGTGCCTTGAGTGTCAAACCTCTTGTTGACTATCTGACAAGTAAAGAAGATCAGCCGCGCACGCCCTTGGTAGCCTATGAAAAGAGCCTCACAGCAAAAACGGATTGGCAGCATGTACCCAATTCACGTGTTTGGGTTAAGAGGGATGATCAAGGCATTGCTGCTTTAGTTGCGACCTGTACCCACCTGGGCTGCGAAGTAACGTATCATCCGGAAAGAAAACAATGGTTGTGCCCCTGCCATGGCAGTATTTACGACACAGAAGGCAGGCCTGTAGCAGGGCCTGCCCCTAAAGCCTTGCCAAGAGCAGCTGTGGAACGAAAGGCGGATGGATCCTTGATCATTAATACGGAGAAGCAAGTTGGATTGGATGCGCGCCTATGAAGGATAATTTTGTTAATCACCTGCGGCCGAGATTTATCTCAGAGCGGGCACTTTCGGTCTACTACACCTTTTGCCTCGGTGGGCTGTCGTTTTTGGCCTTTCTAATGCTTGGAATTACAGGGATTCTTTTAATGTTTCACTATCAACCTGGTGCAAGTTCAGGTTTCAGCAGTGTTCTAACGATTGGGTCGGTAATTCCGTACGGGTCCGTCATTAGAAATCTGCATTATTGGTCGGCACAACTTATGGTTGTGACCGTTAGCCTGCACATGGTCAGAGTCGTCTGGACTCATTCCTACAAGCCTCCGAAGCAGCTCAATTGGCTCGTTGGTGTCGGACTGCTGGTGCTTGTTTTGGTTTTGGATTTTACGGGTTTCCTGCTGATTGGTTCCCAAGAAAGCGGTGCAGCGGCAACGGTTGCTGACAATCTGCTAAAACAAATTCCGGGTTTAGGCACAGCCCTGGCGCAGATTGCCTTAGGCGAACCGACTGCTTTAAGCGGCAGCACTTTGGTTGTTTATGTCTGGCATTGTGTGGCCTTGCCCTTGGCAGCGTTCTGGCTGCAGCTCTATCATTTTTGGCGGATCCGCCGTGACGGCGGAGTACGCCCTCTCTAGGGAGGGAGATAGCTAAAATGGCTCGTTCACCTATTAATCAGCTTAAGGATAACGAGGGAATAGCCGCCCTTATTTTTCTGATCCTTTGCACTCTTTTGGCTTTTAAAGTTTCGCCTGGCGTGGGAACGAGCAATTTGGCTCCGGCAGTTTCTCATGCGGCAGCCCCCTGGATCTTTGGGCCTTTTCAAATACTGCTTTTGTATCTTCCTCCTTGGCTGGGGGCTTTACTCGTTCCAGCCTTAATCCTCGTTGGTCTGGTCGCTGTGCCCTGGATTGCTCACTATTGGGGGGATACTTGGGGGAGAGGGATTTTCAGCGCTCTTTTCAGTCTGGTCCTTGTCCTCCTCTTCTGGTTTATGGTGAAAGAATTGTGGTGGAGTCACTTATGAAGAAAGCTTTGATCTTAGCGGGTCTTTTTCTCGGTCTAATTGTTTTGATTCTCATTATTCAAGGCAGCACTCCGGATTGGGCTTACTATCAACGGGAGTATTTTCAAGAACAGGCAGCAAACTTGCAAGCGCAATTAAGTTTAACGAAAGATAAGGCGAAGAAAACTCAGCTGCAGCAAGAAATGAAAAGCTTTAAAAATCGCAAGCCTGAAATTATTGACTTGGTGCTTCCCAACGGGAACGTTGAGCGCTGCCAAACCTGTCACATCGGCATCGAGGAAATTTCCAGCTCTCATCCCAGTAATACCCTTGGCTGTGTTGTTTGCCACGGAGGGAATGCTCTCTCTTTGGACAAAGCAACGGCTCATGCACAAATGTATGGAGGAGGGCACCCGGGTTCCTTGAACGCAGTTTCTTTAAGCTGCGGAGGAACGGCTGAGAATGGGATGGCTTGTCACTCCGGCAATCAGGAAGCGGCGAAAAATGAAGTCGATCTCGTGAAAACGTCGATTATGTCCACAAAGGCCGGCGAGCTCAGTGTTGTACGCCGGATGTTCGGATTTGATAAAACGAATGAGGTGCCGGGACTTGTCAAGGGGCAGTCAGCAGTGCTTTATCCCAATCCCCTGCAAGGACAGCCCAATCAGAAAGCGTTTCAGCAGAACTGTCTCAATCAATGTCATCAAAACGGAGGGGAAATTTCTGCTTTCTCGACTTCCAATCATGGTTCTCCTCAGGGCAGCCAAACCGGCGCGAAATCTCAAACAGAGAAGACGATTCCAGCAAATGGCTGTGAGGTATGTCATGTTTTAACCAATCCTCAGCATACCTATGTTGGGGCAGATACCGCCATGCGTTCCGCTGCTTTTGGCTGGGGGATGACCCACAGCTTGACAACCCAGATTCCTTATACCCAGTGCAACCAGTGTCATAATCAAGGGAACCATGATCCGTTGAAAATGAGTTTTGCCTTTCGCTCGGATATGACCAAAGTCATGAGTGACTGGAAATCCGGAGACACCAATTATCTGGACCGTGTCAAGGATTATTACTTGCCTGGGGAAGTCTTTGCCCAATGTGAAGTCAGTTTGGACTGCATTGATTGTCATACTCGGCAAGACGTCATGGGAGACAACTTACTCCATACCTCACAATATGAGGCTGTTCACCTCCAATGCCAGGATTGTCATGGTACCAAAGAATCTCTTCCTAAGACCAAGAAAATTTTGAACCCTAAGGACTTAGCCTTTGAAGAACAACTGACGAATCCTAAGTTTCCGGCCCTGAAACTTGGGGATGAGATTCTTATTACGGGAAAAGGGGAGGAATTGCCCTTTATCCGCCATGAAGGAAATAGTTGGCTGCAGACCAGCCGGGTCACAGGCAAAACCTTTACTATTCCGATAGTGTATGGAAGCAGCTGTCAGCAATCATTGCTGGAACAAGGGGCAGACTCCTGTCATAAATGTCATGACCGGAGCGCAGCACATCCTTAAGAGGATCTTCTGTCGAGGGTTATAGTGAACTCGTTCAGACTAAAGCTGAAAATTGGGGCTTCGGGGACTTTACTCCCACCGAAGCAAGGTATGGGAACCATTCCCACTTGTCGAAGAGAGAGTCTTATGATAAAAACACAGAGGCTATGAATGTATCTTCTATTCATAACCCCTGTGTTTTATTTGTTATTGTCCTCCTCAAAGGAAAGGTTCATAGGCTTTTCTGGCAATTCACTGCTAAGATCGACATCCGTAGCCGGAACATTTTTGTAACGATGTCAAAGGAAACGTTATCCATCCATAATTCCCCTGTGCCGCTGAGCAACATACCGATATTGATAATGGCGCTGTTATTTGGTACATCTAGTACAACCGAATAATGGTTCCAGTCTGTATCGCCCGTTACGGGGCGGTTTTGCATATTATCGATTTTGATCACATTCGCGGTTATGTTGTCAATCCTCATCCATAGTCCACCCCAGCCTGTAACACCTTTCGCTTTGATAAAGCCGGATAGACGCACTCTTTTTCCAATATAGTTTTTTGCTTTAAATTGTTGCATGACCGTATAATAGTCACCTGTCTCCAATTCTGTACTGGTGCTTTTTAAAACGACCGATTTTGTTCCTTTGAAAAAAACTTCTCGGTCAAATCCAGCTTCAAATTTCCCTGGAGCCGTTCCTGTTACGATCCATCCGGGAATCTGCTGATTGGTTTGCATATCGTTCACCTCATTTATACTTACTAAATGGTTTATTGCACGGCGGTATTTTCCAGGGGGAAGCGCGTATACCTTCTTAAATGCTCTTGTAAAGGCCTCTTGAGATTCAAAACGACAATAGAGAGCAATGTCCATAATACTAAACTTCGATGACAGAAGAAGTTTTGCCGCCATAGTCAACCGGCGGCTTTGAATATGCTCCTTCAACCCCAAGCCGATCTCGCGCTTAAAAATGCGTATAAAGTGATATTTTGAAAATCCGGAGACTTTTACAATCTCATCTAAAGAGAGCTTCTCGCAGAGATGTTCTTCAATGTACGTAATGGTGTCCTGAATACTTTGAGAATAGTTCATAGGCTGCTCCTCCTAAAGGATAGTATAGTACAAATTAGAAGATTTTTTTTGACTTATATTGCGCAAATTGTATTGCCTGCCAGCCCTTAAGTTTGGCTTGTCTTTTAGCAGGAGACCTTTAGCAAGTAAATAATTTGCAATAAATATCGGATTCGTAGAAAGAAATCCCAACGGGTTGACAAATCAGTGATATGCGAATATATTGGAATTATAAAATACCCTAGCGGGGTATAAGGGATAAAGATAAGATTGCTGTGTTTGCATCACAAAAAGAGCCAGGAGCCAAGGGTCGAGCTTCTGAATATGGGGTTTGGAGCTGGGCAAAGCAGTAATTATGAACTAAAGCCAATTAGGAGGATTGAAGACGATGCCAAGTTATGATTTAATCTGCCAGACATGTAATCATAAGTTTTCCGTCTTTTGCAGCATAAGCCAAAAAGACGGGCAAGTATGTCCAGTATGCGGAAGTGACCAAATTAAACAGCGGTTTACTACAATTAATGTTATGGGGAAAAGCTCGAGTGGAGGATCTTCTGCAGGCGGCTCAAGCTCTGGACCTCAACGCTTTGGCTGAGCAGGATGCTAAGGAGGAACCGGGTGTTCCTTTCATAAAGCGGGAATAAGGAGGAGAAAAGGAATGTCAGCGTATATCTTGGAAAAACTTTGCCGGGGGTGCAAGCGCTGTGTCAATACCTGTCCCGAACAGGCCATTGCCATGTTGTCACATTTGGCAGTGGTAGATCCTAAGAAATGTGTGGAATGTGAAGCTTGCATGGAAGCTTGCATGCATGGTGCTATTACCTTTGTGGAGGCAGGGGAGATGAAGATTAATGGCGGATAAAGGACAAGCGCATGAAAAACCGCTGGATCAACAGGAAGTATTAAAGCAGCTTAAAGAAGTTGAGGAAAAGCTAATTGATCTTAAAGCTCGTTGGCCGTTTCACTCGGTGCAGCCGCGTATGGTAGCGGAACGAGAAGATCTGGAAGAAGAAAGAGACCGTTTGTTGGGTATCCTAAATGTATTGGGCGTTGTTCTGGATTAATTTCTAATTCGAACAACAAGGCATTCTATTGCTTGAAACCAAGAGATTAAATATTATCTGATAAAGCGAGGGAAAGTCATGGATTTAAAGTATGAAGTTAAAACGAATAAACCTTTTCTGACAGCTGTGGAAGATTTGAAGAAAACATTAAGCAATAATAGTTTCGGCGTTTTGTGGGAACTTGATTTTAAAGACAAATTAGCAGAAAAAGGGCTGGATTTTCAAGGCCACTTTAAGGTTTTGGAGGTCTGCAATCCCAAACAAGCAAAAGAAGTATTGGAGCTTCAGGTCGAAGTCGGATATTTTCTACCCTGTAAGGTGGTTGTTTACGAAAAAGAAGAAAGTGTGTATATGGGAATGATGCGTCCGACATCTTTGATCGGTATGATGGAACACAAACAATTGCTGAGCGTTGCACAACAGGTAGAGAGCGTGTTAAAGAAAGCCTTGGATGAGGCGATCTAATAATTAATCAAGGTGAGCACCATTTCAGGATACAATCTAAATTATCCTTGGGGCTGTATAAAAACTTAATTCTAAAAATCCAAAGTGGGTGCAAATAACCAAAGGCGTTCTCGCTTCACTAATAGTGGAGTGAGAACGCCTTTATTCAATGGTTAGGCAAGTAAAGCTCATTTGCCGCTTGGTTCCTGCAGTCGTATCTCTTGTCAGGATATCTTGAAGCAATATTAAAAGTTGATAGTTAATTTGAGAAATTCGGGGAACACTTTCGCTATAAAGAAAATGACTCAAGGAGGTTTAAAACGTGTCTGAGGATCTTAATAATATCAAAGATCACTATGAACTTGCCATTATTGGATGCGGGCCGGCAGGGATGGCGGCAGCTCTTAACGCCAAAATAAGGAAACGAGATTTTATTTTGTTGGGCTCGGAATTCTGCAGTCCAAAGTTGTCTAAGGCCCCTCAAATTGACAATTGGCTCGGTTTTCCTGAAATTAGCGGCGAGGATTTAAGACAGCGGTTTCTAAATCATCTTAAGGAAAAGGACATATCTATTATTCCTTTTAAAGTTACAAGTATATATCCGGGCCCTCCTTTCACCGTCATTGGCAAGGAGAAATCCCTGGAAGCCGATGCTCTCATTCTGGCGACGGGAGTTTCGGCGAGCAAATTATTTCCTGGTGAAGCCGAATTGCTTGGTATGGGTGTTGGCTATTGTGCCACCTGTGACGGTCCCTTGTATAAAGACAAGAAGGCAGCGATTATTTCCTATAGTCATGAAGGTGAGGATGAGGCCAATTTTATGGCCGACATCTGTTCCCAAGTCTATTATATTCCTTATTACAGTGACGCCCCCTCCCTTGATTCCCGGGTTGAAGTTAAGAAGAGCAAGGTTGCGAGGATTGTGGGGAAAGAAAGGGTAGAACAGCTTGACCTTGGGGAGGAACAATTAACTGTTGACGGAGTATTCATCATCAGAGAAAATCTTCCTGCCGAGCAGCTTATTTCAGGTCTGGAAATGGAAGACGGTGCTATTAAGGTAAATCACAAATTGGAAACTAGTTTTCCGGGATTATTTGCAGCCGGCGATTGCACGGGGCAACCCTATCAGTTAATTAAAGCTGCGGGAGAAGGCGGAACTGCAGCCCTTCAGGCGGTGAAATATCTGGATAGTTTTAAAGCTCCTAAACCCTAATCCTAAATTATTTTTCTTTCTGTGCTCGACCGCAAGGGGGACATAAAAAGTGAACCTCCCCTACCTACACTTCGTTAAGAACGAAAACACTGTTTTCGTCGTAGAAAAATAAAAGGTAGGATTTTTAGTTTCCTACCTAATAAGGGTTTGTTCTTCTATTTCCAACCTGCCGCTTCGTCTGAGTCGAACAAGTGCGAAGACAGTATCCTCGAGCGTCAGGTTTTCTTAATTCGGAGTGTCACAAAATTCTTCATTCGTCTGAAGAGACGGCTCCGCAGTGATCAACATCAAGTATGATGGCCTGGGACTCAACCCCAAATTGCTTCATAGTCGTCAGCATGGACTGGCAAACTGCTTTCTGGGAGGATTCCTGAATTAAGGCAATTAGCGTAGGGCCTGAACCGCTCAGAGCCGTTCCATAGGCTCCGGCTTGTTCAGCAGCCTTCAGCGTTTCAAACATCCCTGGAATAAGGGCCGAACGTTTATTTTGATGAAGCATGTCGCGCATTCCCTCTTTCAAGAGGAGATAATCTTCACGAATGAAGGCGTCAATTAATAATCCTGCATGGGAGATATTAAATACAGCCTCTTGACGAGATACATCGGGAGGTAAAATGCCTCTGGCTTTTTCCGTTTTTAGGCGCAGGTTAGGAATAAGAACCACTGCCCTAAGATTTGTCCCCTGTCCTAAAACTCTAGGCAGAACTCCATCACCTGTAGAAACAGCTAAAGTGATTCCTCCATATAAGGCCGGTGTGACGTTATCAGGATGTCCTTCAAGAGTATTGGCCATTTGCAGCAGTTCTAATTTTGCTAAAGGGGTCCCAGCCAAAATATTAGCTGCCACAAGTCCGCCCACAATGGCGGCAGAGCTGCTGCCGAGACCGCGGGCCGGAGGAATATGATTTTCCAGTGTCAGGGCAATCGTCGGAATGGGATAATTAATTTGCTCCCAGAGGTAGCACATGGTTCGCCAGACAAGGTTGCTCTCGTCAGTTGATATACCTTCCTTATAGGTTCCTGTTAACGAGATTTGGAAGGGGCGGTTCACATCAATTTTAATTGAGTTGTATAGTTGAAGGGCCAGGCCAAGACAGTCAAAACCGGGTCCAAGATTGGCGGAGGTAGCAGGGATTTTTACGATCATGAGTTTGACTCCTCCCCTTTTTCAAAGCGTATTACGTTGTGAATCATGAGAACTTTACTATACGCTCGAACTGAGTCCAGAGCTTCTTGAAGCGCGCCTTCGCGGCAGGGGTGCGTTACTAGTACGATTTCGGCTTGCTGTTCGCCGCGGGGTTTTTGGATAATAGAAGCAAAGCTGATGTTTGCTTCCGCAAAGAGGAGCGCCAAAGTGGCAAGGACGCGAGGTTCATCTTTCACGAGAAGACGGATATAAAAGGCAGTGAAAAATTCCGAGGAGGCTTTGATTCCGAGATCACGATAACAGGTGCAGTTAATCATCGACGTGGAGTTAGACTGGATGTTGCGAATGACACGAATGATATCAGAAACTACGGCACTGCCGGTGGGCAGTGATCCTGCCCCCCGGCCATAAAACATGGTTTCTCCCACAGCATCCCCTACAACATAAATGGCATTATAGACACCATTTACGGAAGCCAGGGGATGGTTCATGGGCAAAATTGCCGGATGAACACGAACTTCGATGCCTTCTTCGTGATGTTTTGCGATAGCTAGTAATTTGATGGTACATCCGAGTTCCGCCGCATAGGCTAAATCTTCACGTGTGATTTTGGAGATGCCTTCCACAAAAACGTCCTTGAGGGTAACCCGTGAATTAAAGGCAATGGAGGCAAGGATGGACAGCTTTCGTGCTGCATCTAAACCGTCGACATCGGCCGCAGGGTTAGCTTCAGCATAACCTAAGCTTTGAGCTTCAGCCAATACTTCAAAATAATCCCGTCCCTGTTCTGCCATAGCAGACAGGATATAGTTGGTCGTTCCGTTAATGATTCCGATTAAAGCCGAGATTCGATTAGCAGCCAGAGCGTGTTTAAGGGCAGCAATGATAGGGATTCCGCCGGCGACACTTGCTTCAAAATAGAGGTCTTTACCAGCCGTATTGGCAGCGTCCAGGAGTTCTTGTCCATGGAGAGCCAATAAGTCTTTATTCGCCGTAACCACGTGTTTCCCTTGGCGCAGCGCTTCTAATATATAAGAACGAGCGGGTTCAATTCCTCCAATAACTTCAACAATAATATCAATCTCTGGGTCCTGGAGGATATCATTGGCTTGGTCTGTAAGGAGAAACTTTCCTTGAATGTTTCGGGGAAGTTCGGGATTGCGGACAAGAATCTTTTTTATCTGAATTTCACTTTGAGTTCTCGTTTGTATGTCTTCGGCATTTTGCTGTAATATGCTGACTACGCCACTACCAACGGTTCCAAGACCTAAAAGTCCAATGTTAATAGGCATCTTTGGCAGCTCCTCTCGATAAAAACAAATGTATTGTAATAGTGGACATTATACCGCTAACTATCAAGTTTTGACAAGGCATCTGGTGAATTAATATGAATTTCATGGAAAAAGGGTTGACACTGAGGAATGTATTCTGTATCATATACACAACGTCAGCAATACAAATGTCTTATAACAGAGGAGGAAGTGTATCTAGGGTTCCGGGGGCAACCTGTCTGGTCCAAGCGATACAGAATCCAATTACGGATTTACACCGTGGGTAGAAAAAACCCAAGCGGAAAGTTCCACGTTGCTAGGGACTGGGCTTGGGTTTTTGAGTTGTCTGAATTATTACGGATTTTTAATAGAAAGGGGTTAATCTGATGGGGCTCGTAATTTACTGTAAAGGGGCTTTCGTTTCTGAAGAAGAGGCAAAAGTATCAATTTTTGATCATGGTTTTTTATATGGAGACGGAATTTTTGAAGGAATTCGCGCTTATCATGGCCGGGTTTTTAAATTAGATAAGCATTTAAAACGCCTCTATGAATCGGCGAAGTCGATTCATTTAGCGATTGGGATATCGAAGGATGAAATGCAGGAGATTGTCTTGGAAACATTACGCAGAAATGGGTTAAGAGATGCTTATATTCGTTTAGTTGTTTCCCGTGGCAAAGGGGATTTGGGACTCGATCCTAATAACTGTCCCCAAGCCTCTATCTTTTGTATAGCAGATCAAATAAAAATCTTTGAGCCGATTAAATACGAGCGGGGATTGGAAGTCAAAACCGCTGCCACCCGAAGAAATAATCCTGATTCTTTAAACCCTAGAATTAAATCTCTCAACTATTTGAATAATATTCTTGCCAAAATCGAAGCCAATCAAGCGGGAGTTGTGGAAGCAATCATGTTGACTCAAGATGGCTACGTTGCCGAAGGAACTTCAGACAATATTTTTATTGTGCGCAACGGAGTACTGATAACTCCCCCTTTATCTGCGGGGGTTTTGGAAGGTATAACCAGGAATTCGGTTCTGGAGCTTGCTCGTGAATTGGGGATTAGGACGTCTGAAGAATTATTTACCCGTCACGATCTCTATACTGCCAGTGAGTGCTTTTTAACGGGTACAGCGGCTGAACTTATCCCCGTAGTTAATGTCGATGGCAGGGACATTGACAATGGAGTTCCTGGAGAAGTTTTCCGAAAACTTCTCGCTGCCTTTAGGGCTTTAACTCTTGTCAACGGTCCTGAAATTTATAAAGCGCAGAGCGCAACGGCCAGATAATAGAGGAGGGAAATGAAATATGAGTGAAGAAAAGAAGGGATTAAGTGGAGCAAAACTATTATTAAACGCCTTACAAGAGGAAGGTGTGGACATTATTTTTGGCTATCCTGGCGGAGTATTGCTTCCTCTATATGACGCTATGCTGGATACTCCCATTCGCCATGTCTTAGGACGCCATGAGCAAGGAGTCGTTTTTGCTGCTGACGGGTACGCACGAGTCAGCGGTAAAGTAGGCGTATGCCTGGCGACGTCAGGCCCCGGGGCTACAAATCTGGTAACCGGTATAACCAATGCCTATTCTGATTCTATTCCCCTTGTGGTTTTAACAGGTCAAGTGCCAACAAGTTCCCTTGGATCGGATTCCTTTCAGGAAGTCGATATTATTGGCATTACAATGCCGATAACAAAGCATTCTTATATCGTTAAAGATCCTCGCGACCTTCCCAGAGTAGTTAAAGAAGCCTTCTTTCTTGCTCGAACCGGAAGACCGGGTCCTGTTGTAATTGATCTGCCAAAGGATGTTTTAGCCCAGGAAAATGTTGAACCTTTTCCCAGTGATATGAAGCTTAAAGGGTATAAAGTCTTTGGCCGGGGCAATAACAGTAAAATCGAAGAGGTAGCTCAAGCACTTTCCGAAGCGCGAAAGCCTGTTCTTTATGCTGGCGGGGGAGTTGTGACAGCAAACGCCGAAGGAGTCCTGCGTCAATTTGCTGAACGGGCGAATTTACCCGTTGTCACCACGTTAATGGGGATCGGCAGCCTTCCTTACGGTCATCCTAATCTTTTAGGAATGGTCGGCATGCATGGTACAGTGACTGCTAACTATACAGTGGATGATTGTGACCTGCTGATCGCTGTAGGAGTTCGCTTCGATGATCGGGTAACAAGCGGTTTAGGCCATCGATTTGCGACAAAAGCAAGAGTTATTCATATGGATATTGATCCAGTGGAAATTAGTAAAGTCGTAAAGACACACATGCGAATTGTCGGAGACGCTCGTAAAATTCTTGAAGAACTCCTGGAGGTTCTGCAGGGACATTCACTTCCTGAGCTTTCCGAATGGTGGGGACAAATTCGGAACTGGCAGAAAGATAATCCCTTAGGCTGTGATTTAGACTCCTTAACTCCTCAATTAGTTATAAAGACACTTGGTGAACTGGCAGGCGGAGAGGCTGTTATAGCTACTGACGTGGGACAACATCAAATGTGGGTGGCTCAGTTTTATCCGATAGCACGTATGCGCAATTATGCAACAAGCTGCGGCCTTGGGGTTATGGGCTACGGACTGCCGGCTGCAGTGGGGGCTCAATTGGCTCGTCCTCAAGATAACGTATTTTTAATAACCGGAGATGGTTCACTGCAAATGTCTATTCAGGAGCTGGGAACCGTCGCTCAAAACAAACTGCCAATTAAAATTATCTTGCTTAATAACGGTGTTCTTGGAATGGTTCGTCAAATGCAAAAGATGTTTTATGATGGACGGTACAACCATATTCAACTTGAAGGAAATCCGGATTTTGTCAAAGTGGCTGAGGCCTATGGAATTCGTGGAATTCACGTTGATTCTGTAGATCAGGTTCGTGGTGCCATTGAGGAAGCAGTTAATTCTTCTGGCCCGATATTGCTGGATTTCAAGATTTCCCCTGAGGAAAATGTTTTACCGTTAGTCCCTCCAGGAAAAGTTATCACTGAAATGATTGTGAGGTAATGAGTATGTTGCATACACTTGCAGTTCTTGTGGAAAATCACCCTGGCGTTTTGATTAAAGTTGCGGGACTTTTTGCCCGCAGGGCTTACAATATTGAGAGCCTGACCGTTTGTCAGACTGAGGATCCGGAAGTATCAAGGATGACGATAGTGGTAGCCGGTGATGATCAAGTTATCGAACAAGTTAGAAACCAGTTAAGTAAACTCGTTGTGGTCCACTCAGTTGTAGATTTAACTGAGAAGAGTGTTGTGGATAGAGAACTGGCCTTGGTGAGGATTCCAATTAATTCAGAAACGCGTTCTGAAGTCTTCCAAACCTTGGATGTTTTCCGCGGACGGGTTGTTGATATGGGCAGAAGCAATATCACCGTTGAATTGACCGGGGACATTGATAAAATCGATGCCTTCGTCCATGCGATTCGGCCCTATGGTTTACTAGAATTAGTGCGAACTGGCAAAATTGCTATTATGCGTTCCGAGGCATGAGGTGTATAATAGATGTTGTTTACTGCTTATTTTAATATAATAGTTTAGGATTAGAGAGGAAGATTTTAAAATGGCAAAAATGTATTATGAAGTTGATGCAAATCTCGAATTACTCAAAGGAAAAGTTATTGCGGTTATGGGTTATGGCAGTCAAGGACATGCTCAAGCTCAAAACCTTAAAGATTCAGGTCTTAAGGTCTTAATTGGACTTCGCCCCGGCAGTGCACGCTGGAAACGGGCTGAAGAAGCCGGCTTTGAAGTTATGACGGTTTCCGAAGCAGCCGCTCGTGCCGATGTCATACAAATCTTGCTTCCTGATGAAACCCAAAGTAAAGTTTATGAAAATGAAATTAAACAACATTTAACCTCAGGCAAAGCTCTTGTTTTTTCCCATGGCTTTAATATTCACTTTGGACAAATTGTTCCTCCCAGTGATGTTGATGTGTTCATGGTTGCGCCAAAAAGTCCGGGACATTTGGTTCGCAGAACCTATACTGAAGGTGCTGGGGTACCATCATTGATTGCAGTTCATCAAAATGCTACAGGTAAAGCCAAAGAGTTGGCCTTAGCTTACGCTAAAGGAATCGGGTCCACTAAAGCCGGAGTATTAGAAACGACCTTCGGCGAAGAAACCGAAACGGATTTATTCGGAGAACAAGCTGTTCTTTGCGGCGGTACTTCAGAGCTAGTTAAAGCCGGATTTGAGACTTTGGTGGCAGCCGGCTACCAACCGGAAATTGCTTACTTTGAATGTATGCATGAATTAAAACTGATTGTCGACTTGATGTATGAAGGCGGTCTGAGCTGGATGCGCTATTCAGTATCCGATACGGCCCAATATGGCGATATGACCGTAGGAAAACGAATTGTTACTGATGAGACCCGCAAAGAAATGAAAAAGGTATTGACTGAAATCCAAGACGGAACTTTTGCTAAAAATTGGTTGCTAGAAAATCAAGCTAACCGTCCGGCCTTTAACGCTATGGCTCGACGTGAAGAAAATCATCTCATCGAGAAGGTTGGAGAACAATTAAGAGGTATGATGAGCTGGCTGAAAAAACACGAATAGAAGCAACAGGTAAAATCATCAGTGAATAAAACAACAGGTATGGAGTTTCAGGCCAGATCGTTTCCTCCAATTATGCAGGAGTTGATTCGTGCGGGCGGACTGATTCCATATGTTCGAGGGAGGGAACAGAATGCCTAAAGTCGTTGTTCTTCCGGGAGATGGTATTGGTCAAGAAATTACCCCGGAAGCTATTAAGGTGTTAAAAGCTGTCTTAAAAGACAGTTCAGTTAAGCTAGAGTTTGAAAATCATTTAATTGGCGGAGCGGCCATTGATGAAGTAGGAAAGGCTCTTCCGGATGCCACTCTCGAGGCAGCGCTAGCCGCAGATGCAGTTCTTTTAGGATCAGTAGGCGGACCAAAGTGGGATACCCTGCCTGCCCCGCAGCGCCCAGAGTTAGGCGGTCTTCTTGCAATTCGCAAGGCACTGACTCTGTTTGCTAATATTCGTCCTGTTAAAATGCTGCCCATGTTAGTTGAATCATCAACTCTTCGCCCTGAAGTCGTACAAAATGTTGACCTCGTGGTTTTGCGCGAATTAACGGGCGGGTTATATTTCGGAGAGAAAGGCAGAACTAAGAATCCTGCCAGTGCTTTTGACACCTTGATTTATTCGGAAGAGGAAATTCGCCGGATCGTTGAACTTGGTTTCCAAATGGCTCGTCAGCGTCGCGGCAAGCTCTGTTCAGTGGATAAGGCCAATGTTTTGGAATCTTCTCGTTTTTGGCGGGAGATCACCCTGGACGTTGCCCAAAAGTATCCTGAAGTTGAGTTAACCCATATGTACGTTGATAATGCTGCCATGCAGCTTGTCCGTTACCCAACGCAGTTTGATGTCATTGTGACAGAGAATATGTTTGGTGATATTCTAACGGATTTAGCCTCTATGCTTATGGGCTCTATTGGTATGATTTCTTCGGCAAGCTTAAACGGGAAGAAAGGGCTTTATGAACCGGCTCATGGTTCGGCTCCCGATATCGCCGGTAAAAATATTGCCAATCCTCTAGCTACGATTCTTTCAGGAGCGTTGATGCTGCGCTATTCCTTTGATTTGGAAGAGAAAGCAAAGTTGATTGAGCGTGCCGTGGAAAGAGTGTTAGAGGAGGGGTACCGCACAACGGATCTTGCGAAACCTGGGGATAAAGTCCTGGGGACTCGCGAGATGGGTGATGCAGTTGTAGCTGCTCTAGGGAAAAAATAACAAGTCTATGTGTCTAACCATCTTTTACTGCTAGGGAAATTACTTATTTCTTATGATTTCCAAGATCATCAGACTTGCATATTATAACTATATACGCTACAGTATAGTTAAATTGCATATTGAACGAAGTCAAGGATCGACCCAGTATGATCAACGTGGAGTTCAGAGAGGAAAACAAGCGCTGAGAGTTTTTCCGTCTGCGTTGTCAGAAACCCAGTCGTGAGACTCTGATGATGAATCAGACGGTTTCCACCGTTAGAGGGATTGTATATTGGATTAAACTGATAACATTGAGCTGGCTTTGCAATAAAGGTGGTACCGCGGAAGGTTTCTTTCGTCCTTAAATTAAGGATGGAAGAAGCCTTTTTGTATTTGGATTATAGTTCCAGTTCCAGTAGGTGTTTATCAAGGATTCCAGTTAATAAAAAACTTTTGGATAGACAGAATAAGAACAAAGATCTGTTGCGGAGGATTTTTCTAAAATCATTAGTAATACGGTTTAGAAAGGATGTTAATTATGAAACTAACCGTTGGTTTCATTGGCGCAGGTAATATAGCCGAGGCTATGATTAGCGGTTTGACGAAAGTAGACAAATCAATACAAATTAGGGTGACGAACCATTCAAATACTGAGAGGTTACAACAGCTGGCTGCTAGTTATAATCTCCTTATTTCCAACTTGAATGAACTTGTGGAGAACTCCCGTGTCTTAATCATTGCGGTAAAACCCAAAAATGTTAAAGACGTCCTTGAACAACTTAAAACCTTTGATCTTGGCGGTAAACTCATCATAAGTGTCGCGGCGGGTGTACCTCTTAGATTATTTAATAAGTTTTTGCCGGGAGTTGCTGTTATACGGGCAATGCCGAATACGTCAACAACGGTGCTTCATTCTATGACGGGATTAGTACGCGGTGAAGATGTTACTGCGGAACAAGCAGAGATGAGCGAACAAATCTTTTCTGCCGTAGGGAAAATCTTATGGATTCCCGAGGAAAAAATGAATGCTCTTACAGCAATTAGCGGAAGTGGACCTGCGTACTTTTATCTGTTTATCGAAAGCTTAATTTCGGCCGGAGTTCAATTGGGATTAAGTGAAGAAGAAGCAGAAATGTTAGTACTTGAAACTTCAATCGGGGCAGGAAAAATGATTGCTGAGAGTGAGAAGTCTCCGGGCAGACTGCGAAAGGAGGTCACCTCTCCTAACGGAACCACCTATGCAGCGATTAATATCTTTATGGAAGAAAAATTGGCTGAAACGGTAGTGAAAGCTACGAAAGCTTGTGCTCTGCGCTCGGAAGAGATGGAAGGAGAGTATTCGGTGTGACCATATTTTCGGCTCGTCGAATTGTTTTAAAAATTGGAAGCAGCAGTTTGAATCATTCCCAGGGAGGTTTAGACGAGGAAGCCATCGCTGAAGTTGTCGATGTAATTGCCGCTTTAAAGCAGTCAGGAATAGAATGTATTTTAGTAACTTCCGGAGCCGTAGCAGCGGGAATGGGACAATTAAGACTCCATACACGACCACGTGATTTAGCCGGTAAACAAGCGGTTGCAGCAGTTGGACAGGGCGTTCTTATTGAAAGGTACGCTCAAAATTTAGAACGACACGGTTTAGTCGGCGCTCAAATTTTATTATCCCGGATCGATCTTGCAGAAGCATCACGCTATCATAATGCGCAAAACACTTTGGAGAAACTATTACGGCTGCAAGTAGTTCCTATTATTAATGAAAACGATACAGTAGCCATAGAAGAACTTTGCTTTGGAGACAATGACAGCCTCTCAGCCCTGGTCGCCGGATTAGTTCATGCAGATTTGTTAGTCATTCTCACAGATGTAGATGGGCTGTATACAGCGAATCCCAAAAAGGACAGTTCAGCTCAACTAATAGAAGAAGTTGACGATATTTCGGCTGTTGAGATGATGGCTGGAGGGGCAGGAAGTATCCTGGGAACCGGTGGTATGCTGACAAAATTAAGAGCAGCCAAGATTGCTACACGTTTTGGTATTGGGATGCTTTTACTCAATTTTACGCGGATTGGGGAGTTAGTGGAACTGAACGAAGAGCAGGGAGCTAAAGGAACTTATTTTCACCCTGTAAAGCATCGTCTGGCAGGGCGCAAACGCTGGATTGCCTATGCAGGACTGTCGGAGGGAAGTATTAAAATAGATGACGGAGCTGTAAAGGCCTTGGTAGAAGAAGGAAAAAGCTTGTTGGCTAAAGGGATCAAATCTACCGAAGGAACATGGGAACGAAAAGAAATTGTGCGTATTTTGAATCTTGTTGGTGATGAGGTGGCCAGAGGAGTTATAGAATTGAGCAGTGACGAAGTAGAACTTATTAAAGGGTTACACTCTGAAAAAATGCAGGAACTTATCACCGATTCTTCTGGGGAAGAAGTTGTTCACCGAGATAACATGACGCTGATGATGGACTCTGTGTAAAACTATGACTGGGAGGGATTTAGTGTGATTCAACAGGAACTTTTGGAGATTGGGAAAAGGGCAAAACAAGCTGCCCGTAAGTTGGCGTATGCGAGTACGGAGTCTAAAAATAGAGCATTGCTCGCCATGGCCGAGGCACTGCTGGAGAATGAGCAAGAAATACTTCAGGCTAATACAATTGATGTTCAAGCAGCTGAGAACAAGGGTATTAAAAAAAGTCTCATAAATCGGCTGAGACTGACTTCGGAAGGGATTTCTAATATTAGTAATGCTTTAAAGGAAGTTATTTCTTTGCGGGACCCAGTTGGAGAAGGGGAGGTTTGGACTAGACCTAATGGTTTAAGAATTCAACAGACACGCGTCCCTTTAGGGGTTGTGGCTATGATCTATGAGGCAAGGCCTAATGTAACCGTTGATGCGGCTGCCTTATGTCTAAAGTCCGGTAATTCTGTGATTCTAAGAGGAGGATCTGAGGCCCTAGAAAGTAATAAAGTTCTGGCGAAGGTTATTGCCCAAGCAGCTGAAGAGAGCGGTTTGCCCAAAGGATGTATTCAGTTAATAACTGAAACAAATCGAGAATGGGTTCAGCAGCTTATGCGGATGAATAACTTTGTAGATGTTATTATACCAAGAGGGGGAGCCGGATTAATTCAGACTGTCGTTCAAAATGCTACTGTCCCGGTCATAGAGACAGGAACAGGAATGTGTCATGCTTTTGTTGATCGAGATGCGGATTATGAAAAGGCGATCGCCATTATTATTAATGGTAAAACGCAAAACCCCGGAGTATGTAATGCGTTAGAGACTCTTTTGGTAGATGAACCAATCGCCGAAGATTTTTTGCCAAGAATAGGTGAAGAATTGAAGAAACATCAGGTTGTAATCAAGGGGTGCCCACGAAGCTGTGAGATTTTGCCCTTCGCTCTTCCCGCGGAAGAAGACGATTGGATTTTAGAACATTTAGACCTTATTCTCAGTGTAAAAGTTGTACCAAATTTAGATGCAGCTCTCGACCATATCTATCAATACAGCACTAAGCATTCAGAAACAATTATAACTGAGAATTATTCTAAGGCTCAGCGTTTCTTGAAAGAGGTTGATGCTGCTGCAGCTTATGTTAATGCTTCAACACGGTTTACAGATGGTGGACGCTTTGGCTTTGGAGCAGAGATTGGGATCAGCACACAAAAATTGCATGCTCGCGGGCCTATGGGTCTTAAAGAATTAACGACCATCAAGTATATAGTCTATGGAGACGGACAAATTGTGACTTAGAATTAATTCATGATAATCGTTACCTTTTTGGAGACCGCATTGAGCGTAAAGCAGAACGATATTCCTCGTCTCTGCGCTTTTCTGAAGGGGTAACTGCCTCTTTTTTCTCACCGAGGTTTTGACGTAACGCATTTCTATATTGTTGATCAGACATCTGTGATAGACTTTTCTCTTTAAGATTAGGAACAGGTTCTTCCCGATTTTGTGGCGAAGGTTCCATTTCCTTGTCCTTTATAACTTCGCTTAAGGAATCGGTTTCTTTAGGAGGAGTTTCCTGTATCGTTTCAGTTCGATTAAAAGCACGTAAATTGTAGGCCAAGAGGAGAGCAACAGCAACCACAACGACAATTCCGAAAGCAATAAACGAAAGCATTTCTGATTCACTCCTTTACTTTTGGCGGCAGAAGAAAAAGTTTTGTCTCATAATAGCGCTTTGTTCAAAAAAGACTTGGAAGTTTGAACTGAACCCTGTCTAACGGACAGTATTAAAAAAGTCTATCGTAGAATTTCATGGATTTACGCAATCTGGCATCGCTTTTCAAGCGGTGTCAGTTTTGTTTTAAGCTGAATACGTTCATGGTTGT
>NZ_JBNFTW010000014.1:0-94192 GCF_049943955.1 Desulfosporosinus sp. SYSU MS00001
CAGGAGAATGCGTAAGGGGACGCAGTGTGGCGAAAGGCTCATCCGCCTTTCGTTCCAGGGCCGATAATACTTGGGGCATAGCCCCTGGGAAAGTAGGTCATCGCCAGGTAACAAGCGATAGACTGCCTTATTGGCAGTCTATTTGTGTTTCATGAAAGAAATGAAAGTAAACTACCGGGGTTACACCCGTTCGGATCCACATTGCAGGAGAATGTTTCACAAGTCGCAATGTGGCGAAAAGCTCGTACTTCGCCACAAAGTGATTCTATGGGGCAGTGGCTCGGCGAAACCCTTCACTGGAGGCTTTCGTGTTTTCGTATACCGAACACGGAAGTTAAGGATCCACACTGCAGGAGAATGCGTAAGGGGACGCAGTGTGGCGAAAGGCTCATCCGCCTTTCGTTCCAGGGCCGATAATGCTTCGGACGCAGACCCTTGGGGTAGTTTCTAGTTTATAAACGAAATCTATTTAGTTTCGTTCGTTGTATTGTATTATTCTATCAATTTGTAATATTTGAGTTTAGTATTTGATTTTTTGAAGAAGTATTTTATTGAATAATTAACTTTGAGAAGTGCTTTAAAATAGGAATTGATTAAAATGATTAATGGTATGGTCAACTAAAATTTTTAAGTAAGTGCCATTCTGATTCAAAGCCGAAAAATAAGTTATAAGTTACTTCTTAAAAAACTATTATCATAAATTAAGGTATTTTTTAAAAAAATGCGAGAATAATAGTTAAATGCATGATAAACTAGTTAAGAAGGTATTTTTTATCTAAACTTAACACGTAGATATTTAAGGATAACAATTTTTAGTTCTTTAGAGCGTGATTGTTAACTATGAATATCCGATTGATTTGGTTTCGAAAAGGAGAGGAAAACATTGGATTGGAAGCTGAGCACTAACATTGCACAAAAAATTGTAGACCTTATTTATCAAACAAGTGGTTATCATGCAATAGTCTGCGATACAACTGGCATAATTATTGCTGACTCAGCTCATGCACGAATAGGCGTTAAGCACAGAGGAAGCCAAGAAATATTAACGACTAATTGCACATATGTGGAGATAACAGCAGACGAAGAGAGTGCTACATCTGGCAAAATAAAAGAAGGATACAACGTCGCCATTGAAATTCAAGGCCAAATAATTGGTACCTTTGGAATTGCCGGACAACTGGACATTGTAAGGCCAGTAGGTAAGGTTGCGGTAGGAATGGTAGAAATGATGATCAGAGATGATGAATTAAAGGAAGTTATCCGCAATCAAGTTCAACTTTTAAGTAATTCAGTTGAACAGGCTGCCAGTGCGGTTCAAGAGACTGCTGCCTCTGCAGAAGAAGTGGCTTCAATTAGCCAAGTAATTGCTCAAGAAGCCAAAGATGGTGAAAATCAGCTCCAGTCTACAACTATGATTTTAGATCTAATACATAAAGTTGCAAAACAAACGAATCTTTTAGGATTGAATGCTGCAATTGAAGCTTCACGTGCGGGGGAGCAGGGTAGAGGTTTTTCTGTTGTTGCTGGTGAGGTGCGTAAGTTAGCTGAAGAAAGTAATCGTTCTGCTACTGAGATAAGAAATATTCTCCAGCTATTTCAAACAATTATTCAGAAGATTGTCGATAGCTCTTTACGTAATAGCGCCATTACTCAAGAACAAGCAAAAGCTAATCAAGAAATTGCCCAAATGATTGATGGAGTATTTCAGGTAAGTGAAAATTTAAAATCTCTATCTGAAAATATTTAACTATAACAAAACGCTACACAAACTCTTTTTGTGTAAAAACAAAATTCAAAAGGAGATTTACTCTATGGAAGTTGCTTTGGCATATGGGAAAAATGGATTAAGAATTAACGTACCAGATCATTCGAAAGTAGTTACCCCTAAGCAAATTGATCTGCCTGAAAACGATCATCAACTGGTTCTTAATGCGCTGCGGAATCCAATAGGAACAAAACCATTAAAGGAAATGGTAAATCCCAAGGATAAGATCGTTATTGTCATAAGCGATATTACAAGGCCTACTCCAAATCACAAATTAGTGCCTTGGTTATTGGAGGAGCTTTCGCATATCCCAATTGAAAATTTTACGATCATTAATGGCACGGGTACTCATCGTGACGAAACCAGAGAAGAACTTGTTGAGATGTTAGGGGAAAAAATCGTTGATTCTGTTCGCATTATTAATCATCACTGTCATGAGATCGCAGAGTTAAAAAAGGTAGGAAGCAGTAGTTTTGGCTGTGATGTTTATTTAAATAAGGAATATGTTGAAGCTGACTTTAGAATTGTAACAGGATTTATAGAACCACACTTTTTTGCAGGGTTTTCAGGGGGACCAAAGGGGATAATGCCCGGAATTGCGGGAATAGAGACCATTTTAACATTTCATAATGCTCAAATGATAGGTCATCCTCTTGCAACTTGGGGGGTTATTGAAAAAAACCCTCTTCAAGAAATGACTAGGGAAGTAAATTCTCTTTGCAAACCGGATTTTCTTTTGAATGTTGCCCTAAGCGGCAGTAATGAAATAACAAATGTTTTTGCCGGTGAGCTTATTGCCGCTCATGAGACAGGCTGTGCATTTGTCAAAGAGCATGCGATGATTAAATGTGAGGAACGTTTTGATGTTGTTATTACGACAAACGCCGGGTATCCATTGGATCAGAATCTCTATCAGGCTGTTAAAGGAATGAATGCTGCGCAAAAGATTGTAAAAAAAGGCGGAACGATAATTTGTGCTGCGGAATGCAGTGAAGGAATGCCTGAACATGGCAATTTTTCAAAGATACTGAAGATGCGTGATACGCCAAAGGATCTTTTGGAAATGATCAATGATCCATCCTTTCGCATGTTTGATCAGTGGGAAGCCCAAAGGTTAGCAATGATTCAGGAATGGTCTGACGTGGTTGTATATTCAACGTTGCCAGAGGAATGGGTTAAAATTGCTATGCTCACGCCGACAAAGAATATTGAATCAACAATTACTGAACTTCAAGCGAAATACGGCAAAGAAATGAGTATAGCTGTATTACCTCTGGGACCACTGACAATTCCTTATGTTGAAGAGTAGGAAAGGCGCGTTGAAGAGGGCATAAAAACCATAAAAGGGAACAGAAAAAAGGGATGAGCGTTTGATAACGATCGTCCCTTTCTTCCTGGAGAGTTATTGTTGAGAAGTTGAGCTTCTAAAACAATAATTCCCTGTAGGATATCCTATGGCTGTTGATATCGTGCTGGCCGAAACACGATTTCAACAATGCTTACATTTAGTCGTTCATAATTTCCGAACCTTGATCAGCCATTTCTTTTTCGGCATAGTTAATCATTTTTTTAACCATGTTTCCGCCAATCTGACCAACTTCACGAGTCGTCATATTGGCGAACCCCTTATCTTCGATATCATCATCCAATTGTAATTCTTCGGCAACTTCCCATTTTAACTTATCCAACTGGCTTTCGGATTCTGGAACTTCAGGTGTATTACGACTCATTTTACCATCCTCCTTATCAGTTGTTTGAAGTTTAATACATTCTTTATCATCTCCCTTTTAAAGTACAATATACATTGCAAAACTGTGAAATTTATTATAGGCGGCCGAAAAAATAACAGAATACTATATAATGAGGGAAAATTCCAATTTTTGCTTTTAAATAACTTGTTGCATAACTTCGGATAAGCTATACTTGGAACAGATTCTAATAGTTCACTAAAATAATAATACCCGATAGGGGTGATTTGGTGCATGAAATGTCCTTGATGGGAGGGGTATTTGAAGTGATTGATCATACCTTGTCCCAACATGATGTCAAAAGGGTTCTGAAAGTTAAGATAAAGGTTGGAGAGTTGACAAATGCTGAGCCAGATGCCTTGGCCATGGCTTTTGAGGCATATAGCAGGGATACTCTTTGTGAGGGAGCTGAATTGATTGTCGAACGGGTTCCTTTGCTCGGACGTTGCAAGGATTGTCATTATGAGTTTAACGTTAAGATGATGTATTTCCTCTGTCCTAACTGTAAATCTACGAATATAGAAGTAGTTCAAGGAGAAGAACTTTTACTTGAAAGTTTGGAGGTCGAATAATGGATAATGAACGTCGCGAAATTGAAGTAATGGCAAATTTGCGTGATTCAAATGATATGCAAGCTGAAGTAAATCGTGCACATTTTCGTAAAAATAATTGTTTAGCAATTAATATTCTGGGTTCACCAGGCGCAGGAAAAACTACGCTTTTAGAAAAGACATTGCCATTGTTCAATGAAAACATAAGTCTTGCAGTTATTGAAGGAGATATTTTCACATCTAAAGATGCAGATCGAATATCTGTGCATGATGTTCCGGTAATACAGATTAACACTGGGGGCAGCTGCCATTTAGACAGTAAAATGGTAGCTAAGGTATTACCTGAGTTTGATTGTCAGAGTTTAGATTTAATGATTATTGAAAACGTTGGTAATCTTGTTTGCCCTGCTGACTTTGATTTAGGTGAAGCTTTTAAGGTTATTGTTTTAAGTATAGTTGAGGGTGACGATAAGCCGGCAAAGTATCCTGTTATCTTTCGTAAAGCTAAAGCCGTTCTCTTAAATAAGATGGATTTGGAAGGTTTAACGGATGTAAACATGGAAAGAATGAAACAGGATATCAGGGTTATAAATCCGGACATAAGAATTTTTGAGATTTCTTGCCGAACGGGAAAGGGGCTGCAAGACTGGACTAAATGGCTTCTGGGTGAAGTTTTGGCCTTTCAATCATAAGTTTATGAACAATTATATCGTGACTATTATTACTCCTACTTTACATCACACTAACTGCAGGCTCTTTAGGGTTTCAGTTGTTATTTTCACACAAAAAAGGCCGATGCTCACGAACCTTTTTAGTTCGTTTTTGCTACGGCCTTTTCGAAGTTTGAGTTAGTGCTTTAGATAAGTCATGTAATGATATTAGGTTTAATTAATTGTAAATTTACCTTCACGCTGAATCGAATCAATTTCAAGGAGAACCAATTCAGTAAGATGGGGAAATAGAGATTGAATCTCAGGACTTATTTCCATTCCCCAATCGAGTTTTTTGGGTTGCACACCGAAAATTAAGGTTTGGGGAGCATGCCCTAAAATGTTTGCCATGGTCAAGACTTCAATTATTCCGATTTGGTGAAAGGATACCTCGTATTGCTCAGGAAAGACCTGTATATCACCTGGTTGAAATCGGAATAGAGCACCGGGTTCTGACTGAGCATTGATTGCGTCAATAATAATCAGGAAGTCTATTTCTTGAATTAGGTGTACGAGTTCGAGTCCAGCTGTGCCTCCTTCGAGGAGTTCAACATTTTGCGGGAGGGAGTTTCGAGCCAGTTCGTCTAAAAATCGAACACCCAAGCCTTCGTCGGATAGAAGAATGTTTCCGACTCCCATGACCATAATTTTTGGCGAGTGCATGATTAAATTCCCTTCTCATTCCTCATTTTGCCAAAGAACATAAACAGGAATTGTTCGTAGGCAGCTGTAAAGACCAAGTAAACGTGAATTGCGATAATTGCAATAAATAGCCACATGACAAGATAGTGGAGTCCGCGAACAGCAGTCAGCCCTCCTACCAGGTCAGCAAGTCCTGCTAATTGTACAGGTTTATAGAGAATAAAGCCTGTAAAGGCCTGAATAACGGCCAGAATAGGAAGTGCGATATATGCTAATTTTTGCAGCGGGTTGTATTTGCCCGTTTCTGGGTGTTTTCCCAGGAACAGGTAGTACTTAATCTGCGGCCAAATATTCTTCACATCCTGCATGTTGAGCAAAATAGAATCATAGTCTTTATTTTTCCCGAAAAAGGAAATATAAAAACGTACAACTCCATTAATGAGAAGAAAATACATAAATAAGAAATGTAAATTACGAATTAAATTCATTGGCATACCAGGATGGGGAGAATGAATAAACCAGCCCGTAAAGATCAGAACTATAAAATTAATAAGATTAATCCAGTGGCTTATCCGTTGGGCTAATGGATGGTCAAGCGGGTTAACCATGTCCTTTCCTCCTTTTCTACCAACCGATCCGGAATTTTTTTACATCATTTGTCACCGGATCGATGAGGTGAATCGCGCATGCAAGGCATGGGTCATAAGATCGAGCGACTCTAACGATGTTCACCGGATTATCGGGGTCGGGGATAGGTACCCCTATTAAAGCTTGTTCGAACGGTCCAAGAACTCCTTTATCATCTCGGGGAGAGAAATTCCAGGTGGTGGGTACAACCATCTGATAGTTCTCGATTTTGTGATTAGCAACTTTAACAAAATGGCCCAAGGCTCCTCTTGGTGCTTCGGTTAATCCTGATCCTTGACCTGTGGCAGGTGCCTCCCAGTGTTCCGTATCATGAATGCGGAAATTAGATCCCATTTCTTTTTCCAGTGCATCAAGCCAGGTCAGCATGTCTTTAGCGAGTAGGAGAGTTTCATAGGCACGAGCTGCATGACGTGCGACCGCACCTGGTTTGATATTGTATTTTGAAATTATATCCATTAAACCTTTGGGCTGCATTACAAGCATGCGGGCAAGAGGCCCTACTTCCATGGGCTTACCATCATAGCGAGGTGCTTTTACGAAAGAATAGGCATCTTTTTTATCAAGATCAGGAATTGTGTCCTCGGTGAAGGGGGTTTTGCCGTTGGCACTGGCTTTATACCAAGAGTATTGAACATCCTCAGTAATTTTAGTTTCGTCAACAGGTAATACCTTGCTTAAGTCGCCGTTCATGACTATACCGGATTTAAGGAATAAGTCTTTACCGGCGTCATCCCGAGCGAAGGCGCCATAAGACAGGAAATTGACCGCTCCTGCTCCGCCAACCCCTGCTTGGGCTAAGGGCAGCAATGGCCCGGTGCCGAAGGTCAAGACATCCTGGAGATAAACCTTTTCAACGAAATCCAGTTGTTCCAGCAGCATGGAACGGAATTGCTCAACAACTTCAATATTAGGAAGCATCGTAACCCCGCCGACAACAATCGAAGATTGATGGGGCTGTTTACCGGCGAATAAGGCCGACATTTTTTTAGCTTTGGCCTGCATTTCCAAGGCTTTTAGATAATGAGCTACTGCCATGGTCACTAACTCAGGATCCTTCACGCTGAATTCATCGGGCTTATAACGTGGAGTTAAGGGAGCGGTATCTCCTGCGGTGACAAGCTTGACAATTTTATCTTTGACAGCAAGGAGCCCCGGATCCTTTCCCTGATATTGGGCAACAGCCATTACGTCAAGGTAATCGAGAGCACTTAGATGATAAAAATGTAAGGGATGATCGTGCAGCCACATGGCGCCCAGAATTAAGTTGCGGATAATTCGCCCCCCAGCCGGAACGTTAGCGCCGTATGCTTGGTCTAAAGCCAGAGAGGATGCCCAACCGTGGGAGCCTGCACAAACTCCGCATACACGCTCAGTTACATAGGTGGCATCGCGAGGATCCTTACCGCGCAGCATCGCTTCAATTCCCCGATACATCGTTCCTATGACATGAGCGTCTGAAACTTTTCCATTCTCGACTTCTACTTCCACCCGCAGGTGTCCCTCTATTCTTGTTAAGGGATCGACAACAATCTTTGTCATCTTATAAATCCTCCTTGTGGCCGTGGCCTTGGTTAGTCAGCCTTCCGCTTGCAGCTGTAGCTATTAAATGAACTCCGAGACCGATGGCGGCAGCCCCTCCGATGACGGTACCAACCGTATCAGCATTAACCTGACCTATGCCGGGAAGTTTGAAAGTCTCTTGTTTGGTATATAAAGGGGTGAATTGCTTGTAGAAGCTCTTTTCTGAACATCCGGAACAGGGAGATCCGGCATTGATACAGAAGTTTGCGTTGTCATTCCACCATACTTGAGCACAATCTGTGAAAGTTTTAGGCCCTTTGCATCCCTTCAAAAGTAAGCAATAGTCTTTCTGGGCTGGATCATTCCAATCTGTAAGAAATTCTCCGTTTTCAAAGTGACCGCGGCGTGGGCAGTTATCATGTAATAATGTTCCATAGAAAGCTAATGGGCGATTTTGGGAGTCAAGGGGCGGAACCTTCTGATAAGTCAGATAATAAAGAATTGTACCGATAAGTGTAGTAGGCTTCACCGGGCAGCAGGGTAGATTGATAAGGGGAGTGCTGATTCCCTCAGCTTTAAGAATCTCAGAAACTCCAACGGCTCCTGTGGCACAGGCACCGGGAATTCCGCCGCCTTCCGAGGCGCAGCTTCCGATAGCAATGATGGCTTGGGCTTTTTTGGCAGCTTCGATAAGAGTTTTGCGGAAAGGCTTTCCTCCGACCATGCAGTAGCGATCTTCTTGAGCGGGGGTAGCTCCCTCTACAACGAGAATAAACTTATCTTTAAGGGTGTCTTGATATGCTTCTTCAGCTATATTTCCAGATCCGGCCATAATTGTTTCATGGTACCGAATTGAGATCATGTCAAGAACCAGTTCGGCTGCTGAAGGATTTAACGTGGCAATTGTTGATTCCGTACATCCAGTGCAGTCCATTCCTTCCAGCCAAATAACCGGGGGCTTCTTAATTGCTTGTTCCATTGCTGAAGCTGCTTGGGGTACGAATAATTCGGGTAATCCAAGCGCGGCTGTAGTTGCTCCTATCAACTTCATGAAGTCACGCCGAGAAACCCCTTTGACCTTGAGTAAATCAAAATTCCCCATAATTTGATGAACACCTCCTGAATATGTCTTGTCCCCTTTTGCGTACGGGTATAAAAATATAGAAATTCCTTATTATCAACATATATTCGAGATAACCTATTTATTTCCTGCTTGTTTTTAATAATTATTCAGAATTAAGCAAAATTTGGATCTAGTAAATATTTTCACAAAAAAGGTTCCTTTCTTAAGACTTGTGGAATAAGGAGTTTGGCGTGTACAATAAGAGAGTTATCAGAATTAATCTGAAAGATAATTGCTTCATCCAATTGTAAGACTTTCATTGTTACAAGTGGGAATAGTGCTGTTTAGCTTTAGCTGAACGAGTTTACCGATACGAAACATTTATTCAAAGATAGTTGGATGAAGAAATTAGAAAGCTGGAAGAAAGAAATGACCTCTAAAGCCAGAAAAATCTTTTTGAATGGAATTGTACAAGGGGTAGGTTTTCGACCCTTTGTATTTAAACTAGCCGAAGAACTGAACATCAGAGGATGGGTCAATAATTCAAGTAAGGGAGTGACAATCCATGCAGAAGGAGAGAACATGGATTGTTTCCTGCAGCGTTTGATTTCCGATTCGCCGCCCTTAGCAAAACTATTAATGGTCCGCTCTGAAGAGGCAAACTTTGAAAATTTTAGTTCTTTTCATATTACCCGGAGCGAAGCTCAGGAAGATGCCGATGTGTTAATCTCTCCCGACGTCGCCACATGCCAAGATTGTTTGCAAGAGATGTCAGATAAAAACAATCGCCGCTTTAAGTATCCTTTTACCAATTGCACAAATTGCGGACCAAGATATACGATTATTCGTGATGTTCCTTATGATCGTGCTCAAACAACGATGTCAACGTTTCCGATGTGTGAATCCTGTGCGGAAGAATATCAAGATCCCCGAGACCGGCGTTTTCATGCCCAGCCTGTTGCTTGTGAGGAGTGTGGACCAAAAGTGCAATTGCTTGACAGCGCTGGACGATCGATTCCAGGGATGGGCATCGAACAATTGGTTCAAGGCGGGATTCTGGCTGTTAAAGGTTTAGGCGGGTTTCATCTCGTTTGTGATGCAGGCAACAGAGAGGCCATAGAGCGTTTGCGTAAGCGCAAAGAACGAGGAGCTAAACCTTTCGCCCTCATGGTACGCTCAATAGAAAAGGCGCGCCAGGAAGTCCTGATCGATAAAAAAGAAGAGGAATTGTTACTCAGCCCGGCCGCGCCCATAGTGATACTGGAACGAAATCTAAACCAAGCCAATCTATTGCCAGATAACATTGCCCCCGGTATTCATACCTTAGGGATAATGTTGCCTTATACGCCAATTCATCATCTCCTATTTAATGGGCCTTATGATTTTTTGATTGTGACAAGTGCTAATCTGAGTGGACGTCCTTTGGTGTATACCAATGAAGAGGCTCTAACGTCGCTCAACGGTATTGCGGATTATTTTTTAGTCCATGACAGAGATATTTATCATCCTTGTGATGATTCTGTTATTCAATTTATTGGAGGAGAAGCGGTTTATTTACGAAGGGCCAGAGGTTATGTGCCTTTACCGATTTCCTTAACCTCATCTAAGTTAAAAAAGTCAATTTTAGGATTAGGCGGAGATTTAAAGAATGCTTTCTGTCTGGCCGCTGGTCAACGGGCTTTTGTCAGCCAGTATCTCGGAGATATGGAGAGCTTCGAGACAATGGAGCGTTTTCAGCAGGAATTAGAATCCTTCCAGCGGGTCGTCAACGTTACTCCTTCTGTTATTGCTTATGATCAGCATCCTAATTATCAGTTGACAAGATTTGCTCTTGAGAAGGAACAACCAAAAATTTCAATCCAGCACCATCATGCCCATTTAGCAAGTGTACTGGGAGAGTGGGAAATATCGGACCCAGCCTTAGGAATTATTTGCGACGGAACAGGCTTTGGGAAGGATCGTTGCATCTGGGGTTTTGAAGTTCTCTATGGGAATGCAGCAAGTTATGAACGTAAAGGGCATCTTGAATATTTGCCGCTGCCAGGAGGTGATGCAGGTGCCAAACATCCTGTGCGCATGGCTTATGCTTACCTGAAAACTCTCCTTACAGATGAAGAATGGACAAAAACACTGCCGCTTTGGCAGACCCTGTCCCCAAACGAACGTAAGATCTTAGATCGTCAATTAGAAAGGAATATCCAAATTTTTCAGACTTCCAGTGCAGGTCGGCTGTTTGATGCGGTGAGCGGATTATTGGGGATATGTACAGAAGTAACATACGAAGGACAAGCTGCCATTGAACTTGAGAGTATGGCAACATTATTTTTCAGACAAGTAAATTCAGGTGGTGAAAATGAAGAGACAGAGGACGTTTCTGAGTATCCTTATGAAATCAGACTTGAAGGTGATGAATATATTCTCGGTGTGGCGCCGCTTTTTAAAGCCATTGTTCATGACTGTCTTAATGGAGTATCCAGAGGAAAAATTGCCTATCGTTTTCATCGGACTATCGCCGGAGCTATTACAGCACTGTCTCTGAAATTTCAACATAACGGGCATCTTGCTCTAAGCGGTGGGGTGTTCCAGAATAAACTTCTCACCGAGGCCGTTCTTCAAAATTTAAAGGATACAAACATCAAGGTCATTCGTTCACGCGCACTGCCGCCAGGAGACGGCGGGCTGGCCTTTGGACAAGTATTAATTGCAAATGAGGTGTTATAAATGTGTTTAGCCATACCAGCTAAAATTGTCTCAGTCGACGGTGTTATTGCTAAAGTGGATATGATGGGGAATGAACGAATAATTAGTATTGACCTGGTACCGGAGGCAGGGATCGGCGACTATGTTTTAGTTCACGCAGGTTTTGCCATTGGGGTTATCGACAATCAGAGTGCTAAAGAGACGGAAGAATTACTATTGGAGGTTGCCGATGCCTATGCCGAAGGAGAGTAAAGATGTCTTAGTAAAGGCGGGAGAGTATCTAGAGGAAATTAGGTATTTAGCTTCGAACCCTTTTACAATTATGGAAGTTTGCGGGACCCATACTGTTGCTATTGCTAAAAATGCGCTTAGGGATTTACTGCCGCCGACTGTCCGCTTAATTTCCGGTCCCGGGTGTCCCGTTTGTGTGACTGACAGTAGTGATATTGATCGTTACTTGTATCTTGCTGCTCAACCGAATGTGATTACCACGACCTTTGGCGACATGATCAGAGTCCCCGGCAGTAAAAAGAATCTGCAGGCTTTGAAAGCCGAAGGGGCTGATGTACGTGTTGTTTATTCAACCCAGGACGCTTTGGAAATTGCTCATAAAAACCCAGGTAAGGATGTCGTTTTTCTAGGAGTAGGCTTCGAAACAACGGCACCAACCGTTGCCGTCAGCCTGGAAATTGCCAATCGTGAAGGGATTAATAATTTTAGCGTTTTGTCAATGCATAAAATTGTACCTCCCGTTTTAAGGTTATTAGCTGAAGATGAGCAACTGGATGTGGATGCCTTTCTAGATCCCGGTCATGTTTGTGCCATTATCGGAACTCAGCCAATCGAGTTTATGGCTAAAGAATTTGGTAAACCAGGAGTCGTGACGGGATTTGAAGCCCTTGACATTTTAGAGGCTATAGTGATGCTGCTTCGGCAGCGGGAAGAAGGACGTTCGGATATTGAGATTCAATATCGTCGAGTCGCCAAGGCCGAAGGAAATCCTCACGCCCAAACGGTTGTAAAGAGAGTTTTTGAACCGATGGACGCTTCATGGCGAGGGATGGGATTAATCCCCGGGAGTGGCTTAGGAATCAGAGAGGAGTTTGGTCCTTGGGATGCAATACGGAAATATTCTTTGCCAGTTTTCCATTCGCCGGAAACGCCTGGATGTCAATGCGGAGAAGTTTTGAAAGGTCGTATTTATCCTACACAATGTGCTTTGTTTGGTAAACGCTGTACTCCTCTTAAACCTGTAGGACCCTGCATGGTCTCTTCTGAAGGATCTTGCGCTGCCTACTACCGATATTCTCAAAGGAGCGACGATTAATGGAACGCATTTTGATGGCCCATGGAAGCGGTGGGCGGATGAGCCATGAATTAATCCGCAGTCTTTTTCAAAAGTATTTAGGAAATTCTTTCTTAGATCAAATGAACGATGCAACGATCGTACCGGGGCAAGAGCAACTGGCGGTAACGACTGATTCTTTTGTGGTTTCCCCCTTGTTTTTTCGCGGAGGAAATATCGGCAGACTCGCCGTATGCGGAACAGTTAACGACCTGGCAGTAAGCGGTGCATCGCCGAAGTTTTTATCATTAGCATTGATATTAGAAGAAGGTTTGCCCTTAGAGGAACTGGAACGCATTATTCAGAGTGTAGCAGATACTGCCAAGGAAGCAGGTATTAGTATTGTCTGTGGGGATACAAAAGTTGTGGAACGGGGAAGTGCCGATAAACTTTTTATAAACACAACGGGTATTGGATATAGTAATAGATATTTTGTCAACCCCCAACAAATCCAGCCCGGCGATGTCATCCTTATTACCGGAACAATTGGGGATCACGAGATCGCCATTCTGTCTGATCGAGAAGGCCTGGAGTTTGAAACGCCTGTAACGAGTGATTGCGCTCCGCTAAATGGGCTTATTGATTCCTTTTTTCAAGGCGGGGTTAAATGTATGCGTGATCCCACTCGCGGTGGAGTTGCGACGACCTTAAATGAGTTAGCGCAGCAAGCAGGTGTAAGTATGCTCCTGAAGGAAGAGTCGTTACCAATTCTTCCGGGGGTAAAAGGAGCCTGCGATATGCTGGGGCTCGACCCTCTTTACCTTGCTAATGAAGGAAAGGCCTTAGTCATTGTTAAGTCTGAGGCAGCCGAAACCGTTCTGCAGGCGATGCATGCTCATCCTTTGGGACATCGAGCAGCTCAAATCGGGGTTGTTCAAGAAGGAAAACCTGGGTTTGTGCTTTTGGAAACTCCTCTGGGAGGAAAGCGAATTGTCGGAATGCTTGAAGGCGAACACCTTCCGCGGATATGTTGAGCAGGCGGAGGAGGGTACTATGCGTATAGCTGTAATTGATGGGCAAGGCGGCGGAATAGGCAAGCATATTGTTGAACAATTACGAAAGAAAATTCCCGAATTGGAAATATTAGCTCTAGGTACAAATGCCTTAGCTACGGGTGCAATGTTACGTGCCGGGGCGACTGAGGGGGCCTCTGGTGAATCGGCAATTTGTTATAATGCCGGTCGAGTGGATCTGATTGTGGGCTCAGCAGCGATAATTATGGTTTATGGGTTATTGGGGGAAATAACACCAGGGATGGCAAGTGCTATTGCGAATAGTAAAGCTGACAAGTTACTTATTCCAATTCAACGGGGGAATATTCAATTTGTTGGAGTTCAGCGCATTCCTTTACCCCATTTAATAGAAACTTTGGTTATAGACGTTGAGCGGAGATTAGCCAACGATCAAAACAACAACTGAGATGTCACTAGTTCACTTGACAAAGGTCCTCGTTGTTGTTAACATTAAAACACAGTAAATTGATATGAATTGAGGTATTTGAAATGCGAGTTGTTAATTCGATTACAGATTTAATTGGCCAAACGCCTTTGGTAAAGCTGCAGCGTATTGTAAAACCGGGAATGGCCAATATTTACGTAAAGGTTGAAGCCTTTAATCCTGGAGGGAGCATTAAAGACCGGATAGCCTTGGGAATGGTTATTGATGCCGAAAAGCGAGGAGTACTTCATCCCGGCGGAACCATCGTAGAGCCTACCAGCGGGAATACCGGGATTGGATTAGCAATGATTGCCGCCGCACGCGGATATCGTTTGATCGTTGTGATGCCCGAAACGATGAGTGTAGAACGACGACTGCTTATGTCTGCTTATGGAGCTGAATTCGTGCTGACTCCGGGCTCAGCAGGCATGAACGGTGCTATAGAAGAGGCAGAACGCCTTACTCGAGAAAATCCGGATTATTTTATGCCCCAACAATTCGAAAATCTTGCCAATCCGGAAGCTCATCGTAAAAGTACCGCTTTGGAACTTATGGAACAACTTGGTAATATTGATGCTTTTGTTGCGGGAATTGGCACCGGGGGGACGATCACAGGGGTGGGTGAAATCTTGAAGGAACATCTTCCCAACGTGAAAATTATTGGTGTAGAACCGGCTTCATCTCCAGTAATATCAGGCGGGAAACCCGGGCCTCACAAAATCCAAGGAATTGGTGCCGGATTTGTACCCAAGGTTTTGAATGCGTCGATCCTGGATCAGATTGTTTCGGTAAGCAATGATGATGCTTTAGAAACCGCCCGCAAACTTGCCAGTCAAGAAGGGCTGTTAGTGGGCATTTCTTCAGGGGCAGCTGTTAGTGCGGCTCTTCAGGCTGCCAGTGATTTGGGTGAAGGTAAAAACGTAGTGGCTATAGCGCCGGACACTGGAGAGCGGTATTTGAGCACTGAACTTTTTGCAAATCGCGGGTAGATTCCAAATGCTCTTGAAAGATGGCCAATTATCAGAAGATTAAAGTCTTTACAAGGGAAATTGCCCTATGCTAAACTATTTAAGCGGACTAGCATAAGGAGGAACACACATGTCAGGACATTCAAAATGGGCAAACATTAAGCATAAAAAAGGCAAAGCAGATGCGCAAAAAGGAAAAATCTTTACGAAGCTTGGGCGGGAAATTGTCGTAGCTTCTCGAGCCTGCGGCGGAGATCTTGGAAATTTTCGCCTAAAGATAGCCATTGAAAATGCTAAAGCACAAAATGTACCTAATGAAAACATTCAAAGAGCTATTCAAAAAGGAGCAGGCGGCGCCGAGGGAGCAAACTATGAAGAATTGCGTTACGAAGGCTACGGCCCCGGAGGCGTTGCAGTCATGGTTGATATTCTCACCGATAATCGGAATCGTACAGCGGCTGAAGTCCGCCATATATTTTCTAAAAATGGCGGAAACATGGGCGAGACCGGCTGCGTTGGCTGGATGTTTGAAGATAAGGGCCAACTGAGAATTCCCAGGGAAGGCCTTAAGTTTTCTGAGGATGATCTAATGATGATCGCCTTGGAAGCCGGTGCGGAGGATTTGGAAGACGATACAGAGGAGTTTGTGATCTACACATCACCAGAAACCATGGAAGACGTACGCAAGGCACTTGAGGAGCAGCATATCGTCGTCAGTGAATCACTCCTAAGTCCAATGGCCCAAAATACCATTGAAATTACAGATGCAGACCAAGCACGAAAGATAGTTCATTTAATGGAAACTCTCGAAGATCATGACGATACTCAAGGGGTATATTCCAATTTTGATTTATCTGAGGAATTGGCAAGTGAAGATTTTTAGAAGTTAATAATCAGCTATAACGATTAAATTATGTGCCCTCCTGGCAAGACTAGAGAAAAAGACAATGTCGGGAGGGTTTTTACTTATGTCTCGTTGGAAAACTATAGGTTTGGTACTTGTCTTGGGATTAGGAATCGGAGGTCTTGTTCCCATGGCAGCTTCATGGCTGCCAGCTAAAATTTCAGCTGTCCAAAAAGGTTATCTGGAAGACAGCGTCGCTTTAGTATCCGCAAATGCTCCGGAGACAAGGACTTACCATTTTAGTCTTAATAATAATGTGCTCTCTGTTCAGGAAGGAAAGCCGGGAACTGAGGGTAAGGTTATCATAAATGGTCTGGACGTAAAGACTTGGCCAAAAGCTATGCAGGAAATGGCACCCAAGGTCGAGTTTAATTCTTTGGATGAAGTTCAGTCCTTTATCGATACTGCTAACGAAGATTTATGGAACGAGTAAAAGCAAAGGCCTTTATTTATTAAGAAGAAAAGGATTCGTACGTCTTCTGTCGAAAATTTATAGCTGAAAGGAAGACGCACATGATTATTTTAGGGATTGATCCAGGAACTGCAATTATGGGATATGGTCTTATTGAACAAAAAGGAAATCGCTTGAGGGCGCTGGATTATGCTTGTTGGCGCACCGCTGCTCATACTCCTCTAGCCGAACGTTTACTAATTCTTTATAATCAAATTTTCCCTTATCTTAAGGACCATCAACCCGATCAAATTGTGGTGGAGGAACTCTTTTTCAACCGTAATACGACGACAGCCATCTCTGTCGGACAGGCACGGGGAATCGTCTTATTAGCGGGGGCTCAGCAGAGTATCCCAGTTTATGAATATACTCCCTTGCAGGTCAAACAAGCAGTTGTTGGCTACGGAAGAGCAGACAAGAAACAGGTCCAGCAGATGGTCAAGGGGTTATTAGGCCTGGATGACGTCCCGAGACCTGATGATACCGCGGATGCTTTGGCCTTAGCAATTTGCCATGCGCATAGCTTTGCTTTAGAGCGAAGAATGGAGGATTTCCGATGATAGGAATGCTGCGCGGAACAGTCTGGGAAATTCAAGCAGAACGTTTAATACTGGAGGTCCAGGGTGTCGGGTATCTGCTTACAGTACCAAGCGGACTGTTAGGCAAAGCGGTTCCGGGACAGAAACTTGTCCTCTATACCCATGTTGTCATTCGCGAGGATGATATAGCGCTTTATGGATTTACGTCAATGGTAGAAAAACAGCTTTTTTTAGAGATGCTTAGCGTTTCAGGAATCGGTCCCAAGGCAGCCATATCCTTATTATCCACTTTTGGAGCTGCACAGATTGAAAATGCCATTGTTAGTGAAAATCTTAACCTGTTAACAAAGGTACCTGGTGTAGGCAAGAAAATCGCCCAACGGTTAATTTTAGAACTTAAAGAGAAGTTTAAAGGACTCGCTTTGGTTTCAGAAGAGACTGCCATTGCTGCTGATTTGAATCCCTCAAAACATTCTGATGCCCTGCAAACATTACTTGCTCTTGGTTTCGGTCTGGAGGAAGCCAGACGGGCCTTGGTCCATGCTGGAAAGGACGGAGGAGAATTATCGACCGAAGAGCAAGTTAAAAAAGCCTTGCGGGTGTTGGCGGGAGGTTAATCTGTAACGGCATGAGAGGAGGGGCACAAAATAGAAGAGCGTTTGGTAGCTCCGCAAGAGCAACTTTCGGATCAAGAAGGGGAAGCCCTGCGTCCCAATCGAATGAAGGAATATATCGGTCAAAAAAAAGTTAAAGATAATCTGAGCATCTTTATCCAGGCTGCAGCGACTCGGGGAGAAGCTTTAGATCACGTTTTATTATATGGACCCCCGGGCCTTGGTAAGACAACTTTAGCTAATATCATTGCTTCGGAAATGGGCGTAAGTATACGGACGACCTCCGGTCCGGCAATTGAACGGCCAGGTGACTTGGCGGCAATTCTAACAGCCTTAGAGCCGCGTGATGTCTTGTTTATTGATGAAATTCATCGTTTAAATAGTTCTACTGAAGAAATCTTATATTCTGCCATGGAGGATGGCTGTTTGGATATCGTGATTGGCAAAGGCCCGAGTGCTCGTTCCATTCGCCTGTCTTTGCCTCCTTTCACTTTGGTGGGAGCAACGACTCGCGCCGGTCAGTTAACGTCTCCTTTGCGAGATCGTTTTGGAGTAATAAGCAGGCTGGAATTCTATGAAGTAGAAGACTTGAAGAAAATAATTCTACGGGCCGCAGGTATCTTGAGGTTAGAAATTACAGATGAGGGCGCTGATGAAATAGCTCGTCGTTCACGAGGGACTCCCCGAGTCGGAAACCGCTTGCTAAAGCGAGTCAGGGATTTCGCCTTAGTATGGGAAGACGGGATTGTAACCCAAGCTATCGCCAAAGAGGCTCTCAATCGTTTAGAAGTCGATCCGGTGGGTTTGGACAACATAGACCAAAAGACATTGAGAACGATCATTGAAGCTTTTGCTGGGGGGCCGGTAGGTATAGACACTTTAGCTTCAACAATAGGGGAAGAGGCTGAGACCTTAGAAGATGTTGTCGAGCCCTTTCTTCTTCAGATGGGTTTTTTGCAGCGTACTCCTCGGGGGAGAATGGCAACCGTGAGGGCTTATCATCACTTTGGTTACCCCTTGCCGCAAAAGTTCAGCAACGAGGAGGGCAGTCAAGGCATATAAGCAAGAAAAATGGGGTAATCTGAACATAGAAGGTGTGTGATGACATGCTCTGGAGTGTTCGGCGTTGGTCCTTTTTGTTGCTGGCAATCTTTCTGCTGCTGATGACTCAGGTTAAGATCTGCCAAGCTCGAGAAATTTCGGTGGAGCTCGTTTGGAAATTTGGACAAGCGGGATGGGTTGAAATTCAAGCTGCACAAGGATCGTATCGAGTTGTCAGCGGAACGATGACGTTAAATTTCCCCAAGGGTTCTAGGCTTGAAGTAGGCTGGGGAGGCTGGAATCCAATTTTGAGAGTTAACCAGAGTGATTTCCAAATCTTTAGAGATGCAAAACTGGAGATTATGGAGAAAGATTCCGGCAGTCTCGTTGTAAGAACTCCGGAAGGAAAGTCTGCAGCTTATCGTGGAAGCCTGACTCTGGATTGGCATAAGGATCACTGGAGACTCGTCAATCAGCTGGACAGTGAAGACTACCTGAAAGGTGTCGTTCCTATTGAGATGAGTAATGCTTGGGCTAAGTATGGCTTGGAAGGCTTAAAAGCTCAGGCTGTGGCTGCCCGGACCTATCTTATAAAGCATACCCAGAATCGCAAAACTATTACCGATTCTCCGGATATTGACCAAGCTTATGCCGGTATGAACGTAGAAGGTGAGGCTTCTCAGGCAGTTGAAGCAACTCGAGGGAAGATCCTTGTAGATGCTGACACAGGTCAGCCTATTGAAGCCCTTTATTCAGCTCATAACGGGGGATATGCTGAAGATGCAAAAAATGTATGGGGAAATACAGACCATCATACTTTAGCTCATCCTGATCGATTCTCAGAAGGTATAGGCGGAGCGGCAGACCGTTGGCGTTTTATAATTTCTGCACCGCAGCTCGGCTCTGTTTTTGGCTTAGGGCCTGTTCAAACCATTAACGTAGAAAAATTCCCCTCAGGCCGAGCCCAAAACGTACTGTTAACGGATGAGTTCGGGAGCTCTTTGACGGTTTCGGGACGAAAGTTTGTGCAAGCCTTTTACCCTTTTGGTCAAGAAATTCAAGCGAACGCTTTTTTAGGTACGTTATTTGACGTTCATAAAGTTGCGTCGGAGGAAAAGGCTTCTAAATTGAAGGGAATATCATCTGTTCTTGGAATGTTGAATTATAGAAATAATTCTGGTCCGCTGCTGGCAAAAATCATCAGCTCTTCTCTTGGGGTTCGTGCAGATCCTCAGCCCTATGGCGTTTTTGTTTTTGAAGGGAGAGGCTGGGGGCATGGCGTTGGTATGTCTCAATGGGGGGCCTATCATATGGCGCAATTGGAATATACCTATGAGGAAATTATTCATTTTTATTATAATAATGTGTCGATAAAAACCAGTGAGGAAAAAAATCTTTGAGTCCACAGTTTTAAGGAGAAGATAGTGTGAATGTTTCGGAGTTCGATTTTGACTTGCCGGAGGAGTTAATTGCTCAGCATCCGGTAGAACCGCGGGATGCGTCTCGTTTAATGGTCGTGGATCGGAAGACTGGTTCCATAGAGCATCATACCTTCCGCGATCTCGTTTCACTTCTAGTCTCCGGTGATGTACTGGTACTGAATAATACCCGTGTAATACCTGCACGGTTAATTGGCGAAAAATTAGATTCGCAAGCTAAAATAGAAGTTCTTTTGTTGAAAAGGCTGGAACTTGATGTTTGGGAAGCTTTGGTTAAGCCGGGAAAGCGCTTAAAGGTAGGGCAAAAAGTAAGTTTCGGTCATGGTTTGCTTATAGGTGAACTTCAAGAAATTTTGGAAAACGGTAATCGGAAGATTCGATTTACATATGCGGGAGTTTTCGAAACTATTTTAGATCAGCTTGGGGAGATGCCTTTGCCTCCATACATTACGGCCCAATTGGAAGATCAAGAACGGTATCAAACGGTTTATGCCAAAGAGCGGGGCTCTGTCGCCGCCCCCACAGCGGGACTGCACTTTACCCCTAAGCTTCTTGCCGATCTGCGAGCTAAAGGTGTGGAGGTCGTAGAGATTCTTCTCCATGTGGGATTAGGAACCTTCCGGCCCGTTAAAGTCGAGGAAATTCAGGAACATGTTATGCATTCTGAGTATTATCGCGTGGAAACAGAGGCAGCAGAACGAATTAACAGAGCCAAACAAGACGGCCGACGAGTCATTGCGGTCGGGACAACCGTCGCGCGGACGTTGGAATCAGTAAGTCACCAGGGACAAGTAGTTTCGGGTGAGGGGTGGACGGATATTTTTATCTATCCGGGATATGAATTTAAGATCGTGGATGCTCTTTTGACGAATTTCCACTTCCCGAAGTCAACGTTAGTGATGTTGGTAAGCGCTTTGGCAGGACGAGACCTTATCTTACAAGCCTATAAGATAGCCGTAGATCAGCGATATCGATTCTACAGTTTTGGCGACGCGATGTTTATTCGCTAAGAGAGTTTTAAAGATAATGAGTTTTAGAGATAAAGGAAGTGAAGGTTTTGGCAGCGGTTAATTTGGAAATCCTTAAAGAAGATTCACGAACAAAAGCACGTTTGGGAAAGTTACATACCCCACATGGAGTAATTGATACGCCCGTTTTTATGCCCGTTGGAACGCAAGGGACAGTCAAAGCAATGACTCCGGAAGAGCTTAGGGAGATCGGAGCCGGAATTATTTTAAGTAATACCTATCATCTTTTTTTACGGCCGGGGCAAGAGTTGATCCGGGAAGCCGGCGGACTTCATCGCTTTATGAACTGGGACGGGGCGATTTTAACAGATAGCGGGGGTTTCCAAGTTTTTAGCTTGGGTGATTTGCGCACAATCCAGGAGAGCGGCGTTGAGTTCCGATCTCATATTGACGGATCACGACAGTTTTTAAGTCCTGAGATTGCGACTCAGGTACAGATGGCTATAGGATCTGATATCGTTATGGCCTTTGATGAATGTGCTCCCTATCCCAGTTCCCACGAATATGTCAAAAATTCCTTAGAAAGGACAACGCGTTGGCTTAAGCGCTGTAAAGAAACGTTAACTACAACAGATAGTCAATCGTTGTTTGGCATTGTTCAAGGAGGTATGTATGAGGACCTGCGTCGTCAAAGTGCAGCTGAGGTCACGGAACTGGATCTCCCGGGGTATGCCATAGGGGGACTAAGTGTGGGAGAACCAAAGGAAATCATGTATGAGGTTTTGGATTACACGGTCCCGTTGCTGCCGCTAGAAAAACCCCGTTACCTTATGGGAGTTGGGTCGCCGGATGCAATTATTGAAGGAGTCATGCGAGGAGTGGACATGTTTGATTGCGTACTCCCGACACGTATTGCCAGGAATGGGACTGCCATGACCCGCTATGGGAAAGTTATTGTACGCAACGCCGGTTCCGCCCATGATTTTGGCCCTATTGACCCAACCTGTGATTGCTACACTTGCCGAAACTATTCCCGGGCTTATGTAAGACATTTGCTTAAAGCTGAAGAAATTTTAGGACTGCGCTTGATGACCATCCACAATCTGAGGTATCTCCAAAACTTGATGAGCGAAATTAGAGAGGCCATTCGAGAAGAACGTTTACCTGAATATCGCCAAAAGTGTTTCGCGGATTACGGTTACGAGTTTGATTAAGCATCTCCGGAGAGAAAGTTTCTATTGCTATCAAGGAGAAGGATTTTTGCCATACCGTGGGGAATATGTTCAAAGAATAAATTAAGGGGGATTCAAATATGTCTCAGCAGAACATGTCTTTAGTTCTATACTTTGTTGTCTTTTTCGGGATAATGTATTTTCTTATGATTAGGCCGCAGCAAAAGCAAGCCAAACAACGACAGGCGCTGCTCAATGGGATGCGCGTGAAAGATCGTGTTTTAACTGCCGGAGGAATTTACGGCAAAATTACCAAAGTAAAAGACAATTCCGTAATACTGCAAATTGCGGACAAAGTAGAGATTGAAGTGGCTAAATCCGGGATAACTAGTGTTGAGAACCGGGATATCACCGCCGAGGATGCTAAAAAGAATGGGAAAAAGAATGACAAAAATGATAAGAACAGCAAGAGCGATAAGAGCGATAAGAATAATCAGAATGACACTGGGATTAATCTGGAAAAGGAAGATTCTCCATCGAATTCTAAGCAGGAAAATACCTGAGAATTTTCAGCGTTGTGGGGTAATTAATAATTGCGAATAGGTAATTAGAACAATTGTATAAAAGCAAGTGGTACTTCCTCCACTTGTTTTTTACTACTATGCTGTTGAGGTAATTATGACCTAAGGCTTAACATCGGCTTAGTATACTCGTTTTTTGGGCGGCAGGAGGGGTTTGTTTTGCAAAAAGTAACCTTGCAAGATATTAAAAGTGATCCTTATGTACAAAGTTTAATCGAGGCAGGGAACCGACATCTTGCAGCAATTGGCTATACGGAACATGGTCTCAGGCATGTAGGTCTGATCTCCCATATCGCTTCGAATATCTTGGAAAAAATGGAACATACTGAACGAGAGTGTGAACTAGCGGCCATTGCCGGTTATCTGCATGATATCGGAAATGCAGTCAACCGAGTTTCTCATGCGCAGACAGGGGCGATTATGGCTGCGGGCATTCTGGAGCGGCACGGTATGCATCCTGAAGAAATTGCTCTGATTATTGGGGCTATTGGCAATCACGATGAGACTGACGGTAATCCGGTCAATAGTATTTCGGCCGCCTTGATTTTAGCGGATAAATCGGACGTGCATCGTTCTCGCGTCCGCAATTTGGATCTGGCAACCTTTGACATTCATGACAGAGTAAACTATGCAGTGGAAAAATCATTTTTGCGTGTTTATCCTAAAGAACGGGTTGCTCTGGAACTGACTATTGATACTGAGATCTGCCCTGTTATGGAGTATTTTGAAATCTTTTTGGCCCGAATGTTATTATGTCGTAAAGCTGCCGGATTTCTCGGAACGAAGTTTGAATTAAAAATTAACGAAGTAAAATTGCTGTAATTTCACCAGAAGTCTGTGCTGCTTTAGCTCAGATTGACATTGGAATCCTGAACGTTTTATAATGAGGATTGGCATGGGCAAGTCCCATTCATATTAAAAGGGAGGAAAGCAGATGAAACGGGGAAACATCATCAAACTCGTAACGCTGGTGCTTATAGTAGCTGCGGCAGTAGCTCTATCCATAAAACCCCTTGTGGATCCCAGTAAGGGCATCCCATTGGGACTTGACCTGCGCGGTGGAGTTCACTTGGTTTTACAAGCCGAGCCCAATAAAAGCGGGGCACCAATTACAAATGATGATATGGATAAGGCAAAGGCGATTATCTCCAAGCGGGTTAACGATCTTGGGGTCTCAGAGCCTATTATCCAGACAGATTATAAAAACAAACGTTTAGTATTAGATTTAGCCGGGGTTTCTGATCCAGATCAGGCAGTTAACGTCTTGAAAACTACAGCACAGTTAACCTTTAAGGATCCTAAAGGCAACACAGTTTTGCAAGGTGCTGAACTTACGGATGCTAAAGCAGGTCAGGATCAAAGCGGAGCAGGGGGGTACGTTGTTAACCTAACCTTTTCTTCCGACGGAGCTAAAAAGTTTGGCGATTTAACGACAAAGTATATAGGCCAAAGGATTGGAATTTATCTTGACGATAAATTGCTGACTAATCCGACGGTTAATGTGCCGATTACGAATGGACAGGCGGAGATTACGGGATATTCGACGCTTCAAGCTGCCGCTAATGATGCTGTGCTGATGCGTTCAGGCTCATTGCCGGTAAGTATGTCGATTACTGAAAAACATCAGGTAGGAGCGTCTTTAGGGATTGACTCTTTGCACAAAAGTATTCAAGCAGGAATTTATGGTTTGGTCTTTATCTTTCTGTTTATGCTTGTGTTTTATCATTTGCCTGGAGTCGTCGCTGATTTTTCCCTGGTTGTCTACGGACTCATTGTACTATGGGTTTTCTGGATGTTTCGAGTTGTACTTACCCTGCCAGGAATAGCCGGGTTCATTCTTTCGATAGGGATGGCCGTCGATTTCAATATTATTATCTACGAAAGAGTTAAAGAAGAGGTCCGTGCCGGAAAATCACTGCGAGCTGGTGTTGAGTCAGGTTTCAGCCGTGCCTTCATCACAGTTATTGATGCTCACGTTACTACATTGATCGCCGCTTTGACTTTATTTTACTTTGGCACAGGGACCATTAAAGGATTTGCAATGACTCTGGGAATTGGTATTGTTGCCAGTCTGTTTACGGCACTTACCTTTACACGTTTAGTCTTACGTTTAATTGTCGGGATAAGCGCAAAATTAAATCCGGCATGGTTTGGCGTTAGGAGGGATGTATAATGGAAAAAGGACATCAAGGGCATCCGGCAACTTATGAAGAAGTTCAAAAAATACATCCGCTCTACTTTAATATCGTTAAAAAACGTTATTGGTGGTTTGCACTTTCGCTGTTAGTTATTGTCCCAGGAATCATTTCCCTCTTTATGCACGGTTTAAATTTGGGCATTGATTTCAAGGGCGGAACAATGATTGAAGCAAACTTTACTAAAGCCGTGACTCAGAGTGCTATAACCGATACTATGAAATCCGTCGGACTTAGTGGTGAAGTTCAATTATCCAATGGAAATAAATCAGTTCTGATTAGAACAGAAGCCCTTCAGCAAGAGAAGCAGACTCAATTAATGACGGCTTTGCAGAAGAAGGTTGCTGATTACGATAAAAAGACACTGCAAGTCGATGAAGTTGGACCGTCCATGGGACAAGAACTTACCCGCAATGCTTTTTGGTCCTTACTCATTGCCATGGGTTTGATGATAGCCTATATATCCTTCAGATTTCAGTTTGTTTTTGCCATATCCGGGATTATTGCCTTACTGCATGATGTCTTAGTCGTTGTCGGCCTGTTTTCGCTGTTTCAATGGCAAATCGATTCTACGTTTGTGGCAGCAATCCTGACGATTTTTGGATACTCTATTAATGATACGGTGGTTATCTTTGATCGGATTCGTGAGAACGAAACTCGGATGCGACGCGGAGACAGCTATGAAGATATGGTTGATAAATCCGTATGGCAAACCATGCGCCGTTCTGTGAATACGGTTGTAACTGTTTTAATTGCTCTGTTTTCAGTGTTTATTTTAGGAGGGGAATCAACAAAAGTTTTCTCTCTGGCCATGTTGATCGGGGTATTTAGCGGAGCTTATTCCTCAATTTTTAATGCGAGTCAGATACTTGTTGAAATTAAAACTCACATGAAAAAGCCGACTAAAGGCGGTAAAGCTGTTCGCGCCTAATTGCAATCAGCCAAGAATAAGAAAACGACCCTAAGAATTCGTCTTAGGGTCGTTTTTCTGTACTTTGGGGAAGCATAGTGGGAGTGGTTCCCATACCTTGCTTTAGGGTTCACTGGAGGAGTTTGAAGTAAGAGTAATTGTGGTAAACTATACAATAATTAACTATTATTTCTTTAATGGAGAGGCGCGATGATCAAGAAAACCATCGGACCGTTAATCTTAATAGTCCTGATACTAACTTCCAGCGGCTGTACTTTCAAAAAACCGACCTTGAACAGCGCTAAAGTTCAGGCTTCAAATTCTTCCGCGTTGCTTGTCGATATATTGCCATCCCCGAAATTGTCTCCTACTCCGCAGGATAACAGAATTAATACGCCACCCCGATCTATACCTGTTCTTTATTATCATTCTATTATGAGAGAAGCAAATAATGAAGTAAGAATGCCACCTGAACAATTTGAATCCCAAATTGTCTATTTACATGAACAGGGCTATCAGAGCATTACCTTAAATCAATTATACCAATCACTGTATCAAAGCGGTGCTCTTCCTGAGAAGCCTTTTGTGATTACCTTTGACGATGGATATGAAGATAATTATCAAACGGCGTATCCTCTTTTAAAGAAATATGGGTATACGGCTACGGTCTTTATGATTTCCGGTTATATAGATGAGAAGGGTTTTTTGACTTGGCCCCAGCTTAATGAGCTTGCCGATAATGGCTGGGATATAGCAGATCACACTAGGAGTCACTCCTACCTGACAAAATTGTCTCCCTTGAAGGTTTTAAGTGAGCTGGAAAGCTCCAAGAAAGCTTTAGAAAAGGGATTAGGCCATTCCGTCGATTATTTTGCCTATCCTTATGGGGATTTAGATAGTACGGTAGTTCAAGCAGTGAAAAAAGCGGGGTATCTCATGGCTTTTACAACTCTTCGCGGTTGGGCTGATTCTAATACAAATGCTTATCATGTTCATAGAGTATACTGTTATGCAAATATGGGAACGAAGGAGTTTATTCATCGGCTGCAAAATCCCAATTATTAATACATTCCTCAACTGGGCTGTAACCTTATAACTATAAAACCGTGCATGTAAGTGGATGAATTAAACCACTATTTACGCATGGTTTTATTCACTTTATGAGGGGCGTCTGTGCCTTTTGCAAAAGCCTCTCGTGTCAGGTAAAAAAAAGAATCTGAGTAAAATATTAACAATATTGGTCCTATGGCATATGTTAAAGTGAGCCCGGAAATAAACGTTTCAAATAGGAGGTAGTTAGTATGGCATTCGGAGCAGGTCCTGTTGACGGTGTTGATGGAGTTGTATGCACACCTAATTTCTTACCAGGAATTGCTGTTGTAGTTGTGATTATTCTTCTCTTAATCGCAATGGGTATTGTGTTTTAATACGTTTCTTCTGAATGGAATAAGGAGGGGTATTTATGTACGGATATGGTGCTGCCGGATACGGAGCTGGATGCTGTGCACCTGTTGCTCCTGTAGGAGTTGGCTGCGGGGTTGGTGTTGGCATTATTGCTATTGCAACTCTTATTCTTATCGCGCTGGGAGTTATATTCTAAACTAGAATTTTAGATATAAAGAGATTGAAGGAGGTTATAAAAATGGCTTTTGGAGCAGCTGGAGTTGGATGTGGAACTGGTGTCGGTGTTGGTGCAGGTATTGGAATCGTCGTTGTCATCATTCTTTTGCTTATCGCTTTAGGTATCGTATTCTAAGTAAAACAAGTTCGGGGGTGATTTAATGTACGGTTATGGTTTTGGTAGTTGTGTAGGAGCTGGAATTATTGCTATCGCGGTCTTAATCTTGATTGCTTTAGGAGTTATCTTTTAAGTTAAGATAGATTAGGTTAAAAATAAGGTTAGAAGAGAAGGGTGTAACATGATCGTTATACTCTTCTCCTGTTTGTCCACTAACTAAAAGATTAAGGTACCGACCTGCTAACTATTGCGCTAAATACAGAAATGGATTAGATTGGATAAAATCGGCCATACTAGCAGCAAAGAAAGGTCGGGGGCGAGCGGGTGAATGAGATTCATTCAGTTAGTTATATTTGAGGTCCTTTTTCTTTTTTCTGCAGGATTAATTTTTTTTGGAGGAATACGAGGAACTGTAGCCGCTGTAGCTGTCCTTTCAATAGTAAACTTAGCGGTGCATTCACTAGGACAATTCTGGCATTGGGAAATTCCCTTATTTTTTGGAGGACTTTTTGGCGTTTTATCACTGCTTATTCTTGGCAAAATAACCAGCAGAACCAAAATCGTCAGTGGTTTAGTTGGGGGATTAATTGGCTTGGTTGTCTTTGGTGCATTTTTGACGCCGGTGGCGGCCATTTTTATCTGGATTCTTGTCGTGGGAATGGGCTTAGTTCCCAAAAGCGACAGCCGACAATTCCTTTGGGGCTTTGCCCCGACAATCATGCGCATAATTCTTGGTATTGGAGGAATTATTTTTGGAAATTTTATGACTTTGTAGAAACGTTGGTAACAAAGTACTAATAAAAGGCTTGCTATAAGTTGCACTATTTGTTATTCTTGTCATATACTGAAATTGTCAGGCATTATAGCTGGGCTCGCTAAGGTTGGGGCAGCGGAGAAATCCGTGGGACTTCTTTTAATTAAGAAGTCCCATTTCTTTATAAGTTCTTAGGGCAAGTTTAGGGGATTTGCCGGAAAGCGAGGACAAACATAGTGAATGAAAAGACTCAGGTTGCAACCCTGTCGGTAGTATCAAATACCTTTCTTACTCTAGCAAAAGTTATAATTGGATTAATGGGTGGCTCCATAAGTATTTTATCCGATGGTATTCATTCCGGAATTGATCTGATTGCTTCATTTATTGCTCTTTTCGCAGTAAGACAATCCGAGAAACCGGCTGATTCACGTCATGCCTATGGACATGGAAAAATCGAAAATGTTTCAGGTACGATTGAAGCGCTTTTGATTTTCTTGGCGGCCATTATGATTATTTATGAATCGATCCAGAAAGCTTATTTAATTTGGGCTGGCGGCAGCTTAGCCCTTGATAATTTAGGGATAGGTCTCGTTATAATGGGGCTATCAGCACTTATTAATTTCTTTGTATCGGCTCAGTTAATGAGAGTTGCTAAACGAACGGATTCCGTCGCCTTAGAAGCAGATTCCCTGCATTTACGAACGGATGTTTATACATCGGCGGGTGTTTTCTGTGGGCTTTTACTAATGAAGATTACCGGCTGGTTAATCTTAGATCCTATAGTGGCCTTGGGGGTTGCGCTGCTGATTATTAAGGCTTCCTTCGACTTAACGAAAGAAGCATTTTCCCCTCTTGTTGATGTCAGTTTGCCGGAGACAGAGCGGGAGATAATAGCCGAGGTTTTGAGGCTTCATGACGGGGAATTCGTGGAATTTCATAAACTGAGAACTCGCAAGGCAGGCGCAGAAAGACATGTCGACTTACATTTAGTTGTCCCGAAATATACTACTGTGGTTGACGTTCATGACCTGTGCGATCAGATAGAAGAAGAAATTAATAATAAACTTCAGGGGACCCATGTTTTGATTCACGCTGAGCCTTGCAGCAACAGGGGAGAGCAATGCCCTCTTGAAGGCGGTGCAAGTCTTACCTGCCAACATTGCCAGAAACCAAAGGGTAAATTATAATGGTAATCTAGGGGGTATAATGTGAAACGAATATGGGCATTGAAATCAACACCAGAGCATATGGCAAAAACTATCAGTAAATCCCTTTGTCTTTCTACGATCGTTTCAGATATTCTCGCACAAAGGAAACTTCAAGATCCTGAGAAGGTTATTGAATTTTTGCATCCAACAGTTTTAAGTTTAGCTTCGCCTTTCTGTTTTCAACATATGAAGCGAGTTATAGAACGCATGACGTTGGCCTTAAAAAGCCAAGAAAAGGTACTGGTCTACGGAGACTATGATGTTGATGGCGTTACTAGTACCGCTTTATTATATAAAGTTCTGACGGACCTTGGCTTTCAGGCCGTAGCCTATATTCCTCATCGCCAAGATGAGGGGTACGGTTTGCATGAAGGGGCGATTAGACGAGCCGCTAAAGCAAATGTCAAGGTTATTATTACCGTTGATTGCGGAGTAACTGCAGTTTCCGAAGTCACTATTGCCCGGGAACTGAATATTGATGTTATTATTACAGATCATCATGAACCACCTGAGCTTTTGCCGGAAGCTTACGCGATATTAAATCCTAAGATTGCTGATTCGGGCTATCCCTTTCGTGATCTTGCCGGTGTGGGCGTCGCTTTCAAACTAGCTCAGGCTCTTATTCAGTCTTTAGGGAATGGCGGCACAGAATTCCAGACCGAAAGAAATCTTCTTGATCTGGTAGCTCTAGGAACAATTGCTGACTTAGTGCCTTTGATCGGTGAAAACCGGGTTTTCGTCTATCATGGCCTTCGCCAAATGGAAAAGTCCCGTCACCCGGGGTTAGATGCTCTTCTCGAAGAATGCGGCCTCAAGAACAAACCTCTTAAGGCCGGGCAAATAGGGTTCATGGTAGCGCCAAGGATTAATGCCGCGGGACGTATGGATAGTGCCCGCGAAGGACTTGAACTCCTCTTGACAGAGGATTCAGCAGGAGCAGCAGAGCTTGCACGTTTGTTAACGAAGGAAAATCAAGCAAGGCAAGATACCGAGAAAGAGATTTTGACTGAAGCGATTGCTATGCTTGAGAAGGACCCGCTGCCTAGAGTTATTGTACTTTCGTCTGATCATTGGCATCATGGAGTGATTGGGATTGTTGCCTCTCGTTTAGTGGAACGATATTATCGACCGGTATTTATGATCTCAGAAGAAGGAACGGAAGCTAAAGGGTCGGCCCGAGGAATTCCTGGCTATCCTGTATTGGAACAATTAAAAACTCAGGCTGATTTATTAATTAAATTTGGAGGACATAGCGCGGCTGCGGGGTTTTCTCTTTTAACAGATAATATCCCAGGCTTGAGGGAAGGACTTAATCAACAAGCTAAAGCCTTTGAAGAATCACTTTTTCAAGAGGTTTTACATATTGATCGCAAGGTCTCCCTTAATGAGATTTCCTCCGAACTGCTTCATGAACTTGACCAATTAGGCCCTTTTGGTTTTGGTAATTCCGGTCCGATTCTAGCAACGCAAGGACTGGAAGTTTATTCCTTGAATGCAGTAGGCAAAGAACGAAATCATTTAAAATTCCGTTTCGGAAATCATGGTGAACACGAGGGAATCGCCTTTCGCTTAGGCGACAGGATCTCTGAATTATCAAACTCACCTAGGTTGGATGTGGCCTTTAGCTTGGATTGGAACACATTTCAGGGTCTCGACAAAGTGCAGTTAATGATTAAGGACATCTTGCCGAAGGCGGATTTGGTTAAGGATGATTATGACGGTTTTCTTGAGAACGATGAAAACCAGGTTGGGGAACAAATTGCTGTTGCACAGGAAAGTGATGATATTCTCTGGATGAACTGGGAAGATTTCTTTCCTGATGCATGGTCAGTGGAGGAGAGAAGACAAATTTGGCTCTGGGATGCTTTACAGAGCGAATCTCAATGTCAACCTTGGGAGGACAACTTAATCCGCAAGTATTTCCCTTCAGCTTCAAAGCATAAACAATCGCCTTCCCACGCCGATCTGAACAATTTAAGAGTAAATGATGGCTTGGGGTTAATCCTTGGTCTTCCGCTCTCAGAAGAGGATTTTGAAGAAGCAATTAAAAAGCTGCACGAACTGGGGATCTATCAAATGGTCGTCGTTGGCTGTCAAGAAATTCAAGAAGAAAGGGTACGAAAACGATGCCGACATTTAACACGTGACGAACTGATTCAGTTTTATCGGGAACTTAGAAGTTTGGGACATGAACGAAACCCTTTTGAGGTTTACCTTGACTCAGAAATGAAGCAGGGTATGAGGATAGCTCTTGAAATTTTTGAGGAATTGGGGCTTATTCGCTGCCTTGGCGGAAGCGAAAAGATTACCTTAGAGTTAATACCGGTTAACGTCAAATTGGACCTTGATACTTCGGTTCGTTATCGATATAGTAAACAACGGTATGAACAAGCTATAAGCTTTCAAAGAGCATTTATAGAGAAGTTAAAACTTCGAGGTGAAAATCGATAAGGAAGGGCGGCAAAATTATGAATTTTAGTGAACACATCCGTGTCATAGCTGATTTTCCCAAGGAAGGTATTTCGTATAAAGATATTACGACACTCCTTAAAGAGGGCGGCGTTTATCGGGCAGCTGTTAACGAAATGGTTGAGAAAATTAAGCCTTGGAAGCCCGATTTGATTGTCGGTCCCGAGGCTCGGGGATTTTTGCTGGGCGCACCTGTTGCTTATGCCTTAGGGATAGGCTTCGTACCTGTAAGAAAGCCAGGAAAACTGCCGGCTCAAACCATTAGTGAAACCTATGCACTGGAGTATGGATCCGATACCTTGGAGGTCCATGCGGATGCGATTCATTCTGGTGAACGAATCGTTATTGTTGATGATTTGCTTGCTACCGGCGGGACTATGTCGGCAACGGCAAATTTAATAACAAAAATCGGTGCCGAAGTTGTGGGCATGGGTTTCCTGATTGAACTCACGTTTTTAATGGGACGTCAAAAATTAGTGGATTATCCTATTTTCTCTTTGGTTGAATATCAAGAGTAACTTGCTTCTTAGAGAGGAGTTCCCCTATGTCCTTCGCGGAATTATGGATAAAACTGCAAAAGACGACTCCACAAGCACGCCTGGCTATTGTGGACAAGGCCTATCGATTTGCTGAGAAAGCCCATCGCAATCAACTTCGCAATTCAGGAGAAGATTATATCCTGCATCCCCTGGAAGTCGCGCAGATTTTGGCAGATCTGGAAATGGACGAGGCTACAATTGCCGCCGCATTGCTTCATGATGTGGTGGAAGATACAGAGTACACCATCACAGATATCGAGAAAGAATTTGGCTCGGAAATTGCTTTGTTAGTCGACGGAGTCACAAAGCTGGGAAGAATTGCTTATAAAAGTAAAGTTGAACAGCAAGTTGAGAATTTGCGCAAAATGTTTCTGGCTATGGCCAAAGATATCCGTGTTATTCTCATCAAACTTGCCGATCGCCTGCATAATATGCGCACCTTGAAATATCATTCTGTGGAAAAACAGAAAGAAATTGCTCAGGAAACCTTGGAGATATTTGCCCCCTTGGCCAATCGGCTGGGGATATTCCGCATAAAATGGGAACTGGAGGATCTTTCCTTCCGCTATCTTAAGCCCCAAGAATATTATGATTTGGTGGAAAAGATTGCCTTAAAGCGACGTGAACGGGAAGCCTATATTAATGAAGTCATTGTTCAGATGCGAAAACGGTTAACTGAAGTTGACATTTATGCCGATATAGCGGGACGTCCGAAACATTTCTACAGTATTTACCGTAAAATGATTACCCAGCATAAAGAATTAAGTGAAATTTACGATTTAATGGCTATTCGGGTAATTGTGGAGACCGTCAATGATTGTTACGGTGCTTTAGGCATTATCCATACCCTTTGGAAACCCATTCCCGGCCGCTTTAAAGATTATATTGCCATGCCCAAGCCTAATATGTATCAATCTCTCCATACCACCTTAATAGGTGAGCATGGAGAACCTTTTGAAATTCAGATACGGACCTGCGAAATGCATCGAACCTCTGAGTATGGTATTGCTGCCCACTGGAAATATAAAGAAGCAAGCAACAAAGATTGTGCCAGCAGTGCTGGAAGCAGGTCGGCGGCTAGTGTCAATTTCGAGCAAAAGCTGTCCTGGCTGAGGCAGCTTCTGGAATGGCAGCATGAATCCAGGGATGCCGGGGAATTTATGGAGTCCTTAAAGATCGATCTCTTTGCTGATACCGTTTTTGTCTTTACGCCTAAAGGGGACGTTGTAGAACTGCCAGCTGATTCCTGTCCCGTAGATTTTGCTTATCGAGTACATACCGATGTGGGACATCGCTGTGTCGGAGCAAAGATTAACGGCCGTATCGTTCCTCTGGATACGAAGCTGACCAACGGAGATATCATAGAAATTCTTACCTCCAAGCAAGGAGGATGTCCAAGCAGGGATTGGCTTTCCTTTGTCAAAACATCGCAGGCGAAGAACAGAATCCGCCAGTGGTTTAAGAAGGAACAGCGTGAGGACAACATTATACGCGGCCGCGAAAGTTTGGAAAGAGAGGTCCGAAAACTTGGCCTGGATCCTTCGGAAGTCTTGAAGACGGAGAGCCTTTTAGCCATAGGCAAGAGTCAAAATCTGGTAGGCATTGATGACTTGTATGCTTCTATCGGAGATGGGGTATTGACTCCCAATAAGGTTTTGATGCGCCTGCGTGAAGATTTAACCAAAGAAGAACGAGAAAAGATGCAATTAGCTGCGCTGCAGCAAAACGAAGGCAAAACTCCTTCCCAGAGTCATTATGGGAAAGCTTCACACGGTGTCATGGTCAAAGGCGTCGACAATGTCTTAGTGCGTTTTTCCCGTTGTTGTAATCCTTTGCCGGGTGATGCAATCATTGGTTATATAACCCGCGGACGCGGAGTTTCCATTCATCGGCAAGACTGCAGCAACATATTGAATCACTCACAAGAGGAGAGGGATCGGGTCGTTGAGGTTGTCTGGGCCGAACAAGTAGATTCTACCTATCCGGTGGATATTAAGATCCATGGGCTGGATAAACCGCGGTTGGTAACTGAAATTATGAATACTGTCTTAGATACCAGGACTCATATCCTGGGAATTAATGCTCGAGTAGGCCGGGATAATATGGCTCATATTCAGCTGCGGGTAGAAATTCGCAATCTAGAACAGCTGAAAATGGTGATGCACAAAATTCGCAAGATCAAGGACATTACGGATGTCGAGCGGATTCACTCAGGAGGAAAGTAACATGCGCAGTGTTGTTCAGCGTGTTAAACGCGCCTCGGTAAAAGTAAAGGGAGAAACGGTCGGAGAAATTTCCTCAGGGCTTTTGGTTTTATTGGGTGTAGGGTTAAAGGATCAGGAGGCAGACGTTGCCTGGATGGTGGATAAAATAAGCGGGCTGCGGATATTTGAAGATTCGGCTGGAAAAATGAATCGTTCCCTTCTGGATACGGGGGGAGAAATTTTGTTAGTTTCGCAGTTTACGCTCTACGGGGATTGCCGGAGCGGAAAACGGCCAGGCTTTTCGGCCGCTTCCCCGCCTGAAAGGGCAAAGATTCTTTTTGAGCAAGCTGAAGAAGGGCTTCGCAACAAAGGATTACACGTCGAAACCGGCGTATTCCAGGCGGAAATGGACGTTGAACTAGTTAATGACGGACCGGTAACGATTCTCTTGGACAGCGAAAAAACGTTCTAAAGGAGGCTTAATAATGATTGATGGACGTGCGGTGGGTCCTATGGGGGCAAATTGTTATATCTATGCTTGTATGGAAAGCAAGAAAGCCGTATTGATCGATCCGGGAGCTGATGGAAAAAAGATTCATCGTTGGGTTATGGATAAAGGTATGCATATCGACTATATCTTATTAACCCATGGGCACGTAGATCACATTGGAGCCGTCGATGAATTAAGGGACCTGCTGGGAGATGTTCAAGTAGGGATACATTCAGGGGATGCTGAAATGCTGACTGATGGCCGAAAAAACCTCTCCAGTTATTTTGGCCCAGGGGTAGTTCTCAAGAGTGCCGATTTCTTCTTGGAAGATGGGCAGGAAATTTCAGTTGGCAAAGAACGATTGAAAGTGATCCATACTCCCGGTCATTCTCCTGGAGGGATATGCCTATGGAGTTCGGAAGGATTGTTCAGCGGAGATACTCTTTTTGCCGGATCCATCGGAAGAACTGATTTCCCGGGAGGTTCCATGGAATTGCTCATTCGTGGGGTCAAAGAGAAGCTCTTCACTCTTCCTGACAGTACCCGAGTATTGCCCGGACATGGCGAAGAGACAAGTATCGGGGAAGAGAAACACGATAATCCTTTTTTAACGTAACAACGTTCTCTAAGGGTGTTGCATAACAGAGGGACGGCCTGCACATTGACAAATAGCAATTATTTGTTACAATAGTGGATAAACTATTATGTATACATTATGTTGAAGTATTTCTATTCATCAAGACCGCTTGGAAGCTATGGCGTATAACTTTCTACAGGGAGGGCTAGCGTGACTGGAACTAGCCTGAGAGATACGTGATAGGACAGCTAAGCGGGAGTAGCTGATACTGCGGATGGTCTCGTTAACGACTGAAAAGTGGGCGGATAAATTCCGTCAATAAGGGTGGCACCACGAGAAGTTCTCGTCCCTTGCTCAAAGCAAGGAACGAGAACTTTTTTTACGATCAGAATGTATATTATTTCCTAAGGAGGAACGACCATGGCGATTCAACGACCAAAAGGAACTCAGGACTTGCTGCCGGGGACCGTCGAACAATGGCAATACCTCGAAGAAACGATTCGGAGGGTTTGTCGGGACTATGGGTATGAAGAAATACGAACGCCAATTTTCGAGGCAACGGAACTATTTCAGCGAGGAGTCGGTCAAACAACAGATATTGTAAAAAAAGAAATGTATACTTTTTTAGACAAGGGAGACCGGTCGATGACCTTACGACCGGAAGGCACAGCTTCGGTCTGCCGGGCCTATGTTGAGGACAAGCTTTATGGCCAATCGCAGCCGGTTAAGCTTTATTACACTGGACCAATGTTTCGCTATGAGCGTCCGCAAAGCGGACGATTTCGCCAGTTTCACCAGTTTGGAGTGGAAGTCTTAGGCGCCGATCAACCTATCGTTGATGCCGAAGTCATTTGTTTAGTTTGGGATTTGTATCAAAGGCTCGGATTAAGTGGCTTGGAAGTGCATCTTAATTCGGTAGGGTGTCCAACCTGCCGAGCTGCTCACCGGGAGCAATTGCAAAGGTTCTTGACGACTCGCAAGTCCGAATTGTGTCAGGACTGTCAGGAACGTTATGAGCGAAATCCTCTGCGGATACTGGACTGCAAAAATCCCAATTGTCAAGCGGTAACGGAAGGAGCGCCAACGACCTTAGATACCCTTTGTGATGATTGCCGAGGTCATTTTGAAAAAGTTTTAAGTCTATTATCTGGGGCTGGAGTGGCCTATAGGGTTGATCCCCGCTTGGTTCGAGGGCTGGATTATTATACTAAAACGGCTTTTGAAGTCATGGTGGAGGAAATCGGGGCCCAGAGCGCTATCTGCGGAGGCGGCCGTTATGACGGTCTTGTCGAAGAAATCGGCGGACCGGCTACTCCGGGCATCGGTTTTGCGATGGGATTAGAGCGGGTCTTAGCGGCCCTTCAAGTCCAGGGTAAATTCCCTGATACTAAGCCAAAACTTTTTGCTATGCTTATTGCCTTGGGAGACAAGGCTCAAAACGAAGGGTTTGCCATTATGAATGCTTTACGGGGAAAAGGGGTTCCGGTAAGCATGGATCTTCTGGGCCGCAGCTTAAAAGCGCAGCTGAAAGCTGCCGATCGTGAAGGCGCAGAGTTGGCCCTTATTTTGGGAGAAGAGGAGTTGGAACGACAGGTTCTTCTTCTCAGAGATTTAAACTCAGGAGAACAAACCGAAGTTTCTTTGTCTAAAGCCATTGAAGTCATCTATACGAAGCATCAGAGAGGAGTTTAAGTAATGACAGTATTTTCGGAACGTGTCCCCAATGGAGTGTTGAATTTAAACCGAGTGGGCGATGAGGTACGATTGTTAGGTTGGGTTCAGCGTCGTCGTGACCATGGCGGTTTGATATTTGTTGATCTTCGGGATCGCTCAGGTATTGTTCAAGTGGTTTTTGATCCTGAAAAAATGGAAGATAGTTTTAGTTTGGCGGAAAGCCTTCGCTCGGAGTATGTTGTCTCCATTTTAGGGCAAGTGATTGCCCGTCCAGAAGGAATGATAAATCCCAATTTAGCCACGGGAGAAATTGAAGTTATCGCTAAAAAACTGGAAGTTTTAAATGGAGCAAAAACACCGCCCTTTTACCTTATCGATCAGGTGGATGTGGATGAAACTGTGCGTTTGAAATATCGTTATCTTGATTTGCGCCGCCCGGAAATGCAGGCTGTATTTAAAACAAGGCACCAAGTAACTCAAATCATGCGCAACTTTTTTGACGGTCAGGGTTTTTATGAAATTGAGACTCCGATGCTTGTTAACTCATCACCTGAAGGTGCCAGAGATTATCTTGTTCCCAGCCGCGTACATCCGGGAGAATTTTACGCGCTGCCTCAGTCTCCGCAACAATTTAAACAACTGTTAATGGTTGGCGGGTTGGAGAAATACTTCCAGATCGTCCGCTGTTTTCGGGATGAAGACCTGAGAGCAGATCGACAGCCGGAATTTACGCAGCTTGATTTGGAGATGTCCTTCGTCGAAGTTGAAGATATTCTATCTATGATGGAACAGTTAATGGTTCGAATCTTCTCGGAAACGATCGGCAAGTCAATTGCGGTTCCTTTTCCGCGCTTAACCTATAAAGAAGCTATGGACCGGTTTGGTTCCGATAAACCAGATACGCGCTTCGGCATGGAACTCATTGATGTGGGAGAGATTGTCGGAAAGTCGGGATTTAAGGTTTTTGCTAATGTAGTGGCAAACGGCGGAAGTGTTAAATGTCTCTGTGCCAAAGGGTGTGCAGGCATGCCCCGCCGCGAAATTGACGATCTGGGAAAATTCGTTGCTGCTTACCGCGCCAAAGGTTTAGCCTGGATCGTCTTTTCTGAGGAAGGAATCAAATCTCCCATTACAAAATTCTTCACTGAAGAAGAAATGCAGGCCCTGATCGAAGTTACAAAGGCTGAAACCGGAGATATCGTATTCTTCGTTGCCGATAAATATCCCATTGTCTGTGATGCTTTGGGGCATTTGCGCTTGGAGTTAGCGAAACGGATGAACCTTATCCCTGAGGATATGTTCAATTTCCTTTGGGTTACTGAGTTTCCGCTGCTGGAATATGATGAGGAAGAAAAACGCTATGTCGCTATTCACCACCCATTTACAGCGCCAATGGATGAAGATTTGCCGATTTTAGAGACAGATCCTTTGCAAGTTCGGGCTAAAGCCTATGACATGGTTCTCAATGGTATCGAACTCGGCGGCGGGAGCATTCGCATTCATCGCCGGGGTGTTCAAGAGCAGCTATTTAGGTTACTGGGATTATCAGATGAGGAAGCAGTGGCTCAATTTGGGCATCTTCTCGAAGCCTTTGAATTTGGAACGCCTCCTCACGGCGGGATTGCCTTTGGACTTGACCGTATGATTATGCTTCTGACAGGTAAAGATAATATTCGAGATGTTATAGCCTTCCCTAAAACGCAAAGTGCCTCGGATCTTATGGCCCATGCCCCATCACCCGTTTCGGACAAACAATTAAAAGAGTTAAGCATAAAAACCGTTTTGAAATAGGTCCTGGAGGTATAAGGTATCTTTAGTTGTTGAATTTTCCTGCAAAATGCTCTTGTATTTTTAGGGGAACTATTTGACATAATCCCGGCACTTAGATATAATAGCATTGTAGCTACCCCCTTAGGGTATCGGAGGAAAAACGGTATGTTAAATTCAACGCCTTATTTAGAATCGAAAGAAGATCTCCTGCGCAGACTAAAAAAAATTGAGGGCCAAGTTAAAGGGATACAGCGCATGGTTGAGAGTGATAAGTACTGTGTTGATGTACTGATCCAAGTAGCGGCTGTGCGTGCTGCCCTTAACAAAGTTGGTACCATCGTTTTTGAACATCATTCCCGTGGATGTATGCGTAATGCAGTTGAAAGCAATGATCAGGAAGCCGCCATCGAAGAACTAATTGGGGTGCTAACCAAATTTATTAAGTAAGCAATGGTTACTATTAATTTTAATTGGGGGGATTATCATGGCAGGTGCAAATGTTAAAACCTTTACGACAGCAAATTTTGACGCAGAAGTTTTAAAATCTGAAAAACCGGTTTTGGTAGATTTCTGGGCTCCATGGTGCAGTCCGTGCCGAATGGTAGCTCCGGTCGTTGAAGAGTTAGCAGACTCTTATGTTGGCAAAATGGTAATTGGTAAGGTCGATGTTGATGAGAATGGACCTATTGCCGGGCAATACGGAGTTATGAGCATTCCGACGCTTGCAATTTTTAAAGGTGGTCAACTGGTTGACAAAATCGTAGGTTTCCGGGGAAAACCAGATCTCGTGAAAATGATCGAAGCTCAGCTTTAAACTACAACTTACAATTTCTTAACAAAGAAAGAGCCTTCCGCATAGTTGTTTGCTACGTGGAAGGCTCTTTAGATATTTAGTCTTGAGAACGTTCTTTTCCCATTCCTGAAGGGGTGTAAAACACTTGTCCTTGAACTTGGGGAGGAAGATAATCTTGTTTTACCCAATGATTTGGGTAGTTATGGGGGTAGAGATAACCTTGGCCATTGCCTAATTTCTCAGCGCCCGTGTAACTGCTGCTCCTCAGGTGGAGTGGAACTTCCCCGGTGGGGTTGTTTTTCACATAAGCTAAAGCCCTGTCTATACTGGCAACAGCGCTGTTGCTTTTGGGAGCGGCAGCGATGGCTAAAACGGCTTGGGCCATAGGGATCCTTGCCTCAGGCATTCCGATCCATTCGAGAGCAGTGGCAGCGGCTTGAGCTTGAAGCATGACCATGGGGTCGGCGAGACCGACGTCTTCTGAGGCATGGACGATAATTCGGCGCATAATAAAACGAGGGTCTTCGCCGGCTTCTAATAGTACGGCTAACCAGTAGAGTGCGGCATCCGGGTCTGAGCCGCGCATACTTTTTATAAATGCGGAAATGATGTCATAATGATTATCTCCGGATTTATCAAAACGCAGAGCACGTTGTTGAATGGATTCTTCTGCAATTTCAAGGGAGATACAGCGGATACCATCTATAGCAGGAGTCGTCATTACAGCGAGTTCCAGGGCATTAAGGGCTCTGCGCAAATCTCCATTGGCATAATTTAACCAATGCTCCCAAGCCTGGGGGGATACTTGAACATTGTACCGGCCTAAGCCGCGTTCTGAGTCTTGCAGAGCTTTTTCGAGACCGAGACGAATTTCAGAAGGAGTAAGAAGCCCCAAATGGAATAGAGTTGAACGACTTAGAAGGGCAGAATTTAATTCAAAAAAGGGATTTTCGGTAGTTGCGCCAATAAAGGTAATCGTTCCGTTTTCAACGGAGGGTAATAAAGCGTCTTGCTGACCCTTGTTAAAGCGATGAACTTCATCACAGAAGACTAACGTCTTCTTACCATAGAGGTGGAGATCTTCGGTTGCCTGGACAGTTATCTCACGCAATTCTTTGACACCTGAAGTAACGGCGTTAATTCGGACAAAGCGAGATGTAGTCTGCGAAGCAATGACCTGAGCTAAACTGGTCTTGCCTGTACCGGGCGGACCGTAGAGAATCAAGGACGAAACACGGTCCGCTTCAATTGCCCGGCGGAGCAGCTTTCCGGGACCAAGTATATGTTGCTGCCCAATATATTCATCAAGAGTCCGGGGGCGCATTCTCTCTGCAAGGGGGGCAACTTGATGCTGATCGAAAGTAGCTGAAAACAAATTCATTGAGTCGATGTCCTTTCTGGGAAGATTTAAAGTACTGTTTAAATCACACTTAAATTATAGCATATGGATGTACAACCCTTAAGGAATTTTGGTATATTAAATAGCTTATAAAGCCAATATTTAAAAAGAATAGTAAAAGAGTTGGATATAGACTTGACAAATCCCGACTATTTTAATAAGATATCCCTAGAAAGATCATACGAGGATTTTAATTCTTGGAAAGAGGTGAGGGTGTGAAACTCTCTACCAAAGGTCGATATGGAGTTAGGGCTATGTTTGACTTAGCTCAGCATATGGGTGAAGGTCCTGTATCCTTAAAAAGCATTTCTGAAAGGCAAGGAATTTCTGAACATTACCTGGAACAGCTTATTGCCGGATTACGCAAAGCAGGACTGGTAAAAAGCGTACGAGGAGCTCAAGGCGGTTACTTACTCGGAAGAGAACCCGACAAAATCAAAGTTGGCGATATTATTCGCGTTTTAGAAGGGCCTATAGCTCCTACCGAATGTGTCTCCGAGGAAGATCCGGAATGTTGCACTAAGGCGGAATATTGCATTACACGGACGATTTGGGAGAGGGTTCGAGACTCAATCGCCGAAGTTTTAGATTCCATTACCCTGGAAACAATGCTCTTGGACGCCCAAAAGCTTGAATCCGAACGCAGCTTATATATGTACTATATCTGACCACTGTTTCACAATTACAATAAAGGGAGTGAGCCTATGCGGCGCGTTTACTTAGATCACAGTGCTACGACTCCGGTTGATCCGGAAGTAGCAGCCTTAATGATGACTTACTATACTGAGAAATACGGCAATCCTTCGAGTGTTCATAGTTTTGGCAGAGAAGCCAAGCAAGCCCTGGAGGAGGCCCGACGCCAAGTCGCTGAATTAATCGGTGCAGAACCTTCAGAAGTTACCTTTACCAGCGGAGGAACAGAAGCTGATAATCTGGCCATTCTTGGGACAGCAGAAGCTCTGAGCAAGAAAGGCAAGCATATTATTACCTCTGCAGTAGAACATCATGCCGTGCTGGAAACCTGCGAATATCTGGAGAAGAACGGTTTTGACCTGACTATTGTTCCTGTGGATGAAGAAGGGATTGTCTCCGTGGAGTCTGTTAAAAAGGCCATCCGCCCGGATACAATTCTCATCACCATGATGCACGCTAATAATGAAGTGGGAGCGATCCAGCCTGTTGCTGAAATCGGTAAACTGGCTAAAGAGCATGGCGTCGTCTTTCATGTTGATGCTGTCCAATCTTTGGGCAAAATTCCTATTGACGTCAAAGCAATGGCAATAGACCTTTTAACCATCTCCAGTCATAAAATTTATGGTCCTAAAGGTGTCGGAGCGCTTTATATCCGCAAGGGTGTCCGGGTTGCTCCCCGAATCTATGGCGGCGGACAAGAAAAGAAACGTCGTTCAGGTACGGAAAACACACCGGGTATTATCGGCTTCGGCAAGGCTTGTGAGCTTGCCGGTCGGCGGATGGCTGAAGACGCTCAGCACCTTAGTAAGCTTCGAGATAAGCTCATGAATGGTATCGTCGAGAAAATTGATTATGTAAAAATAAACGGGCCTCTTGGAGACAAACGTTTGCCGAACAATGTCAACATCAGTATCCAATTTGTTGAAGGAGAATCGCTGCTGCTCTCTTTGGATATGCTGGGAATCGCGGCTTCGAGCGGCTCGGCCTGTACTTCAGGTTCCTTAGATCCTTCTCATGTTTTATTGGCCATGGGGCTGGTTCACGAAATCGCTCATGGATCTCTGCGCTTTACCTTAGGACGCCAGAATACGGAAGAAGACATTGATTATGTTCTTGAACAATTGCCCAAGATTGTTGAACGTCTGCGTATGATGTCGCCTCTTTACGATCAAGCGGTTCACGCTAAAAAAGCACAGTAATATCTAGAGGATATTAACTCATTTGCGGCGTGAAATTCCAGATTACTGGTTAAAGATAGAGTGAATTCGTTCAGCTAAAGCTGAACATCGGGGCTTCAGATACAATAATGTCCAGTGGACATTATTGTCGAGCCGCCTTTTCCAAAAGGAATACTTAGCGGCGAAGGAGGACTCTCCCCCACCTGAAGTTTACGAAGGACCCACCCCCGCTTCTGGAAGTGGAGGCCTTAAAAACTGGATAAAATCATAAAGCGATATAGTTATTGGAAATTGCTAAAAAAGGAGTGGGCAAGAATGTATACTGAAAAAGTCATGGATCATTTTACAAACCCTCGAAATGTTGGAGAAATCGAGAACGCCAATGGCGTTGGCGAAGTCGGGAATGCAAAATGTGGAGATATTATGCGTATTTATTTAGACGTAGAAGGGGACGTTATTAAGGACGTTAAGTTTAAGACCTTTGGCTGCGGAGCAGCCGTTGCTACCAGCAGCATGGTTACGGAGATGGTTAAAGGGAAAACTCTTGATGAAGCTCTGGAGATCTCCAACGCTGCGGTAGCTGAAGCTTTAGGCGGTCTGCCTCCGGCCAAGATGCATTGTTCCAACCTTGCAGCGGATGCGCTCCACGCAGCTATTAAAGACTATCATGAAAAACAGGAAAAAAAGGAATAGATGATTATGGCTCTGACTACAAAGCCTAAAGTCGTAGTAGGTATGAGCGGCGGTGTGGATAGTTCCATGGCCGCCGCTTTACTTAAAGAACAAGGCTATGAAGTGATTGGGGTAACCTTACAGATTTGGGAATCAGCCGGACCGGAAGTCGAAGGAGGATGTTGTTCGATTTCGGCTATTGACGATGCCAGGCGGGTTGCCTATCAACTTGGCATACCCCATTATGTTATGAATTTTCGTTCTTATTTTAAGGAAACTGTTGTTGATTATTTCACCCAGTCTTATTTGGAGGGAGAAACTCCGAATCCTTGTTTAGCTTGTAACAAATATGTTAAATTTGGGGAAATGCTGCGCAAAGCTCGCGGCTTGGGGGCTGATTACATAGCTACAGGACATTATGCTCAAGTTCTGCGTGACCCGGTTAGTAATCGCTTTCTTCTAAGTAAAAGTTCGGATGCCCGTAAGGATCAGACTTATGCTCTCTATATGCTAAATCAAGAACAACTTGCCCATACAATTTTTCCTTTGGGAGAGTATACAAAAGATCAGGTTCGCAAAATGGCGGGTGAACTGGGCTTAGGGGTTGCCAACAAACCGGACAGTCAAGAGATCTGCTTTGTCCCCGATGATGATTATGCTTCCTTTGTACGTGAACGAGCGAAAAATAGAATTAAATCGGGGAACTTTGTTGATCTTCAAGGGAATGTACTAGGAAGGCATCAAGGAATTATTCATTATACAATTGGCCAGCGAAAAGGGCTGGGAGTTGCTTTTGGCAAACCTAAATACGTTGTCGGCTTAAACCCCTCTCGCAATGAAGTTGTTCTTGGTGATGACCATGAGGTTTATTCAGACACCCTTTGGGCGACAGATTTGAATTGGATTTCTATTCCTGATTTAAAAGAACCAATCAAAGCAGAGGCTAAAATTCGCTATAACTCTTCCGGGGCGCCAGCAACCCTTTCACCTTTAAGCGGGGGTAAGGTTGTAGTACGTTTCGATAAACCCCAGCGCGCAGTAACTCCAGGGCAAGCTGTTGTTTTTTACCAAGGAAATGTGGTCGTAGGCGGCGGTAAAATCAGCGCCCAAACTGACCACTAATTTTACCGAATCATGAATGAATTCTTGAGTACCAGGGAAGAGTATACATAGGATTTCTTGGGAGGTGAAAAGGATGCGCCGCTCACGTGAGATTGTCGGCCTGCCTGTTTTGGATTTAAAAAAGGGGGCATCAATAGGTTGGGTACAGGACTTGGTTTTGGACTGTAACAAGGATGAAGTTGCCGGAATTCTCCTGGAAGGCGGACATCTCTTTCACACGACGAAAGGAATTCCCCGTAAGGCCATTGTAAGTGTGGGCAAGGATGCAGTTACAATCCAAGAGAAGACCTTGGAAGAACTCAGAGGAACACGATGGTCTGAAAAAATCGGGAATGAAGTTTATACCCAAGCTGGAGACTCAAGAGGAACGATTGAGGATATTTTTGTTGATGATTCCGTAGAAAAGTTGGTTGGCTTTGAGATCTCAGACGGACTCTTCGCAGACCTTCTTCATGGCCGGGGTAAGATCCTGAGGCCGCACGTCATGATCGATGGGAAGGATATCTTAATCGTTGATAATCAAGTATCTCCCTTGGATCAAGCAATTGAAGGGGGCTATCAATCATGAATTGTCCGGTTTGCTCGGGGCGCGCCATAGGTAAGGTTGGAGTCGAACAGTATTATTGCTGGGATTGTTGTGTGGAATTTACAACTCAAACTGACAAAGTTGTCGTTTACGATTTAGCAGAAGATGGTTCTTTAGTAGCCTGGAACGATCCGGCGCTGGCTCAAGAGACGCCAAGTGCCGCCGTTGAATAACTTGGATGGCGGCTTTAGGCCTTCAGGTGATTCCCGCACGAGAAAAAAGGGTCGGTTGCAGCGCAGCTTGAGATTTTAGTTGTTTAGAACTCATCAGGTAATCAAACTCTATGGTAGGTTTTGCTAAAGCGCGCGCTTTGCGCGCTTTTTCTATATCGTATTGCAGGAACTGTAAAACGAATGAACATTTTGAGCGAGGGGCGTGGTTATTAATGGATGCAAATATAAGCCGTCCCTATTGGAAGAACATTCCTTGGAAATGGTTATTTGTCGTTGTTTGTCTCGTTTTAGGAATGCTATTGCTCTTAAAAGTTAAAACAATTTTAGGCCCCTTTGTTATGGGTTTTTTGCTGGCTTATTTAATGAACCCTTTTGTTGATGGCCTAGAAAAGCAGGGAATTAGCCGTAATAAAGCAATTGCCGTGGTATTTATCGTAATTCTAATAATCATAGGTGTGGCTGTTTTCTTGATTCTGCCAATTGTTTATACAGAACTTGGAAGGTTAGTATCAATTTTGCCGGTGACGATCCAGACAATTACTGAAGAAATCGAAAAGTTTAGGAATCATTTTAAAGCCAGTGGATTGCCTGGCCGTGTGGCAATCGTTATCGATCAACATCTTGGACAAGGAGAAATTATACTCGCCGATCGGCTCAATAAGGTTATTGCCGGTTTGCCGGGTCTTTTGTCTACAGTAACCCTTTACATACTTTCGCCGGTAATAACGATTTATTTATTGGCGGATTGGAAGAAAATCAGTATCCGATTTTTTCGTCTGGTTCCTCAACGTCAGCGTATGGAATGGAGACGTCTGTGGCAGGACATTAGCCATACGGTGCGTCGATTTGTCCGGGGAGATTTGGCTGTTGCCGTCATTGTCGGATTACTCATAGGTATTGGGGTAAAGCTGCTAGGGATGGAGTATGCTCTGCTTATCGGTTTACTATGCGGGGTGTTTGATTTAATCCCTTATTTCGGTCCTGTGATCGGCGCTGTGCCTTCAGTCTTGTTAGCGTTAACCAAGTCCCCGGGAATGGCTTTAAAAGTTGCCCTGGTTATCTTGGTTGTCCAACAAATTGAAGGAAATATAATATCTCCGAAATTAATGGGAGATAGTGTGGGACTTCATCCTCTTTGGGTTATGTTTGCCCTCTTAGCCGGCGGCGAGATCGCAGGATTTTGGGGAATGCTGCTTGCAGTTCCATGTGCCGCCGTGATTCGGGTATTACTTCGGCATTTTTACAACAAGCTCGTCTCGCCCCAAGTTTGAGACGGTTGACAAAGAAGTCCTTACCTGTATATACTTTAGAAATAATGAGAATTTGTGTAAACGAATGAGAATACGTGTTTTTTAGCCCGAAATTAAGCAGGGTAGCAGCTCGAAACATCTCGTCCCTGACAGTTGTGGGGAAGGGATTATTTTTTAGTGCGATGAATCTAAAGGAGTGTTTTCGAATGTATACAGGTAATCAATTAAGGGATATGTTTCGCAAGTTTTTTGAGGAGAGAGGGCATAAGATATTACCTAGTGCTTCGCTCATTCCTAAAGATGATCCGACCTTGTTGCTAACGGTTGCGGGCATGGTTCCCTTTAAGCCGTACTTTCAGCGCCGCGTTGAGCCTCCATTTCCCAGAGCCACAACGGCTCAGAAATGTGTGCGTACGCCGGATCTGGAAGAGGTAGGGAAAACCGCACGTCATCATACATATTTTGAGATGTTGGGAAATTTTTCGTTTGGCGATTATTTTAAAAATGAAGTAATTCCCTGGGCCTGGGAATATGTAACTGAAGTCTTGAAAATACCTGCCGAGAAGCTTTGGATTACTGTTTATCCGGAAGATGAGGAAGCGAAAAAACTATGGATCGAAAAAGCCGGGGTTAAGCCGGAAAGAATCGTTGGCGATCCGGAAAACTTTTGGGCGGCCGGCCCGACAGGACCTTGCGGGCCTTGTTCAGAAATCTATGTTGATCTCGGTGAGTCCAGAGGGTGCGGTCAACCGGATTGTGCTGTAGGATGTGATTGCGACCGCTTTTTGGAGATTTGGAATTTGGTTTTCATGCAGTATAATCGAGATGAGGCTGGAGTTCTAACCCCTTTGCCTAAACAAAATATTGATACGGGGATGGGTTTGGAACGGATCGCTTCTGTTATGCAAGGAGTGGAGACTAACTTCGATACGGACTTATTCCGCCCGATTATTGATTTTGTTGCCGGTCTTGTGGGCATAAAGTATAAGGAGAATCCTAAAAATGATCTTGCTTTGAAAGTCGTTTCTGATCATGTAAGGGCGATTTCCTTTATGTTGGCAGACGGAATTCGGCCAAATAATGAAGGACGAGGGTATGTCTTACGCCGTATTTTACGACGTGCAGTTCGCTATGCCAAACTTCTTGGGATTGATAAACCATTTTTGGAGTCGGTATTTCGAATTATTCAAAGGGATTATGCTCAAGCCTATCCTGAACTGATTGAAAATGAGAATTTTATTATTAATCATTTGAATTTAGAAGAGAAAAACTTTCAGGCAACGTTGGAGCAAGGAACGCAAATGCTGCAAGATAAGGTCAAAGAGCTAATTGAGAAGGGAGAGACTGTTTTAGCCGGTCCCGATGCTTTTTACCTTTATGAGACTTATGGTTTTCCCGTGGAATTGACAGAAGAAATTTTGGCGGAACAAGGACTTTCTGTAGATATGCCATCCTTCCAAACTTCTGCTGAAGAACACCGTCAGCGAGCCAAGGAACAGTCTCAGCAGATGCGGGCTGTCGCTGAAAGTGCGGACTTGGTTCAAAAAGTTAAAGCATTGGGAGTAACGCCTTTTGTAGGTTATCAGCAAATCTCCAATACGACAAAGATCGTCGGCTTATTTGTGGATGGGGAAGAAAGGCAAGATGCCGGCGAAGGCGAAGAAGTTACTGTTTTCTTGGCTGAAACACCCTTTTATGCCGAAAGCGGCGGTCAGGTCTCAGATAAGGGCGTCTTGAAAACCTCACGGGCGGAGGCTCGAGTCTTGGAGGTAAAAAAGGGAGTTACGGGAACCCTGTATCATCGGGTTGAGATTCTGACCGGGGTTTTGCATGTCGGAGAAACCGTAGAAACAGCTGTTGATAATTCGGATCGTATGGCAACAGCACGGCATCACAGCGCTACACACCTATTACAAGCGGCACTGCGTTCCGTTCTTGGGGAACATGTGCAGCAAGCAGGGTCTTTGGTGACACCAGAGCGCTTGCGTTTTGACTTTACTCATTTTTCGCCCCTAACTCCAGATGATCTAAAAGCGGTTGAAGGCCTTATTAATGAGGCAGTCTTAAAAAATATGACCGTTGATGCTACGGAAATGTCTTTGGATGAGGCTAAACAAAGCGGAGCCACTGCTCTTTTTGGCGAAAAATATGGTGAAAGAGTTCGTGTTGTAACCATGGGAACCTTCAGTAAGGAATTGTGCGGCGGAACTCACGTTCACAGCACGGGAGAAATCGGACTGGTTAAAATTCTCAGTGAAGGCGGAATTGGTGCCGGTTTACGCAGAATCGAAGCCGTAGCAGGTTTAGAAGCCTTGAATTACCTTCGTTCCCTTGATGAGCAAGTAATGGAAGTTGCTCAAGTGCTCAAATCTCAACCGACAGATGTGGGCAAACGAGTTCAAGGTCTTGTTGCTCAAGTCAAGGATCTGGAGCGAGATATTTCGCAGCTTCAGGCAAAGCTCAGCAAAAATGAAGCGGAAGGTTTACTAAACCGCGTTGCTGAGATTGAAGGAATTTCTGTACTTGCTGCTCAAGTTCAGGCCTCTGATATGGAAGGACTTCGGCAGATGGCAGATCTTTTGCGCGGTAAATTGAAGGCAGGAGTCATAGTTTTGGGGGCTGTCCATGAAGGGAAGGTAAACTTTGTTACAACAGTCAGTCCAACAGGTTTAAGCGGGCTTCATGCCGGACAGATTATTAAGGAAGTCGCGAAAATCGCCGGCGGGAGCGGCGGCGGCCGTCCCGATATGGCTCAAGCCGGAGGGAAAGATCCCAGTAAGCTGGGTGAGGCCATAGATCGAGTGCCAACGATTCTCCGAGGATTATTGAAGAAATAGAGGAGAAGAACTAGGACAGCGAGAATATATAGGTAGTAGGTTAACAAAGGACAGCGAAAGGGGGACAGGAAAATGGATCGTATGGAAGAAACCATGATGTTTAAGGCTGTCGGGGAAGATGTATCCGCGCGTGAAGTTCTGCAGAAAGTCTATGCGGCCTTACAAGAAAAAGGATATGACCCTATTAACCAAATGGTGGGTTATCTCATGTCGGGTGACCCGGTCTATATAACCAGCCACAATCAGGCACGGGCAATGATTCGTAAACTTGAACGCTTTGAGCTGATCGAAGAACTCGTTAAGTCCTACTTGCAGGAGAAATAAAGCAAAGCTGGCCTTGGTGTCAGGGGCAGGGATTATTAACGTTTTGAAACTCCGCATTACTGATCGTGGTGCGGAGTTTGTTACTTTCGCCAGGGTTTTGGCCGGTGAAGGAGCAGAGATTGCGGCTGCTCCGAGCTGCCCGGGAATGGAAAAGTATGTAAAGCGCTTAAAGACCTTGACTGGGGAAGGAGACAGAGATGAATCAGGTTAAACTAGGTTCATGGGGGCCGATGGTGTCTGAGATTTGTTTTGGGAGTTTGGCGATTTCTCCCTTGCAGGGGCGAGTTACTGAAGCTCAGGGGGTTGACGTTTTAAAATATGCTCTTGAACGGGGGATCAACTGGATTGACACGGCAGAAATATATGATAACTACGGGCAAATAGCACAAGCTGTCAAGGATTATCCTCAAGTTCGGATTATCAGCAAATCTTACGCCGTTACGGAACAAGACTTGCGCAAAAGTCTGGAGAAAGCACGTTCAGAACTGAATAGGGATGTTCTGGATTTCTTTTTGCTTCATGAGCAAGAAAGTGCTCTGACGTTAAAGGGACATTCAAGAGCCTGGGAGGAACTGCTGCGGGCCAAAGAAAAGGGGTTAGTGCGCTGGATTGGCATCTCTACCCATGCTGTAGACGGTGTTCGTTCGGGCGCCCTTCAGCCAGGGCTGGATGTTATTCACCCGATTATAAATTACCAGGGACTAGGGATTATTGATGGTACTTTGGATGATATGCTGCAGGCCCTGTCCTTTGCCGCAGAGATCGGCGTTGGAATTTATGCTATGAAAGTGTTTGGAGGCGGCCACTTAAGCCGAGATCCTCAAAAGGCTATTGATTTTGTTAAAAAGGTACCGGGTATTCAGGCTATGGCTTTAGGAATGTCGAGTCCTGATGAAGTGGATTATAATCTTCTTTTGGTGTCCGGCCAAGAGGTACCTCAAGCTCTTCGAGAAAAGGTTAAGCATAAACCAAGGAAGCTTTATATTGCAGACTGGTGTGAAGGATGTGGACGCTGTCAGGAGGCTTGTCCACAGAACGCTTTGCATATTGAGAAGACTGCTGTCGTGGATCAGGAGGCCTGTGTGCTCTGCGGGTATTGCGGGAGGGTATGTCCGCATTTTTGCTTGAAAATTGTTTAGGTGGGAGTCGGGCGATTTTTCTTCCGGGTCTTTGGGGTCGGGGGAGTGGCATGGGCTCCGCTTCGCAAACTGGCGTAAATCGCTCAGCTCCGGCCATGCCGCTCCCCCTGCTCAAGGGTCTTGAGAGCGGAAGGTGGCTGGGGTTGAATCGCCCGTCTCCTGGGTATGGAGAGGACGCAGGGTGGGCGTTGTTTTGGCAAGTCTTATGGGTCTAGGGAGTGGCATGGGCATTGCTTCGCAAACTGGTGTAAATTGCTTAGCTTCGGCTATGATGCTCCCTCTGCTCAAGGGTCTTGTGAGCGGAAATGACTGGGGTCAAATCGGCCCGTCTCTCAGGTATGGAGTGGGACGGGGATGATGGGGTTTAGGGAAGGTGGATTTGGATGAGGATTATGGGTTTGGATTTTGGTTCTAAGACGATTGGTGTGGCGGTGAGTGATGCGTTATTTTTGACGGCTCAGGGGATTAAGACAATTAGACGCTCCCCAAGGGAGATTGAAGAATTAGGGGAGTTGCTTAAAGAGTATGAGGTGTCTGAGATCGTTATTGGTTATCCGAAGAATATGAATGGGACGTTGGGGCCTCGCTGTGCTTTGACGGATGAATTTGTGGATCGTTTGCGTGCAGAGTTTGGGCTTCCTGTAGAGCGTTGGGATGAGCGTCTCAGCACGGTGGCCGCCCAGAGGGCTTTGTTAGAAGCTGATGTTTCTCGCGGCAAAAGGAAACAAGTGATTGACAAGATGGCGGCGGTCTTTATTCTTCAAGGATACTTGGATCGCAGGCATGCAAAAAATATTCCTAATTGAATATTTGACAATCATTACCTACAATAGTACAATGTCCATATTCTTAGATAAGAGGTGAAATACATGTCTGAACATAAACACGACCATGAACATGAGCATGACGCTGAGGAATTTGACACAGTTGTACTTACTGATGATGAAGGAAAAGACCATGAGTTTCTTCATCTTGACACTTTGGAAGTCGATGGATCAACCTATTTTGTGCTGATGCCTATTTCGGAGGAGGACTCCGAAGATGAAGATGCCGATGAAGCCATTATTCTTAAGCTCGGTAAAGATGACGAGGGCGGAGAAATGCTGCTCGACATTGAAGATGATGAAGAGTGGGAAAAAGTAGCTGACGCCTGGGAAAACTTAGTCGAATCTGAAGAGGACTAAGACGAGGACTAATTAAAGATCTTAGATTAGTAGTTTACATAATGACAGAAGACCTCACAGAGTTTTTCTAGTGGGTTTCTTCTGCCATTTGTTTTTTTAATATAGGTATATTTTTGAAAGGACTAAATCTTGACGATAAAGCCGTAAAACAACGGAAATACTAAATCCACGAAAGTGGAGGTGTGGGCATTGAAAATTATTATTATTTTCCTGAGTATTGTTTTATGTTTGCTTATTGGAGGATGCAGTCCCTTTTCAAATCAATCCAAGCTTAATATCAATAACCCGAGACCTTCCACTCAAAGCGCTGTGAACCCGGATAAAGAGGCTAACGAGGCTAATGAGGTCAACGAAGAGAGTAAGGTAATTCCTCAGGGGACAAAAGTAGATAATGATCTGGATTTAAGTGGCGTTCCTGTAAGTGAAGCCTCTAGTAAAATTAACGATTGGGCGAAGGACAAGCTGGAAGAATCTCGTGTCCTGTTGTACAATGAAACGGAGATTCCCATCACCTTAAAGGAGCTGGGATATGAAGTTGATGTCGAAAAAACTCTGGAAAACACTCTGGAAAACACTCAGCAAAATCAAAGTCAAGGTCAGGGTCAGGGTCAGGGTCAGGGTCTTAATAACGTTATACCAAGTGTTTTAAAAGCTAATCCTGAATTGGCAACAAAAGTTCTGGAAGAAAAGTTAAAGAAATTTAATCAACCAGCGAAAGATGCAACCTTTAAAATACAAAACGATAAAGTTGTTATCACTCCTGCTCAGAAGGGCAAAAAAGTTGAGGCAGATCAATTAATTAATAACCTACAGAATAGTTCCCTTTCTGAAGTTCCAAAACAAATTAAGGCTCCGTTGGTTGAGGTTCCGGCGAAAGTTACGACTGAATCCATCCAGTCCTTGGCGGGTTCTGTTCTTGGAGAATTCAGTACGAAGTTTGCCGTCGGAGAAGTTAATCGTTCGGAAAACTTGACTGCGGCCGCTAAAGCTTTAGACGGCAAAGCAATCAAGCCTGGGGCTACGTTTTCTTTTAATAATGCAGTAGGACCAAGGGAGCCTGAAACCGGATATAAAGAAGCTTATGTTATTATTAATGGCGAGTATGTTAAGGGGACAGGAGGGGGCGTATGCCAAGTTTCCTCAACCCTCTACAATGCAGTTCTCCTCAGTAATTTAGAGGTCGTTGAACGAAAACACCATGATGTAGCAGTGACTTATATTCCGGCCGGTCAGGACGCCACCGTCAATTACCCCAACATCGATTTTAAATTTAAGAATAATACAGGCAGCTTGGCCTATATACGAACAGAGGTTAAACCAGGGGTACTGACGATTAAGCTTTATGGCAAAAAGACAGGAAAAACCGTTCGTCTTGAACGGCAAATCTTGAAAGTCAGGAACTATAGAACGATACGTCGTTATGATTCGAGTTTACGGAGAGGTAGAGTAAAAGTAGATCAAATTGGTACCAAAGGAATTGTTGTAAATGTGTGGAAAGTAATCCGGGACGAAAAAGGCAATGTAACAAAGCAGTTTTTGGGTCAGGATTCTTATGCCCCGGCTAATCGCATCTTGCGGATCGGAACATAAGTTTATCTGGGTCTTTTTGGAAAGAGAGTGTGAAAATGTGTCCGGAAAGAAAAAGAGTAGGGATTTACGTGCGCGGCTAATTTTACTTTTGCTCGCGGTGAGTATCGTATTGTTGTCGTGGTGGTCCTGGGCTACTAAACCTTACTCTTCAACAGGGAACAGCGTAACAATTACAATTACTTCAGGAACAACAACGGATCAATTAGCCACTGAATTAGAACAGCGTCACCTTATTCGCAGTGCCAATTTGTTTCGTTGGTTAGTGCGATCGCAGAAGACAAATTTCAAAATGTATGCCGGGGATTATGAGTTGTCACCTACTATGACACCGGCTGAAATTATTGAACGCTTAATCAAAGGCGAAGAGATCTCTAATTCCATTAGGATAACGATTCCCGAAGGTTATTCCACGGAACAAATTATTGATCTCCTCGTGCAAAAGGGACTCGGCAGTAAAGAAGACTATACAAAGGTTGTCACGGACGATTCTTTTCCCTATTCATTTCTTACTGGGGCTCCGGCAGGAATTCACCGTTTAGAAGGTTTTCTTTATCCGAACACCTATTTCATCGATCCCAAGATGAGCCCTCATGCTGTGATTGACATATTTCTGCAGCAATTTGCCAAGGAAATAACACCTGAGGTTCAAACTCGACTGAACAATTCGAAACTTACGGTACTTCAGTGGGTAACCCTGGCTTCTTTGGTAGAAAAAGAGGCAGCGAAAGCAACGGATCGCCCACTGATCGCTTCGGTAATAATGAATCGCTTGAAGCGCAACATGCCTCTTCAGGTTGATGCTACGATTCAATTTTTATTGAATACGCCCAAAGCAAAGCTCTATAACAGGGATCTTCAGATACCTTCACCGTATAATACCTATCTTCACCGCGGCTTACCACCGGGGCCGATTGCCAACCCCGGAGATGCTTCTTTGCAAGCGGCTTTGTATCCCGCCCAGACGGATTATTTATATTATGTGGCGAAAAAAGACGGATATCATGCCTTTGCCAAGACCTATGCAGAACATCTCAAAAATATTAAATTGTATCAGTAAGAGAGACTATTTGCGCACCAATAACTTTTTAATAGCCCGATCTAGACCTTCGAGAGTTAATTCATACATAGGGAAGATTTCGCGGACCATTTTGATAGTTTGATATCCGTGAATCCGTTCCCAATAGGCCATAGGTATTGGGTTAAGCCACACCTGATAAGGAAACTTTTGCGCTAATCGTTTCAGCCAGGTTATTCCCGGCTCTGTATTCCCGATATCCCAAAAAATGTTGCCGTCGCTCATCAGCAGTTCACTCGGCGCCATGGCCGCATCTCCGATGAGGAGAACTTTGTAATCAGAGTGGAGGGATTTCAGGGCATCTTCTGTTTTAATTGCTTTACGGGGATTGCAGGAAGGATCAAGATAGAGGAGATCATAGATGCAATTGTGGAAGTAATAGAACCTTAAATCTTTAAAATGCGATGATTTATGAACTGCTGAGAAAAGTTGACTGCAGATTCTAGCATAGGGAACCATTGAACCACCTGCATCCATGAGGACAATGACTTTGACGGAATTTTTACGAGGTCTTGTCCAGATAAGTTTCAATTGCCCGGCATTTTTACAGGTTTCGTCAATGGTGGCATCCAGGTCAAGTTGGTCCTTGGCTCCCTCCAAACGGGTACTAAACTGACGCAGACCGCGCAGGGCCAGTTCAAATTGACGGACACCCAAGGTTTCGTCCCGGCGGTATTCTTTGTAATTCCGTTCAGCAGCCACTTTTATGGCAGATTGGCCGTGAGATTTTCCGCCAATTCTTACGCCTCCAGGATGGAAGCCGGAGTGGCCGAAAGGTGATGTCCCGCCTGTCCCGATCCAGGTATTTCCCCCATGGTGAGGTCCGTCTTGTGTGCGCAGACGTTCTTCGAGAGCAACTCGTAAGCTTTCCCAATCCGGTAAGCCTAGTTTCTTGAGAAGTTCATTCCGTTCCTCATCAGAAAAGAGTTTTTCCGGAAGAGGATTGGCGAGCCATTGGGAAACTTGCTCCAACAATTGTTCCGGTGTTTCGATCCCCTGAAAATATCTCTGAAATGCCACATCATATTGGTCAAAGTGACTTTCGCTTTTAACTAAAATTGCCCGGGACAAGTAGTAAAATCCGGAGAGACTGGAATCAGCCAAGCCGACACTGAGAGCTTCCATTAAGGTCATCCACTCGGTAAGGGAAACGGGAACGCCTTCTCGTCGTAATTGGTAAAAAAAGTTCGTAAACATAGCTTACCAACCACGCTTTGAGGTGCGACCCGGATTTTCTATGCCGTGCGTATGTAATTGGCGCAAGGTCAGGTCAAAGTCCTGATTCTTTTTAAGCAAAGCTCCTAAGAAAGGCAGCTCTTGGGAGATTGTTTCCGGCGCAATCCCACCGATGGTCAAAGCCTGAACCCAATCTAAAAGCTCGCTGGTGCTGGGCTTTTTCTGTATTCCTGAAATACTGCGTACCCAGTAGAAGGCCTTTAAAGCCTCTGTCAGCAGTTGGCCTTCCAGTTCTGGAAAATGAACTTTTACAATTTTCGTCATCATTTCCGGATCAGGAAAATCAATATAATGAAAAATGCAGCGCCGTAAAAAAGCGTCGGGAAGCTCTTTCTCGGCATTGCTCGTGATAATAACAATCGGCCTCTGTACGGCGGTTATGGTTTCTCCGGTTTCCGGTATATAGAAATTCATAACATCCAATTCCCAAAGTAAGTCGTTTGGGAATTCTAAATCAGCCTTGTCAATCTCATCAATTAACAGTACAACCCGTTCCTTGGCTTCAAATGCCTCACCCAGCTTGCCTAATTTAATGTACTGTTTAATTTCTGAAACATTCTGTCCCCCAAATTGACTGTCATATAAACGCTGAACGGTGTCATAGACATAAAGACCATCTTGTGCTTTGGTGGTGGATTTAATATTCCAAATAAATAGGGGGAGACTCAGGGAACGGGCAATACTTTCAGCAAGCATGGTTTTTCCTGTACCAGGTTCTCCTTTGATTAAAAGCGGCCTTTTTAAAGCAACGGAGATGTTAACACTATTTTGCAAATTCTTCGAAACTATATAGTCTTCGGTTCCTTGAAAGATATACTGATCGGCCATTTCCGAACTATCCTCCTTCGCATGGTAGTTAATGATATAATAATACCACTTATTTCCTTAAGAGAGGATAGTTTGATGTAAAATTAGTGGAAATTTTAGACATTTATTTGAATCAGTTTCCACGTCGACTGAGAATCTCGTGAAGCTTCACCGTTAAGCCCTTAAGATTGAATGACAGTACAGTATAATATATAGATAATATAATGATTTTTAAAACTATATAGGGTTGCTTTATCAAAAATTCAGTTTTGAATTCATTTATTTAGAATGATCTTGAATTTACTTAAAAGCATTAAAGACGACAAAAATGTTAATTTAGGGTATAGTAATTAGGGATACTATAGATTATTCTTGTAGCGTGATTCTTGGAAAAAGTTAGGTGAAACGACATGAAAAAACCTGAATTATTAGCTCCTGCGGGAGATTGGGAAAAACTCAAGTATGCCCTGGCTTATGGTGCGGATGCAGTTTATATGGGAGGACCATCGTTTGGTTTGAGAGCATATGCGGGAAATTTTGATCTTAAGGAATTAGAACAGGCAGTTATTTGGACCCATAAGCTCCAAAAAAAGATCTACATAACCGTCAATATTTTCGCCCATGAAGCAGATTTTGAAGAGCTGCCCGCCTATCTGAAACGTTTAGAAGCCTTAGGCGTAGACGGAGCCATTATTTCCGATCCGGGAATTATTGCTTTAGCTCAAGAAGTAGCTCCTTCTTTGCCGCTGCATTTAAGTACTCAGGCAAACAACACAAATTCTTATTCAATACGGTTCTGGCTGAACCTGGGCATCGAAAGGGTTGTTCTGGCCCGGGAATTGTCGCTGGAAGAACTGAGGGAAATTCGTTCTAAGGTAGAAGGCGGCTTAGAGGTATTTATCCACGGCGCCATGTGTATGTCTTATTCCGGTCGTTGTTTGCTGAGCAACTATTTGACCGGACGGGACGCCAATCGAGGAGAGTGTACCCAACCATGCCGTTGGGGATATGCCTTAGTTGAAGAGAAACGGCCGGGAGAAGTGTTTCCGATTGAAGAGGATGAACGGGGAACCTATGTCTTTAACTCTCATGATCTATGCTTGTTGCCTTATTTGGCCCTATTAAAACCTCTCAATTTGGACAGTTATAAAATTGAAGGCCGGATGAAAAGTGTCCATTATGTTGCCAGTACCGTCAGAGTCTATCGAGAAGCTATCGACACCCTCTGGGAGGATGGGGAATCATCATTTCAAGGGAAACTGGCCCAGTGGTTGGAAGAAATGGACAAAGTCAGTCATCGAGATTATTCACCGGGCTTTTTATTTGGGAAGCCGGGGGCGAAATCCCATAATTTGGAAACATCACATTATGTACGGGATTATGATTTTGTAGGGGTAGGGTTAAGTGAGGAAGAGGCTGAGACTTTGCCCATGATTGCAGATCAAGACACATCCTGGGTTGAGCAGCGGAACAACTTTAAATGCGGAGAGGTCTTAGAAGTCTTGACTCCTCAAGGTGAGCCCTGGTCGTTTCGAATTCGGGAGATGTGGGATATGGATGGGGAACCTCTAGAGGTGGCACGTCATGCTCAACAGAAGATAAGAATCAGGGCACCGCAGAAAATCTTGCCCTACAGTATTTTGCGGCGGGCTAAGAGCGACAAGAAGTAGGATGTGTTAATTCCTTGAGCACTAGACACTTACCTGCTTATTTAAGGCATAACCAGAGAGAGTCAAATGATTAAGGAGCGAGATGAATGAATTCTCACGATTCGGAGTCTTCGAGCCGCTTGCCTGCGGATGTAGATGTGGTCGTTAGAGCACGCATGAAGAGGAAAGAAATGCAAATGCTCGATAAACTTGTTGAAGGGTTAGGGCATTTAGGCGTTGTTACCACTACTAACAAAGCTTTGGGAGAAGTCATGATTCAATCAACGAAACATTGTTGGCCGGATTTGAAAAGGGCCATCGAAGAGATGCCCTTTGAGATAGAGTTTTTAGAACCAAGATCGGAGATGAGTAAATGAAGTTATCGGATCAGGCAGAAAACAAACATTTAGATAATGGTTTTATCGTAAAAGCGCGCATGGATAGATCTCAAATTCAAATGCTATGTAAGCTCGTTGAAGGTTTAGGGCACTTAGGGATTGTGACAACGACAAATAAAGAATTGGGAGAAGTCATGTTTCAAACGACGAAGGATTGTTGGCCTGAATTAAAAAAAGTGGTAGAAAAGATGCCGGTAGAGGTTCAGTTCCTCTGAAAACATTGATTTAACATTGAGCTAAGCAGTTTTCGCTTACTTTCTTACCCTTACTGCAGTGTTATTTATTGGCTAAGGCCGCCGACAAATAGGATTATCGCTCCTGCTAAATGGCAACATTTATAGTAGGAGGTTGCAGGCATATGATTAGGGCAAGAAAGGAAGAAGGTTATACTTTACTTGAGATGTTAATTGTCCTTGCAATTTTACTGATGGGTACTATGGCCTTTCCGGAAATAAAGCAAATCAAGACTGCCGCTAAGCTGACCGGAGTAGAGGAAAATTATAGATCAGTTATAACGACAATTTATAGCCTTAAGCATACAGATGAAATAATCCCTAAACTAATAGATCTTTTTGGGGATTCTGCAAGCCCAAAGATTGAGGATATGACAAATCCTTTTACTAATAAAACGGGGGTTGCGACGATACTTTCCCCTGCAGATGAATTGGTGCCTGCAGTTTATGTGTTTAAGGACACTTCGTCAACAATTCCATCTAAAACTGGACAGTCCGATTATAAAGGAGCCATTGTTGTAGTTATCAAGAATGATCGTTGTGTGGTTTATGGCTGTGACGAAATGGGTAAATTGATTAAAGGATTCCAGAGAACGATAAATTTATAATAACTTTGCAGATCATTATACCCCGGAGTTACATTTGATAGATGCTTTGAATAACCCTATATGACTAGTTAAAGAGATAATGAACAAAGATGATAAAGATAGCAAATAAACATAGGGCCGTGTTGAAACTTTGTTTTCTCACGGCCCTTATTAAATGTTTTTGATTCAATTTTAAATCTAAATTTGCAATTCTTCTAACCACTTAGGAGGTCTAGCATTAATGTCTTATTATTAAGTTTTTAATCCATTGTCATTGCAATTTAATGTTCTAATCATAAGTTAAAATCTTTTCCTGTAAGATTGTTGTAATATGATCGGACAGGACTGTAATCTGTTGTGAAATTTCCGCTAATAAACAGCGAAGTTAGTTTTGTTAATTGGCTTAAAGGTGTGAACTCATCGATATCGTTATCCGCCACATCTAGAAAGATAAGAGAGGTTAAACTTTTGAGGGGAGATATATCGTCAATTCCGCAGTTCCTTAGACTTAAGTGAGTAAGATTTGTTAGTTTTGCCAAGCGGTTAAGTCTGCTGAGTTTATTCCTGTCAAGATAGAGAGATTTTAAGTTGGTGAAATACTCCAACCCGCTTAAATCTGTAATTCCCAAATTTGCAGCATATAAATCCGTAACCTTAAGAACATCACTTTTATAAATTACGGAGCCTGGAGATTTTCCGACCCTTTGACAAATAAGCTTTTTAAGGGCATCATCAGGGAAGTCAATTTCATCATCTGAGGTGACTTTTAAAGTTAGAATAACTTTTTGAGTTAGCCCCGGGACGGTACCTTCAAATCTAAAGCTGCCTACCCTACTTAAATCTACAGTACTAATATTCCAGGTCACAGGAAGCGTTTTTACCGTATGATCATTCAAACTAGCATCAACAGTTGTTGGAAACTCGTAGTGCCCATTTTGAACGACTTCAGCTGTTATCCTGTTCCAAATCGGAGTAACGGTTAAACTGAGGTGAACTTTTTCGTTGTAACTTTTGATACTGCCTTCTAAGTCATAGGTACCAGAAGCTTCGGTGTTAAGAGACGTCATTGTCCAGGTTACCGGAACTTTTGCTTTTGACCCGTTGGTTGTAGTTACAGTAACAGTTTTTGGAGGTTCGTACTGTTGTTGCTCTTGAACAGTATCGGTAAGATTTTCAACTGAGGCTATTTGAGGGGGAAGGGAAGCGATAGTTGCTTCTGTAGATGCAGTGATAACGCTCTCACCGCCCATAATGCAAAGCTGTGAAACAATGTTTGAACTTATAAAAGAGCTTGTTGGATTGGAAACGGTATTCCCTTCAAGTAAGAGCAGAGGATTGTTGCATTGGGGGGCTAAAGCGGAGGCGGCCAATGCGTCCGGAAAATTCTCACCGGTAGCGATATAGAGGGTATCAAAATTAAGGCTGTCTTCAAATCTTGTTATTAAATTAATATTTCGTTCGTAGGGGTCGTCACCATTAATTTCTTCATAATTCGGAAATTGTTGAACTACCTTATTACTAAGTTCTGGATTGTTGATAATAATGCTTGAAGGAATCCTATTCCGGTCGAGAAACACTTTTTGACTCTCTGTAAGCTCATACGGAGGTACTAAAAGGAGAGGCATGTCATTTGCAGCGGCAATGGGGCCTGCCGATAAGGCATCGGGAAAATCCGTACCGACGGCAACAAACACTCCCTTGCTTAAGCCAACTTTTTGGGCAACTTTGAGGGCAGTATCGTAGCGGTCATTCCCTGCCAAACGGATTGCAACAATATGGAGTGAAGAAAGCTTATTATCTATATTTTTTGATACGACTGCATAACCGCCGACGATATAAACCTTATGTGCCTTCAGGCGCAGAAGCTCTTCGGCAGTGTCGTTATTCAATTCAGAGGAATCGGTCAATAAGATGGGAGCGTTATATTTATGGGCTAAAGGACCGGAGCTTAAGGCATCGGGATAATCTTCTCCGTAGGCGAGGATGGCGACATCTGAACCGTCCGGCCAGCCCTTTTGGCTGGCGGCTACTGCGGTCTGATATCGGTCATAGCCGGCAATTCTTTCAGTAGAGGTAGCAGCTATAGCCGTAGGTGCAGAGACTATAATCGCAACGTTGATTAAGAACAAACAGAGAAACAAGTATTTTCTGGTAAACAATTACGTTCATCCTCCTTTTCCAATTATTTCTCTATATATGATAAAAATCCTTTTTATTAAATATAATGAAATTACAGGGCATCCCTTCCAACAGACTAACAGGATATTTGCAAAGATTTCTTGTAAATAAAGTCGATATTTAGGGCATTAGAAACATAATTGGAACAAATTGAAATCAATGTATAATATTATTATTTTCTGTATTGACGATTGTTCAGGCTAAAGATAGAATTAATTGAGAATTTGAATAGGCTAAAAGTCCTGTTTCCATAGGATGTTGTTAAATTATTTATGAATCTCTCCGGAATAGCCAATATGGGCTGGAGGGAATTTCCTCTGCTATGAGCAACATTTAATAGTCCTCTGAAATTGAGAAGGGAGGGATTGAAACGGTAATTAAGCCGCGATATGGAACGGTGTTGAGGCAGAAAAGAAATGACGGTTTTACTCTGATTGAACTTATGATGGTAATTGCGATCATTGGAATTTTGGCAATTGCTTTAATTCCCCAGTTTGGAGATGCAAAAACTGCAGCAAAGGTGACAGGTATTGAAACGAATATTAGGTCAGTAGTGATAGCAATTTCGGGTATGCCGGCAAAGGATGATATTGGGGATAATTTAAGTTCAACTATGGAAGATATGGCAAACCCCATAACTAATGAAAAAGGTGTCGATACCCTTAATTCCCTTAATCAAACGAATACAAAGGCAATTTATGTTTTTGAAACTGAGGATAAAACCTGGGAGGATGATCCCAATTATAATGGTGCAATTGTAGTATATTCACATGAGGACCACAGTGCAGATGTGTTTGCTATTGACAAGAACGGGGAATCTATTGAGGATCTTCATGCAACAGTTGAACGTTAATCAACAAATACTCAAGCGGTTAGGCTATGTATTTTTCGGAGTTGGTTTCAATTGTTTTGGAGTCTTTAATTACTCCTAACCTAAAAGGAGTTCATTGCCTGGTCCTGCCCCGTAATAGGGATAGGGATCGTTCTTTTTGTCCCCTTTTTCAGGGGACTCTATTTTTTGATGAAGTTTTAGTCTTATGGCTATTGGCATTATTCAAAGTGTTGTTGTTATACCATGAGAAAGTTCTTTGATTAAGATTATGGTATTTGAGGGAGGGCATGGATGGGTTAAGAAAATTACTTGGAATTGAACTGTCAGCTCAGATTCTAGACGTAACATTCTATTAGATTTCGTACGTTTCTCAACTTATTTGTCGGAATTCATCAAAACAATGCTAAAATAATACAAATTATCCTATTGACGGTAAATGAGGAAAACGTTTAATATGAATTGTATAGTACATAGTCAATAGGGCTAAGGACCCATATTTGATAGCCTAAGGGAGAATCTACAAAGAGAGGAATGAATAAGTTGAAGGAAATGATTAAGCGCAGAAAAGATGAAGGTTTCACGCTCATTGAACTTATGATTGTTATTGCGGTAATTGGGATCTTGGCGATTGTATTGGTACCGAGGGTTGGGGCAGTTAAGACTCAGGCAAGAACCTCAGGACTCGATACCAATATTAGAATGGTTCAGGGATATGTACAATCTAGAATAAGCAATTGGAATGAATCCAATAAATCTGGTACAGATATAGTCTCTGAAGTTTATGGGGCAGTCGCTCAAGTTAGTGATCCAATGAAAAACCCTTTCGATAGTGATAATAGTGCGTTTAAATCAACTAGCGGTGCCCCTGCTGAAGAAGATGCTGTACCAGGTGAAGTTTATATTACTGTAACTGGTACCCCGGTTACTAGTATCGAAATTACAGCATTAGACAGTCAGAAGAAGATATATAGAACTGTTACCGTGACGCCATGATTTTAGTATGTCACGGTTATCAAATATAGGAAAGGGTGTTTAAGAAAACACCCTTTCCTATTCCTATATTTTAAGTAAGTCAGTCAATGAGAGGAGGCTCCCCCATTGGCCCTACGCCAAGAACGCAAACGCCTCGGAGAAATTCTCATCGCCGGAGGGGTAATTTCTCCGACTCAATTGGAAGAGGCTTTAGCCTTACAAAAATCTTTAGGACTTCGTCTCGGGGAAGTCTTAATTAAGCAGGGGCATGTTGTGGAAGAGGAAATTCTGCGCACGATGCAAAGTCAGTTGGGCCTGCCGACTATTAATTTAAATCGATTAGTTGTGCCGGAACAGGTGCTTAGGTCTCTTCCGGAGAATGTTGTCCGTAAATATACGGTTTTGCCCGTGGAATTGGATAAGGGGCAGCTCTTGGTAGCGATGTGTGATCCCACCGATTATTTCGCTCTCGATGATTTGCGTCTGGCGGCAGGTATGGTTGTCAAGCCCTGTTTAGCCAAAAAAGGGGACATTCTTCTGGCTATTGACCGTTTATATGGGCGGAGCGGAGCGGAGAAGGCTGCCCGGGAATATGCCAAGAAAATGGGTATAACGTCTGTGGCCATGACCTCGACTATGGTCTCTTTAAATTCAGCTGAGGGTGAAGTCATTGATGAGGAATCTACCCCTATTGTTAAATTTCTTAATACAATCATTGAGAACGCAGTCAATAATCAGGCTAGTGACATTCATATTGAGCCTATTGAAGGGGAATTGCGGGTGCGTTTTCGAATTGATGGCGTGATGCGCGAGATTATGCTCACTCCGATCAGTATGGCTAATCCAGTGGTCAGCCGGGTAAAAATTATGGCTGATCTGAATATCACAGAACGGCGTCTGCCTCAAGACGGCCGGATTTCCTATCTCGTCGGGGAAAAAATGATTGATCTTCGGGTGTCGACAATTCCCACTATGTATGGGGAAAAAGTTGTCTTGCGTATCTTGGACAAATCCAACATTATCCTGGATAAGGAAGCCTTGGGCCTAAGGGGCAACGATTTGAGCCTGTTTGAAGGATTGATCTCCAAACCCTCCGGCATTGTCCTGGTTACGGGACCAACTGGAAGCGGAAAGACGACGACACTTTATACGGTTCTGAAAGAGTTAAATGTTCCGGAGAAAAACCTGGTAACTCTGGAAGATCCGGTAGAGTTTAGCTTTAAAGGCGTCAATCAGATTCAGATCAACCCTAAAGCCGGACTTACCTTTGCAACAGGACTGAGGTCAATTTTGCGGCAAGATCCGGATATAATCATGGTCGGTGAGATGCGGGATAATGAGACAGCACAAATCGCTGTTCGCTCAGCCTTAACGGGGCATTTGGTTTTATCGACGATTCACACCAGTGATGCCGCCAGCTCGATTGTTCGCCTGATGGATATGGAAATTGAGCCCTTTTTAATCTCAGCTTCAGTCTTGGGAATTATTTCCCAGCGTTTGGTGCGGCGTATTTGTCAGCAGTGTGCTGCAGAGTATGAAGGGGGTCCTTTAGAACATACGTTACTCGATGTTCCTCTTAACACAAAATTATTATTAAAAAAAGGGCAAGGATGTCCTTATTGCAACAAAAGTGGCTATAAAGGAAGGATTGCTGTTTTTGAAATTATGCCGATAACAGCGGGACATCGTCAACTTATTGACCGGAGGGCAACAGCTGATGAATTAAGAGCTTATGCCCTCGAGCAGGGAATGAAGTCTCTAAAGCAGGCCGAGGTACGATTAGTTCTGGAAGGGATTACCACAGTCGAGGAACTCCTGCGGGTTGCTTATGTGAACGAATAAGTTGAGGTGAACAGCAGGAATGCAATTTAGGTATCGAGTCATCAATGAAGAGATGCACGTTATAAATGGCGTTTTAGAGGCTGTTGATCTCGAGGCTGCGAGGCGGCAAATGTTCGAGAATCAATGGCAAGTAATTTCTCTGGAAAGAGTATCCGGAGTAAGCCGTTTGCTCACAATGAGCTTCAAAAATAAAGTGAAGTCCGAATCCTTGGCGTCATTTTGTTCACAATTGGCCATGATGATCCGTTCGGGGGCTAATTTAGTGCGAGGTTTGGAGATTCTCCAGAGTCAAATGGAGGACAAGCGTCTGCAAGAGGTTGTGGGGATAATTCACCGCGGGGTCAGCCGAGGAGATTCTTTGTCTATGGCTATGAGAGATTGTCAAGGAGCCTTACCGGAGCTTCTCATTAATTTAGTGAGCGTCGGTGAGGAAAGCGGAACTTTAGATTCTGTGCTCGTCAACATGGCCGAATATTACGAACGTGAGAGTTTTATTCGTAAAAAGGTAACCAGCGCTTCTCTTTACCCGATTGTTCTCACTTGTGTATTAATTGGACTTGTTGCTCTGTTTATAAACTTTATCCTGCCGGAAATCACGGATTTAATGAAAGGAAACGGTCAGGGTTTGCCTCTTCCTACTCAGATCATCCTAAATGCGGCTGATTATCTTAAAAACAACGGGCTTTATCTTTTTCTTCTTTTACTTATTGTTCTTGGTTTGTTAGTACGGTTGTTTAAAATCCCCAAATATCTCTACGTCCTGCATTCGTCCTTACTTCGAGTCCCTCTTTTGGGAAAAAATATAAAGGATGTTGTTATTGCTCGCTTTTCAAGAACTCTTGCCTTGTTTTTGCATTCTTCCCTGCCTATCGTATCGATTTTAAATTCCTTAGAAAGCATTGTGGGCAACGAAGTATCCCGTTTAGCCGTGGAACGAGCTAAAGAACGAATCATTCGAGGGGAAACCATGACCTTGGCTTTTGGGGCAGAACACTTCTTTGACCCTCTTGTTATCCAAATGATGTCGATTGGTGAAGAAACTGGACGTATGGAAGAATTAATGCTCGAAGTAGCCAATCACTATGACAAACGGGTGGAAATAGGACTCACAAGACTCGTTTCCCTTGTAGAACCGATTTTTACGATCATTGTTGGGATTTTCGCCGGAGGATTAATCATCTCCATTGCCTTACCGATCTTTAATATGGCGAGCGGCGTTAGTGGGGTAAGATGATGATGAAAACTGTTCCTAGTCGCGATGGTTCTTCAGATAAACAAGGTTTTACTCTTATCGAGATTATGCTGGTGCTGGCAGTCATTGGAATCATTTCTATCGTCACTGTTCCTAAATATCAGGCCCTCATGGATCATTATCACTTAGAGTCATCTGTTCAAACTGTCGTCGGTCAATTAAGATATGCTAAACAGTTAGCGATGGATCAACGAAAAGAAATCTATCTAGCTTTGGACAGTAGGACAGTTATCGTTCTCGATGCCAGTGATAAAGAGTATGGCGGGGTGCAAGATTTTGATAGTACTGTGATCTTTGATAGTTCCAGCGCGGAGAGTAATGATTTAAAGATCGATGCTTATAAAGCAAAGGGACTGCCTTATGTGGTCTATGATGCCCGCGGTTTTGTGGAGAATTCACCCAGCAGCGATGGAAAGGTTGCCATTGTATTAACTACAGTTAGAACGGCCATTTCGGCCGTTATTGTTATTGAGGTGCAAACAGGAAATATCACGGTTCAATGATAGTTTACTCAGGACATAAGGTGAAGGAGATATTAGAATGAGGCCCAGACGTGATGAAGGTATGACACTGCTTGAAGTGGTTTTTGCAATAAGTATTTTGCTAATTGGTATCACGTTTGTTGTTAAGAGCGATTCGGCAATGTACCATTATCGTTCTCAAGCTGAGATTCGGCAGCGAATGCTTCTCTATGCTGCTGGTCAATTGGAGCGTATCCTTGAGAATCAGTCAATTGTTCAGGGAAGTGAGTCAGGGAATCCCGAATACTCCTGTTTTCATGTTGAGTTTTCCGCTTCGGATTATAGCGGGCTTGATCTAGCTCCCATTCAAGGGCAAATGAAAGTTATCACAGTTACGGTTTCAGTTACTCCTCAGACAGTGAATTCACCAGATCCTGTTACTATGTCAACTTGCAGGGTGGATCAATCATGAAAAATCAATCTAGGATCAAGAATAGTACACAAGCTTTCACCCTCCTGGAAGTTATGATAGCGTTGTCGATCTTTAGTTTGTTTTTATTATTTACTTCTCAATTAATGCATGCCGAAATATCCGGTTATGACTCCGCCTCCAAACAAAACGAAATAGAACAGAAAGAACGGGTTGCCATGATGCAAATGCTGGATGAGCTTCGTTTAAATTGCTATACGTATTATAAAACGACATCAACAGCTCAGGGAATCTATCAGTATGCAAACGCTGCCGCAGCGGCTTCGAAATCACAGGGCGAAAATGATCCCTGTCTAGTCTACATTCAATTACCCAACTCAACAGATTCTCCACCGTCGTCGGCGAAACTATATTTTGAGTATGATATGAGTAAAGGTGAAGGGAAACTTTGGTATATGAAGGATGAAGCTAATAAATACCTCGTTGCCGACGGTATAATTAAAATCAATCTTACCCCGGACGACCATGATGCAAGCCTGGTGAAAATTGATATTACTAGCGGTGGCCATCACAATTCTCAATCCTATGAGCTTATGACCTGGGCGCGCTTGAATTAACGGGAGGAGAAGGATTTGCGAGAAAGAGGTTCGGCCTTGTTAACTTCCGTAATTATTATCATGGTTTTGTTGTCCATATCGGGGATTTTTCTCACAATGGTAATCTATCAAGCAAAAAATGAGTCTTCAGAAGAAAAAGGATTAAAGGCATATTATATGGCCGAAGCAGGCATTCAATACGGCATAGCTGCAGGTCTCAAAGCCGTATCAGACGGAACATTGGCAGAAGGGGGGACACTTACGCTGCCTCGCATAACGCTTTCCGGGCAAAGCGGTAGCTTTGAGGTAACGGTTATTAACGGAACGACTTCCTTTAAGGTAACAAGTATGGGTGATTACTTTGATGATCGAAGAGTTAAACAAGCTGAGTATGGCTATGGAGGCGGTGGGGGAATAGATTGCCAGGAAGGGGATCTTGATTTAAATTATCCTCTTTGGGATCCTAAGGCAGTTTATCATGATGCTAACACTCATGTTACCTATATCGATGCTGAAGGCAATAAACGATATTTTTATAATCTTTGGTATGCCGATCATGATGATATTCCCGGAAGAGATGATGTATGGCAAGAGATCACCATAAAATGGCGGCCATTTAATCGCTATAAGACCGATGCTGTTAACATCGTGTGTAATAAAGGGATAAAATTCATAGTAACTCAGAGTCAATGGTCAGAAAATCAGCAGCCGGGGGTATTGGGTAATCCCTGGAATGAGATTTCTTATGAGTGGCGGAACTTTAATGTCTACCATGATGCAGGACAATATGTTATCCATAATTCACAGTTGTTTCGATCCCGATGGTACTCATATAATCAGGAACCTGGGTTAGCGAGCAGTCCATGGCAGGCGCTGACAAATGAGTGGATGAATTTTAATGACTATAATTCAGGAGATATTGTTGTTTACAATGGGGATCTGTATCGAGCTCATGATAACGGCAACCCAGATTTTAAACAGCCAGGTATTGATAACAGTTGGCAGGAATTAACTAGAGAATGGAAATCCTTCAATATCTATAATCCCAGTGATGGAAATACGTATAATGAAGTTGTTTATAACGGTCAGCGGTACAGAGCGAATTATTATAACAAAGATACCATTCCTGGGACTTCAAATGCCTGGCAGCTAATATCCAACTTGGATGTTACCCAGCCAGCTCTCATGGGAGTTATGATCACCCCAGCTGTAGGTTCTGTCACTGTATGCCAGAGCCAGAGCTATAAGGCAAAGGCGATTTATTCTGACGGTTCGACAAAGGATGTAACTACTTTAGCGACATGGAACAGTACAGATCCAAACTATGTAACGGAGAAGGGCAATGTTGCAACAGGAAAAGGAACCGATGTTGTTACAGGTATAATCCGTGAATCTACGCCCATCTCAATCCCCATAGCGAAAACAGTTCCTATCACAGCCAGTTATGGGGGGAAGGTTGGAACGGGTTATCTAACGGTTAATCCGACGGCCTCGGATTCCGGCAGCAATGACAAAAATGGCAAAGGACTTCTGTGGGAAAAGGAAATAATCTCTAACGGTTAAGAAACATATATGACCTTAGATATCATTAAGAGCAAGAAGGAGATCAACGGTGTATAAACAAAAACAATGGCTGGCAGTTATTCGGGAAAATAACTGTGTTGTTGCCAAAGTGGCCTTTCACAAACTAAAGCTTGATATTCTTGAGTTGTTCGAATATCATAGCGAAATTGAATCTGGATCCTCGAAGGAACAGAATGAAGGTGTTGTAAGAGAAGTTCCCGGTGAAGAGAGAAGCACAGTAGGGAAGCCTCTTGAAGAGAAGTTTTGGCAAGAGGAACGTTTGCAGAATAGAAGAACAGGCCTCTTAAAAAACTGGCTTGACAATAACCATGTACCTATCAGTAAACTTCGTCTCGCGGTTTCTTGCCCAGGAGTAATTACACGAATGGTTACTCTTCCTCTTTTGTCGAGTCACGATATGAACAGGCTTTTGACTGAGCAAGTGGAACAGTATTTCACCTTAAATATAGCGGACTATGTTGTTGATTATCGCTTGCTGGAGCGATTTTCCGAAGAGGGTGAACTGCGGCAACGGGTTCTTCTGGCTGCAATTCCCAGGTACCAGTGGGAAAAGTTATGGACGGAATGGGAAGAAATCGGCTTACGACCGAAAGTTGTGGATTTAGCTGCAGATGGTTTGGCAAGGCTCTACTCAAAGTTAACTAGTAAGGAGGTCCATAAAGCTAAGGTTGAAGAGGAGACCTCCTTAGATTTGGCAATTGTTGATTTAAATCCAGAGCGGGCGGAATTTGTTTTGTTAGAGCACGGCATGTTTTTTTTGTATTCCGATATAGAGGTCGCTTCAGACAACTTGAAGAACCTTAGAACAGCATTGAGTAGGGCTTCTGAAGGACTTGGGACCGGAGAATCCGAAGCGACAAACTTTGATTTGCAGACAGTAAAGCAGCATGCTTGCACAAAAGGAGAAATTGAGTTAACCCTTGGCAATGTTTTGCAATCTTTGGCTGAATTTTTTAGTTTTTTTGCGGCAAGGCATTTTGGTAAATCCATCGACCGAATTTATATTACCGGCGAATATTCAGACATTCCTTTCTTAGAAGAAATTTTTCAATCCAATTTAGAAATTCCTACTCAGGCAGGATTTCCTAATGGTTGGCAACCTCGTTTTAGTCGGAAGGCCAAAACATTCCAGAAGAGCAGTATGAAATATGGCTCTCTTTATGGTTTGGCCATGCGGGAGGGCTAACATGAGGGAAAAGAAGGAATTCAACTTCGCTCAATGTTGGGTTGACAGCCTGACTCGAGAATCTGCCAGTCCTTTTAAGCTAAAAGTTCAAATCATCACTTGGGGAGTTGGCTTTCTCCTGATTTTAGGGGTTATCGGAAGTACTCCCTGGTTTTGGAACTATAAATTAAATCGAGACATTGCCGGTGTTGAAGAAAAGATTTCTTCTCTTAGTGAAATCTCCAATCAGGTTAACCGTATGAAAACATTAAAGAGCGAAGTTAAAGTTGAGGAACAGACCCTAAATCTAATACAAAAAAATTCTCGCGATCCTGAGCCTATTTTCGAAACCTTGAGAAGCACACTACCGGTTGGAACGGTTGTGAACTCATTTTCCTTCCAAGAAAATAGCGTGGCTATAAGCGTAAGCGTTCCTACTCCAGTTGACGCAGCACGTTTATGGGTTAGTCTGCGCAATTCAGGGATGTTCCAGAATGTTGATCTTCAGACGGTTTCCTTACAAGACCAAGTTCAAAGTTTAAATCTAAATTTGGTATTGAAGTAAAAGTTTATTTGCAATATTTAAAGACTCAAGGAGCCGAACAAATGAAAAAAGAGAAATTGCAGCGTATAATTCTTGCGGCGATAATTATGTTCGGGATTTGCTATGCTTATAGTAAATTTCTTCTTCTGCCCCATTGGGAGGTCATTCAAAATAACAATCAGCGTTTGAAATCCTTGCAAAATCAGTATCAGGAATTATTAAACTATCAAAAGGATAGAACAAGTCTTCAGAAGGATATTATAATGCTGGAAAATAGAGTCCTCCAATTAAAAAAACAGCTCCCCAGTCGCCTGGATAAACCGGAACTAATGGTTGAACTTTATACGTTGGCTAAACAACATGGAGTTAATCCCCAATCAATCTCTTTTGATCAATCTCAGAATAAAGGTTTATATCAAGAGATGGGAATTAGTTTAAGTTGTTTAGGGAAAACGACAGACTTGCTGTCTTTTATTCATGACTTACAATTCGGAAGGGGACAACGTATGGGAATCAAAAGTATAAATCTTGCTGGTTCACAAGGGAACATGCGGGTGGATTTGAAATTGACGGCTACCATTCTCAATGGGTTTTCAAACAATTCTTCCGAGAAACAATCCTTTATGAATTCTTCAATCGGGGTGGATTCTCCTGAGAAAATGTTTCACCCTTAAAGATCTTCTTTAATTAGTCAAGTAACTTAATTATTTAGTGGAAAAGCACAATTCTCCTTTTTCGAGCATAGTTATGAACATGGTTCGAAAGGGGTGAGAGGGTGTTTACTGAATTTTTGCTGACTGCAATTGCTCTATCCGTTCTTAAGGGCGTAGCCTTACTAGTTTCTTATATTAATAATAATGCTTTTCCTCAACCGTTGAGTGAGCATGAAGAAGCTCGATGTTTATCAATTTTAAGCAAAAGTAAATCAACGCAGCCCTTTGCAATGACTCGTGAGGTGGAGGAGGCTCGTAATACGCTCGTTGAACACAATTTGCGCTTAGTGGCCCATCTTGTTAAGAAGTTTGACGGAACGGGAGAGGATGGAGATGATCTAATCTCAATCGGAACTATTGGTTTAATTAAAGGCATCAACACCTTTGATCCCGGCAAGGGGACAAAGCTGGCAACGTATGCTGCTCGTTGCATTGAAAACGAGATTCTGATGCACTTGAGATCTTTGAAGAAATCCCGTGGGGAAGTGTCCATTTACGATCCTATTGGCATGGATAAAGAAGGGAATGAATATACATATGCATTATATCTACAACTTTACATAAAAAAAAGCTGGGGTGTTAAGCCCCAGCCAATTTTTCGTTAAGTTCAGCCATAACCTTGTATAAGGAATCGTAATCTATTTTGTGATTATGTGATACCCATATTTTGGTTTTGCCATTATCTAATGTTTTATATAGTGTGCAATTATCAAAAGGTGGTTTTATTTGCTTGTCTTCAATCTTCAAGATATTCCCCCCCCTTTGGTTGAACTATATTCTTTGAGGAGATTGTCTTATTTCTGGTGTCCATGCTATATCTGGATTGGTATTTTGTGACAACGTCATTCTGGAGAATAATAAAAGGATAGCCTATGAAAGCTATCCCGAAATGACTTTTAAGTTCCTTATTTAACCGTATTCGTTTCAAACCGTATTTGTCTAGAATTTCGTTTAGGCACCGTTTAAGTTGAACGTCTTTATATTTTTTAGCTCCACGGAATCTGAGATTAAGTTGTTCTAGAACCTCAGATTGAGTAGTCCAACCTTTTTCCTTGAAGACTATTCGGCAAATAATCTCTTCAATTTCTCGGGCCACTTTTTCATTAAAGGGGGTTATTTGCTTATGGCTCATTTGAGGGTAAACCCTGTCTGCTTCTTCTTTACCTTCATTTCGGAGAATAAGCTCCCTACTGAATCCTTCCATTGTGTAATTGGATTTCATCCACCTCGTAGCCTTACTCTCGGAGAACGTCAGGTTTTTCTCACAGTAAGAAGGAATAGAGTAGAAGGCCCGTCTGAATTGGTGATTGTTTGCCTTTGCATACACTGCAGCTTCGTCCAACAAAAATCCAGGAATTTGATCGTCTCTGAGCTTGTTTACTAAGCCTAAGTAGGCAAAGTGACTAATTCTCTCTCTAAGCCTTCTCGTGTCTTTGTAGCCTATTGACCGTGCCATCTGCTTCATAATTACGTAGAACAAGGCATTGCCATTATCGTCAGTAAAGTTTTGGGTTACAACATGGTTTGATGCAAAGTCATTTAGAATGATGAGTTCGGGGATATAGTTCTTCACCCTTTTATAAGTCTCTGGTGCCAATTGGCTCAATCGTTCATGGTCATATAGGAGCCTTTTATTCTCTTCCAATATCTCTTTTTGTTCTCTTTGCCATTCTGTTTCCTCAAAGCTAATATTGTACACCTGTCTAAGAAATCTCAAAGCCTGGGGGGTAGAGCATTTTAACCATTTTTCTGTGATTGAGATAATATCTCGTACAATCCCACAAGAGAAACATTTGTACCAATAATAACCAGTATTAGGATCGGTATAAATGTTAGCCGATGGATTGTTTTCATCATGGAATAAGCAATTGAAGTTTTTGGTGGGTATACCAAGAAATTTGCTTAAGTCTTGCTGTCTCAAATGTCTATAAATATCCCCATAGTTATTAAATGTTATTGCAGAAGGGTTAAGGAGTGATTGAAGTGCCGAAATGTCTTGAGCCTCGATTAATTCTTTGTGACTAGGGGTTTTTCCGTCCTTACAAGACACTTTAGTATTAATATAGTCTCTTGTTAGGACGGATAACTCACTTCCTTGCTTCGTAACGACCACCTCTGGTAATGCATCAATCACATCTTCAATCTGGTATCTAACGTCATTCAATCTAACGATCTCACAGAAGAATTTGTTCTCAACATCTTTACACCAGTAGAAGCCAGGTGCTCTTAACAGGTTGCAAGGTCGTACCACATTTGGATCGGATTGAAAATAAGATATCAAACGAGCTGTACACTCCTTAAACTGTTCAACGGTGGCAGTGCTTTGCACAAACCAGTACACGTGGAATCCGTTTCTAGTTTCAATAATGGCTGTTGGTTTTAGTTCGAAATCATCAATTACCTGTAGTTTTGCAGCCTTGAATTGCTGCACAACATTTGTTGGATGGTAATCACCGTTTTGGTCTTTACCACAATCAAAGTCGATAAAGACTGAATTGATTTGGGTAATATCGACACTAGAGTAGCCCCCAGAATTTACGACGAAGTAAATGTTAAAGTTTTTCTTATTCCATTGATTTAGCTTTTCGACCATTTGGTCATCAAAGTTGCCAGATTCTTGTTTTGTATTTTTCCCTTTAATTATTCTAAAGTTGATTGAATCACTACCGAATAATTGTTTAAAGAATTTTGTCGGTGTCATTTCTTGTAGCTCCTTTTAATTTTATTGAGATTTTTGGGCAAAAAAGAATTACCTGTTCAAGGAACGGTCTTTACAGGGCTAAACGTCATTTGGATTTTTGAAGATTGATCTCAAAAGGGCAACAAAAAACCCGTCTGGATAGATTCCACACGGTCTGAATATTCGTCAGGTTAACTGACATATTAAGTTTTAGACAATTTGACGTTTCAATCCTATACTGATGTACCTTCTACGACTGTGTTAGAGCTAGTTCTGCTCTCGATATCTTGACTTCCTTTCTCATAATTTGTTTATCCTTACACAGGGTAATTACCAGATTCGGAACGATAGTCACTGATCTGTGTTTGGTAATTAGTGGGTAGAATATAATTACTAATATCCGAACCGTTACGGAAGGGGCTTCTAAGCTCTTTAGCCCAATCTCTTTAGACTTTATTCATTGAGTAAGTTGTCATTGAACACTGGGCATCCTGTGGCCTCTAGTGACGTTTTAACTGAATATGAATCTAGCCTACGTGGGTATAGCTAAACTGCTTATTTGTTGATGGTTCAATCATTTTTGCATGTTCACTTTTGTTTGTCGTTTTCTCCTTTGCTTTTAGATTTAATATGTCCTTACACTAGGTAATTACCGTATTTCATTCGAATGTCACTCACATTAAAAAATAATTTTAAAAACGGACAAAAAAATAGACCGAAGGTAGTTTCACCTACCAACTGTCATTTTCTATTTTTCATATAGAGTGTTCCTGGTATGAGATATCTGATATTTCTTGGTAAAAGCAAAAAAACTAAATGATATATTAGATAATATTTAGAACTAACAATAAAAGTTAATAAAATAATTATTTTACGAAAGTAAACGACATGTTAGAGCAACATGTGTCTGCAAATTGATATTTAAAAATTAAGTAAGATAAATGAGTGAAGGAATTTTAAATTTCGTGTTGAATATACCTAATTAATGAAAAAATATTAGATGTAACTTAAAGTATTTTAGTAAAAATAAGGAATGAGGGCTAGAAGAATGGAAATCGAGAAGTTTCAAGAGTTTTTGGCAGATCAGTTTAGTAAAATGTTTAAAGAGATACGAGAGCTGAGGGCTGAGTTAAAGAACGATGTAAATGTAGTTGAAAGGTTGGATCGAATCGAGGCTAAGGTAGAAGTGCTACAGCTGGAAACTTCCCACATTCGGAGGCAGAATATTAAAGAAGTACATTCCATTGAACAAATGCAGCTTGATATTAATTATCTGGTACGGAAAACCACTTACCACGATGATGAGATACTTCAACTGAAGAAAGAGAAGGAAGCCCAAAATAAGATACATGCCACACAAATTGAGGAGTTACAATATGAAGCTAGAATTGCTGCCAGGAAACTAAATATACACGATGATGAGATACTTCAACTTAAGAAAGCAAAGTAATTGCATAAAAGAAAGGCCGAGGATGACTCTAATATCCACGGTTTTTAATTGATCCTACTGATCTGAGATTATAGAGGCTATAGAGGTATGTCATTCTAGTGGGAGAAGTGTTCAGGGGTGGACGGCATCAGTTGGTTCGGTTTCTAAAAACGGGAGGAAAAATATCGTGTCAACAAAAAGTAATACTAGAGGGACATCTAAGAAGGCAGATAATAAACAAGATGGTAATCGGGGGCTAGTCGGGGAACAAGTGAATGAGCCAGTTGGGAAGATAAAAGAAGATTCTCCACTTGCTGCCCTCATTGCTAGTAAGAAGAAGGGTAGTAAGGTGTTAGTAGGGCTTCACTTGCCAGAGGACGTTGATGAAATGTTAACCAAGTTCAAGAAGGACACTGATATTGATAAATCAGAAACTGTTGCTACTGCTGTAAGGCTCTTTCTCAAGGAGTATTTTGAATAGTAACTAATGGAAAAAGAGAGCTTCGTACTAGCCTTGTTGAAGGTAAAAATTTCTCGGATATCATGCTTTCAGCCGACAGTCCAGCAGTAAAGGGATTATTTATAATTGCCAAAGTTTTTGTCGTGATTCAAGTGATCTGATAAGTGAGGTAATAGGGGTTTTTACGTCCTAACAAGTAACAATAGTATTAATATAGTGTCTTGTTAGGACGGAAAAACCCTTGTAGCATTTATTGACGTTAAACATTATTCTAAGTCGTGTTGTTAGCAGATGTCCGATTAACGGGCATCTTTTTTATGGGCATCTTTTACATTGTAAATTTTTAGGTTTTTGCAGGTTAACGTAGGAAAATGTAGAATATATTAGTTTACTGAATTTGCAATAGCTCATGGGAAAGAAGGGTAATCACTTGTCCATCAACATAAACGACATTCAAAAAGAATTATGGGCTTCAGCTGATGAACTACGGGCAAACTCAAAGCTTAAGTCTAATGAGTATTCTGTTCCAGTTCTAGGACTGATCTTTCTACGATTTGCCGACTTCAAGTTTTCTTTAGCTGAAAAGGAATTGGCACTTAAAGACACTGGCCGAAGACGTAAAATAGGTAAGGATGATTATCAAGCCTTAGGAGTTATGTATGTGCCAGAAGAAGCACGATTTTCTAAACTGCTTTATCTCCCAGAGGGTGAAAATATAGGTAAAGCCATCAACGATGCAATGAAAGCTATAGAGTCCGAAAACGAGGAACTTAAAGACGTACTGCCTAAGACGTATAATCGTCTTGAAAACGAAACCCTTATTGCTTTGCTGAAGACCTTTTCTAAAATTGAGATGGATATCGAGGGAGACGTTTTTGGAAAGATTTACGAGTACTTTCTTGGGAAATTTGCTAGTGCAGAAGGTCAAAAGGGTGGAGAGTTCTTTACACCAACCTCGTTAGTACAGCTGATTGTTGAGGTAATTGAGCCATATAATGGTCGTATTTTAGATCCTGCCTGTGGATCAGGGGGTATGTTTGTTCAAAGTGCACGTTTCGTTAAGAACCATCATCAAAATCCGAGTGCACAAATAATGGTTTACGGACAAGAAAAAGTAGCAGAAACCGTCCGACTGTGCAAGATGAACATGGCTGTTCATGGATTGGCTGGTGATATTCGTCAAGGAAACACATATTATGAGAACTTGCACAATTGTAAGGGCAGGTTTGATTTCGTAATGGCTAATCCCCCTTTTAACGTGGACAAGGTTAGCAAAGACAAGATCAAAGATGACCCACGGTATCCATTTGGCATGCCCTCAAATGACAATGCAAATTATCTCTGGATTCAAGAATTTTACAGTGCCTTAAATAAAAATGGACGTGCTGGGTTTGTTATGGCCAACTCTGCAAGTGATGCTCGTGGTTCCGAAATGGAAATAAGGAAAAAGCTTATTCTTAACCCAGTAGTTGATGTAATGATCTCAATTGGTAATAATTTCTTCCACAATGTTACATTGCCCTGCACACTCTGGTTCTTTGATAAAGGCAAGAAAACTACTGACCGAAAAGATACTGTATTATTTATTGATGCCAGAAACATTTTCACCCAAGTGGATCGTGCCCACCGTGAATTTGCACCTCAGCAAATTGAGTTTATTGCTAACATTGTACGGTTATATCGTAGGGAAGTCATAGAAACGGTTAATGGTAGTGAGGAATTGCTTAAAGAGCATTTTCCTAATGGACAGTATATAAATGTTTTGGGTTTATGCAAGGCAGCAACATTAGACGAAATAGAGGCTCAGGGATGGAGTTTGAATCCTGGACGATATGTGGGAGTGACTAATAGGATAGTTGATAGCTTTAACTTCCAAGAACGGTTAGAAGAATTAAAGGAAGAATTTGATTCATTGAACCGAACAGCTTGGGAATTGGAGAAAACCATATCCCATAATATAGCAATGATACTCGGAGGGGCACCGATAAATGGCTAATATTAAAAGTTATATTATCGGAGATTTTGTCAAGCAAGGTAAAGCAGAAATCAAAACTGGGCCATTTGGAACCCAACTTCATGCAAGTGATTACGTCGAGACAGGTACACCAGTAATTAATGTTCGTAATATTGGTTACGGAACAATTAAGGAGGATAAGTTAGAATTTATTTCGGATGAAACAGTACAACGTCTCTCATCACACCTACTAAAACCAGGAGACATCGTTTTTGGTCGTAAGGGTGCAGTGGATCGTCATGTTTTCATAACCGAGGAATTTGGGGACTGGTTTCAAGGTTCCGACTGTATTCGTTTAAGGTTTAATAGCAATGAAGTTGACTCAAGGTTTGTTTCCTATTCACTCTTGTCAAATCAACACAAGCAATGGATGTTCAATCAATGCTCACATGGAGCCACTATGGCTTCATTAAATCAAGATATAGTTTCTAGGGTACCTATCAATTTGCCGAGTATTAATGCTCAAAAGAAAATTGTCTCGATTCTTGCAACTTATGATGATTTAATTGAAACCAACACCCGTCGTATCAAAATTCTTGAGGAAATGGCACAGTCGATATATCGTCAGTGGTTCATCAATTTCCGTTTCCCAGGACATGAAAAGTTTAGAATGGTAGAGTCTGAATTAGGGATGATACCTGAAGGTTGGAATATCGAAAAAATTGGAAATACATGCCGTATAATAATGGGGCAATCTCCAAAATCGGAGTTTTATAATGAGGATGGAAAAGGATTACCTTTTCATCAGGGTGTAGCTAATTTTGGGGTTCATTTTCCAAATGATAAAATCTACTGTACTGCTGTTACAAGAGAAGCAGAAAGTGATGATATTCTCTTTAGTGTTCGAGCACCAGTGGGCAGAATTAACATAGCTGATAAACATATCGGTATAGGACGTGGCCTTTCTTCTATCCGTTCCAAGAATGATCAACAACTTTTTGTGCTATTCCAACTTAAAGATAAGTTTCAGCTAGAAGATTCCATTGGCAATGGGGCTATATTTAACTCCGTCACTAAAGACGATGTATTCAATTTGAAAATGATACAGCCATCTGCAGAAATAGCTCTGAGATTTTGTAAAATAGTTGAACCTATGTGGAAGGAAATAAAATTATTTACAGCTTCAAATAAGTGTCTTTCTCAATCACGTGATCTTTTACTCCCTAGGCTCATTTTGGGGGAATTGAACATAGAAGAATTGAATATTAAAGTCCCTTTTGAGGACTAATTCAATACAAGGGGATGTTGCTGTGACTACCGACCATCAGCAATACACCGAAGATGCTTTAGTCGAACAACCAACCATAGCATTATTCAAAGCACTAGGATACACTACTGCAAACTGTTACACAGAAAGCTTCGGGGTAAATAGTACATTAGGACGGGAAACTACTACGGAAGTAGTTCTTGTCCCACGTCTAAAGGCTGCACTCATCAAACTTAACGGGCAACTCACTGTTGAGGCTATTAATCTTGCCATCGAAGAAATAATTCGAGATCGTAGCTCAATGAGTATGGTTAATGCCAATCGTGAAATTTATAAACTACTTAAAGATGGGGTCAATGTCACTCTTCGGGATGAAAATGGTGAGGAAGTTTCGGAGACCGTTCAAGTCATTGACTGGAATGAGCCTAAGAATAACGACTTCTTCCTGGCTTCACAGTTTTGGATTTCTGGGGAGATGTATAAACGTAGGGCTGACTTAATTGGCTTTGTTAATGGGCTACCTCTTATTTTCATCGAATTAAAAGCTGCTCATAGAAGGCTTGAAAATGCCTATAATGACAATCTCCGTGATTACAAGAATACCGTTCCTCAACTATTCTGGTACAATGCCGTGGTGATCCTCTCGAATGGTAGCCAGAGCAAGGCTGGAACTATTACAGCCACTTGGGAGTATTTCTCTGAATGGAAGAAGATTAATAGTGAAGGTGAAACAGGTGTTGTCTCTTTAGAGACTATGATAAGGAGTATTTGTGAAAAGACTAGGCTACTGGACATAGTGGAAAACTTCACGTTGTTCAGTGATGCTGAGGGCAAACTTATCAAAATCATAGCAAAGAATCACCAGTACCTTGGGGTTAATAACTCCATCGAAGCAGTGAAACAAATGGGTAAAAACAGGGGTAAACTTGGGGTGTTCTGGCACACTCAAGGTAGTGGCAAGAGCTATTCGATGATTTTCTTCTCACAGAAAATACTTCGAAAACTGCCTGGCAACTGGACCTTCTTAATAATTACTGACCGTGAGGCACTTGATGAACAAATCTATAAGAACTTCGAAAGTGCTGGTGCCGTAACTGAAAAACACGTCCAGGCAACAAGTGGGAAGCATCTTCAAAAGCTACTGAAAGAAGATCACCGAAATATATTTACTCTCATTCAGAAGTTTGGGACAAAAAAAGGTGAAGCTTATCCAAAACTATCAGACCGTAGTGACATTATTGTTATTACTGATGAGGCCCATAGGAGCCAATATGATAATCTAGCAGGGAACATGAGAAATGCTTTGCCTAATGCTTCCTTCATTGCCTTCACTGGAACTCCCCTCATGGCTGGTGAGGAAAAAACCAAGGATGTTTTCGGTGATTACGTTAGTATTTACAACTTCAGTCAATCGGTCGAGGATAAGGCAACAGTTCCACTTTATTATGAAAACCGTATCCCAGAGTTACAATTAGCTGACGATGACCTTGAAGAGGGCTTGGATGAGCTACTGGACTATACTGACGAAGAACAAGATAAACGGCTGCAAAAGGAGTTTGTCCGTGAATACCATTTAATTACTCGTGAGGATAGGCTTGAGAAGATTGCAGAAGACATTGTCTCCCACTACATGGGTCGTGGTTTTATGGGCAAGGCAATGGTTATATCCATTGACAGATTTACGACTGTCAAGATGTATGACAAGGTCAAGAAGCATTGGGGGCTTTACATAGATAAACTGAAGGATCAACTACAAACTTGTCCACATCAAGATCGGGAAAATATCCAGAAAAAGATTACCTACATGGAATTGACTGATATGGCAGTCATTATCTCTCAAAGTCAAAACGAGGTAGAAACCTTTCAAAAGAAGAAACTGGACATCATTCCACACCGTAAACGGATAATAGACAAAAATGATGATTTAGGGACGAAGTTCAAGAACTCAGATGATCCTCTACGAATAGTTTTCGTCTGTTCTATGTGGCTGACTGGTTTTGACGTCCAAAGCCTTTCGACGTTGTATTTAGACAAACCAATGAAGAATCATAACCTCATGCAGACAATTGCTCGTGCTAACCGTGTGTTCAAAGGCAAGCACAACGGCCTGATTGTGGATTATATTGGTGTGTTTAGGAATATGCAGAAGGCTCTAGCAATTTACGGTAACCCCACGGGAGGAGGAAATCCCGTTGAGGGCAAAGGTAAATTGGTCGAGGAGCTTAGGGTGAAACTTGAAGAAACAAATTGCTTATGTAAAATGCTAGGCATTAACTTAGAGAAGATAATAGATGCCCAGGGTTATGATAAAATTAAGCTGGTTGACGATGCTGTCGAGTTTATACTGGGCAAAGACGTATTAAAAAGAAAATTCCTATCTCTAGTCAGTAAAGTGGCTAAACTCTTCAAGGCCATCCTCCCTGATCGGGATGCTCATGAATTTATAACAAGAGTTAGGCTATATGTCTTTATTGCCGAGAAGATTGGCATACAGATAGGACCAGGACCAGTAACTGATCAAGACGATGAAGAAATGGACCAACTAAAGGAAGTTGTCCAAGACCTTCTTGATGAATCGATCACTGCTGATACCTATGTAATTAACAAAAGTGAGACATTAGACCTTAGTAATATTGACTTTGAGAAGCTTAAGGAGCACTTCAAAAAGGCTAGAAAGAACACAGAAGTTGAGAGGCTGAAAAGTGCCATTAATGCCAAGTTGAGGGAAATAGTTCCTTATAACAAGACCAGGGTCAATTATGTGGATAAGTTTAAGAAAATGATTGATGAGTATAATGCTGGTAGCAAGAACCTTGAGAAGCTCTTTGCTGATCTAATTAAGTTTGCCCAAGACCTAAATCAGGAAGACAAACGTGCAATGACGGAGCAATTAACGGAAGAGGAACTTGCTGTCTTCGACATTCTCATAAGACCAGAATTGAAACTTAGTGAAAAGGAAAAGAAACAGATTAAAAAGGTAGCTCGTGATTTGCTAGAAAAATTGAAGAAGGAAAAGCTAGTCCTTGATTGGAAAAAACGTCAACAGTCACGGGCACAGGTACGAGTTACCATCGAGGAAATACTTGACCAAGGGTTACCTAAGGTATTCACTTCTGAGATCTACGAGGACGTATGTGGAGCTGTTTACGGGCATGTTTATGATTCATATTACGGTCAGGGGCAGAGTATTTACGTGCATCAGTGATTATTGTACGTTCAGTTAAAGGTTATTACCTCCGAGACGTTGCTTTTTTGCACTAGGCACCTTACCTTTTTCTTTAATCGTTATCGTGTAACGAAAAAGGGTTATGAGGAAGGAGACGTTCATATGCCGATTACCGTTTACAAGTCCGATATTGCTGCAGCCAAGATCCAGTACAATGAGTATCTTGCTGGGAAGGCTGGAGGTTTTACAGCAGGACTGTTCGATTTGATGCCTCATGCTGATATCGGGCAGAGACGTAAGTTAGCACTGGCATTTCCAGCACATGTCTATGTGTACATGCAATACTTTGAGGAGTTGCATCGGATCGATTTTGTCGTGAAGGAAGCATGATTGTATAGAACTGTTTTTAAGTCCTAACAAGTAACAATAGTAATAAGAGAGTCTCATGTTAGGACAGCTCAATACAACCTATGACGTGTTATAAAATGCCAAAAGTCACCCTCAAACTAACAATGCTGAGAGGTGACTTATTTTTTTATTTGAGAGCAGCCCCACACGATGAAGTATGGGGTTGATGGTTAGAGTAGCTGTGATCGGAAGGGAGGCCGAGTTTTTTTACAAAAAGAATTTTAAAAAGGTACCCACTCTTTAGGAATAGAGATTACGTTGATAGGGTGGCCCTATCATCCGACAGTGAAGCGTGTACTTCCGACAAGATCGAGAAGGGTCGTGTCTAAACTATTAGTGAACGTATCTCCCCTGCACTAGGGACAGGTAAAAGGCAATGGGGTCGTTTCTTAACTGACCGTGGCTGGGTGGGAGGTAGTTTTTCGTTATATTTGTTGCCTCACAAATACTGTCACCTGAAGGAGGATTTCCTTGTCTTTTGACGAAATGGAAAGAGATCCCATTAAAATAGCAATATGTATTGGAGATTTTGATACGTATGCCAAAATATGACAAATTTGAGAAACAGGATATCATAGATAGATATTACCAAAGTGAGCAATCAGTGAAAGATTTTTGTAAAACTAATTCGGTAGCTCCTTCTACACTTTATAGATGGCTAAAAGAATGTAAAGGAGAGACACAGATTTCTAATCCGATGCATTCTACCAAAGTTTTAAAAGATAAACATGATCTTTATAGAAATTCTACATATGATTTTATTAATTCAAACTACTATCAGAATGCTACAAAAGTTTTAAATTCAATTAGACCTACTTTACCATATGATTATCTCGAAAATAGAAACCGTTTTTTAATAAATTCAATTTACCCCAGTTGCATAAGTCCCATTCAAACAGCCATGAGCAGCAGACATCTTCAAACGATAAGTCCAATTCAGACAGCTATGAGCAGTAGATATCTTGAAACGATAAAGCCTATTCAACCATTTATGAGCAGTAGATGTTTAGAAACGATAAGTCCCACTCCTAAAATTCAAAGTAGTACATTACAAGACGATATGAAGCTAATTCAAGAAGGTATTAGGATATTCGGATTAAATTACCAAGAGAAAATAAGACCGATCCAAGAGGCTATGGGAATAATTAGTCTATCTCTCCAAGAGAGCATAAGACCGATTCAAGAGGCAATAGGAACGTTTGCTCAATATTACCAAGTAAATATAAGGCCGATGACAGAGGCCCTTGGATCAATTAGCTTATATTTCCAGGAAAATATACGACCAATCCAAGAGGCTATGAGATTATTTGGAACAAGTTATCAAGCTAGTTTATACAAAACTATGAAATCATTCGAAGGGCCAAAATACAATTTGCAAAAGGCTCTGGAGGAATTTAGGCATATAAGTGAGGAGTTTCCTGATAATCAATTAGTAAAGGGTACTTCAAATCTCTATCAGCTTGCAAAGGAAAAAACAGCATGTAATGAGATTAAGGACTTTGAAAGAGCCAAGGAAGAACCTCTAATTCATTCTTTAGTAAAAATATTATTAACTGAAGATCTTACAGAGTTCAAAGTGTTAAATAAAGTAGAAGAAATCTATTCTGAGCTTTCCCAAACTACTGTAGAGGGTAGCATAGTTGACTCTGTTGAAATGCTTAAAGCTACTGTTAATCAGAGTAGTAACACTAAGGGAATTTATGTAGAGACACCAACCCGAAAATTTATCGGGAAGGTATATTCAGAGGAAAAAACAGAGTCGGGCTTGATTGTCTATAAATCTATAAAGTTTCTAGATATTTTACACTCTTATTCTAAAATGGTGACCTCCCAGAGTATTTTTAGAAGTTTTTGGAAAAGTATAGCAAGCAAGAAGTTCAAAGAAAACCCAGAGGAGATTGGAAAACTTAATCTTAAAACATATTTAATCACAGCATTAGAACAAGAGGCAGACATACTTGAAGAAGTCCCTAGAGGTAGGGGAGAAATTGATATCTATGTCATACGTCCAAACTTCATTCCCTCTTATTATGCTATTGAGATAAAGGTTATCGAAAAAACTACCTATCCTGTTAAAGCAGTCATATACGGGGATCAGCACAAAAAAGGTGCTGTTAGTCAGCTAACCGATTACATAAAAAATAGTCCCGTATCAGAGGGATACCTTGTTATCTTTGATGGGTATGACGAAGATCAAAAACCTGAAATTCCAGATACAATCAATACGGATCATGGGCTTATCCATGTTGTCAGGGTAGATATATTACCAGGTAAATCTCAAAGTTATATTTAAAGATTAAGATTCAGACGTGTTAATTTTGTGAGAAACCAGGGGGGCCGATCTTTTCTACTTAAAAAAATATAAAAATCGGTTCATCACATTCCTTTAATTGCCTTCACGTCAATAGGGTGGCATGCATCTCATAGGTTTGATTACCGTAGGATGGCAGTGGTGTATATTAGAATCAGCATCAATCTTCTTTTGGCACTAGGCAAACAAAAAATGGCATAGGGGTATTTCTTAACTGACGGTGGCATCCCCTCTCCATGAAATGGCATTGCAATTAGGTTACTCGTATGTCACATGCAGTTACCTTAGACAAAATAGTTTTTCCAAAGGGCCATAATAGCCGTCAAAAAGTCACTTGCAGTAATTCACTTTTTCATTGACATAAATGGCTGCTAAAAAAGGAGACATTCCCCGATCAGGAGAATGCCTTATCAATTGCCTCTTCTAAGTCTTTTTCTGTGGGCTTGGAATATCGTCTTGTGACGTTTATGTCGGCATGCCCTGCAAGGTCTGCTACAGTTGATATGTCGATACCTTTGCTGACAAGTTCTTTACAAAACGTATGTCTCAAGGCATGAGGGTGAATACCGTAGTTACTTAGCATGTGTTGGACTGCTCTAACACTGATCCTCTGACGGTAATTCGAGAGGAACAATTCTATGTCAATGTCATCTCTAGTCTCTAAATATTTAGTTAAGTATAAACGTGCCTCATTCGACAGTGGTACACGTCTTGATACGTTCCCTTTGCCATTACGGACAGTGATAGAACCAGACCGATCTCCAATAACAACGTCAGAACGATTAAGTGCTACTAGCTCAGACACTCGGATGCCAGTTCGGATAAGTAGGTTCACGATGGCAATGTCACGGGGGTTATTGTTTCTCTCAACTTCACGAAGCAGAGTGTTCCGTTCAGTACGTTCTAACGATTCAGGAGCAATATTTCTAGCTTGACGGACTTGTGGTACTTTGATATTCTCGATTATATTAGGGCTTCCAATGAAACGAGCAAATTGAGATATTGCAGCAAATCGGTTATTGATCGTGCTGGCACTGTTGCCTTTGGCCTCTAGGTATTGAATGAACAGTTGAACATCAACCCTAGTCAGTTTAGCCAGATCACCATCGTTGTCAATGAGCCAGTGGTTAAACATCTCTAGTGAGTGCTTATAGTTCTTGGCCGTCAATTGACTCTTGCCTTTATCCAAAATGTGAACCAGAAATTCATCGATGACTTTTACGACACTTTTTTCCTCCATTAGAGCACCTCATTTGCTATGTTTAGGGCTTAATTATAACATAAAGTGTCGTATAAGACTAGTTATATGCCAATTATATTGACGTCAATGTTCTTTTAAATTGTTGGGATTCTATTACAAATTTTAGAGGAATTAACGGGACTATGGAGAATATTGTTAAAATGCAAATTGCCATCCTCACAAAGGAGGAGTTGTTTTGAGACAGTATGTAAGACTAATTTTGTTCTTAAGTTCATATGCACCATTATTAGTCATTTTTGCTATGCAGAATAGATTTAATAATTATTGGGTATCGGTTAGCCTCATCGGGATAGGCTTTATTTCTGTTTGCTTCTTGGCTTATTTAATTAGGTTTTCTAAAAAAAATATAGAACCAATTCACATTTCTGTCCAAGAGGTTAACTATAAAGATGGTGAAGCTGTTAGCTATATAGTAACCTATATCATTCCCTTCATTGGCATAGACCTGACTTCCTTAAATAACTGGGCATCCCTATTGATAATGTTTGTAATCCTTGCAGTTTTATATATTAATTCCAACTTGCTTTACATCAACCCCTTGCTTAACATTGCAGGATTCCACATATACGAGGTAAAAAATGTTGAAGGGGCTACGTTAGCTTTAATATCAAAAGACAGTGAAGTACGTGTTAATGAGATCCTTCGTGCTGTCAATTTACATAGAAATGTTTATTTGGAGGTAAAACAGAATGAAGGAGAAAATTAAAAGATGCCTAGAGGTCCTAGAAGGTGATGTCCTAGTAAGCTTAGTTTTAGTTGCTCATAAAAAGGGGGACCGTGAATACAGAAATGTAAGACTAGGCACATCACTTGCCGATGTGTTTAGAAGTTTTACTAGGGAATACTTCAAAAGTATTTCCCAGGCAATCACTGACAATGTGAAGGAATTAAAGGAATATAATGCTGGGTACAAAGCCGATGCTCATGAAATTGAGTATCTAACGGTCACTGAGGAAATAAATACGTCACTCAATGATGTCATTAAATCCATACCCTCTGACATAAAACCATTCGATTTAGATGAGACGAAATTTCTAAATAAACTATCCTACTATTTCGTTATGCTTAGTAATTCCATCGGAGATAGGGTTATTCTTTTTCGAAAATACAACAGTAAAAAAGAACTAACACGTAGTGGATTATTTGCTGCCATATTAAACAATGGAATCTTTGATAGGTTGGAATACAAGACATTACTGTTTGATGATAAGATTGACTGTTTCTATTTCAATGGAAGTATTTTTGTTGAGAATACATATTACTTTCAACTAATTTTTGATTACTACGAGGGTCTTAAGGCAAATGCAGAAACTATATTGGAAACAATAGCCTCCAAGATACCAGTATCTGGATGGACGGAGTTTCATAATCATTGTATTGGAAATCAAAATATGTTAGCCAAATTAAATAACGTAGCTAGTAAACCCTATTTTCGAGATCTAACAATGGCCGACTTACGAAGGACAATTGACCACTATGGATTAGACATTCAAGTTATAGAAGAAGACGGAGTAGAAAAGCTCTTGTATCTTGATACGGATAGGTGGGGGCTGTTAAAATTGCTTGACGACGATTATTTAGATTCAGTAATGACTAATGGTCGTTATCTAGTTAACTCAAAGAAGGCCATTTCATAGTCAAAGAGTTGCTCAAACTTTGTGTCACTCAAATGCCAGATTTCTAGGTTATGAACAAATATCCCTAAATTAGAATCACTTTGCAATGGCATCCATATCAGGAAAAGCAGCCGACCTGGGGTGATTACGTCCAGTTATCGACTGCTTTCCCACTTTACTGTACTAAAGCATGCATCCCGTTTTGCTGATCAAACTAACCATAGAAATCAGTCACGACTCGAATGTCACAACTTATGTAGGAAGCATAGAAGCTCTAAACACATATGGTGGGTATTTTTAAAAAATGTTATCCACATGTGATTACATTATGCCCGATCCTTCCTCAACGGCTCATTGTGGTGGGCTGGCATGAAGATGCCCTGGTTCGATCAAGCCCCTGCTCGATCTAAGCTAATGGCATATAGGTCAAAGAAAAGTCGGTGGCTGCTGTAACGGCAGTCCCGACTTTTTTCGTGTCAATAATCATTTAGTTGACGTTTATTATATAATCAATTGTTTTAGTTTTAGGGAAATTAGTATATTGAACTTTATAGGTCCCTGTTTGAGTAGCTTGAAAAGTCGATACTAGGTATCCTCCTGATCCGATGGCAGCAGGAGATCCAGCTGGAACACCAACTTGTTGAATTAATGTTATTGGGTCATTATTCGGAGCATAATCGAACCAATAGTCTGGGCTACCTGAATGACCAGAAATTATATTAAAATTTTGACCAACTTTAACATTAATTGGTGCTGTACTCGTGACGAAAGTGCTGGCAACTAGAGTATTGGCAACTATGGGATCTCCACCTCTGTAGGATACACTATATTCTACAGGTTGATCAGTTTTTGGAACTGTTAAGCTTGCTGATGCATAAGCCACGGAGATTGCTGTAGGAGTTACTGTTTTGCCTGAAGCTGTTACTGTGAAGTCAGACATGATCGGTCTAGCAATAGAAACTCCACTTAAACGTATGGTCTCAGGAACAACAGCAGGTCCACCTAGAGCAGTAGTGACACTTGAGGATGAGGTTGAAGAAGACAAAGATACACTAATATTATCATCAAGAGCATCACTAAGAACACTGGCAGATGTAATTTTGTCAGCATAAACATAAACAGTGGGAACACGAGATCCATCTGTAAGAAAAATCGGGGAGCTAGTTTGAGCTGCCAGTGGTGCTCCTGCTAGAGCATCAATACCAGTTTCACCGTTAGCAATAAATACGTGATCATATTTGAGTACTGAGTTAAAGTCTTGAATGACTTGCTTATTTGTATCATATTTGGTGTTGCCCCAGTGACGAGCTGGGATAGGAAACTTATTTTTGACAGCATCACTAATTACACCAGTCCCCCCGATGATATCAGAAGAAGTGATTGCAGATCCTGTGGTAGATGCTAAATATCCAGCAACACTCGTTGGCACAACATCTTTTTCCGTCAGGAGGATCGGCTCATTGTTAGCAGAAGCTATTGGGGCTATGGAGAGTGCATCTGGGATGCTGTTAGCTACAGCAACTACAGTTACACCAGTCATTTGTTTGGCTATGTTGACGGATGTTTCGTATTTATCGAATCCACCGAGAGGAACGACTGTGATGCCCATCCCTTTTAGCTCATCGATAACACTTTGTTTGATTACAGCCGTCCCACTGGTTACATAAACCTTTGTAACATTCAGTTTGGTGAGTTCAGCTTTAGTGTCAGGATCTAATTTGTCTTGAGGCCCCTGCAGAAGGATCGGAGCTTTCAAGGATGTTGCCAGGGGGCCAGCTGTTAAAGCATCAACCATACCATAAGACATTGAGGATGCAAGTACTGCTGTACCACTAAGGAGATAAGGTGTTGATGCATTAGGGTCACCCCACCATCTTAATTCTTGATCGGCAATTTGAACTGCTGTTTGTACAGCCGTTGTGCCAGCTATTCGAGTTGGGGTAATGTTTAATCCAGTACCAACTGCAAATGCATTGAAGGGAACCATTGTGAGTGTCAAACTTGAAATAACTAAAGATGCCATAACTTTGCTGATCTTTTTCATATATATCTCCTCTCAATTTGAAACCCATCTATGTCTCGTGAATGAATGCTCTCTATCACTTATTAAGGACGTATCTTGACTTAATCCCTAAAATGTGTAGCAATACTGGGTTTTACATTGGGACTACCTAAATTATAGCATGAGAATTTGTTGCTAAACGTAATAATCGAGTTTCCAATATTTATGCCCATAATAAAATATTGGTACAATTACCGTAACATGGCTAAAAGCACAATACATTAACTTATGAAGGGAGTTCGGAAGTTCTAGGTGTGCTTATATATATTGCCAAATTACGGAATAGTTGTCTCTATATATTAGAAGCAAACTTATGCTACAATGTAGATATAATGGTGAAGAAATAACATCACCTCGTTAAGGGGGCATAAGGATGGCCGTGTCAATTGAAGGTATGGACAGAATTGCAGTGTATCTACGAAAATCAAGAGCTGACCAAGAAGCTGAAGCTCGGGGTGAAGGAGAAACACTATCAAAGCATCGAAAGGCACTCTTCGAATATGCTACAAAGCATAAGATATTAATCCAAGATGAGAACGTATATCAAGAAGTAGTATCTGGAGAGAAAATTGCTTATCGGCCTGAAATGCAAAGACTTTTAGAAAATGTAGAACTCGGAAAATACAAGGCCGTATTGTGTATGGATGTAGACCGTCTTGGCCGTGGTAATATGATAGATCAAGGAACAATTCAAGAAGCCTTTAAACTTTCGAATACTTTAATTATTACACCACGGAAAGTGTATGATCTGAATGATGAACTTGATGAAGAATGGTCTGAGTTTGAGTCCTTTATGGCTAGACGGGAACTGAAAATAATCACACGTCGTATGCAACGGGGGAGGGTTCAATCAGTTTTAGAAGGCAAATATATTGGAGCAAAACCTCCGTTCGGCTATAACAAAAACTCTGATAGTATTCTGGTCCCTAATGACGATGCTAAAATAGTCAAGATGATCTTCGACTGGTATGTTGATGGAGATGAGGAAGGCAACCCAATGGGTTCAACCAAGATTGCAGATAGACTAAATGAGTTGGGAATTAAGTCACCACTTCGAAAGCAAGACTGGATACCGTCGACGGTCTTAAGTGTCTTAAAAAACGAAGTGTACATCGGTAAAATTCAGTGGAAGAAGACCTTTAGGGATAAAAAAGAGGGAATTGGTTATCGTCTTGATCGGTCGGAATGGATTGAGGCTGAGAAAAGACATGAGTTTATTATAGATGAAGCTAAATTTAAGAAAGCACAGAATATCTTAGAAAATAACTTGACCCCACAGACCAAAACCAAAACACCGAGAAATCCCTTAGCAGGACTTATCGAATGTGGGGGGTGTAAGCATAAAATGGTTATGCAAACATCAACAGGAAAAAGATATGCACATATACCAATGGAACAAAGGTTAAGGATGGTTAAGTGCATTACTCCTGGTTGTACTGTACGTTCTTCCAGCTTTAAATATATAGAAGAGAGGCTATTAGCAGCTCTAGAAGATTATTTGGAGGATCTAATATTAGAAGAAGAAAAAATCAAACTTCATTATAAAAAAATAAAAGAGGATAATTTATACCCTAAGTTAATCCTCGATGCCGAGAAACAGTTGGACGGACTCCAGAAACAGGTTGACAAGATAGATACCTTTCTAGAGCAAGGAGTTTATAGCATCGAGAAGTATACCGAAAGAAGCCAAAAGCTTAACCAGGAAATACTAAGGGTAAATAAAGTATTAAAGGAATTAAAGGAAGAAAACTCTAGGTACCTTAACAGAACTGAAGGTATACCTAAAAGGATCGATACAGTCACTAGGGTGATTAGAGGATATGTCAAAGCAAAGGTTGAAAATGATGTCACTCTTCAAAACAAACTATTGAAACAAGTTCTAGTAAGAGTCATTTATCACAGAGAACAAGAGATTGAAAAAGGTGACTTTGACCTAAACTTAGAGGTAAAAGAATTGTAGATATAATGATTATGGCAATGAGATTTCGCTCATTGATGTTCTGGGTTCCAATGAAGAGGATATTTCTATTAGAGTTGAAAATGCTTCGGAGCAGAAAGCGTTATTAGAACTCGTTAAGAAGCTTACCAAGAGAGAAAAAATGGTGCTTCAGTTGCGCTACGGTCTTATGAACAGTCCCAAGCGAACCCAGCGAGAGATTGCTAAAGTCCTTGAGATTTCGCGGTCTTACGTATCTAGGATTGAAAAAAAGGCAATTCAAAAGTTGATGGAAGAAATGAAAAAGATCGATCCTAAATAATAACGAGAGGATTTACTGGAATAAATCATTGAACACTCGAAAGAGCAGGTCGTCTGTTATGTTTCCGTGTACGTAACACGTTGAGTGTGTTACAAGTTTAAGAAAACAGACACTCTGAAAGCTGCTATTCATGGCCCATGCAGAACGCCCAACAATACCAGATGAGCGGTCGAAAACCTACTTGAGTGCCAAACGGCGAACCAATTTTTATAACTCTTAAATAGCTGTTGACAAGGTAGGCCGAACATGCTAAGATAAACTTCCAGTCGAATTTGGGCAAGCGACTGATTAAGGATAACAATCAGAATTGGTTATTGACAACAAAAGTTTAAAATGCTAAAATACTTTTCTGGCCCAAAAAGCTGTGGTCTTTGAAAACTAAACAACAAGGACAGCCAATGAGAGAAACTCGCAAGAGTTTCAAAAAGAATCATGAAATCATGAGCAAGATATCATCTTCTTTAAAGAAGTTGAGATAACTTTTTTGGAGA
>NZ_JBNFTW010000015.1:0-70111 GCF_049943955.1 Desulfosporosinus sp. SYSU MS00001
AACCATGAACGTATTCAGCTTAAAACAAAACTGACACCGCTTGAAAAGCGATGCCAGATTGCGTAAATCCATGAAATTCTACGATAGACTTTTTTAATACTGTCCGTTAGACAGGGTTCAGTTCATGATGCGGTAGAGGCATTACTCGAGAGACAGAAGGAAATAGACGCTTTGATTAAGGAGCTTCATTTAAAAAATGAGGTAATTATGGCAGCTGAGCGAGACAAAGCGGGCCAAATTATTCTGACGGCACAACGAAATGCTTTGCAAGAGGCTGCGCGCAATGGAATTATCGATTATACTATGGCGGCAAAAATTGTTGGCGATCTAGAAAATGACAATAATGAGAAACATAATGATTAGAACATTTAGCTTTTCCTAATCGTCTTCTCGCTTTTTTAGAGAATATCGGGTGAAGTCAAATTCATCAGCAAAAGTATATTTCAGGAGACCCTGTAAGAAATAACTGTTTGAAATATTACTTGTTTGTAAAAGTTCATTTTTAAAGGTTTCAAACAGTTCCTTAAACAGAATTTCGTGTTTTATAGATGCCTTTATGGCTTCGTGGATCTTATTCAGCAAATCCGGGGAGACTTTAACACCGCTTGGCAAAATGCGCTTTCTCCGATCGCATAAGATTGTAAAGTCGGCTAGACGCACATCAAGAGCGCGGTTATTTTTGGGGAGATTTACCTCTCCGAATAATCTTCGTACATGATTACGAAAACAATTCGCTTCGGAAGGGTTATAAAGTTCGATCCCATTGGGATAAAACCTTTCGAGGACTGCATGGTACATTTGAGAAAGGCTGATTCTGTTTCGTAAATATACTTTACCTGATAAACTGTACCCAGAGAGAATGATCTTTTTTGTGTCATTAAAATCTATAGGGAGAGAGAACTGAACCATAATTTCACGGATTAAAGGGTCGACTGAGTTATATTCGAGCATTTCAGATAGTCCGTTTTTATAGTCCTTTAATCGCGAATACCATTGCGCATCTCCAATAATAAAACCGTTAAGCTGGCTGCACCATTGAAAGGCAGAGCAATTGCTTTCTTTTAGGCAATAGAAAACGATGTCTGATAGACTGCCAAAATATTCTTCGAGGGTGTTAACTGAAACATAATTTATAGTTTCGGCAAAGGCAGAAAGAATATAATGGGGCCAAAACGTTGCAACATAATTATTAAAATGATTTTGCAGTGTTTTCTCGATTTGACGTACTCTTTGCCGGGTGATTCCTAAATCTAAACTGATTTCATGAAGTGTTGATCCCATGGCACGGCTTCTCATTAGTTTTAATGTTCGAGATTTATTAAATAATCTTTGGAGGTCATTACATAAAACCGCCATAAGATCTTCCTTTAACCATCCCATGAATCCTCGAAGATCAGATTCATCGTCGGCACATAACCTTTGGGAGAATATCCCCTTAAGGTCACTCACAAGGGTTATGTTGATTCTTTCAAAGAGGTCGATTAGATTTGTGGGCTGATCCTTTTTATAGGCTTTAACCAAGGAAACAGCCCTAGCCTTGTAATTGTTGCCATGAATCCTTTGGAAAAGATGATTGAGATGCTCTTTATTTTTTTTATTAATTTCATAGGTGTTTACATACTTGTCTAACAAAGTTATTAGGCTCCTGAGGTTTGAAGAGTTCTGTGAACACCAGAGACAGAACGCTTCCCCCAATTCTTCTTTAGTTTCAAGAAGTACATTGGAAGTGACGGAAGATATTCCTTGTTTTTGATCAAAATCTGCAATAGCAAATGAGAATAACCATCCAAAAGCGGCTGCTTTTTCTGGGCTTTCAAGACAAACGTTGAACATTTCCTCTCCTAATACATCCCTCAGTTTATCTTGTAGTTTGTCTTGAGGTTTTAGGTTATACTTCATGAGCGCATCCTCCTAACCGTAAAAAGCAAAAGTGAGCCCTGTTTTCCATAGACAGAGGGCTCACTAAAACACTTTATCACTACAAATCCTGGCAAGACTTGGTGCCCGGTTGTGAAGTTTTCTAATGATAAATTGGAACTACCTCAGATATACTGCGAAAATATAAACAGTGGAAATGATAACCGACAAAATCATTAAAGGGAAAGCTATTTTAAGGAACCCTTTGTACGTGAGGATAACTCCGTTTTTTTCAGCTAGCCCTGCTACAATGACGTTAGCAGAAGCTCCAATAAGTGTCCCGTTGCCCCCTAAGCATGCTCCCAAGGATAAAGCCCACCATAAGGGTTTCAAGTTTGTAATTCCTCCGATTTGCCCCATCTTTTGGATAAGTGGAATCATTGTAGCGACGAAAGGGATGTTATCGATAAATGCGGAGGCAATAGCGGACAACCACAAGATTAACATCGTCGTAGCAGAAATAACTCCGCCTGTAGCTTCAATAGATCTCCTGGCAACCCATTCAATCACTCCGACTTGATCTAAAGCGCCAATAATGATAAATAAGCCTGCAAAGAAAAAGAGAGTCGGCCATTCGATAGTCAGAAAGATATCTTCAGGTTCTTCCTTTGTAATTAACAATAAAAGCGTGGCTCCCCCTATGGCAATAGTCGCTGGTTCGAAATTGAGTACCTTATGCAATAGAAAGCCTAAAATTGTCAGACTTAGGACGAACAGAGACTTCTTTAGCAAAGCAAAATCTTTTATAGCTTCGAGTTCCGGCAAATCCATAATTCGAGCCCTGGCAAGTTCCGATGCTTTTAGCTTTTTACGATAGATAACCCGTAAAATCAGCATGGTTGCTAAGGATGTAACAGCAATGGGGATGAAGAGATTTAGAGCAAAATCCAGGAAGCTCAGGCCGGAAGCACTGCCAATCATAATATTGGGAGGATCTCCGATTAAAGTTGCGGTACCGCCGATATTCGAGGCGAGGATTTGGCTGATAAGAAAAGGTATGGGATCGATAGACAACTCAGAACAAATGGAAAATGTTACAGGTACTATCAGCAAAACCGTTGTTACATTATCAAGTAATGACGAAGTTATTGCCGTTACTGTAGAAAGAGCCACTAAAATCAATACTGGGTCACCTTTAGCAAGCTTGGCGGCTTTGATAGCCATATATTCAAAAACCCCCGTTCGACGAGTTACACCAACAATGATCATCATTCCAATGAGCAGACCAATTGTATTGAAGTCAATGGCTTGTATTGCTTGTTCCTGATTTAGAACATTAGCGAAAAGTATTAAACTAGCGCCAATTAAAGAAACAACGGTTCGGTTGAGAGTTTCTGTGATTATGAGGCTGTAGGTTAAAAGGAAGATGACTAGAGTTATTACTAAAGGCTCAGCTAATGTCACATTCTGCTCTCCTTTCCATGTTGGCGAGAAGCTAAAATAAAGGCGGCTGATTATTTATTCGTAAATAATCAGCCTTCTCTATCTTTTGTCATCGTTAAATAGCTTTCTCACCTTTATCGCCGGTGCGAATACGAATAACTTCCTCCACATTATGAATAAATAGTTTGCCATCGCCAACCTGACCAGTACGTGCGGTTTTAACGATAATATCGATAACTTCATCTAACTTTTCATCAACAGTGACGATTTCTACTTTAATCTTCGAAAGCAAATGTGAAACAACTTCTTGACCACGGTAAATTTGCGTATAGCCTTTTTGCCTGCCAAAACCGAGGACATGTGTCACTGTAATGCCTAAGATTCCGGCAGCCGCCAGGGCATCCTTGATTTCATCCAGTTTACCCGGCCGGATTATGGCTTCAATTTTTTTCATAGGAAAATTCTCCTTTCATATCCATAGGTGGTGCCAATTCTAGTGGAACTGTCTGAACTTTTCCAGCTGTTAAGACATCCACTTCTATAAGTGGGGTGGGTCCGAGTTCATTCACCGGTAGATGACTTCATAACGAATTCTGGATAAGCTAACATGCCCATTTCAGGAATATCTAATCCGGCTAATTCGTCTTCCGGTTTCACACGCATACCGAGAGTCGCATTGAGAATCTTAAAGAAGATATAAGACAAGCCAATACTCCAAACCAGAACTACTGCAGCATCGATCAATTGGGCGCCAAACTGCCCGACATTTCCATAAAGCAGGCCAGTTACTCCTCCGGCAACTCCGTTGAGGCCATCTCCGTAGGTGCCGTCAGCAAAGATCCCGACACTGATGACGCCCCAGATACCATTAACCATATGAACAGAGATAGCTCCCACGGGATCATCAATTTTCAATTTGCGATCGATAAAGAGTACACTGGCTACGACAAGGGCTCCGGCTATTGCTCCAATAATAACGGCAGAATTGACTGAGACGAAGCCAGAAGGAGCAGTAATCGCCACTAAACCTGCTAAAGTACCGTTACACATCATAGAAGGGTCTGGCTTTTTATACTTAATCCACATAATCATCATGGCTACAAAGCCGCCCACGGCACCGGCTAACATGGTGTTAACAGCAACCACGGAAATTCGTAAGTCCGTACCGGCTAAAGTACTGCCGGGATTAAATCCGAACCATCCGAAGAACAAGATAATGGTGCCAAGAATCGCCATCGGTATATCGTGGCCGGGAATAACGTTAACTTTTCCGTTAACATATTTCCCAATACGAGGCCCCAATACTAAGGCTGCTGCCAAGGCACAGCCTCCGCCGATGCTGTGTACTACTCCGGAACCAGCAAAGTCTACAGCACCGTGTCCCAAGCCCCAGTGTGAACCGATTTGAGAAAGCCAACCGCCGCCCCAAACCCAGTTTCCGTAGATTGGGTAAAGAAACATTGAAATGAAGAAACTGCCGATGACAACCGCAGAAAATTTGATTCGCTCTGCCTGTGCTCCCGTTGGTATAGTCACTGCGGTATCCATAAATACCATTTGGAAAAGGAAGAGGATAAATACTCCGACATCATAAGTTCCGCCTGAAGTCAGGAAAAAACCTGTATGACCGAACAAGCCCCAACCATTAACAGCAAATTCGCCAGTGAGGGGCGGTGTTCCCCCGATAGCTCCCACTGCGCCGACTCCACCAAACATCAAACCGAACCCTACGAGGTAATAACCGATGGCTCCTACCAAAAAGACCATTAAGTTCATAGCCATGGTATGAGCGGCATTTTTAGCACGGGTAAAACCGGCTTCAACTAAGGCAAATCCTGCTTGCATGAAGAAAACCATAAACCCTGTAAGTAAGGTCCAAACAAAATTAATTCCAATTTTGTTTTTACCAACTTGAGCGGCGACTTCCGATAATGTTGGATCTCCGGCTTTAGCTGCGGCGATATCGGCAATCCCTCCGGTGTTTGCTCCTGAGGGATCACCGGCAGCTAAGGCTGCTGTTGCAATTAGGAGAATTAAAAATACGGTTAACAAGGTGATCTTAATCAATTTTGACCTTTTCATTTTTTCCCGCCCCTTTCATTAATAATAGACGTTTCTACGATGGTTCAATTTCCATATATTAATAAGGAATAATAGCTGACGATGAGTTTATAAAACTGTTAGGTTTGACTTCTAAGTCTTAAATAGGTCCTGCGCAAATGAAAACCTTTGTAGATACCGAATAAAAGCACCAACATTCCTAAAAACGATGATGGCAATGGCCGGTTAAAAGCACTTAAATAGAAGTTCGGAATTATCAACAGCCAGGCCAAACCGGAAAGTATAATAAAAATGTCTGCACCAATCAGGATCTTGAGTATTTTCATAGAATCACCTCCTTAAAATAAAAGAGACGCTCGGACATCATTGCCCAAGCGTCTTTGCTTGAAATAAATAAGGCGCTCTCGAAATTCATTCGAGAGCGCCTTTGCTCATTACGGTTATTATACGGAGTAATGGTTGTGAAGTCCAGATGCTTTCGCTAAAAACATTGTATACATTTCGTGAGCCAGAGTTCACTGATTGGTAACACTTTGTTAGGATAGTGTTTTCTTGATATTAAAAAAAGGCAGAAGATACCAATGAATTCTTAAAAATATTTACTTACCCGAAAGTTTTTAAAAAAGGATTTTTTGAAGCAATGTCGAATAATTACATAGTTAACAGAGTTAATTAAGTTCGTCGACTTTTTCGCTTAAATAGGATATGATTCAAATGAAATGACACAAGTACGCTTATGATCATAAACACTGTTAAATAAGGACGGGGAAGCCATGAAAGACGTTGCCAATCTTGACTATCTAAAAACCCTAAATCGTCTTAAGGTTTTAAATTTAATTCGGGAAAATCAAGAAATGTCTCGGCAAGAGTTGGCCAAGCTAACCGGACTTACCCCGGCAGCAATCACGGGTATTGTCAGAGAACTTGTCCAAATGGGAAATGTTATCGAACTTGGACCCGGAGAGTCCAGTGGGGGCCGGCGCCCAATTAAACTCAAATTCAATCCTGAAGCGGGATATGTTATTGGAGTGGAGATTACCAGAAATAGAACAACTCTGGGAATTGTCGACCTGCAAGCTAAACCAATCAAAATCATTGAAGCTTCAATTAATATGTCAAATCCTCAAGAGGGACTTCTTGCCCTTAAGAATTGTATCGATAGGCTCATTAATGAAACGGAGATCCCTGCGGAAAAAATCATGGGGGCTGGCTTTGCTCTCCCGGGTTTATATGACCGCAAAGACAATTCTATTAAGCATTCTCCAAATCTTGGAGAGGGTTGGCGCAATGCTCCTATTCGAGATTGGCTGCAAGATGTTATATCTGTGCCCTTTTTTATAGAACATAATTCTAACGCTGCTGCCTTGGCGGAATACACTTTGGGGCAAGGCAAGCATGTTAAAGATTTGGCCTATGTCAATTTAGGTGAAGGCTTAAGTGCCGGAGTTATTATGGACGACCGAATTCTCTATGGCTCAAGAGGTTATGCCGGAGAGATGGGCCATGTTGTTATCGTTGAAAACGGTCCCCTCTGTAACTGTGGTAACAAAGGGTGCCTGGAAAGTCTCTACGCTGTTCCGGCATTGGTTCGTAAGGCCAATAATGAACTGCCTTTATGTTCGACCTCAGATTCGTTAAAGCAAATCTGGGAAAGTAAAGGGCAGGTTACCATTGAAGATATTATAACCTGTGCTTCAGATATCAATTCTTATGCCTGGGAACTCATCAAACAAGCCGGTTGGTATATGGGAACGGGTGTCGCCAACCTCATTAATTTTTATAATCCGGAAATGGTAGTCCTTGGGGGCATTCTGGCCGGAGCAGGGTCAGTTCTCATGGAACCACTCATCGAAAGTATGCATGCTCATGCCTTTCCTGAGATTTCCAAGAATACAAGAGTGGAAATTTCTCTCATCGGCCGTCAAGCAGCATTCTACGGCGCCTGCTTGGTGGGCATAAAAAAGCTTTTTTCAAATGACAGAACGGAGAACATTTATTCCATGACTGTTATTTGAAAATAGATGTCCCTATTAATACGTTGCTAATAAAATACACGATTTTTATTAGCAATCACTCAATGAATGTGGATATAGAAAGGGAGTGGTAGGAAAGATATAATGGCTTTTAGTGCTTTCTGAAAACAGAATTTTTAAGCAATTGGAGGAGGAAGTAATTCAATGAAATTAAAAAGAATCGCTCTTGCTGCCCTAAGTGCAACCCTCGTTTTGGGCTTAACAGCCTGCGGTACTTCCCAAAATACAACGCCGAGTCAAAGTGGAAGTACTTCCGGTCAAAAAATGACCTTACGTTTAGCAGATATTCAACCCGCAGATTATCCAACAGTTGTTGGGGATAACGAATTTGCCAAATTGGTAAAGGAACGGACAAATGGACGGATAACAATTTCTGTATATCCTAATGCTCAATTAGGTGACGAAAAAACCGCTATTGAACAACTACAGTTAGGCGCCATCGATTTTGGCCGGATTAATGCTTCTCCTTTGGCATCTTTCGACAAGCAATTAAACGTTTTTAACTTACCTTACCTGTTCTCCAGCAGTGATCAAATGTGGAAAGTTCTCAACGGACCAATTGGCGATCAAATGCTGGCAGGGCTCAAAGATTCAAAAATGATCGGTCTGACCTATTACGATTCAGGGGCCAGAAATTTTTATAATTCTAAAAAACCTGTCGTTCATCCACAAGATTTAGCCGGACTTAAGATTCGCGTTCAGCAATCAGACATGTTTATTGATCTCGTTAAGACTCTTGGCGGTTCCCCGACCCCGATGGCTTATGGTGAAGTTTACAGCGCTTTGCAAACTGGCGTCATTGATGGTGCGGAAAACAACTGGCCCAGCTATTATTCAACCAACCATTATAAAGTTTCTAAGTACCTCACCCTTGATGAGCACTCCCGTACACCGGAAATTCTTTTAGCAAGCCAATCAACTTGGAATAAGTTGTCTCCAGATGATCAAAAGATTGTTCTTCAAGCAGCAAAAGATTCCCAGGCAGTTCAGCGTAAAGCTTGGACTGATCTGGAGAACAAGGCAATTCAAGCAGCTAAGGACAATGGAAACGTTGTAACTAAAGTTGATATTACCGAATGGCAAAAGGCTGCTCAACCTCTCTATGATAAATATGGCAAAGATTATACCTCTATCATTGATCAGATTCGAGCTACAAAATAACAGGCAACATTTACAGGGTGACTGGCAGTCAACCGGTCATCCTGGTTTATTTAAATCATTCGCAGTGCCGTTATAACGGCATATGGGTCTTTTAAGCATAAGTGCAATAAGGAGACGGTGCTTGCGCCCAAGCCTAACAAATGAGAGACTGTGTCTTCTGGTGACAGACAAGTTTTCTTTATTTATAAAATGTTATTTTTTGTAATGAATGTATATATTGCTCAAAACTTTTTTAAAAATTAATATCTTAATTAAAACATCGTCGATATGAAAGAAGGTGGCTGGTTTGAGCCGACTTGAATCTGAAAAACAACGCAATGGGTTCAGGCACTCTGTCAGGAAGGTAATCCATGGCCTGGAAAACGTTGTAGAAGTCTTCGGCGCTTATATGATGGCCATAATGGTCGGTATCGTAATTTACCAGGTCTTTGGGCGTTATGTATTGCACAAAACACCTGCCTGGAGCGAAGAAGTGGCTCTTCTGTTTATGACTGCTTACGGTTTCTTAAGTATCGCCACTGGTTTTGGCCGCAAAAGTCATTTAAGTGTCACACTTTTGTTTGACAAATTGCCTCAGCCTATTCGTAAAGTCCTCGATTTGCTAAACGATATTATTATTATCTTGTTTGGGATTTTCTTATTTTATGAAGGTTACAAATTTACGACTCTGACTTGGAGCTCAATTTTGCCGGCAACCGGTTGGCCGAATGGTTTACAGTACCTGATTGTCCCTGTGACCGGAATCTTAATTGTTATTTATGGATTATATTGGCTGTTTATTGGTGAGGAGGAAGGATCATGACCTTAGGAATTGCGATTTTGCTTGGCTCATTTTTCCTGCTTTTCTTAATGCGGGTTCCGGTAGCTTTGGCATTAGCTGTTTCTTCAGTTCTTACAGGAATCTACCTCCATGTTCCTCTTGAGGTTATTGGACAGAGGATGCTGAATGGATTAAATTCCTTCTCTATGATGGCAATCCCCTTGTTCATTTTTGCCGGGGAAATCATGGGCGAAGGCGGTATCTCACGACGCCTAATCAAACTTTCTAATCTTTTAGTGGGTCGTTTCCGGGGCGGGTTGGCTATTGTTAACGTTCTTTCGACCATGTTTTTCGGGGGGATTACAGGTTCTGCTGTAGCTGATGCCTCTTCAATCGGCAGTATTATGATCCCTATGATGAAATTGCGTGGTTACGACAACGATTATGCCGTCAGTGTTACATGTACTGGCGCAATTCAAGGAGTTTTGCTGCCTCCAAGTCACAATATTATTCTTTATTCCCTGGCAGCCGGCGGGGTGTCCATTGCCGGCTTGTTTGCAGCAGGGCTAGTTCCGGGAATTGTTTTAGGACTTGCTCTTATGGTAACCAGTTATATTATTGCTGTTCGGCGGCGCTATCCCAAAGGGGAGAGTATTCCGCGCAGTGAAATGATGCGGGTTATTATTGAAGGTATTTTAAGTCTGACAACAGCCTTAATCATTGTCGCAGGTGTTTTGCTGGGAGTCTTTACGGCCAATGAGTCTGCTGCCATTGCCGTCGTCTATTCTTTAATTCTTGTCATTGTTGTTTTTCGTGAAGTGACGTTTAAAAACATCAATCACATTTTAATCGAAACGTTCCGTAAATTAGCTGTTGTCCTCTTTTTAATTGCTGCATCATCAGCTTTTGCCTGGTTTCTTTCTTATCTCCGTATACCGGACATGGTTATGACCTTTATTACTTCAATCTCAAGTAACAAATATGTTGTTCTTCTTTTACTGAATGTCATCTTGCTGGTGCTAGGTATGATTATGGATATGGCGCCGTTGATTCTGATTGCCACTCCGATCTTGCTTCCAGTTGCTACGCAATATGGCATGGATCCTATTCAATTTGGCGTAATGCTTATGCTGAATTTAGGGATAGGTTTACTGACTCCTCCGGTAGGAAGCGCTATTTTTGTAGGCTGCACCATTGGGGAACTAAGCTTAGAGAAGGCTTTCAAAGCGATGCTGCCCTTTCTCAGCGTTATGATCGTAATGCTTTTGTTACTCACCTATGTGCCGGCAGTATCTATGACCTTGCCTCATTTCCTGACTCATTAAGACTATAAAATCGTGGATTGAAATTGAACGGTGGTAGTATAAGTATGTCAAATAGTTACACTTATAATGGACTGGTCGTAACAAGGGAAGAAATCCTGGAGAAGGTTAACCAGATTCGAACGCTTATTACTCAAGAAGGCTATGACGGTCTTCTTGTTTCTTCCCAGGTTAATCTCAGCTGGTTAACCGGGGGAAGGTATTTCGTTAATTTTGCTTCAGTTGACGGACTTGCTCAACTTTGGATTGGGCGGGAAACTGTAGAACTGATTGCCAATAATATCGAAGTTCAGAGGCTTTGGGAGGAAGAAGGGGCTGCTGAGATCTGTGATAAGACTATCATTTTTCCCTGGCACGATGACAAGCAAAAATCAGATGCCTTGTCAGAGCGCTTTAAAGGATTGAAGATAGCTGAAGAAAGAGATCTTGCTTCTCCCTTATCTAAACTGCGGCAAACATTAACTGAGGCAGAACAAGAAAGGTATGCAGCCTTGGGTCAAATGGCGGCGGGGACAGTGGAATCTGTAGCCAGAGAATTTAACCCCGGGGAAACTGAGCTGGAGGTTGCCGGCAGGATGGCCAAAGCTTGCTTTGAGCGGGGAATGGAGCCCATCGTTTGTTTAGTCGGAGCCGATGAACGTGTCCTTTCCCGGCGCCATCCTCTGCCGACGTTTAAACCCGTCAATAAATATGGGCTTCTTGTCCTGGGTGCCAGGCGGTGGGGATTGGTAGCCTCTGTTTCTCGAGGGGTGTATTTTGGGGCTATACCTTCTGAGCTTAGCCAAAAGCAGAAGGCAGTTAATAGAGTAATCGCCGCCTATTGGGCGAAGTCTCAGCCGGGAATATCCCTTGGAGAGGCTTTCCGGGCGGGCCGGGAGGAATATGCCAATAGCGGTTATCCTGAGGAATGGAAATGTCACCATCAAGGCGGTTTAGCAGGTTATCAATCAAGAGAAATTAAAGCACTCCCGGATTCGAAAGAACTGATTGTCGTTGGGCAAGCATTAGCCTGGAATCCGACGATTCAGGGTGCTAAGGCGGAAGACACCGTTTTAGTGAGGCCGGAGGGGCTGCGTAATCTTACAGCCACGGGAAAATTTCCGACGCAGATTGTTCAGATTGCTGGGGAGACCTTTGAGGTGCCACTGATTTTAGAAAGATGAGTTGGTGAACTATGGATAGAATTCTTAACGTGGGTTTAATTGGCTTTGGTATGGCCGGTCAAGCCTTTCATGCCCCAATTATTACGGCAGTTCCTGGGCTTCGGCTTAAAACTGTTGTGGAACGAAAGAGCTCAAAATCGAAGGAAGATTATCCATGGGTTGAAGTGGTTCATGATATCGAGGATGTTTTCAAGGATAACAGCATTGACTTAATCGTTGTGGCTACACCCAATGAGACACATTTTGATTATGTGAAACAAGCTCTTGAACAGGGAAAGCACGTAGTGGTTGAAAAACCATTTACCGTGACATCTCAGGAAGCTGCGGCGCTGATTCAGCTTGCCCGCAGCAAAAAACGGATTTTAAGTGTCTACCAAAACCGGCGCTGGGACGGGGATTTTCTTACCGTTCAACAAGTAATCGAACAGGGAATGCTGGGACGACTGACAGAATATGAGGCACATTTCGATAAGTATTTAGAAACTCTGCGTCCCAATACCTGGAAGGAAAAGTCTCTTCCCGGCTCCGGCATTGTCTATGATTTAGGGTCTCATCTGCTGGATCAAGCTCAGATGTTATTTGGAATCCCTCTCAGTGTAACGGCGGATATTCGCTCGCTTAGGGAAGGGACGGAAATTGAAGATTATTTTGAGATTCAATTAGGTTACCAAAACTCCTTAAAGGTTACCTTAAAAGCAAGTATGTTGGTTCGAGAACCGGGGCCTCATTTTCTCTTGCATGGTACCAAAGGTTCATTCTTAAAATATGGAATGGATCCTCAGGAAGCTGCTCTGCGCAGCGGGCGAAGGCCAGGAGAAGATAGTAGTTGGGGTGCAGAATCAGAGTCTCTGTGGGGAAAACTCAATACGGAAATTTCCGGCACCCATTTTGTTGGGAAGGTAGAAACTAAGCCCGGGGATTATCGTGGATATTACAGAAATGTCTATGAGGCAATCGCCGGGGAAAGCAATTTACAGGTTAAACCTGAGCAAGCATGGATTACGATACGCTTAATCGAACTGGCGTATAAAAGTCGGGCGGAAGGCAAAACCATAGTTTTCGATGAAGATGCGTTTCAACTTCCCTAATTTAGATGACCCGGATTTAGAGACTGTTTCTCTGTTGCTCTACAGAAGCTATTGTCTATTTATCCAGTTTTTAGGCCCCTCACTTCTATAAGTGGGGGTTGGTCAATGAGTTTACTTAAATTGCTTATACGAGGAGAGATAATTATGGATTTGCATTACAAAGGTCAAGCTTATACCGGCTATCGGGAAGTAATTCCTGCCAATGAAGGATTAATGTCCTTCGGATTGCTCAAACTGAAAAATCAGGAAGATTATACTGGGGAGTCGGGACGGTTTGAGATTGCGTTAGTAATTCTAAGTGGAAAAGCGACCGTAAACGTTGACGAGCAAGAATATAAAGATTTAGGAGAACGGAAAGACGTTTTTTCGGGCAGAGCAGCGACAGTTTACATTCCTCGAGACAGTAAGTATCAGGTAAAGGCCAAAAGCGAGAACTTTGAAGCGGCGCTCTGTTTTGTTCAAGCTGAGGAAAAGTATCCTTCCTTTGTTGTAAAACCGGAAGAGGTTGTGGTTAACCAACGTGGAGGAGAGACCAATTGGCAGCGGGAGGTTCATGATATTATCGTAGACAATGGCGAAGGAAAGGTCGGCCGGATCGTTGTAGGAGAAACGTATAGTGCGCCCGGCAACTGGTCAAGTTTCCCCTCTCATAAGCACGATACCTATGTTCCCGGTATGGAAACCGAACTTATGGAAATTTATCATTACAGGGTGAGCCCTGACAGCGGCTTCGGGATCCAAGTGCTCTACACTGAAGATCGGGAGTTAAATGAGGCTTATCTGATCCGAGATACTGACAGTGTCTTTATTCCTAAAGGATATCATCCTGTTGTTGCTCCACCTTCAATTAAAGTGTACTATCTGTGGTTCCTGGCCGGAAACATGGGTCGAAAAATGCTTCCCAATGATGATCCGAACTTTAAGGAACTGCGGAAGCTGGAAACTCTTTAATATCATCATGCGAATTCATTAAGGGGGAGTCATTGATGTTGCAATTAAATCGATCACTGTTAGAAGGGAATTGCCATTTTCCTGAAGGCCTAGATATTGGTAAGGATTCTAAACAACTTCCGGAGAAGATCATCCAATTTGGTGAAGGTAATTTTTTGCGGGCCTTTGTGGATTGGATGGTTCACGAAATGAATCAAAAAGGCCTTTTTAACGGTCGAGTAGTGGTTGTTTCTCCTCTGCCGGCGGGATTAATTCCTCAATTAAACGCTCAAGACGGTCTCTATACTCTAATCCTAAGAGGAATGAGTCAGAGGAAAGCGGTAAGCCGAGAGCAAATTATCCGTTCCATCAGCCGGGGAATAGATATGTATACAGAGTGGCAGGAATTTTTAAAATGTGCGGAAAACCCTGATATCGAATATGTCGTTTCTAATACAACCGAAGCCGGCATTGTCTATAGCCCCAGTGACCGTCCGGAGGATACTCCTCCAGCGTCCTTTCCCGGAAAGCTTGCTGTTTATCTTTATCATCGCTACCAGTATTTTGCCGGTGATCCTCAAAAAGGAATGACCATCCTTCCTTGTGAATTGATTGATCGTAATGGAGATCAGCTTAAAGGTATTATTCTTCGCCTGGCAACTGAATGGAGTTGGCCTGAAGCCTTTAAAACCTGGCTAGAGGAACATAACCGCTTCTTTAATACACTGGTGGATCGAGTGGTCCCTGGTTATCCCAAAGATGAAATTGCTGAGCTCACTAATCAATTAGGCTATAAGGATCAATTGATGGATACGGGAGAACTCTTTCATCTTTGGGTCATTGAAGGAGCCGAAGGAGTTCAAGAAAAACTTCCTTTCGTAGAAGCAGGTCTGAATGTGATTTGGACAGAGGATATGACACCCTACCGCACACGTAAGGTACGTATTCTTAACGGTGCTCATACCTCTAGTGTTCCGGTAGCGTTTCTCTATGGCTTGGAAACGGTGGGCGAAATGGTCGAGCATAACGTGTTAGGACGCTATACTCGAGAAGTTATTTTCGAGGAAATCATTCCCTCAGTGGACTTTGACGAGTCAATGTTGACGGAGTATGCTCAGTCGGTCTTGGAACGATTTGAGAATCCCTATATTAAACATTATCTATTGAGCATCCTGTTAAATTCGACCTCCAAATTTAAAACCCGTGTCTTGCCTTCACTCTTGAACTATACCAAAAAGACAGGCTTGCTGCCCTATAAACTCTGTTTCTCCATGGCAGCTCTTTTCGCAGTTTATCGTGGAACTGTTGAAGGCACCGTCATGAAATGTCGTATTGGCGATAAAGACGTTGATATGAAAGATGATCTCGAAACATTACAAATGATGCAAGCTGCCTGGTCGGAATGTGATCAAAGTTTAGAATCTGTCTTGCATCTCGTGCACCGGATATTCGCGGAAACAAAGGTATGGGGACAAGATCTTAATGAGATCACCGGCTTAGCAGAAAAGGTCGGAGCCGATTTGTATGCTATTCTCCAGGATGGTGTTAAAAAGGCAATTGAACGGTCCTTTCTCAATAAATAAATTGATAGGAGTTAAAACCATGGATCTCTTAAAACTAAACGCTCGAGATAACGTCGCCGTTGCCTTAAAAAACCTTCGAGCAGGAGAGATCGTTTCATATAATGAAGGTGAGGTTTGTCCTCTGAGGGATATTCCCGGCGGACATAAGGTGGCACTTCAGGAAATTCATGCTGGCGAGGCTATTATTAAATATGGCTTTCCCATCGGAAAGGCTGTTGAAGATATTCCCCAAGGGCAATGGGTTCATACCCATAATTTGAAAACGAATCTTGGTGAAGTTCTCACCTATCACTATTCCCCCGGAAAAACTGATAGCGTGAATCCTGCTTCGACGGCAACGTTCCAGGGTTTTCGCCGGACCGACGGCAAGGTGGGGATACGCAATGAGATATGGGTAATTCCCACGGTCAGCTGCGTCAATAGAATTGCCGAACTTATTGCTAAAACCGCTGGGGAAACTCTGAAACAACGCGAGACTATAGATGGGGTCTTCGAGTTTAAGCATCCTTATGGATGTTCTCAAATGGGTGAAGATCAACTCTTGACTCAGCAGATTCTGGCTGATTTAATCCATCACCCCAATGCCGGAGGCGTTCTGGTTTTAGGCTTGGGTTGTGAGAACAGCAATATTACTGAAATAAAGAAGCGTTTAGGAGACTATGACCCGGAACGTGTTAAATTTATGGTAGCTCAAGAGGTAGAGGACGAGATTGAGACCGGTGTCCAATTAATACTTCAACTAGCGGATTACGTCCAATCCTTTAAACGGGAAGGCTGTTCTGTTGCAGAGCTGACAGTCGGATTGAAATGCGGGGGTTCTGATGGTTTTTCCGGGATCACCGCCAATCCTTTGGTAGGTCGCTTTTCTGATCGCCTTATAGCTCAAGGCGGTTCGACGATTCTTACCGAGGTTCCGGAAATGTTTGGAGCTGAAACAATCTTAATGAATCGTGCTCTGAATCAAGAGGTCTTTGAGAAAACTGTCAGCTTAATTAACAATTTCAAAGCATATTATGCTTCTTATGAACAACCAATTTATGAAAACCCATCCCCGGGCAATAAGCAAGGGGGCATAAGTTCGCTGGAAGATAAAGCCTTGGGGTGCACTCAAAAAGGCGGCCATTCACAAGTCGTTGATGTTCTTAAATATGCGGAGAGAGTTCACGCCAAAGGATTGAATCTTCTTTCGGCTCCGGGCAATGATATGGTGGCTTCCACGGCTTTGGCGGCTGCGGGATGCCAATTAATCCTCTTCACAACGGGGCGAGGTACTCCCTTAGGTACTTGCGTACCAACTCTTAAAATTGCTACGAATTCGGAACTGTTTAAGCATAAAACCAATTGGATGGATTTTAATGCCGGCAGGCTTTTGGAAGGCCTGAGTATGGACGATTTAGCACAGGAGTTTTGGGATCATGTTTTAACAATAGCTAACGGCAATAAAACTCAATCCGAAAAACTTGGATTCAGAGAGATTGCTATATTTAAGAGCGGAGTTACTTTGTAGTTTCGCAGAGGTTGAGAGGTGCAAATCAATGACAAAAGAAGAAAGCTTGCAGCGTGTCATAAACACAGGGATTGTGGCAGTAGTCAGGGCAAAAAATGCCGAACAGGCGATACGTATCACGGAAGCCTGCCGCGCGGGCGGGATTGACATTATCGAGATTACTATGACAGTTCCGGGAGCCCTGGCAGCTATTCAGGAATTAGCTAATGCCTATAGACAGGGAGAAATCGTCCTTGGAGCCGGTACAGTCCTGGATAGTGAGACAGCACGTGTCTGTCTGCTGGCAGGAGCAGAGTTTATTGTCAGCCCCAGTTTTAATCCTGAGGTCATTCGTTTGGCAAATCGCTATCGAAAACTCGTAATGCCCGGTGCTCAAACTATCACGGAAATGGTTACGGTGATGGAGTCAGGGGCAGATGTGGTCAAGTTATTCCCGGGTAATGCCTATGGGCCTGCATATGTCAAGGCGGTTAAAGGGCCGCTTCCCCAGGTGCAAATCATTCCAACAGGCGGAGTCAGCTTGGATAACGTCGGCGAATGGATCAAAAATGGCTGTTTAGCTGTTGGTGTGGGGGGCGAACTTACTGCAGGGGCTAAAACGGGAAATTATGATCTGATTACGTCCACAGCCCGACAGTTTGTGGAGGCCATTAGTTCAGCACGCAAGCAAGTTTAGGAGTCTACGCTAGGAGTGGTATCATGAATCAGAAGGTCATAGCCTTTGGAGAATTACTGCTTCGGCTGTCACCGCCAGGTTATCAACGCTTGGTGCAGGCGGAACAGTTTGAGGCAGTGTACGGCGGGAGTGAAGCCAACGTATGTGTAACTCTGGCTTGCTTAGGAGCAGATAGCTATTTTGTCAGTAAACTGCCCGACAATCCCTTAGGCCATTCGGCGAACCAGCTTTTGCGCCGGTATGGTGTCAATACGGAATCAATGCTTTGGGGCGGAAAACGCTTAGGCATTTATTTTGCCGAAGCCGGATTTTCTCAGAGAGCCTCTCAAGTCATTTATGATCGTGCTAATTCTTCTGTCAGTGAATTAAGAGAAACGGAAATTGCTTGGGAGACTCTCTTACAAGATAAAGACTGGTTTCATATTACAGGAATCACGCCGGCTTTAGGGGAAGGATGTGCGGCAGCTGTCTTAGAGGGTGTAAAAACAGCTAGAAAATTAGGACTGACCGTTAGCTGTGATTTCAATTACCGTCAAAAACTTTGGTCCCCCCAACGGGCCGGAGAGGTTATGGCCCCTATTTTAGAACAGGTGGATATTGTCTCGGGAATAGGTCCGGTCGAAGCGGAGACTATCTTTGGCATTAGGGCAACTTCCTCCAACACCTATCAGGACTTAGCCTCTCAGTTAATGGACCGTTTTGGCTTTAAGCAAGTCCTCAATACCCTGCGCAAAAGCCAATCTGCCAATCGTCACCTTCTTTCAGCCTGGTTATTTGACGGAAGCACCTTATATACAGCGCCAGAGTATACGCTGGAGATTGTAGATCGGATCGGGGGAGGGGACGCCTTCTTTGGTGCCTTGATTTATGGCCAATTGTCCAATTATGGCCCTCAAAAATCCCTGGATTTTGCAGTCGCCGCATCAGTATTGAAGCATACTATTCCAGGTGACGTTAATTTAGTAACCCTGGGAGAAGTGGAATCGCTTCTTCAGGGAGATTCTATGCTGCGAGTCCAACGCTAAATACGAGATACTGAATATCCTGCCTCGAAAAATATAGACCTATAAGGAAGGAAGCTTCGCCCACAAGAGTGAACTCATTGCATGGAAAGGCAGTAAGGCTCACAAAGGTTGCGTGGGGAAGCGCAGTCAGCGGTTCACCTCAGGTATTACCCGGAGGTTTGGCGGAGCTCCCGCGCAAGCGAGTGGGCGAGCCTTGGAATGCTCCCGCATCATCGGTATAGGTGGCTATAATATAGTACCTGAAGAGTACATGAACAAGGCGCATCCCAAAAAACTGGATGCGCCTTGTTCATTGATTATTTAACTCAAATCAAAGATTTCTTTAAGCTCCTCCTCAGACAACTTGGAAAGGAACGTTTCTCCAGGTTGAATCACGGAATCTACGAGAGCCTTTTTTTTAGCTTGCAAAGCACTGATTTTTTCTTCAACAGTTCCTTGGGCAATAAGTCGAATCACCTGAACAGAGTTTTTTTGGCCGATGCGGTGAGCTCGGTCTGTGGCTTGATCTTCCACTGCGGGATTCCACCAGGGATCGTAATGGATAACCATGTCAGCACCAATTAAATTGAGGCCAGTTCCCCCGGCCTTTAATGAAATTAGAAAGACCTGGCCGCTTCCTGCATTAAAAGCGTTGGCCATTTTCAGCCGCTCGGCAGCTTTGGTTGCTCCAGAAAGATAGAAATGTTCAATGTTTTGTGAGTCTAAGAACTTCTCAATAAGATCCAGCATAGTTGTGAACTGGGAAAAAAGAAGGATGCGGTGGCCACTGCCCAAGGCATCTGTGATGACTTCCTGCAAGAGAAGCATTTTTCCGCTTTCGCCGGTGTAATCATTGAGGAACATGGCTGGGTGGCCGCAAATCTGCCGAAGCCTGGTAAGAGCTGCGAGAATCTTAATGTGACTTTTATTAAAGCCTGCAACAGCCAGCTCTTGAGCTATCTGACCTTTTGCTTCTTGTAAATAAGCAAGGTATAGTTTTTTCTGTTCTTCTGTTAAAGACGCATAAAGCTGAGTTTCAATTTTATCCGGCAGTTCTTTAAGAACCTCTTTTTTCAGACGGCGTAAGATGAATGGATTCACATGGCGGCTTAACTCGGTAAGAGGCGTGTCTTCTCCTTTGGCAATGGGGACTTCGAACTTTTTGCGAAATTCCGGGTAGGTGAGGAGATAGCCTGGCATGATATAATTGAAAAGAGACCATAGCTCAGAAAGGGAATTTTCGATAGGCGTTCCTGTTAAGGCAAAATAGCCTTTGGCTTGAATTTGTTGAACAGATTTAGCATTCAGGGTTTGTGAGTTTTTGATATGCTGGGCTTCATCAAGAAAGCAATAAGAAAACATAACATCCTTCAAATTGTCAATCTCACGGCGAATAATAGGATAGGAGATAACAACAAGATCCCACTGGCTGATACCTTCTATTTGAGCTTGTCTTTCCTGCGGTGTTCCATCGATGACAAGAATTTTTAGAGAGGGTGTAAACTTTTGGGCTTCTGTCTGCCAGTTATAAATCAGTGAGGTAGGGGCTATAACCAGGGCAGGATCTGATGATGCCTTTTTTTCAGATAAAATAAAAGAGAGAATTTGGAGAGTCTTGCCCAGGCCCATGTCATCGGCTAGAATACCGCCTAAACCGCAGGCAGCTAAAGTCTTTAACCATTGAAACCCTGTCTTCTGGTAATCTCTCAAAACAGGACTCACATCTGCGGGAAGTTCATAGTCTCCATCCTGCGGCTCAAGAACGCTTTGTACGAGTTGTTTAAAGGCCTTGTTGCGCTGCATTCCGGGGAGATTAGCCTGACGGAGAAAACTATCAATATACATGGCCCGGTATTTAGGAAGATTAATAAGTTTTTGGTCCAGATCTTTGGCATTGAGATTTAAATTATCAAAGAGCTGAGCAACGGAGGTTAACTCAGGTTGGTTTAAATCAAGAAAGGAACCATCGCGCAGGCGGTGGTATTTTTTCTTTAAATGCAGGGAATAAAATAAATCTGTTAATTCGCTGGGATCAATATCGTTGTATTGAAAGGATACTTCAAGGATGTCTGACGTTTCATTTAAACGAACTTGACCGAAGAAGGTCGGAGCGGAACGAATTTTGAGTTTGAATTGATCGGAATAGTATATCTCGGCCAGATTCTGAAGCAGGGGGATTCCTTTGGCTATGAATTCAAAGATTTTATCGTCGTCATCAAGGTAAATGCGCCCTTTGGAAACAATAAATTCGGCCTGCTCCAAAATACTAAGGATTGTCCGTTCTTGTGTGATGGATCGAATGAGGATGGTCTCATCGGCGGAGTTAGTGGTAATGTCACGAGTTGAGGTGAAAGGGTTTATGGCAACATTTCCGTAATGAAATTCTAAACGTGCCGTAATGCCCATATCTTCAGAGCGATCAAAGAATAGTTTGGCTTCTAACATATCTTGACTGAATTTGTCTTCTAAGATGGGGTCAATAGAGATCGTTCCGATTTTTTCAATCATGGGCAAGGATTCAGAGACAAACGTTTCTTTTTGAGCCGCCGGAATAACAATGTCCGTCACAGCATTCCCGTTCAGGCTGCTTATAAGGGATGGAAGCAGGTCTTTTTGAGCTGCAGTCGCCTGATAAATGGTTTGATGGTACAAATAATAGCTGCCGTCTGCTGTTAATTGCAGGGGGATATCCGCGGATTCCAGGGTCAAGGCCAGGTCTTGATCCTGGGAATTCAGAGAAAATTCCAAGGACAGACCATCTCTGACAATTCGCATGCTTTGTGGACTCGAACTATTAACCTGGCAAAGAAATTCTTTATTGTCCATTGCATCCAAAAATTTCGTCAGATAATAGCCGGATAAAGGCAGGGGTCTTTGTTTAAACAAATTCGAACTATAATAGCTCCCCTGCATTTCAAGCAGAGAAGCATGTTGTTCATACATCTTAATCAACATGGAAACCAGCCCTTGATCTTCTGCCTTAAAGGTTTGACGCTGAGGCTCAAAGGTGAATTGTTTGCCAAATTCCAGAGATTGGCCTGTTTTAAGAGCAGTAAGGAATTGCTCAAAGTCTTTCACGATATAAAGGCGCTGCAGCCCAATTTTAAGCTGTAAATCAGCTGATAAGTGATAGCCAGTCATAATAGTGAGCTCTGCATTTAAGGTTAGTTCTTCTAAATGAAAGTCCCGCTGTTGATGAGAAAAGGCTTGAAGGAATTTCTCCACAGCCTGATTTTGTTTCGAGGGCTTAGACCAAGACATTGTTTTTTGCAGAATAGTTTTTAGAACTGCAATGACGTGTTTACATGCACCGTGATATTCGGCAAAGGCAGGACAGGTACAGTAATAGGAGTGTAAGGCTCCCTCTTCTGCGAAGACTAACTGGACTTCATAACGTAAATTGCCGATGACAGAAGCGCTGACAGTACCTTTTTCAGAGTCATAGCTACAATCACGAACCCTATTGGTTAGGAAATAGGAGATTCCCTTTTTATAGACACGGTCATTATCAGCTAGTTTCATGATTTGTGGTTCTGAGATTAAAAAACGAGGCATGAAATTACTCCTTTAGCGGCATAATGCAACTAGACTAATTTTTACAGGAATCGAGTTAAGAATATCATAAATGAGGTTAGGCGTCTAACCTGACGCTTCAAGTTGTATAGGACAGCCGTGATAGGGAAGAGAGGTCAGCATTTGACAAATGGCAAATACTAACAAGTTGTTATGGCTTAAAATCAGAACAACAATTTTCGGTCATCCTTTGGCAACGCATAATGCTGAGGAGGCAAAAGTTGGGGTCAGCGGAGGAATTCCGGTTTTCGGGTCGGATATTATTTCGTCTCAGGGGTATGCTCCTGATGAGATTTTATATATCCTGCTGCTTGCCGGTTCATTGGGGTTTGCCTATATTTTAAAAGTCTCATTTACCATTGTACTTTTAGTCATCAGTATTTTCCTGGTTTATCGTAAAGCGATCCAGAAATATCCGGAAGGCGGTGGATCCTATACGATTGCCAAGGCTTATTTGGGTGATACCTATGGCCTGATCGCCGGGGCAAGTTTGACCTTGGATTATGTCCTGACGGTTGCCGTCAGCGTCAGCTCGGCGATTGAAAACCTGACTGGGATTTTTCCCTGGCTTGCTTCCACTCCCCATAAAGTCATTGCTGATTGTCTGGTTATTATTTTTATGGCTTGGGTTAATCTGAGAGGCTTAAAAGAATCCGCCAAACTATTTGCTGTCCCTGTATATCTTTATATCTTAACCATGGCGATTTTAATCGGAACCGGACTGACAGAGATTTTTACTCATGGGGTAACACCTGCTGCCGCAGCAACTGGGCATCAGGCAGCATCCTCTGCCGGCGAGATGACCTGGTTTATTTTGGCGCGGGCCTTTGCCGGCGGAACAACAGCTTTGACGGGTTTTGAGGCTGTAAGCAATGGAGTAACAGCCTTTAAAAATCCTGCTCAAAAGCGGGCTATTCATACCTTGTTTATCCTTGCAGTTATTGTATCAGCAGGATTAATCGGTTTGACTTATTTAGCGGGTGCATATCAGCTTGAGCCTTCAGAAGGGAATACCATCTTAAATCAATTGGGTATCATCATTTTTGGACGAACAATTCCTTATTTTGTCCTCATGGGGACTGCAGCGGCCATACTAATTATTGCCTCAAGCACACCTTATGCAGGACTACCTATTTTATTGAGTTTAATGGCACGGGATGGATTTACACCCAGGTATTTTAAAAATTTAGGGGACCGTTTAGTATATAGTGTAGGTATTTGGACCTTGTTTTTTGTTTCCAGTTTTCTCATCATTATTTTTCAGGGGGATACTCATATGATGCTTCCCCTCTACGCTATTGGTGTCTTTATTTCCTTCACCCTGACGGGAGCGGGGCTGGCTAAAAATACTTGGCAGGAGAAAGGAATCAAGTGGAAGTCAGACTTCGCTATTTTTAGCTTTGGAGGCATTGTGTCTTTCCTGGTCTTAATTGTGTTTATTACGACTAAGTTTACCCAAGGCGCTTGGATTATTTTGTTGATTATGCCTTTGCTGGTTTTCATATTTCGGGGAATTAACCGTGTTTATCGAGGGGAAATTCAAAACATTGAAGTTACCAGAGAAGCTACTGTTGACTTCCACAACTACGTCATGAAAGTTAAACAACGAAGGGAGCACGTTGAGCTAACAGACTATAAAAATAAAATTATTGTGCCGGTATATGATCTGAACCTAATAGTGCTTAAAACGTTAAGGTATGCTTACGCCTTAACGCCTCAAGTTTCTGCCGTTCATATTGCCTCCGATCCCAAACGAACGGAAAAGTTGCTGAAGCATTGGGCAGAACACCACATTGAAATTCCTTTGGAAATTGTTGAATCTCCCTATCGGGCAATGGTTCACGATTTTTTGAATTACGTTGATAACGTTGAGAAGAAAGGGGAATTTGAAACCATAACCGTTGCGATTCCGGAATATGTACCTGTAAAATTGTGGCACAACATTTTGCATAATCAAACAGGACAGTTACTTAAACTAATGTTGCTGCTTAGGAAGAGTATTTTAGTGACGAGTGTCCCATATCATCCTGAGACGAACGAAGGCGCATAGAAAATTAAATGTCTTCGTCAAGATGGGGGTCGAAATTGCTCTTTATTGAGAGGATTAAGACTGTTTTTTTGTGTATCCTGTTAAATCATCAGGATAATGTCTCTGCTTCTATTGCAGGATAAATGAGCCTATATGTAGAAGAGGTAGACAAGCTACAATACGAAGCTTTGGGGGGAGATGTGCTATGCTTATCACTTGTGACAACAATATGCAAATGGGCTATATTTACTTGATGCCCAATGATACAACTGTTGAGTATACCCTCGAGGAAAGCGACATTGGATTATATTATGACATCAAAAGTCTCAGCATACCAAGGATAAAATGGCCGGGCATGGGCCAACTTTTAAATCAGATGCGCTTGTCGGTAAAGACCTATCGAGAGGCAGTCAATAATGTGTTTCATTGCGAATATTGGAATGATCTCGATAGTGAAGGTTATATGATGGGGATTGAACTTTATTTAACAGAAGACATCCTCTTGCCTCTTGTGGCTCATCAGGCCTTTAAGCTTTACGATGTGCGCTGGCGGAATCAAGATTTTAAAGTGCTGACCCTGGATGCTTATCTGGATGTTTTAAACAAGGACAACGTTATTTATCCCTTAACCGCAGAGAAAGATGCCTTTGTTATTCTTTCTATAGATCCCCTCTCCAATGTGGCGAGAGTCATGGCTTTAATTTCCGGAAGAGATGATCTTTATCCGGTGGACTATCTCCGGCAGCCGCTGTTTATTCTGGCCAATTCAAGCCGCAGTTTTGAAAGTCAGTAAGTTTATGGGTTATAATGCTGGAATTTAATATCTTATTAAATGGTAAATGAATCAAATCAGAAATGGTGGTTTTTCAAGAAAGCGGCACAGTATAGGTTGGTAATTTGGTTTTTAAGTATAATGAAGTTGAGTCGGATTGACACAGGTTTTTTAAGGCATAAAGTCTTAGAGTAAAAAATGATAGAAAAGGGTTGTAACAGTTCATTGTCTGAATCTGTTACAACCCTTATACTTTTAAATTTAAGAGGGGTTTGGCTCAAAGGCTTTTTGGACTTCCTTCAAATGTTCTCGAATTGGGAGCTGCTGAGGACAGACTTCTTCACAGGCACCGCACTCGATACAGGCAGAAGCTTTACTTTCCGGGGTAAAGAAGGTGTTATACGCAAAACGGGAGGAACCAAAATCATCATATATATGGGCGTCATTATAAAGGGCGAAGTTGTTGGGAATATTTACACCGGAAGGGCAGGGCTGGCAATAGCCGCAGGCCGTACAGTCAACCTTGTTTAAGGATAAGTATTGTTTTCTAACTTCGTCTATTAATTTATGTTCTTTGTCCGTTAGGGAATTGGCTTCGGAAATATCCGCCAGGCGTAAATTCTCGCCAACTTGCTCCTTGGTGCCCATCCCGCTTAAGAGTAAGGTCACTTCAGGATGGTTCCAAACCCAGCGCAGTGCCCACTCGGCAGGCGATCGTTTGACCTCCGCCTTGTCCCAGAGTTTGAGTATGGAAGACGGAGGATTTTTAACGAGCTTGCCTCCCTTCAGAGGCTCCATAACGATTACGGCGAGCCCTTTTTCTGCTGCATACTTTAGTCCTTTATTACCCGCTTGGAACTCCGTATCCATGTAATTATATTGGATTTGACAGAAGGTCCAAGGATAGGCGTCGACAATTTCCTGAAAAACCGGGAATTTATCATGAAAGGAAAATCCTGCATATTTAATTCGCCCGTCTGCCAAAGCCTTTTGGAGAAAGTCTGCAAAGTCAAAGCTCTTGGCCTTTTCCCAGGTGGCTTTGCTAAGGCCGTGCAAAAGATAGAAGTCAATGTGATCTGTTTGAAGTTTTTTTAATTGTTCGTTGAGGATGCGGTCAAAGTCTTCACGACTTTGGCAGCGAAAAAGAGGGAGCTTCGTAGCAAGCTTAACTTTTTCCCGGTAACCGTTTTGCAGCGCTTTTCCGACTAATAGTTCACTTTGCCCTTGATGGTAGGGATAAGCGGTATCAATATAGTTAACTCCGTTATCGATAGCATAACGGATTAAGGAGATCGCTTCCGGCTCATTGATTTTACTGGGATCTCCATTCAGGGTAGGGAGACGCATACAGCCAAATCCCAGAATTGAAGCTTGATAATCTAAACTGCCAAATTTTCGGTATTTCATAGACCTACTTCCCTTCTTTCGTCGTTTGGAATTAATAGTTATAGCGTATACTCTTGAAAACAAGATTTCAAGGGGACTACTCCTTTGCTTAAGGAAAATGAGTATGGACAGAACGGTACTATCAGGAGAGCATGTATTAAGGTGGACAATTGTCGCTGATCGAGGTATAACTAAGATACGACTGTTATCATATAGTCTTAAAATTGGGATTTCTGTATTTTAGAATTAAGAAGAGGGGTTCAGCATTAACTATGTTAACTGTAGAAAAAATTGGCGGTACATCGATGTCTCAATTTCAAAATGTGCTTAATGACATTATTGGTTATCCGGGTTCAGAAGGCTTTCACTACGGCAGAGTCTTTGTCGTCTCTGCTTATGCCGGGGTAACGAATTGGCTGTTAGAAGATAAAAAAACCAAAGCGCCTGGAGTTTACCAACATTTTATTAAAGGGGAAGACTATGAAACTTCCATAAATCAGTTATTAGAACGGTTGCTTCAGATTAACGAATCCTTCGTGGAAATCGGTTTGGACTATCAAGTCTGCCGTGATTTCTTACTGGAGCGAATTAATCAGACCAAAGCTTATCTGAGCAGTATGGAAGATATTATTGCTTCAGGGTATGTCGAGCGGGGAAGTATCTTATCGGCGGCCAGGGAACTATTGGCTTCCATTGGAGAAGCCCATTCGGCCTTTAACACGGTTAATATTCTTCGTAATCGGGGAATTCGTGCCGAACTTGTGGACCTCACCGGTTTTAGGGATTCGAAGCAGCTTTCATTCAGCGATCGTATCGAAAGAACGTTTAAGAATGTTAATCCCTTTGACGCCATAATCGTGGCGACAGGCTATACTAAAGGAGTCGAAGGGATTATGCGGCAATATGAACGAGGATATTCGGAAATTACCTTTTCCAAGATTGCTACGCATTTACAAGCCAATGAAGCGATTATTCATAAGGAGTTTCATCTTTCCTCAGCAGATCCTAAGATTGTTGGAGTTGAAAAGGCTATTCCCGTTGGCAAGACGAATTATGATGTTGCCGATCAGCTGGCAGATATCGGAATGGAGGCCATTCATCCCAATGCTTCCAAACCCTTAGAAATGGCTGGAATTAACTTACGCATCAAGAATACCTTTGAACCTAGCCATCCGGGAACCCTCATTTCCAAGGATTATATTGGCCCTAAGGCCAGAATAGAAATTATTGCCGGGTCTGATAAGATTGTAGTCTTGGAGATTCATGATACCTTAATGGTTGGGGAGATTGGCTTCGACTATGAGATCATGAAGAAGTTTAAGGAACACAATATTAGTTATATTACCAAAGCGACTAATGCCAATAGCATTTCACTCGTAATTTGGCAATCAGATCTCAATGATCAATTGGTTGCAGAGCTGAAAGAAAACTATCAGACAGTAACAGTTCAAGAGGCTGCTATCGTCTGCGTTATTGGTTCAAATATCGCCATGCCAAGAATTCTTGCACGGGCAGCAAACGCTTTGGCTAAAAATGATATTAATATCAAATGTGTCGCCCAGTCCTTACGGCAGGTCAATATGCAATTTGTCATTGATCGGAAAATGTATGCTAAAGCCATTGTTTGTCTGAATGAAGATTTGTGTGTCGCCGAATATTAGGAGGAAGTTATGTCTGTTGAACTGGTCAAGGAGTTCTTAAAAGAGAACAAGCAAGATATTGAAATATTAACCTTTGAAGATACCAGCACCGTTGCTAAAGCGGCTGAGTCCTTAAAGGTAACCCCCGGAGAAATCGCAAAATCCTTGCTCTTTAAAACTAAAGAGCAATTCATTATGATTCTGATGGCTGGCGATAAACGTTTGGATAATAGGAAATTTAAAGACGTCTTTGCGACAAAGGCTAAGATGCCTGAGGCTGAAGAAGTAATAAGTGTCACCGGGCATCCAGTCGGCGGTGTTTGTCCCTTCGGCTTAAAGAAACCTATTCCGATCTATTTGGATTATTCACTGCAAGCCTATACTCATGTGTTTCCTGCGGCTGGTGAACCCAATACGGCCATTAAATTGACAGTGGATGCTCTGCAGGAACTAACCTGTGGACAATGGATAGATGTTGCTCAGTGACCTCGTATGGGAACCACTCCTACTTGTAGAAGTGGGAGTCTTACTAAAAGGAGTATGACATGGGGAAAACTTTAGTATTAACTGAAAAACCTTCCGTTGGCCGCGAAGTGGCTAAAATTTTAAACTGTTCCCAGAAGGGAAATGGTTGCCTCATAGGAGCAAAATTTATTGTCGCCTGGGCTTTAGGGCATTTGGTAACCCTTGCTGACCCTGAAGTCTATGATCCCGGCTACAAAACTTGGAGAGCTGAAGATCTTCCTATGCTGCCGTCAAAAATGGAATTAGTGGTCATCAAAGAAACTGCCAAACAGTTTGGGGCGGTTAAGAGTTTAATGAGAAGTCCAGAAGTGGATGAGCTGATTATTGCCACTGATGCAGGGCGTGAAGGTGAACTGGTGGCACGATGGATTATCAAGAAAGTCGGCTGGCGTAAACCCATTAAACGGTTGTGGATCTCATCTCTGACTGAGAAGGCAATCAGGGACGGTTTTAAACAATTACGGCCCGGTAAAGATTTTAACGCGCTCTATTCGGCAGCAGAATGCCGTGCAGAAGCCGATTGGTTGGTGGGCTTAAACGTTACCCGCGCGTTGACATGTAAGTTCAATGCCCAACTTTCAGCCGGCCGTGTCCAAACGCCTACCTTGTCTATGGTCGTTGAACGGGAAAGAGAAATTAAGGAATTTGTTCCGCAAGACTATTGGTCGGTGGTTGCCTCCACAGGAACCTTTGACCTGCGCTGGCAGGGCCAAAATGGTCAAACCCGCATTTTTGACTCCCAAAAGGCGGATAAGATTTTAACAAAAGTAAAGGGTCATGTCGGAGAAATTGTTGACGTAAAAAAAGAGGCCAAGAAAGAGCTGCCCCCCTTAGCTTACGATCTTACAGAACTACAGCGGGATGCTAACCGAAAGTATGGCTTTTCTGCCAAAACAACTTCGAACATCATGCAGCTGCTTTATGAAAACCATAAGTTGGTGACTTATCCGCGAACAGATTCGCGTTATATCAGTGAGGATATCGTACCGACACTATCTGAACGCTTGAAAAGTGTTGCCCAGGGTCCTTACGTAAATTTGGCTCGGGGAATCTTAAGGAATAAACTCAGCATAACCAAACGTTTTGTCGATAACTCTAAAGTTTCGGATCACCATGCAATTATTCCCACAGAACAGCCAGCTATGTTGAATAGGCTTAGTTCAGAAGAACTTAAGATTTATGATTTAATCGTGCGCAGGTTTTTGGCCGTACTTTCGCCGGCCTTTGAATATCAGCAAACGACCGTAAAGATGAGAGTCAATGGCGAAATATTTACTACAAAGGGAAGAATTGTCCTCAAAAAAGGCTGGAAAGATGTCTATTCGACTTACCCAGGGGCAGAGGATGAGGATGAAGGGGAAGATCAGAGATTGCAGACCTTACCCCAAATTAGCCTTGGTGATACACTGAAGAATTTGTCAATACATCTGGAAGCCAAGAAAACGAAGCCTCCGTCAAGACATACGGAAGCCAGCTTGCTCTTTGCCATGGAACATCCCGGCAAAATGATTGAAGACCGGCAGCTGAGAGAAGTTATGGATCAAAGTCATGGCCTGGGCACCCCGGCAACACGGGCTGAGATCATTGAAAAGCTCTTTAACTCGTTTTATATGAGCAGGCAGGGCCAGGAAATTATGCCGACGTCCAAAGGAATTCAATTGATTAACTTAGTTCCACCGGAACTTAAATCACCGGAGTTAACCGCCCAATGGGAACAACAATTAAATGAGATAAGCAAAGGGCGGGCAAATGCTCAGACATTCATAAAGGAAATGCGGGAGTACGCCACTCAGCTTGTTACTACAGTCAACGGCAGCACTCAATCCTTTAAACATGATAATTTAACTAGAACAAAGTGCCCTGATTGCGGTAAGTTCCTCTTACAGGTGAAGGGCAAGAAAGGGGAAATGTACGTCTGTCAAGACCGCGAATGTGGTTACAGGCAGGCTATTTCCCAAATATCTAATGCGCGCTGCCCGGAATGCCATAAGAAAATGGAGATTCGGGGAGAGGGCGAAAACAAATTGTTCGTTTGTGTCTGCGGTTACCGGGAAAAACTCTCTGCTTTCAAGAAACGGAAAGAGGCTGAAAAGAGTACCGGCAATAAAAAGGAAGTCCACGCCTTTTTGAAGAGACAGAATGATGAAACTCTGAAAAACACAGCCTTAGCAGATGCTTTAGCGAAATTACAAATTAAGAAGTGAACTCGTATGGGAACCACTCCCACTTGTAGTGGCGGGATTCTTACGTTGAATGAAGAACTATAAATAAAATAATGTAATCAAGGTGTAAATAAAAAGTTAATAAGTTTAAGAAATTAATTAGTTTAAGAAGTTAAGAAGAAATAAATTTCGAAAGAGGTTTTTCGGTGTAGACTGAAAAATCTCTTTTTATTATTGATACCTTTAGTAATAGCACACTAAGGTGTTATCTAAATCCATTGTTTCTACATAAGTAAAGGAAAAGAAGACTATTGGAACGATTATCCCTCTCCAAACATAAATCATATTATGGGATGCCTTAAAGGAGAGGGTGCTATGGAGCTAAAAGGTGATGTTAACGAATGTCTTGCTAAAGCCAGGAGCTATGTAGCTGAGGGCATAGAACAAATCGTAACAGGAAATCCTGATGAAATGCACGGAGTATCTCCAAGTCCGGGAGCTTCAGCCCTCGCCGCTCTTGCCCTTCTGGCAATAGGAAGAGGGTTTGAAAGCGCCCAAAGGCAAGGAGTTCAGTGGCTATGGCAAAATCGCCGCGGAGGTTGGGGGAAATTTCCCGGCGACCAGCCGGATCCGGAAATAACTCAGATCGTCAATTCAGTTATACAAGGAAGTGAGGGGGGCTGGAGAGCTAAAATCCGGCTTTTATCTCAGGCCCGGCAATTTTCTGAAATGATATTATCGTTAGGGCAAAGGGTGGTGCCTGGTTTAGAAGGACCTACACCGGAAGAAATCTTGCTTCCCAATATTCTTCAAGACCATGTTTTGGCCAAATTACCTCTCTATGGTCGCCCGGTGGTTGTTGCAGCATCAATTCTCGCTTCCGATTCTCCAGAGGGAATCAGCCAAGGAATTCAATATCTTCTGGAAACGCAAATGTCTGATGGTTCCTGGGCTGAGGATATTGTGGCTACAAGTTTAGGTATCTTGGCTCTCCTGCGGCGGGGCGGCAACAGTAAACGAGCGGAGAAAGCAGGGCAATGGTTAGTTTCCAAGCAGTACTCCAGCGGCGGCTGGCCGGCCTTCGATCAGCTTAAGGTCTGGGCGGTAGCCTGGGCAGTTTGTGTTTTTGGCGAACAGATGAAAAGGAATGAAACGTATCCTTGGCTTTCTCAGGCGATGGATTATCTTAAGCAAGGGCAGAATTCCGACGGGAGTTACGGAAGCACTCCTCCACATACTCATCCTGATCTGGACGATACCTCTGTTGCCTTAATGGCTTATCATCAGATGCTTGGAAAGCAGAATAAGCAGGGTGTAGAGCTGCTGAGAAGACTGCAAAATTCTGATGGGAGCTGGGGAACATTTCCCAGCTTTACTGGAGTCCCCCCCGCTATTTCTTCGGAACTTCCTGTTTATATTTCAAGTGTTGATGTGACGATTCATGTTTTGGAAGCGTTATGGGGTTCCTCTCGAGGGCAAGATGAAGCCATTTGGCGAGGACTTAATTGGCTGATTTCTCAGCAGGATAAGCAGGGAGCCTTTCCGGGCTCTTGGTTTGAGGGGAGAATCTACAGTACGGCTCAGGCTCTTGAACTTCTTAGCAAATGGAGAATTAGCTGGGAACGCTGGACAATTCCGCGCAATATTCAAGTGGCTCGCAAAAAGGGATTGGAGTTTCTGCTCAAAGCTCAGAATCAAGGAGACTGGGGCTCGGTTGTGGAGACGGGGTTGGCCTTATCGGGATTATGGAGGTATAGCCGATTCGTTCCCAAGGAGGTCATGGATAAGGGCATCCAAAACCTTCTCAGTGCGCAGAAAGACAATGGTTCCTTTCAGCCGTCTTACCGCGGAATCTATGCTAAGGGCTGGAATTATGAGGAACCCCTGACAACGGCTTTAACTGCTATTCGGGCCTTACAACGATACCAGATCATATATACTCATACTCCCAAACGGTCGTTTTTGGGTTTTTGAGTTAAAGATTGAAAACAATACTATCCAGACTGGATTCTTAGCAATGAAGATCTTGGTCTGGATAGTTTGTTTGTTTCCTTGAAATGATTGTGAGAACTATGATACCTAGTGCAGGCTAGAAAAAGAGTCATAATTGGGTATCTTGGAATATTATAGATTATGACGTTGAGGAAGGTTAAAAAGGAGCGCTTTTCCCGTGCTTGAAATGATTTTTCAGCATTTTGGCCGATATCAAGAGATTGTTTCCGTGCTGATTCGCCATGGATTTGGCTTTATTCTCTTCGAAAGCAGGGGCCTAAAAAATCAGGGAAAAAATGAAGTTGTCATGGCCCATCTCGGCCAGCGGATTCGTCGAGTTTTGAGCGAGCTGGGTCCAACGTTTATAAAACTTGGTCAGTTTGCGAGCACACGTCCGGATATTATCCCCATACCCATTGTTCATGAGTTGGAGCAGCTTCAAGACAGGGTTCCTCAGGTTCCCTTTGCTCTTATAAGCCGGACCATCGAGCAGGAGTTAGGAGCTCCAATCCAAGAACTTTTTCAGGACATTACCTCTTCTCCCCTGGCATCGGCCTCGATTGGCCAAGTCCATGTCGGCCGCCTGAAATCCGGTGAACTGGTTGCCGTTAAAGTCCAGCGTCCCGATACAGGAGTCATTGAAACGGATTTGGAAATTCTGAGAGAAATCATTCCTGTCGTGGAGTACCGCTTCCCAAACTTAAAACGCTATTTCCTCCGAGGAATGCTTGCGGAATTTTCGAGATGGCTAAAAGAAGAACAAAATTATTTAGCGGAGGGCAAAAACGCTGAGAGGATGGCTCAAGGATTCAACAAAGATTCGCAAGTGATTTTTCCGCAAATTTTTTGGACTCATACAACCAAAAAGGTTCTGACTATGTCCTATCTCGAGGGAATAAAACTTAATGAGCGACAGAAAATCTTAACTCTTTATGATGGCAGAACCATCGCTGAGCTTTTAGGCCGGGCATTACTCCTGCAAATTTTAAGAGACGGTTTTTTTCATGGGGACCCCCATCCCGGAAACATTATCGTTTTATCCGGAGGAAGAATCGGATTTATCGATTTTGGAATTGTAGGAGTTTTGAATCCGCGTTTAAAACGACAATTATTGAATGTAATCCTGGCCTTAAGACGGCATAATGCTAAGGCCTTGGCCGGATCTTTAATGCGTTTGGCAATTTCTTCCAAAAGGGCGGACTTTGCAAGCTTATGTCAGGACCTTGCGGAGATACAGCGAAGACATTTGGACGTTCCCTTTGGCCAAGTGGATTTGCGGCAGGCCATTAACGACTGTATGAACTTGGCTTTTCAATATGAGCTCGAATTTCCTCCTGAGTTTATCCTCTTGGGTAAATCGCTGTTAACCCTTGAAGGAGTCATTCATGAACTCGATCCTTCCATAAGTTTAGCGGAATTAATTAAACCCTTGCGACGTTTTTGGCTTCGGGAGCAGTGGAGCCTTAAAGATTGGTTCAAAAAGTATTTAGGTCTAAGAAGGTGTTAAACCATGATTCAGGTTAATGGATTATCGAAAGTTTATACGAAAGTACGGCCAAAGAATAGAAAGGCAATCTCAAATCATATTGCAGGGCTTAACGATGTCACCTTTCATGTTCAACAGGGGGAAGTATTTGGTTTGCTAGGGCCCAATGGTGCGGGGAAGACCACAGTGATCCGCCATTTAATGGGCTTTCTTAAACCGGATGTTGGATTTGCTCGGATCAAGGGCCTGGATTGTTGGGAAGAGGCCAAGGAGGTTAAAGCTTTCGTGGGATATCTTCCCGGAGAAATGAATTTTCTCAAAGAAATGTCCGGCCTTGAGTTTTTAAATTTAATGGCGGGAATGCATGGGAACCGTCCCGTTTTTTCAAGGCGGCGCGATGCTTTAGCTGAGCGCTTGGATGTTAACTTAAAACAGCCTATCAAGAAAATGTCCAAAGGGATGAAACAAAAATTAGGGATTATTAACACGATGATGTTGGATGCTGAGGTTTTAATTTTGGATGAACCTACCTCCGGTCTCGATCCTCTGATGCAAAAGGTATTTATTGATTTAGTTTTAGAGGAAAAGGACCGTGGAAAAACCATCCTAATTTCTTCACATATGTTTCCGGAGATAGAACGGACATGTGACCGGGTTGGGATCATTCGGGCAGGAGGGTTGGCTGCTGTCGAGGGAATTCAAAAACTGCGGCAGGAACAACGCCGGACGTTTGAAATTACGCTTGAAACCCCTGAACAGGCTCAACTTATCTGTGAGAGCGGTTTGAAAGCTGACCGAATCGGCGATAATCAAGTTTCTGTTGAAATTCAGGGTGATATAAATCCGCTTCTCAAGGTTTTAGCTCAAGTTCAGGTTAAGGATTTTTTGCAGAGGATGACGGAATTAGAAGAAGCATTTATGCAGTTCTATGAAAGGGGGGAGGAGGTTGAACAGAGCATTATTTCGAGCCATGTTTAAAAGACAAGGTAAAAAAACCTGCAGCTATGCTTTGGGTCTGTCCCTTTATAATCTTTTATTGATTGGGGTTTTTCCGACCTTGTCTCAGTCGAGTAGTATGGCTAAACTATCTCAGAACTTGCCGAAATTGGCGCGAGTTTTCAGGTTGACTTCAGATTATGCTCTCTGCCGTTTCGAGTCTTTTGCCGCCAGTCAATGCTTCGGGCAGGTTTGGGTCCTGGTTATGGGGATTTACACCATAAGTACGGCTAACGAATTAATAGCCCACTACGTTTCCGAGGGTGGAATGGCTTATTTGCTGTCCTCTCCTGCAGGACGTTTTGAGGTTTTTTCAACCCAGGCTGCGGTACTCATCAGTGGATTGGTTCTTATGGCGCTTCTGACGGAGTTGGGGATATGGGCAGAGGCAAAACTATTTGCCTTATCGTTGGATAAAAAAGCTTATCTCAGACTGGGAGCCCTGGCTATTGCCCTGTTTCTCAGCGTAGGCTCCTATAGCTTATTTTTTTCAACCCTTTTTAATAATGAAGAATACGTTATTCTGAGCGCTGCCTGCTTAACGTTTACCGGGTATGCTCTCGATATTTTTTCGAGTCTTGATGATCGCTTTTCCTGGGTTAAACATCTTACGATTTTTGGTTGGTTCCGTCCTCAAGAAGTATTGGAAGGAGACACGCCGGCTTGGCAAATCGTGTCATTAATGACCCTTTCAGCAGCCTTTTTGACCCTTGCCTGTTATGTTTTTGAGAGGAAAGACCTCTGCGTTTAGAACGAAGAAACGATCTGCTTGGAAAAGTATAGAGGAGTGAGACGCTTGGACGTAAGTATGTTGTCATTGCTTGCGAAAACTACCAGTATGATGGAATACCTTGGTTTTTTGTGGGTGGTTCAAACCGGCTTAGAGCTAAATCTCTGGGCGGAGATGGAAACAGCAAGAAGTTTAGAAGAACTTATGATCATGCATCCGGGGTGGGACGAAATCTTGTTAGATCATTGGTTAGAACAAGCTCACTATATGGAACTGCTAACCAAGAAGAACGATCTTTTTCAAGCGACGAAATTAGCGAAAGCTATTAATAAATATAGAAACCTTGGCTTAGAGGCCTTATATAAGGAACTTATAGCGCATTGGACCATAGGCTTTGCAGAACTTCCACGTCTGATTACCAAACAATGCGCAAAGTTAACGTTAGAGAACGAAATGGAAGAACTGATTGCCAAAGCGTCCATCGTCTCTGAACCATTCGTCTGGCCCTACTTGCGCAGTAAGTGCCAAAAAGAACAATGGAAGAGTGTCTTGGATCTGGGCTGTGGGGAAGGACGCTATTTAAAGATTTTAAGCAGCGAATTTTCAGATCTATGCGGAGTAGGTATTGAAATGAATCCCGCCGTTGCTGAAAGAGCGCAGGAAAAAGTTAAAGAATCCGACGGAAGAATCCGAATTCTGTGTAAGGATATTTTCTCGTTAGTTGACCAGCAGAAGGAGTCTCTCTTGGAATTAGGCAGCTTCGATCTTTGTCTGCTCAACAATAGTATCCACTTCTTCACCCAGGAACAACGAATTCAACTTCTGGGAAGCATTAGAGAATTTCTAAAGCCGGGCGGCCAAGTAGGGATACTAACAGCAGTACGCAAGGGCTCTCCCGTTCGAGTCTTTCGGACTCATCTTCCCCAAAATCTTATGAGCTTCTTTCTGGCCTGCCATCAGGGCTTCGAGGGACTTCCCACCACAGAGGAAATTAGATCGTTATTGTTCCAAACCGGATACGGCGATGTTGATATTGCGGTCATGCCTTTGGGAACATCCCACTATTTCTGTGCCAGAAAAACGGATGAGTGTCTAGAAACGCCGAGGTGACGATGATGAACGATGCACTGTATTGGTCAATGCTTAAATATGAGGGTAAAAAGGTCATAGGTTATTCCCTGAGTCTGATGCTATATGAGTGGCTGATAACCTGGGTTTACCCAATTCTTATTGAATCACCTGTGATCGAAGATCTTCCCAACAGTTTTCCGGCACCGGTTAAACGAGCGTTTGGCGTTTCCGCGGAAGAGACAGATATATCTTATGAATCCTATATCTCGGCGCAATTATTAGGAAGGTTCTGGACGCTGCTTATTTCCGTTTACGGAATAAGCGCATCAAATACTCTGGCTGCGCATATGCTTGAACAAGGTTTTATGGCTTATCCTTTATCATCACCAGTGTCCCGCTCGGAAATTATCAATACTCAAATTGGAGTGCTTGTAACGGAATTAATGTTGTTAACCGGCGCTACGGTAGGAGGGATATATTCTGCAGCGGCCTTTTTTAAGGTAACCATTGACAGGTGGCAATTCTTCAGAATGGGAATCTTAGGCTTTTGCTTGAGTACGGTGGTCAGCGGCTACAGTATGCTCTTTGGAGTATCCCTAAACTCAGAAGAAGTATCTGTTCCTTTGGTAAGCGCATTAACCGTCATTTTTTACGGGCTCGACGTCATGTCATCTCTCAGTGAACGATTTTCCCGCTTGCAAAACGTAACGCCTTTTGGTCTGTTTCGTCCTCAAGAAGTTCTTCGGGGAAAATTGCTTCCGACCAAAGAATGCCTTATCTTAAGCTGTATTTCGGGAATTTGCCTGCTTCTTTCAAGGTTTGTATTCCGACGTAGGGATTTGGCAATTTAAGTAGATTTTCCTAAGGATTTCCTTACTTCTATATAACACGTTGAAAGTATAATGTATATTAAGTAATAAATTATTGACAGAGCTAGTATTGCACTATATCATCATATTAAATATGTTTTAAGAGAAACGTATTTGTAAATTTGACAGTTTTTGAGGAAACAATGTTGTTTACCGAAAACAAGGCGGAGTATCAGATTATATCAAATTACCATATTTTTACTATATAACCTGTTATGCCTAATTTTTTATGAAAAGTTCCGGTCGGGTTATGTTGTGAAGCACATAATCAAGATTTGACATCTTGTTGCTTTTTTAACTTGCTCTGCTATTGCTTCTGCTTTTGGTGCTGCTTTTGAGTGGTACCATACCTTATTTTTATTTATGATTTCTTTACTTTGGCTGATTCGGCTTGTTATCTATAGCTAAGCTGAGGTTATTTTGATTGTGATTCTTCTGCATGTAACCGGATCTGAAAATTTGCGGAATTCTGGTCATTACGATGCAAGGGTTTAGATCCGGAAATAGGAGGTGATGTTTAGCACGTAATTACAACGGAATATAACCTACATAAATGAGGAGGGGAAATTTGAAATGTCCAAAAAGTTTCTTAGTGTACTTGCGGTGACACTTCTATCCTTTTCGGTAATTGTTTCAGGCTGCGGTACCCAATCCAGCGCAACGTCATCGGGTTCATCCGATCAGTCATCAGCAAGCAGCGGAGATATTAAGATCGGCGTACCATTACCTATGACCGGTTCTGAGGCCACCTACGGCAAAGATATGGAAAATGCCATCAAAATGGCTGTCGATGAGGTGAATGCCAAAGGCGGGATTAATGGTAAAAAATTAGGAACCGTTACAGGTGATGATGCCTGTGATCCACAGCAAGCAACGGCAGCTGCCAATAAGCTAGTTTCTGAAGGGGTAGTAGCCATTGTTGGAGGATATTGCTCCGGTGCAGTTGTTCCAACCTTAACGATTTATAACGAGAAAAACATTCCTTATATCGTTGAAGCTGCCAACTCATCAAAAATTACGGATCAAAATCCCGGAAATACATTCCAGATTAATGGTACAGCTGTACACCAGACTCAAAAAGCGGTTGAACTCTTTAAAAAGCTGGAAGCCAAAAATGTTGCCATTGTAGAACAAGGGGATGCTTACTCCTCCGATTTGGCAAAGCAAACCGAAGCTGCTTGGAAAGCCGCAGGAAATACAGTCGTTTCCCATGACGTAACAACTAAAGGAGAACAGGATTTTTCTTCCTTAGTAACAAGTTTAAAATCTAAAAATACGGATTTGGTATTTTGGACCGCTTATTATGCAGATGGTGCCCTCTTAATTAAGCAATTGCGTCAAGGCGGTTATAAAGGAGCTATTGTTGTTGGTGACGGCAGCAGCGATCCCAAACTTATCCAGATGGCCGGAGCTGCCGGAGAAGGCACCTATGTACTCTCGCCTCCCGTTGCTGAATTCCTCCCGACGGCAAAACAGTTTGCCGATGCTTATAAAGCAAAATACGGTCAGACTCCCGGAGCCTATGCCCCGTTGGCCTATGACGGGATTAACCTGCTGGCAGATGCCATGAAACGAGCTGGAAATACTGATGGCAAGGCCATCATTAAGGCATTGACCGAAACCAAGGATTTCCAGGGCTTAGCCGGCAAAGTAACCTTTGCTCCCAATAAGACGTTACAAGAGAGTAACTTTATCGTCCTGCAAATCAAGAACGGACAATTCGTTCTGCAATAAAGAAAGTATGAATTAACTAATGCTAAGGACGACCGGGCAGTTTTTCCCAGTCGTCCTTAGACAATCTTTGTCTTTAGCTCAAAGAGGGTGAAGGGGTGCACGCCATGACAGTCTTTTATACTATTATTCAACAATTTGTGAATGGTTTAATTTTAGGTTCTTTTTATAGCCTTGTCGCTCTCGGTTATTCCATGGTTTACGGCATTATAAAACTCCTTAATTTTGCCCACGGGGATATTTATATGGTAGGAGCCTTCGTGGGATTTGGGGCTCTTGGTATTTTCGGAAGCGCTCTAGGAATCGGTTGGTTAGGAATCACTGTAGCTTTGGTAATCAGTATGGTTCTTGTGGGATTCCTGGGAATAGTAATACATAGGGTTGCCTACCAGCCCCTTTTAAATAAAAATGCCCCTCGTATGTCTCTTTTAATTACGGCGGTAGGTGTATCCTTTACCTTATTCAACGCCGTTATGGTTATGACGAGCGGGGAATATAAAGCCTTCACAACCAGTTTTGGCTACGACGGAATCAGTGTCGGGCCTGTTAATATTACCTATACCCAGATAATTATGGTGGTTGCTACGGCTGTTCTGATGCTCGGTTTATATTGGTTTATCAATCGCACGATGTATGGCAAAGCTATGCGCGCCATAGCTCTTGATCAGGATGCTTGCCGTCTTATGGGGATTAATGTCACGAAGACCATCAGCTTAACCTTTTTTGTCGGTTCAGCCTTGGCTGCTGCTGCCGGTGTCATGGCAGGAGTCTATTATGGAAGCATTCATTTTTACATGGGTTTTATCATTGGCTTAAAGGCATTTACCGCAGCAGTTATCGGTGGGATCGGCAGTATACCCGGAGCAATGCTCGGGGGCCTTATTTTAGGCCTTTTGGAAACGGCCGGAACGCAGCTTCCTTTTGTAGGCTCTGCTTGGAAAGACGTTTTTACGTTTGGCATCTTAATCCTATTGCTGGTTACAAAACCGACTGGAATTTTGGGTAAAAGCGAGATTGAGAGGATGTAGCGGATGGTTAATTCTGTTGGCTTTAAAGATCGTGTGCTTAAAACAATAAGCGGCAAAAAAACGCGTGCTTTATTCCTGTCCCTATTGGTTATAATCGTTGCCTTACTGCCTCTGGGTGTCAATAACTATATAGAAGAAGTTATGACGAATACGTTTTTCTATATTATTCTCGCTCTAGGCTTAAACATTGTTATTGGTTATGCCGGCTTAGTAGACCTTGGCTATGCTGCCTTTTTTGCTGTAGGAGCCTATACAACGGGAATCCTTATGAGATACGGCCTGAACTTTTGGCTAACCATACCCATTGCTGTTATCTTTTGTGTTATAGCAGGGATTATCATCGGGGGACCGACCTTAAGACTGCGCAGCGATTACCTAGCTATCGTAACCTTGGGATTTGGGGAAATCACCCGCATTACCGCCCGCAACTTAAAGATTACTGGTGGGGCAAGTGGTTTGGTAGGTATTCAACGACCGACTATCTTTGGACATAAACTTTATCAAATTACAGATTTTTATTATACATTTTTTATCTTAGTCATTTTGGCGATTATCGTGTCTCTGCGCATCTATCATTCTCGTCTGGGACGAGCTTGGCAATATATTCGCGAGGATGAAGATGCTGCTGAAGCAATGGGCATTGATCCTGTAAAAACAAAACTCTACGCCTATATGATTGGAGCTGCCTTTGGCGGTGTGGCGGGAGCGTTTTTTGCAGTTAAGATGACAGCTATTTCGCCGGAGACCTTTGCCTTTACTCAATCAGCGATGATTCTCCTGGCTGTAATCTTAGGAGGAATGGGTAAGATTCCCGGTGCGATTCTTGGAGCCGTATTCCTGGTTTTTTTTCCGGAGATATTTCGGGAAATTGGTCAGATGCGGATGCTCTTATTTGGTATTCTCCTGGTTATTATTATGGTCTTTCGCCCTCAAGGTCTTTGGCCGGAACGAAAAAGCTAGAGAGGCATTTGGGTTTCAAAGAACTTAGAAGTTTAATGTTTCTTTACCTCCTTTACTCGTTGTGAAAGCGGCTTGAATGTCCGGAACTTAAAAAAGAAGGGTGAATAGAATGCCTATCTTAGAAGTAAAAAAGTTAACTCTTCGTTTTGGCGGGTTAACAGCTGTAAATAACCTTAGTTTCGATATGGATGAGAATTCAATTGTAAGTCTGATAGGCCCCAATGGTGCAGGAAAAACGTCAGCATTTAATTGTCTGACGGGTTTTTATAAAGGCAGTGAAGGCGATATCTTATTTCAAGGCCAAAGTATCTTTAGGCAGAAGCCGCATAAAATTACGAAATTGGGTATGGCGAGAACTTTTCAGAATTTGCGTCTATTCAAAGATATGACGGTTTTAGAAAACGTCATGTCCGGCATGCATAGCCGAACGTCCGCCGGCGTTCTGGGGGCTGTTCTGAGACTTCCCAGTCAGCGTCAGGAAGAAAAGAAAATTCGGCAGGTAAGCGAAGAGTGTCTGGACTTTGTAGGTATTTTAGATAAGCAAGACCGTTTAGCCCGTAATTTGGCCTATGGTGACCAACGTCGTGTGGAGTGGGCCAGGGCTTTGGCCACTCATCCGCAACTTCTTTTATTGGATGAACCGGCAGCCGGTCTCAACCATGATGAAAAAGATCAGCTAGTTGACTTAATACGGCGCATTCAGAAGGATTTGGGGATCACAGTTCTCTTAATTGAACATGATATGGGGCTGGTCATGAAAGTTTCGGAAAAAATTGTGGTCATTGACTATGGCCAGAAAATTGCTGAAGGAACTGCTGACGAAGTCAAGAATAATCCCAAAGTCATTGAAGCCTACTTGGGTAAGGAGGATGAGGAATGAACGACTTAGCACTCGTCCTGCAGAATGTTGAAACGTTTTATGGGAAAATTCATGCTCTTAAAGGGGTAAGTCTGGAAGTGCCCAAGGGGAAGATCGTGACACTGCTTGGTTCCAATGGTGCCGGAAAAACAACAACGTTAAAGACAATTTCTGGATTGATTCAATCATCTGCAGGCAAAATCGAGTTTTATGGCCGGGATATAAGTAAAGAGAAAGCCCACAATATTGTCAGCATGGGTTTAATCCATGTCCCCGAAGGACGGCGAATTTTCAAGGATTTATCGGTTAAGGAAAATCTTGAACTGGGGGGATTTACCCTTAAAGACGATTCCTTACGCCGTAAGCGAATTGAACATGTTTTTGAAATGTTTCCCCGTTTAAAAGATCGGCAAAAACAAATCGGAGGAACTCTCTCTGGTGGGGAACAGCAAATGTTGGCCATAGGCCGCGCCATGATGACTGACCCCAAGCTTCTGCTATTAGACGAGCCTTCCATGGGCCTGGCACCTCTGATTGTTCAAGATATTATGCGAATTATTAAGCAGCTGAATTCTGAAGGAACTACAATATTGCTTGTGGAGCAAAATGCAAAGATAGCCCTAAAATTGGCGGATTATGGCTATGTCTTAGAGACCGGTGAGTTGGTCATGGAAGGGGACAGTACCGAGCTCAGGAAAGACGAGAGAATAACAAAGGCTTATCTGGGAGAATAGAAGGATTATCGAGTCCTTCCTTCAGCGTGATAGCATTTGTTATGGGCTTGGCACTTTCGGCGAAAGTGTCTACAGGACAGTTTCGTCACCAAAAGCCCCGATGTTCAGCTTTAGCTGAACGAGTTTACTTTAAAACCGTTAAGGGGGTGTTGATGTGTCACAAGGAGCGCAGAGGGGCTACATGGAGCGGGTGAATCGTCTTAAGAAAAGAGTTCTGGAAACTCGTCCGGAGATGGATCTGGAGAATGCGCGAATTCTTACCGAGGGTTTTAAGGAAACTGAAGGGGAGCCTCTTGTCCTGCGTAAAGCTAAGGCTTTTCGCAAGCAGTGTCAGGATAAGACTGTGAAGATCTGGGATGACGAGTTGATCGTGGGGTGCTCCGGAAGCAAGATGCGCGGGGGTATTTTATGTGCAGATACTTGCTGGTCCGTGCTCAACGAAGAATTGGAGACAATTAATGAACGCCGCTATGACCCTTTTTATTTAAAACCGGAAGACCGGAGAATTTTTGAAGAAGAGATTCGCCCTTATTGGCAAGGAAAATCCACCTATGAAGAATGGTTAGCTCAGATTCCTGAGGACACCCGTATCATGAGAGATCATGGAATCATCTACATTAACCGTAAAGCAGTTCGCGGCTGGGGGGAAACCACAGCCGGTTATGAATGGCTGATCCGCGAGGGAGTCAGCGGTATTCAAAAACAGGTGGAAGAAAGAAAAGCGGCTTTGGATATGACTAAGCCGGGAGATTATGAAAAAGATTACTATTTAAATGCTCTCCTGATTGTCGCTGAAGGGTTAAGGATCTTAGGGGAACGCTATGCTCTGGAAGCGGAAAAACTGGCAGCAGCAGAAGAAAATCCCCAGAGGAAAAAGGAACTTCTGGAGATCGCCGAAGTTTGTCATCAGGTACCGGCCAATCCGGCCAGAACGTTTCGCGAATCTTTGCAGTCCTTTTATTTCTATCAAACGGCTATCTTCATGGAGCAGAATGCTGCAAGCTATAATCCGGGACGCATGGATCAGTATCTCTGGCCCTATTATCAAGCAGATCTGGAAGCCGGGCGCTTAACGTCGGAAGAGGCTCAGGAACTTTTGGATTGCCTGTGGGTTAAGTTCAGTGAACCCTGTCTCTTCCAGGATGCCGTTACAGCGGAATTCGCCGCCGGGTATCCCATGTTTCAGAATGTTTGTGTCGGCGGTGTGGATAGTTCCGGACGGAATGCTGTTAACGACCTTTCCTATTTAATCCTGCAGGCGACTATGGATGTTCGGCTTTATCAACCTTCTCTTTCAGTTCGCTATAGCCTGGCCAAGAATCCCAACTCCTTCTTGAGAAAGGTCGTAGAGCTCATTCGACTCGGAACAGGGTTCCCGGCCTTCCATAACGATGATATCGGGATACGCATGCTCTTAAATAAGGGGATTCCCCTGAAAGAAGCTTTTAACTGGAATCCCTGCGGCTGTGTCGAGACAAATTTGGAGGGACGTCTGCGCCAATACACAGCCCTGGCAGATATTAATCTGGGGAGCATTGTCGAGTTTACTCTTCTGGACGGAAGAAACCGGAAGAGCGGCGACTATATCTCTGTGCGAACCGGAAATCCGCTGAACTTTAAGACCTATGATGAGTTTTCGACTGCCGTCAAGAAGCAGATTGAATATGTGACCCGGGCTGTGGTGAAAGGAAGCCATGTGATTGATGAAATCGGCATGCATCGTCCTGTTCCGGCTCTCTCCTTAACCTTTAAGGAATGTATTGAGAAGGCCAAAGATTATGCCTGGGGCGGAGCTAAATATAATGTCGGCAATGGCATCATTTTGATTGGAGTTGCCGATTTAATCAACAGTTTAGCGGCTGTGCAACATATCGTCTTTGAAACAAAACAAGCGACCATGGAACAGCTCCTAACTGCTCTTGACGCTGACTTTGCGGGACATGAGGATATTCGAAAACTTTGCTTAGACTCCCCGAAGTATGGCAATGATGATCCCCTGGTTGATGATATTGCGGGAGAAATGTTTACTTTTATTGCCGATGAGATTGAAAAATACAGTAGTAAATTTGGACGCATGACTCCCGGTATTCTCCCTGTGTCCGGAAATACTCCTTTTGGTTTGGAAGTAGGCGCCCTGCCTTCCGGCCGCCGGGCCTGGAACCCCCTGGCGGACGGTGTCAGTCCCAGCGGTGGTACGGATTTGAACGGACCGGGAGCGGTTTTGAAATCAGTGGCAAATATTCCTCATGATCGATTTGTTCAGGGAACACTGTTGAATATGAAAGTTGAACCGGAGCTATTATCTACAGAAAACGGCATTATCCAAATGATGGCTTTGCTGAAAAGCATGTGCAGCTTGGGTGTTTTCCATGTTCAGTTCAATGTCATTGACCAGGAGAAGTTATTACGGGCGCAAAAAAATCCCGATGAGTATCGAGGACTTCTCGTTCGGGTTGCCGGTTATACGGCTTATTTTGTGGAGCTTGGCAAAGATGTTCAGAATGAGATTATTGGGCGTACAGTGCAGCATGGGATTTCCGTTGGGTAAAGGTTATCAGTGTAAGGTTTTATGGGGGTGAAGGTTATGACGGAACTGGATATGACTAAAATGCCATCCCCGAGGTCTCTTGAAGACACTGTAGGTGCTGCCTTAGGTTTCGTGGAATCTCCAATTGGAACATTGGCTAATACGTCTGAAGAATTAATGGGATCAGTACTCAGAATCGAGCGGACGTCAATCCACGATGGGCAGGGACTGCGGACGGTGATTTTCCTTAAGGGCTGTCCCCTGCGCTGTCGCTGGTGTTCCACACCCGAATCTCAGAGACCAGTTCCAGAAAGAGGTTATGTTTCTGATCGCTGTAATGGCTGTGGTAAATGTGTTAGCCTCTGTCCCCAAGAAGCTCTTGTCATATCTAAGAGAGAGCGCAAGGTCATCAGCGATTACTCAAAATGCCGAGAATGTTTTACTTGTGCAGAAAAATGCCCGCAGAATGCCATAAAAAAATACGGGCGTTTAATGTTGGTATCAGAAATAGTCCGAGAAATCTCCAAGGATGAGATCTTCTTTTTTTATTCGGGCGGCGGTGTTACTATTAGTGGTGGAGAGCCTTTAGACCAATCTGAATTTGTCTCCAAAGTATTAAAAAGGTGCCGGGAACTGGGAATTCATACAGCCATGGAGAGTAGTTTTTACGCCTCCTTTGAGAGTATCTTGAAGGTTTTGCCTTGGCTCAATCTTTTATACGTTGATCTAAAACATATGAATAAAGAATTACATCAACAATGGGTGGGAGCAGATAATTCTCAGATACTCGATAACCTGAGGAAGGTAGATGCTTCTGACGCTTCCCTTGATATTATTGCGCGCATCCCTTTGGTTCCGGGAGTTAATGACTCAGATTCGAATCTCCTTGCTGTTGCGGAATTTTGTCAATCCCTGCGGAAACTTCAAGAGATCGAACTCTTGCCCTATCACCGGCTTGGCCTGGAAACCTATAGAAGTCTCCAGAGAGATTATTCTTTGCCAGATGTGCTGCCGCCGGCGCGGGAAAAAATCATAGAACGAGCTGTATTTCTTGCCCAACAAAACCCTGGAGTACCAATCAGAGTTGACGGTGAGTTGATAGCTGGACAGACGGAGTGTTGAAGGTGACAAATGGTAAGATCATTAATATTATGAAATATTCTATCCATGACGGACCGGGTATTCGAACGGCAGTTTTCTTTAAGGGCTGCCCTCTTAATTGCCTTTGGTGTCATAATCCGGAAAGTCAAAAGTATGACCAAGAGCTGTTCTATTGGCCGGATCGCTGTATCGGCTGTGGGCAATGTCTGGAAAGTTGTTCCAGCAGCGCAATTAGGCCGACGTCCGGTAAACTGGACTATAATCGCGCTCAGTGCAAGGTATGTGGGGATTGCTGTACAGTCTGTCATACCGGAGCGAGAGATCTGGTGGCTAAAACCATGTCTGTAAACCAGGTCATGGCTGAGATTGAAAAAGATTTGGTCTTTTATGATGAATCGGGAGGAGGGGTTACTTTTTCGGGAGGAGAAGCCTTGATGCAGCCTGTCTTTTTAACAGAACTGCTTCAAGACTGTCAAAAGAAGGAGATACACACAGCAGTAGAGACTTGCGGCTATGTTAAGCCTGAAATTCTCCAAACAATCAGCCCTTATGTTAATCTCTTTTTATACGATTTAAAACTCATGGATTCTCAGAGACACCAATACTACACCGGGGTGCCGAATGAACTTATCCTGGAAAATTTGCGCTGGCTGACAGAGCACCATCCTAAGGTTCTAGTTCGTGTACCGATCATTCCCGGATGTAATGAGGATAAAGAAAACCTTCATCAACTTGGAGAATTCGTTGCCTCCTTGAAAAGAGTTCAAGAACTTCATTTGCTGCCCTATCACCGAGCCGGTGTGGACAAATACAAACGGTTGGGTCTGGAATACCAGCTGCCGGACATCCAAGCTCCTGAGAATGAGCAGATGGAGCGGATCAAGGGCGAGTTGGAACAGTATGGGTTAAAGGTTAAAATCGGTGGTTAGTACTGAAAAGTAATAGAAGTATCAAGAAATGTTGAAGTTTCCGAGGGGAGGAAAGGTCGAAATGAATGAACGAGTAACTATGCTCAGGCGGCAGAGTTTAGAAACCGAAGCCTATATTTCTGCGGAAAGAGCAGAATTGATGACGGAATTTTATCGTCAAGCCGGTAATTCCTCTGTACCTGTCCGCAGAGCGTTGGCTTTTAAGTACATGCTGGAACACAAAGAGATTTGCCTCAATCCGGGAGAATTGATCGTAGGGGAGCGAGGGCCTGCGCCCAAGGCGACTTATACCTATCCTGAACTTTGCTGTCACTCTCTTGAGGATTTAGATATTCTCGACTCACGGCCCAAGATTTCTTTTAAAGTAAGTCAGGAGGTTCGTGATACTTACGAACAGCGAATTATTCCCTATTGGCAAGGAAATTCTATACGCGATTTGATTTTTCAGGAGATGTCCGAGGAATGGAAAGAAGCATACGATGCCGGTATTTTCACGGAGTTTATGGAACAGAGGGCACCGGGCCATACCGTTCTTGATGATAAAATCTATCGTTTCGGCTTTTTAGATTTTATCCGGAAAATTGATGATCACTTAGCAAGGCTGGATTATTTAAACGATGCAGAAGTGTATCAGAAGCAGGAAGAACTAAAGGCCATGAGGATCTGCGCTGAAGCAATCATTTCATTTGCTGAGCGGTATGCCCAAAAAGCTAAAGAAATTGCCCAAATTGAGACAGACCCGCTGCGCAAGGAGGAACTGGAAACTATTGCCGAAGTATGTTCCCATGTTCCTGCCCATGCCCCGAGAAATTTCTGGGAGTCTCTGCAGACCTACTGGTTTGTGCATCTCGGTGTTATCTTGGAACTTAATACATGGGATGCCTTTAACCCCGGAAGACTGGATCAGCATTTATATCCTTTTTATAAGAAAGGTTTAGCTGATGGGACTTTGACCGAAGAAAAAGCAAAGGAACTTTTGCAGTGTTTTTGGGTCAAGTTTAACAACCAGCCGGCGCCGCCTAAAGTGGGGGTAACCGCAGCGGAAAGCGGAACGTATACGGATTTCGCCAATATCAACAGCGGCGGACTTAAAGCGGATGGCTCAGATGGAGTCAATGACGTCACTTACCTAGTCTTAGATGTTATCGATGAAATGCGCCTTTTGCAGCCCAGTTCCAATATTCAATTGAGCAAAAAGAATCCTGATCGTTTTATCAGAAGAGCGGCTCGCATCATCCGCAAAGGCTGGGGTCAGCCTTCCGTCTTTAATGCCGACTCAGTGGTTGAAGAATTACTGCGCCAGGGTAAATCCATTGAGGATGCCCGCCAAGGCGGTACCAGTGGCTGCGTTGAGACAGGCGCCTTTGGCAAAGAAAGTTATATCCTTACAGGCTATTTCAACTTGCCGAAAATTTTTGAACTGACCTTGTACAACGGGATTGATCCGCGGACAGGTCGGCAATTGGGACTGGAAACCGGTGATCCCCAAAACTTTAGTTCTTATGAAGAACTTTTTGAGGCCTTTAAAAAGCAGCTTCATTATTTCCTTGACATTAAGGTTAAGGGCAGCAATATCATCGAGCGTCTCTATGCCGCCTATATGCCCTCACCTTTTCTTTCCATACTCATCGACGATTGCATTCTCAAAGGTAAGGATTACAACGACGGCGGTGCCCGCTATAACACGAACTATATTCAAGGCGTCGGTCTGGGCAGCCTTACAGATACCTTGTCAGGCATTCGTTATCATGTTTATGAGCAAAAGGACCTGACCATGGAACAGCTGCTGAAGGCTTTAGGGCAAAATTTCACGGGATACGAAGGAGTTCGCCAGTTGTTGCTGAACAAAACGCCCCATTTTGGCAATGACGATGACTATGCCGATGAAATCATGGTTGACATTTTCAATGCCTATTATAACGAGGTCAATGGACGGCCAACGACGAAAGGCGGGGTTTATCGCATTAACATGCTGCCAACTACCTGTCACGTTTATTTCGGCTCGGTCATTGGTGCGACGGCAGATGGCCGCAGGGCTTGGGAACCGCTTTCCGAAGGGATTTCTCCCGTACAAGGGTCTGATCGCTTAGGACCGACAGCGGTTATCAAATCCGCTTCAAAAATGGATCATGCCCGCACAGGAGGGACTTTGCTGAATCTGAAGTTTACTCCCCAAGTAGTAGAGGGGGATGAAGGACTTGAGAAATTAGTCCAGCTCGTTCGCTCTTACTTCAAATTGAGCGGTCACCACATTCAGTTTAATGTTGTCAGCGCCAAAACCCTGCGGGCAGCTCAGAAGGAACCAGAAAAGTACCGTGACCTCATTGTCCGTGTTGCCGGATACAGCGATTATTTCTGCGATCTCAGTGAAGCTCTGCAGGAAGAGATTATTGCCCGGACAGAGCATACAGCTTTCTAAATTAATCGTTACTTAGAAACTTGAGCAATCTGATTACACTACAGATTTTAATAAGGAACGCTCTCCCTGTATACCAGCGATGATACCAGGAGAGCGTTCTTTAAGTTTTCTAATCGAACATTTATTTCTGCCGTCCTTAACGGTCTATAAGCGATTTTCAGCATCATAGCTAAAACCAGGGTTGGTAACCCGGTTGTCAGCGTCAAAGGTGAAGGTCTCAGTTCTTAGACCTGGTAAACTAATGCTAGTAATGATCATACGGGCAGCTTCCTTGAAATACCGTAGATCCTGACTCACGGCCTGAGTCAGGAGATTTAACGCCTCGCTGCGCTGTTATACATGTAGCTTTCGCTTAAATTAGCACCTGAAGGCCTGGTTCCCGTCACCGTACTAATCCTTCCATCAGAATCAAAGCCGTACTGACTGGACCACAGCGGATTAAGAATGATTCTGCCCTTTGAGGTATCTACTTTTCCCGTCTGAATACCTGTGATCTGACCGGCTTCGTTATAGGTGTAGACATCTTGGGTACCGTCAGGATTGTTTTGGTTAATTAGTTGGTCTCCGTCATCATAAATCATGGAGAAATTCTGGTTGTCTGCCGTTACTTTGTCGGGCAGACCGTTGCCTGTATAGGTGAAGCTGTAAGGAATTGAAGCGCCGCCGTAGGATAGATTAAATTGCGTAATCCTGTTTAAGGCATCGAGGGTTATTGGATTACCGGACACCGTTCCGGAATTACCGTCTGAGTAACTAATCAGATTGCCAATGGCATCATAGGTTGCCTGAATTTCGTTGACTGTCGTCTCATTAATAGCATTAACATCTGTGGGGCGGCCATCCAAATCATAGGAATAGGTGTATTTTTGTGAAAGAAAAGGAGGCATCGCTTGCTACTTAAGAAAAGTAGTTCCGCGACACCCCCTTGAGAGTTGTAGGTTGCTAATTTTTCGAATTTGCATTAAATGTTGATATTGACCCATTATCACTAGTTTGTGTTGGGTTTTCAGCTGTTGATTCTGACCGTACTCGACACTTTCTTAGAGGCATATTTGGTGTCCACATTAAACTATCCTATTTCTGGCTTTCCATTAAACTATTTACTTCATCAATATTTAGATCTACAGCTAAATGATATACTTTTATCCAATATGCATTACCTCGACAATAATCTTCAATTGCATCTCTGATAATTTCTTCTGTCAGTTTTTTTACAATAACGAAAGGGGAGCCGGCTTCAACAAATTCCTTTTTCTCCTTTTCCATGTAGGACAAAAAATATTGTGGAGTAGAAACGACCAAGGTATAACTGTTTTGATCTTCTAACCGAACAATGACATCGATATTATCATTCTCGATATCTTTAATTTTAGACAGGGGCGTTGGAAAAATAAGTTGGTAATCTTCATATTTCCTCCATTTATTTGTACATTTTGGTTATAATATTTATTACTTTTTGCTCATTTTGCTTACTAGCCTTACCCAGTATTTGAATAACACCATTTACTATTCTATAAAATACTCGGGCACCATTTCTACCCCTTAGATAGTAAATATTTTTAAATAGACTTTTTGTCCCTAGGCCCGGATTCGTATTCCCATTCAAAAATTGATTTATTAAGTTAGTAATAATAGTTAACAAGTTTTGTCAACAACCAAGGTGAGCTAATAGTATGTATGGGGGTGTGAGAGGACTATGCCTAGACACCGCCCTCTACTTTTTTTAACTGTTTAATTAACTTTGTCCTCTTCTGAATCCCAGACTAAATCAAATTTCAGACCTGTTATATCCGTACTATTTACATAGTTCACAAATTCCTGAGTTACAAAAACAGTACTTTTAGGTTGATCAATTATTTTAAATATCAAATTAGAACCAACTTTATCGCTGTGAAAAGCATATTTTATGAAACGCATTATTTGACTTTCTGGTGAATTCTTAAATCTTTTAAATATTGACTTTTGATAATCAATACAATCTAAAATATTAGTAACATGAACAATATAGAATTTTCCCTCGTAAGAGCTTAGTGGAAGAAGCTCCGAATATGGAGAAAATAGATGCCAAATTTTATCTATGGCTTTTTGGTTTAATATAGAGATACCAGGCATAAGATACGGACAATCGCTTAAAGGCCTATCTCGATCTTGATCATTCATTTTTATCACTTGAATAGACCTATATTTTTCAGCTGCAGGTTGCCCATTAAAAAGATGATTCATCATTCTCCAGTCTTCTTCATTAACAAGTGTAAGCCATTCGTAATTTTCAACATCTGATTTTAATTTGTAGATCCGCATAGTCTGAACCTCCTAAATGAAAGAGGGTTTTACTCTTTTTAATGCTTAATTCTTACTATAATCCGCCACTTTCTAGCATTTCGGCTATTTCCTTCAAAATCGCTTCACACGCCAACGGTTTTAATGGAAATGCCCCCTGCCTTACAAATGGATCACGCCAAGTGCAAAAAAGAGAGCCAAGCCCGATGCGGACTTGACCCATTTGAGATTTTACTTAAATATTGGTCCTCTGAGACAATAGAAATTAGGCTTTCTTGGGCCAAACAATCTTATCGTCTTTATAAAGAGGGCTGAATTCAATATTTCTCAATCTATTTAGCTCAAATTGAAATGTTGTCCATATTTCTTCACAGAATATGGTATCAAATATCTCATAATCCTCATATTCAAGATCAGTATACCCGTTATTTTTGAGTAGCATTTCAATTTCTGTCTTTGTTTTATTAATTACTTTTTGGTTAAAAAAGGAGACTTCAGGGTTATGAACTTCTATTGAGTACAATTTTTCATTTTTCCTTTTATCAAACTTTGTCTTTATTAATTGATCATAGAAGTAATAAACAACCCCGTCAATTTTTTCTGTTTCAAGGATTTTATCAGGTTCCCCTAAAATATTCCTAACTTCTTCATATGACATTCCAAAAATTAATTGGTCTAAACCAATCCCAGTTTTAATCTCCACACAGTCTACCTCCAATGGGTTTCACCTTTTGCTTTTCCCTTTGCAGTTCTTTCGATATTTTTTATTTTCTGCCTTATTTTATCGGCTTCTCTTCCTGTAGCTGTTTTGAGTTGTTCCTCTAAAATCTGTATTTGTTTCTGTGCTTTATCGAGTGCCCTTCCTCCGTCTCCATGCCGTTCACTCTTGCTTGAATCTTTAGCAAAAAACCAATCATACGCGGCGTATCCTATAGTTCCACCTAATAACACCCAACCAACAGGATTCCAAAAGTCGGCTTCACCTATTATCCATGCCCCAGCTAGAACTTCGGCCATTTTCCCATCTGGATCTATCTTATTTACTGGGTCTCCTTCACTGTAGGCATAAAGATTAAGGTTTTTTGAGTTTGAGTAATCTAAAGTAGTATTCGTATCTTTCGTTAAAAACCTACAAATTCCTGCTGCATAATAGCGAGACTGCAGGAAGTACAACCCTGTCTCCGAATCAAACCGATAGCCCCGATACGTGTAAGCATTATTAAACCCAGAGTCGTTGTTAATGTCAATCGAATTTCCACTGCCATCCTTGACACTAATAATATTGCCATACGGATCATAAACATACTGCCTGTAAAGAGAACCGTCGGCTTTTGTTACAGCTATTACATCTCCTTGAGCGTCGTAATGGTAGTAATAATAGTTATTGGTTCCGTTTTGGTTCAGGCGTACACCTAGAAGCTGACCGTCAGAAGACCTCAGATAGAGGGCAGTGATCGTTGAACCAACCGTCTCATACATGAGTTGGCCTTGGAAGTAGTGATAAAGCGTCGTCGTCCCGTCAGCCGTTTTGCTCAGCCGGTTACCATCGGCATCATAGGTGTAGCTGGCAATAACATTTCCGCTGGAGTCCTTAACGGTCGTTAAGCGATTCTCAGCATCATAACTGTATTGGTAGTTAGTTCCGTACATTGCGGCACTGGTAAGATTTCCGTTCGCATCATAGCTGAAACCAGAATTTGTTATCCGGTTGTCCGCATCGTAGGTGAAGGTCTTAGTTCCCAGACCCGGTAAGCTCATGCTGGTAATGTTACCGGCAGGATCATATTGGTACAAAAACGTAGTTCCGTCAATCACTGCCTTCGTTAGGAAAAGTGCGTAATTAAATAGTCTTAATATACAAGAGGATAGTTGGATTCCCCTGAAAGAAGCCTTTAACTGGAATTCCTGCGGCTGTGTCGAGACAAATTTGGGAGGGGCGCCTGCGCCAGTACACAGCCTTGGCTGATAGTAATCTGGGGAGCATCGACGCGTTTACTCTTCTGGACGAAAAAAACTGGAAGTGAGGTGATTATGTCTTTGTGCGAACAAGAAATACACTGAACTTTAAGACCTATGACGAGTTTTTGACTGCGGTCAAGAAGAAGATTAACTGTGTGATCTGAGTCGTGGTGAAAAGGAATCTATGTGATTTGATGAAATCGTTATGCATCGTCCTGTTCCGGCTCTCTCCTTGACCTTTTAGAAATGTATCGAGAAGGCAAAGATTATGTCTGGGGCGGATCTGAATATAATGTCGGCAATGGCATCATTTGATTGTAGTCGATTTAATCAACAGGTTGGCGGTATCGTCTTTGAAACAAAACAAGTGACAATGGAACAGCTCCTAGCTGCTCTTGATACTGACTTTTAAGGAGATGAGGATATTCGAAAACTTTGCTTAGACTCGCCAATTATGGTAACGATGATCCGAGGATTGACGGATTGACGATATTGTGGAAAAGATCTCAGTGAAGCCTTGCAGGAAGAGATTATTGCCCGAACGGAGCATACAGCTTTCTAAATTAATCGTTACTTAAGAACTTGAGCAACTGAATAACACTACAGATTTAATAAGGAACGCTCTCCCTGTATACTAGCAATGATACCAGGAGAGCGTTCTTTGAATTGTTTTCTCCAGTTATAGGATAGCTGGAATAAATGTACACGAGCTTAATACCATGTTGTTGTTTTGTTGTAGGAGGCCGCGAATTTTCATATTGCAGGGAATTCGAGCATCTATTAATAAATAAGACAATGAACTAAACGGAATTATTTGCGCTCTAATTATTCTGAGCATGCAGATGCCTCACGGTTTTGAATACCTATACTTGTTTAAACGTGAGTATAAAAGACCCCGGCAAAGCCGGGGTCGAAGTATTAATAATTATGAGTGCCTAAAACGACGGGTTTACCATATTTAGCTTCTAGTTTTGCTTTAATTCCGTCAAGATCGATTGGACAGCCGGCAGTACTTTTTGCTTTCACAACACAGGTACCAATATGAATGGCATCAATATCGCGATCTAAATAATCTGACATTTCCATAACTAAACCGACTTTAGGCATCACTAGGCCGGGACAATCACCGCAGCTGCTGTTGCCCACAATCTGAACCGAGTCATATTTGGCAAATTCCCCCTCCTTTAGCTGAGCAGCTTTAAAGCATTTTAAACAAGCAACACAACTAATATCACGAATTTTTGCACATGAAACAATTAAGATATTAGCCATTGATCTAATTCCCCCTTCCAAATAATAAGTAAGTATTCGGTAATAGGTCCAATTATCCTTTATTTGCTTAAATTGTAATTTGTAATGTAACCATAATTGAAGCTCTATGAAATAGACAATCCTCAGGAAATGTTAAACAATATTGTTCAAAGTGTTTAAACACTTTGAACAATATTAAACAGAATAAAACTAGTTAAGGGTGTTATACATCAAACATTCGGGGCCTTTGCACTAACTCCCTATGATCCTAAATCCCTCAGGCAGCGGGTCCTTGGGATCAAGCACTAATTGATTAAACCCGGTGATTTGTGCTGTTCCTGATACCTCTGTAAGAACGGCAGGGTAGTCTCCAACCTTTGTTTCTTCCACAAACTTTCCTGCAAAGGGAGTGTCAATAATGCTGTAATTGAACAGGGTATCGTCCTTTTTCATTTCACCTTTATGATAGTGCAGAGCCACTCTCCCGCCTGTTCCGGTTCCTGTAGGAGAACGGTCCACTTGCCCTTCGGCAAAAATACAAACATTTCGGGTCCTAAGTGTGCTGCCTTCTCGGACAGGCCTTTCGTAGAAAATCGTTCCATATAGCCAATTGACCCTGGATGAGGGATGATTAAATTCCATAACTGACATTACTTTATGTTTAATTTCCATGCCGATGGAGACAAGTTTTTCGGTGTTTTCCGGGGTAATTGTCAGGCTTATTTGTTTGGAATCCAAATAGACATAAAATGCTCCGCAATAAACGACATCACCTGTAACCTCCCCGATCCCCTCGACGTTGACAGGGATGTTTTCTTGATAGACAAAACATGGAACATTCTGGAATCTAACTCGTTCAACGTCCCCATTTTTGATATCGGCAAAGGCTGTAATTCTTCCGGCCGGTGAGTCAATTTTAACGATTGTTTCCCCTTCATAAGCAACAATCATCCCGGTTTCAATAGCAACCTTGGTTACCCCAATAATACCATGTCCGCACATGGAGCTTAATCCTTCATTGTGGGTGAATAAGACCCCGAAATCTCCATCCTCTGTAACGGCAGGCACAAGAATGCAGCCGTACATTCCGCTGTGTCCCCGGGGTTCTAGCATAATCATTTTTCTTAAGTGGTCATAGTTTTCCAGCAGATACTGCCTTTTTTCCAGCATCGTCTTGCCAGGAATTGGTGGAAAGCCGGAGGTAACAATCCTAAGAGGCTCGCCTGCCGTATGGGCATCTATACAATGTATGTAGTGTTTGAAATTCATCATAGGTTTCAATTCCTTTCAGTGGCCCAAATTAGGGATTAGTTACGTTGTTATTCTTCTTCAAACTTAAAGTTTAGTCCAATCCCCTGATTTAAAGCTTTCTGGTAGATCTCATGAGCTGTAACAATATCTAATACTGCCATTCCCACAGTTTTAAAAAGTGTAATTTCTTCGGCGGTTTCCCGCCCGGAAAGTTGGCCTGAAATAGCTTGGCCGATTTCGCCTGTAAACTTATCACTGCTGATGGTGCCGTTTTCTAAAGGTATAATAAAATCTCCTGCTTCAGCGAGGACAGCTTCCTGAGAATCAAAGAAAATCTTGGCGGCTTTCTGAAGGATAACTTCGTCGAGTTCCTGCATTGTTGGCAGATAGGAACCAACACCGTTGATATGGGCGCCGGCTTTTATTAGCTGCCCCTGGAAAACGGGCTGACAGGAAGTGGTGACGGCAGTGATGATATCAGCACCGGTTACCGCTTCTTCAGAGGTTTCTACAGGGCGAAGAAGTGTTCCAAAGTTCACTAACCGTTGCCGCATTTGTTCGCTGAAAGACCGGGCATGTTCAAAGTTACGGCTAAAAATCCGGACCTCTTTAAGATTTCTTACGGTTAACATGGCTTCAAGTTGAGTACTGGCTTGGCCTCCTGTTCCAATCAGCGCTCCTATTTGAGCATCCGGGCGGGCTAATAGGTCGGTAGCTGCTCCGGCAGCGGCTCCGGTGCGAAGCTGGGTAAGATAGGTTCCGTCCAGGATACAGCATACTTCGCCGCTTGCTCCATCAATTAAGACCATTGTTGCCGGGACCGAAGGCTTACCCTTTTCCTGATTGCGGGGGAACACAGAAACGACTTTAACTCCCAAGCTGTCGAGTTCCTGGACGTAGCCTGGCATAAAAAGAGTCTGGCCATCATAATCAGGTGCCTTGATATTTACCCTTAAGGGAACGATGCTTCTGCCTTCTGAATAAATTCGAAATGCCTTTTTATTTGCTTCCACTGCATTATGCATCGTGAAGATTTGTTGGATATCTCTTTTGTTCAGTAGTATCATATCACACCTCCGATTCTTTGAGATTATTGTACTACAACATTGAGCTTGGATAAATTGTTTAACATCTGATTTATCATACTTGCTATTTTCGGACCGTAAAAGTTTCTTTTCGTATCGAATTAGAGATATGGATTTAGAGTTGGTTTATATATTAATTTGGTTTCTGCATCAATAATGAAGAAATTATAGGCAACAGAGTTAGGTATGGTTAAGGTCTTTCCAAAAATGATTTCAATAGAGGGTTTGAAAAAGATTTTCCCTGAATATATGAAAGTTCAGTATTTGGCACAGAAATTGCAATTTAGATACAAGTTCGATTAAAGTTCGTGGATAAGGAACTGAGGAGAGTGACATCTGTGCGAATTAATGAGCATCCAATTCTGGATTTCCAGCGAGGAGAAGAGATAACCTTTTTCTTCGACGGCCAGGAAATTAAAGGTTATGAAGGAGAGACCATAGCCGCTGCCCTCCATGCAGCAGGGGTTAGGGTCTTAGGTCATAGTCCGGAAAAGCATAGGCCCAGGGGCCTTTTCTGTGCCATCGGCAATTGTTCATCCTGCCTTATGATTGTTGATGGGGAACCGAATGTCAGGATTTGTGTGGAAAAGGTTAAACCGGGCATGCAGGTAGAGACGCAGCAAGGGAAGGGGTGTCTGCGTTGAAAGAGATAGAAGTTCTCATTATTGGCGGCGGACCTGCCGGATTATGTGCTGCTGCAGCGGCTGCTGATTTGGGGGCCGGAGTTCTCATCATTGAGAGAGATGACAAACTCGGCGGCCAATTAGTTAAACAAACCCATAAGTTTTTTGGCTCCCGCAAACAGTATGCTGGAGAGCGGGGCTATCAGATTGGAAATTTGCTGATTGAGCAGTGTTCCACTAAGGCAAAGGTTGAAGTTTGGTCAGGAACTACTGCTTTAGGAATTTATGAGGATGGTGTGGTTACCGCGGAAAAGGACGGTCAACACCTAAAAATAAAGCCGCAAAAAATCATCATTGCCACGGGCGCTTCCGAGAAAATGATAACCTTCCCCAATAACGATATGCCGGGGATTTACGGAGCCGGGGCAGTTCAAACCCTTATGAATGTCCATGGTATTGTCCCGGGACAACGCGTTCTTATGATCGGTGCCGGAAATATCGGACTTATTGTTTCTTATCAATTGCTGCAAGCAGGAGTCGATGTTGCCGCTATCATCGAGGCTGCACCAACTATTGGCGGATATTTAGTTCACGCTTCGAAGATCCGGCGCGCCGGTGTTCCAATTCTGACCTCCCATACCATTAAGGAAGCCTACGGAGGGGAAAGTGTTGAAGGCGCAATCATCTGTCAATTGGATGAGAATTGGCACCCTATTCCAGGGAGCGAACAAGACTTGAAAGTCGATGTAATTTGTCTGGCTGTCGGTTTGAGTCCCTTAACAGAACTTTGTTACCAAGCAGACTGTCAGATGCACTATGTTCCGGAACTTTCCGGACACGTGCCCCTGAGAAATGACTATTTGGAAACCACCTGTCCCGGTCTCTATGTAGCCGGGGATGTCAGCGGGGTTGAAGAAGCCAGCTCTGCTATGGTGGAAGGGCGCTTGGCTGGAATAAGCGCCGCCTATAGCTTAGGTTACGGCAAGGAAAAAGCTCCGAAACTTCAAGCTGAGGCTTTGGCAGAATTAAGTGAATTGCGGGCGGGACCGGCAGGCCAAAAGACAATGCAAGGACTAAAAAAACTAATGGAAAAGGGGGGAGCAGGATGTTAACTAAAACTGGAATTCCCACGACTGATGATGTGAAGACTGTCACCCCATCTCAGGAGCGCTTGAAGAAAGGGCCGGTTGCCATTATCGAATGCTTTCAAAAGATTCCCTGCAATCCCTGTACGGAAGCCTGTAAGCAGGGTGCCATCCTGCCGATGCAGGATATTAACGACTTGCCTAAGATGGACTTCGACAAATGCAATGGCTGTGGAGTCTGCCTCAGTCGCTGTCCGGGACTAGCCATTTTTGTGGTTGATGGTTCCTATAGTGCGGAGGAAGCTATGGTGAGAATTCCCTATGAATATTTCCCGGTCCCTCAGGTTGAGGAGGAAGTCGTGGGGGTTGACCGGGCCGGAAAAGAACTGGGTACCTTTAAAGTGAAAAAGATTCAGTCCGGCGGCCCGAAAAATAAAACCTATACAGTGTGGTTGGCCGTGCCCCTGGAACTGGCCATGGAAGTGCGCAGTATTCGCTTAGGAGGGGTTAGGCATGCTGGATAAGGAGACCATTGTCTGTCGTTGCGAAGATATTACTTTAGAGGAAATACAAGATCTGATTAAACAAGGCTACCGGACTATTGATGAGATTAAGCGGGTCCTCCGAGCCGGAATGGGACCTTGTCAGGGACGGACTTGCCGGATGTTAATTGCTCAAGAACTGGCTAAGGCCTATGGGATTCCTGTTTCAGAAGTCCTGATGCCAACCTTTCGGCCGACAGTCAAACCAGTGAAACTGGGAACCTTTGCGGGGGGTGAATCACTTGCAGAAAACAGCTAACGTTGTCATCATTGGCGGCGGAATTACAGGCTGCGCCTTGGCTTATGAAATGGCCCTGCGGGGTGTCAAAGATATTGTCGTCATTGAAAAGCAATACCTTGCTTCGGGAGCAACAGGACGCTGCGGCGCCGGGGTACGACAGCAATGGGGGACAGAAACTAATGCTATCCTTGCCCGGGACAGTGTAAAACGCTTCGAAGGTATGAATGAAGAACTTGATTATGACTTGGATATTGAATTTAAACAGGGCGGCTATTTGATGGTTGCCTATACTGAAAGTGAATGGGAACAGTACAAAAAAAATGTGGCTGTCCAGCATAGCCTGGGGATTCCCACCAAAATGATTACGTCTGAAGAAGCCCAGGAAATTGTACCTCATTTGAATATCAACGGTTTGATCGGTGCGACGTTCTGTCAATCAGACGGCCATGCTAATCCATTTCATGTGGTCGACGCCTACTATAAAGCAGGGCGGCGGCTCGGAGTCAACTATGAAACCTATACGACGGTTACTGGCATTAAACGGGAAAAAGGCAAAGTCACCGCAGTTCAGACGACCAAAGGGGATATTAGCACTTCCATCGTAATTAATGCCTGCGGTTTTGCCGCAGGTACAATCTGTAAGATGGTCGGTTTTGAGCTTCCGCTTTATCCTCAGCGGCACCAAGCACTGGTAACCGAAGCTGTCGAACCTTGTCAAGGTCCTATGGTTATTTCCTTACATCATCGTCTGTACTGTCAGCAGACGCCTCACGGCAGTTTTATTATGGGCGTGGGCGATCCCAATGAACCTAAAGATTTTGATATTCATTCCAGTTGGGAGTTCCTCGAGGATGTTGCCCGCCAAGCCATCACTGTCTTACCTCTTTTAAAGAATCTCCGTGTCGTCCGTCAATGGTCGGGGCTTTATGATATGAGCCCGGATGCTAATCCGATTTTCGCTGAAATTCCTGATGCCCAAGGAATGTGGGTAGCAGCAGGGTTCAGCGGCCATGGCTTCATGGTCGGTCCTCAGACAGCCGTTCTTTTAGCGCAGAAAATTCTCGGTCAGGAGTGTTTTATGCCCATTGAAAAATTTGGTTTAGACCGTTTCCGCCGGGGAGAGTTATTGCTGGAGCCTGCTGTCGTTTGAGGCAGCCAGGAGGATATAGTGCGATCCTCAAACAAGTGAACTTGTTCAGCTAAAGCTGAAATCGGAGCTTCCGATCCAATAATGTCCAGTGGACATTATTGCCGAGCCGCCTTTCCCAATAAGAATACTTAGCGGCAAAGAGGGACTCTACCCCAGCTGAAGTTAATGAAGGACCCACCCCCACTTATAGAAGTGGGGGCCTTAAAAACTGGATAAATTTAAGACTTAAATAATTAATAACGAGGAGGAAAATCCAAATGAATAATGCTTATTTCGAGCTCAAATTTCCTGAAAATGAACCCGTAAAAGGGTATATGCCGGGGTCCCCGGAACGTGATGCTTTAAAGGCAGAGCTTGACCGTCAATTGGCAAACCCTGTTGAGGTGCCGATAATCATTGGCGGCAAGGAAATACGGACCGGAAATAAAGCCCCAATGATCTGCCCTCATGATCACCAAAAAGTCCTCGGTGAGTACCATGTTGCTGGAGAAAAAGAACTGCTTTTGGCTATTGAAGCTGCAGAGGCCGCGAGAGAAGAATGGGAAAATATGCCCTGGGAGCACAGAGCAACGATTTTCTTAAAAGCAGCGGATCTCTTAACAGGAAAATATCGGGCTAAAGTGGCTGCTTCTTGCATGCTTGGCCAAAGTAAGAACCCCTTCCAAGCGGAAATTGATGCGATTTGTGAACTGGCAGATTTCCTGCGTTTTAATACTTACTACGCTCAAGAAATTTACAAGCAGCAGCCAATGAATACCCCCGGTGTCTGGAATCGCGTCGAATATCGCGCCCTGGATGGGTTTGTAGCGGCAATTACACCCTTTAACTTTACCTCAATTGGCGGCAATCTCTCGACAGCACCGGCAATCGTTGGCAACACCGTCTTATGGAAACCGTCGTCAACGGCTGTCCTTTCCAACTATTATTTCATGCAAATCCTTATAGAAGCCGGTTTACCCGCCGGGGTTATCAATTTTGTGCCTTGCAGGGGTACTGACTTTGGCAGAGTGGTGGTAAACCATCCTAAGATGGCGGGTTTCCACTTTACCGGTTCTACCGCAGTATTCAACGGAATTTGGAACCAAGTTGGCAGTAATATCGCTAAGTATGTTTCATATCCTCGTCTTGTCGGCGAAACGGGCGGCAAAGACTTTATCTTTGCCCATGAATCGGCAGATATCGAAGCCCTCACCTGTGCAATGGTTCTTGGGGCTAATGAATATCAAGGGCAAAAATGCTCGGCGGCCTCTCGCGCTTACATTCCGGAAAGCCTTTGGAGTGAATTAAAAGGGCGTCTTGAAGAGGAAATCGGCAAGATTAAGATGGGTGACGTCCGCGACTTTACCAATCTCATGAATGCTGTCATTGATCATAATTCCTTCTTAAATATTAAAAACTATCTTGATTATGCCAGAGAATCTCAGGATGCAGAGATCATCATCGGCGGCGGCTGCGATGACAGCGTTGGTTACTTTGTCGAGCCGACGGTCATTTTAGCCAAGACTCCCAACTTTAAGACGATGGTGGAAGAAATCTTTGGACCGGTTATGACCGTTTATGTCTATCCCAATGACAAATTGGAAGAAACCCTGAAAGCCTGCGATACGGCAACGATCTATGGTTTGACGGGCGCTGTTTTTGCTCAGGACAGAGCTGCGGTTATCAAGATCGCCAAAGACTTGGATCATGCGGCCGGAAATTTCTATATTAATGATAAGCCGACCGGTGCCGTTGTCGGACAACAGCCCTTCGGTGGAAGCCGAGCCTCAGGTACCAATGATAAAGCAGGCAGTGCCATTAACTTATATCGCTGGATAAGCCAACGGGCTATCAAAGAAGCGATGGTTCCCCGTACTGTTGTTAATTATCCATATATGACGGAGAAATAAGCTTTCACATTCCAAGGGAAACGCTTCTAAGAAAAAAATCCGCTTTGCAATTTTGTATGGCGGATTTTTTTAGTGAAGTTAGGGTGTCAGATGGTGCTTTAATTCTTAAAGCTACAAATTGTTAAGTCAATTCTCTGGTTTCAGTTTGGCTATCATAATATTATAATGTTCTAATTATTAACGGGTTCCGTGGAGAGGTGCAAAATTACAATATAATGCGAAAAAGAGACCAATAAAAAATTTTGGTCACTTCTTTTTGGGCATCAAAATAAAGTTAGCCATCTTCTTAGAAGATGGCTATCAATAATTCTAGTGACTTTAAGCTTGTGCGAGTCTATTCCGTTCGGATTTACTAGTGATTAGAAAGATAAAATATCCAAAAATACTTGTAAGGATTAGGAGTATTGCCCAACCAGTGTTTAATTTACCCTGTCTAAAGACGTTTGCGATGGACCAGATTATCCAGAGAATCCAGCTTACTACAAAGAAGAGAATAGAAATACCCAGGTAAATGCTGCTGTTATTCCAATTTGCAGTTGTTTTCACTCCGGTTTCAAACATATATTTGGTGTTGTTATAGGTAACGACGGTACCAAAGCGATTATTTAAGAATTTATTGTCTACATTTTCCGGATAACTATATTTAAGATCTCCAGCAAATAAATCTCGACTTTTTACTAAGAGATTGTTGGGATCATCTTTTTCCATGCCAAAGTCTTGAGGCAATTCCTTAATTGCAACATAAGTTAAATAATTGTTGCTATCATCCTTAAATACGCCCTTTAAGACCTTATCCGCGCCAGCAATACCTTTATTCATGAATGCCTTTTCAACTGAGATAATTTGTTCGTTCATGGCATTGTACCTTTCTTTAAATACCGATTCCTTATAGAAGAAGGTTATGAGCAGGATAATGCAAACAACTAAGAATACCAATGAAACCTTTAAGATGTTTTTATTAAACTTGTTTTGAAACCTTAAAACTTGACTTAACTCATTTCTGATTTGAAACTCTTCACCAAATCTATCAATAGCTACCTTGGCACTTTCCTCTTCTGTCAATCCACTTTCTTGTAATTCCTTGATAGAGCTTTCAAGATGATTTCTCATCTCTAGTTTCAAATCGTTAGATTCTTGGGATTTATCGCTATCCCTAAATACTGAATCCAAATAACTATCAATTTTTGTCATCTTTTCTACCCTCCAAAAAATTATCTACAATAGTCTTGAAGAATTTCCATTCATTCTTACTGTTTTCAAGATACCTTGTGCCTTCCTCTGTAATATGATGATACCTTCGCCTTCCACCGCCACTTAAAGAATCATCCCAATACGACTCCACTAAGCCATTGTTCTCAAGCCTCTTTAAGACGACATACATTGTACCTTCTTTAATTTCAAAAGTTTCTTGACTAATACTTCGTATTTTCTTAGCAATGTCATAACCATATAAGTCTTCTTCCGTAATCAGGCTTAAAATGATACTTTCGAGATAACCTTTTAACATTTCCTTATTGATTTCCAATTTTTTCACCTCTAAATATAGAATACCATAAACTACTCTATTGTGTATAGTAGTTTATGGTATAAATTAATTGTAAAAAAGGGCGATAGCCATCAAAACATTTGTGAGTTTCTGCGAGAAATTAGTTTTTGTACCCCTGAACGGAACCCGTTATTTAATTATGGTTGGTATCATTTTATTTTACGGTCGTTTCAGTATTACCTATATTTCAAAGGTGTCCAACGGTCGCTATCCCTGTCTTTTTTGCGCAGACAATTGATGGGAAGATAATTTACGAAGATAAGATGAAGTCGGAGTAATGAAATGAGCGATGATAACTGGTATAATATTGCTTGAGATCTTATCCGCTCGATACTTGGTACTTGTACAGAGACAATTTTGGGGTTAATTGAGTCTTTTAACAGCTATTAGCAATATGATATTGAATGAGATAATTACTCAGACAGTAGGAAATGCTTGAAGCTAAAATGAAAACGAAATAGACGACAGTAAGTCGTCTATTTCACTATAAAAATTCTAGGAGAGTTATAGTAAGTAGCATGAAAAGAATTAATGAAATTTTTAGTGACTATGAAGCAGAAGGCAACATAAATACTGCAGTTGTTGAAGCTGTTGTTTTAAACAAAAACTCAAAAATCCTGGAAATGAAACTTTGCTCCGATAAATATATTGACATTCGAGAGATTGAAGGGATTAATAAGTTTATCAAAAACAGATTGGCTTTAAATGATTCCATCATCACCATTGAGTATACGGAGGGAGCGGACAGAAAGCCTTTAGAAGAAGAACTTAAAAATATTGTCTTGTCGTTGGCGGGCAAAAATCCGGTCTTAAAATCAGCCCTCAATAATAGCGATTATGAAATAACTCAAAACGCTATCAATTTTAAGTTCAAAATAGGAATATCTTACTTATTAAAGGCTAAAGGCTACGATAGATTAATTCAGGAGGCCGTAAAAAGCCTTTACGGCACTTCCTATCAAATAAATTTCCTTGATGACGTAAGCATTGATGAATCAATGAGAGTGCAAGAAGATGCATATGTTGAGGAAATGCTGCTGCTACAGAAGGAAACCATGGCTGCGCCAAGCAATAACGCACCGGTACTCCCTAAGGAAGGACCGGAGAACAAGCGGGAAATAAAAACCGAGAGCGGCGGAAAAAAAGAAAATTCCTCCTTGATATTAGGAAGAAACGCTAATATCAAGGAGTCGGTTATTAAAATTACTGATATTACGCCGGATGAGGGAAGAATCGCTCTGGAGGGTGAACTGTCCAATATAGAAGCCAAGGAGCTAAGAAGCGGAAAGACATTAATTTCTTTTGATTTGTATGACGGCACAAGTTCCATGACATGTAAAGCCTTCCTTAAACCCGGCGAAGACGGCGAGGTATTATCCAGGCTTAAAAAGTCCAAGGGTGTCCGCTTATTAGGTAATGCCGGTTACAGCAAATTTTCCGGGGAAGTCGAGCTTATTGCCAATACCATCGTTGAAACAGCGGGCAGGAAAAAGGCTAAGCGGCAGGATACGGCTGAGGTAAAGCGGGTCGAACTGCATATGCATACTCAGATGAGTCAAATGGATGCTATGACCAGTGCCACGGATTTAATTAAACGAGCGATGAGCTGGGGCATGAAGTCTATCGCCATTACGGATCATGGAGTAGTCCAGTCCTTTCCCGAGGCGCATAAGCTTGTCGGCAGAGATAATCCTGACATGAAGATTATCTACGGAGTGGAGGCTTATCTGGCACCGGATAAAAGGCCCTCCGTCACTAATCCCAAGGGACAAAGTATTGACACGACTTATTGCGTACTGGATTTGGAAACAACGGGTTTTTCGCCTGTGACAGAAAAAATTACCGAAGTGGGGATCATGAAACTTCAGGCTGGAAAGGTTATCGATCAATTCAGTTGTTTTGTAAATCCTGAAAAGTCTATTCCGGCAAGAGTTGTCGAGGTTACCAACATAACTGATGATATGGTTAGGAATGCGGAAACTATTGAACAGGTCTTTCCGAAGATGCTGGATTTTATTAAGGACAGTGTTTTGGTTGCTCATAATGCAGAATTTGATCTTGGCTTCTTAAAGCACAATGCTAACGTTTTGGGCTATGAGTTCGATTACACCTATTTGGACACCTTGTCCTTGGCTAAGGAGGTTTTCCCTGATTTCAAAACGTATAAATTAGGGAGAATAGCTAAAAATCTGGGTATTAAGGTAGAGGTCGCTCATAGAGCCTTAGATGATGTAGATACTACTGTTAAGGTCTTTATGGCTATGCTGGAAAAGCTCAAGCAAAGGGGAGCGGAAACCCTTGAAGATATAGACCGGTATAGTCACGATGAAGCAGCTACCAGGGAAGCCTATAAGAAGCTTAAAACCTATCACGCCATAATCCTGGCCAAAGACTATGTTGGTTTAAAGAATTTATATAAGCTGGTCTCTTATTCTCATTTGGATTATTTCTACAAAAAACCGCGCATCCTCAAGAGCCTTTATAAACAATACTCCGAAGGTTTAATCCTTGGCAGCGCCTGTAGTGAAGGGGAGCTTTACCAGGCCATTTTGCTGGGGAAATCCGACGAAGAAATTGAAGCTATTGCTGAGGAGTACGATTATTTAGAGATTCAGCCCCTAGGCAATAATGATTATCTCGTAAGAACGGAGCAGGTGCCGGACAAAGACTATTTACAGGCAATTAACAGAAAAATTGTGGCTTTAGGTGAAAAATTAAACAAGCCCGTCGTCGCTACAGGTGATGTTCACTTCATGGACCCTGAAGATGAAATATACCGGCGCATCCTGGAAGCAGGACAGGGCTTTAAAGATGCGGATAATCAGGCACCCTTATTTTTAAAAACCACTGAGGAAATGCTCGAGGAGTTTTCCTATTTAGGAGCGGAAAAGGCCTATGAAGTGGTGGTCACCAACACCAATCTGATTTCTGAGATGTGTCAGCCCATCAGTCCGATTTCACCGGAAAAATGTCCGCCGCATATTGAAGGCTGCGAGCAGACAATCAAGGATATTGCCTTTAGTAAGGCTCATGAACTTTATGGAGATCCTTTGCCGGAGATCGTCCAGATGCGGCTCGACAGGGAACTGGACTCTATTATCAAGAACGGTTTCTCGGTGATGTATATCATCGCGCAAAAGCTGGTGTGGAAATCAAATGAAGACGGCTATCTTGTTGGTTCGAGGGGTTCTGTCGGTTCGTCTGTGGTAGCCTATATGACCGGTATAACCGAGGTCAATGCCCTGCCGGCTCATTACAGGTGTCCTAAGTGCAAGCACTCGGACTTTTCCGATTATGGCTGCAAAATCGGTTTTGACTTGCCGGACAAGGTTTGCCCCGTTTGCGGAGAGCCCTTGGCAAAGGATGGCATAGATATTCCCTTCGAAACCTTCCTGGGTTTTAATGGCGATAAGGAGCCGGATATTGATTTAAACTTCTCCGGTGAATATCAAGCCAAAGCTCATAAATACACGGAGGTTATTTTTGGTAAGGGGACAACGTTTAAGGCTGGAACAATAGGTACGATTGCCGATAAAACGGCTTTTGGTTATGTTAAAAAGTACTATGAGGAAAAGAGTCGTACAGTAAATAAGGCAGAAATTATCAGAATCTCCAAAGGATGTACAGGGATAAAAAGAACGACAGGGCAGCACCCGGGCGGAATTATCGTTGTCCCCAAGGGGAGAGAAATTTTTGAGTTTTGCCCGGTACAGCATCCTGCAGACGATTCGAATTCGGACATCATCACAACCCATTTTGATTACCATTCTATTGACCAGAACCTGCTTAAGCTGGACATTTTGGGCCATGATGATCCGACGGTCATAAGAATGCTTCAAGACATCACCGGTGTCGATCCTCAAAAGATTCCTATGGATGATAAAGAAACCATGTCTATATACTCCTCAACGGACGTTTTAGGGGTAACTCCGGAGCAGATCAATTCTAAGGTGGGAACCTTCGGAATCCCTGAATTTGGCACGAAGTTCGTAAGGGGAATGCTTTTAGATACAAGGCCCACTACCTTTGCAGATTTAATCTGTATATCAGGACTTTCCCATGGCACCGATGTCTGGCTGGGCAATGCCAAAGATTTAATTGATGCAGGAACGGTTACTCTAAGTGAAGCAGTGTGTACCAGAGACGATATTATGACTTACCTTATTAAGAAGGGGCTCCCGCCTAATACGGCCTTTAAAATCATGGAGCTGGTTCGTAAAGGTAAGGCACTCAAGGACCCTGAAAAATGGGCTGAATATGAAGCGTTAATGAGGGAGCACGAAGTGCCGGAGTGGTATATCGATTCCTGCCGCAAAATCAAATACATGTTTCCGAAAGCTCATGCCGCGGCTTATGTTATGATGGCCTTTAGAATTGCCTGGTTTAAAGTGCACATACCAAAGGCTTACTATGCAGCTTACTTTACCATTAGAGCAAAGGCCTTTGACGCTGAATTTATGATCTTTGGCAAAGAAAAGGTTAAGGCAAAAATGAAGGAAATTGAGACGCTGGGCAATCAAGCGACTCCTAAAGACAAGGATATGTACGATGACCTTGAACTAGTTGCGGAAATGTATGAAAGAGGCTTCAATTTCCTGCCCATTGATTTATACAAATCCCATGCCACGAAATTCCTGGTTGAGGAAGAGGGCTTAAGACCGCCCCTCAACAGCATATCCGGGATGGGGACAGTGGCTGCCGAAGGTATTTATAACGCTGTTCAAGAAAAAGTTTTCAACTCAGTTGAGGACCTGAAAAAACGCGCTAAGATTGGCAATGCGGCTATTGATTTGCTCAGAGGATTTGGCTGTTTGCAAGGCCTTCCGGAAAGTGACCAATTAAGTCTTTTTGATGTCATCTGATTAAAAGGACAAACAGCAATACCTATCATTCCTAAAAGAGCCCAAAGGATTCCAATAAAAACAGCCGTTTTTTAGCAATAAAAATGATATGCTCCCCTTGTGGTAGACAGTTTAAAAATAAAACTGTTTATTGCAAGGAGGAGCTTTTTATGTCCCGTAAATCTAAAATACCAGGATCAGAAAAGATAGTAGCTATTGAAAAATATCTTCGTGGTGAGGATTCACTTAATCATTTAGCTA
>NZ_JBNFTW010000016.1:0-44686 GCF_049943955.1 Desulfosporosinus sp. SYSU MS00001
GACTGCCAAATATGGCAGTCTATCTGTGTTTCATGAAAGAAATGAAAGATATCTACCGGGGTTACACCCGTTCGGATCCACATTGCAGGAGAATGTTTCACAAGTCGCAATGTGGCGAAAACCTCGTACTTCGCCACAAAGTGATTCTCTGGGGCTGGTGGCTCGGCGAAACCCTCCACCGGAGGCTTTCGTGCTTTTCGTATACCGAACACGGAAGTTAAGGGTCCACACTGCAGGAGAATGCGTAACGGGACGCAGTGTGGCGAAAGGCTCATCAGCCTTTCGTTCCAGGGTCGATAATACTTGGGGCATAGCCCCTGGGAAAGTAGGTCATCGCCAGGTAAAACACAAAAGAGACTGTCTCTGCCGAGGTAGTCTCTTTTGTGTTTTATTATAATCTATCTGAGCTTATTAAAACTAAACGGCTTTGCGAGAACAAGATGAAACGAAATCTAGAGTAACAAAATGCTCTGGATTTTTACTTATATAGGCAATAAAAGGAGACAATGATAATTTTTCAAACAATTTGTTCTGGTACAATGGTATAATTAAATTCGGATGAGATATTAGGCGTAGGTGCAAAAAAAAATAGTACTATAGGAGAAATTCGCAACAACATTGATTAAATTTGGATAGAAGAAAAACGTTAGTGTAATATGTAAAGGCAGAAGAAAGCTATAATCGAAATTTATCTAAGAAAAAGGATCACATTTATGATTTTAAAAATACTATTTCTTATGAACCTGTCGATTTATCTCGTGGTAGCTCTATCAATGCTGATTTATTGGAAGACCCAAAAGACCTACCCTGGTTTTGGCTCCTGGACAGTGTCACACATTCTAGCAGCTGTAATGTGCTTCCTCGTTCTTGCACGTCCTATAATTCCAGTGTTCTTTTCAATCGTTGTAGGAAATTCCTTAGCTGTTTCAGTAATGCTAGTCCGTTATGAAGGAGTAAGACACTTTACAGGCAAGGTAGAATTCGATAAACGAAACCTTATCTCTTTACTAGTTTTTATAGTTATAATTACTTATTACACTTTTGTCGATAACAGTCCGCTTTTTCGTTTATTCTCGCTTTCTTTTTGGCTTACATGCTATGCAGGACTTATTGCCTTTAATCTCATTCAAAAAAGCACTTCTTCTAATAGGTTGACATCGTGGACCATTGGCTTATTACATTTAGTCTATTGTATATTCCTAAATGCTCGTACTTACTTATGGATAATCAATCCTGCTGACCGAGATACTTTAGCCCCGGTGCCTATAAATATCATATTCAGCTTTGCGGAACATATTTTGGTAATAATGATTGCTATTTCCTTCCTGATGTTGAATATTCAGTGCTTGACAAGTGACTTATTTGAATCCCAAAAAGAGTTGGAAAAACTTGCAACCACCGACTCCCTCACAGGAATCAGCAATCGCCGGAAACTCATTGAGCTAGGGAAAAACGAGATGATACGTTCATGTCGTTTTCAGCACCATTTCTCAGTTGTAATGTTTGATATTGATCATTTCAAGAATATAAACGATGCCTTTGGTCATCCTGCAGGGGATAAGGTTTTGATCGAGTTAACCAATATATTACAAGCAAATATCCGTGAAAGTGATTATTTTGGACGCTTAGGGGGGGACGAATTTCTAGTGCTTTTCCCCGAAACAGATATTCACGAATCCTATTTGATTGCTGAACGCTTACGTCTTTCAATAGGAAACCATTCTCTTCAATGGGAAAACAATCAACTCTGGGTTACTATAAGTATTGGCATAGTAGAATTATCCGAGAATGATCTAGATTTCGATCAACTACTTAAACGTGTAGACGCAAACCTTTACAAAGCGAAGCTAAAAGGTCGTAATACCACGTTCGGTGTATATTGAGTCAACATTAGTGACCTAGGACAATGTCAAAATAGAGTTTGGTGCCGGCTGTCATCAGTCCGTACTTTATGCACTAGAGCAAGAGGAGGCAGATGATTCAAAGTGCATTGTAGGATTAACATGCCCCTCGGCACGTAAATTCATTAACTAAGATCTTTCATTCAGTATTCTTTAATAACGTTTTTTAGCTTTAGAAGTGCAAGTCAATGAGAGCTTTTTGACAAAAGAAACGTGGTTACCAATTGCGTTATGGGTTGAATAGTTTTATCTATTGGATATTTCAGGTGCTAACTTAAACTCTTCTGGACAAATTTTGAATTCTTTGACAAGGAATTTAGAGATTTGTGGCGAATTCTTAATTATTAAGGATCGTTGAGGAGTTTGATGGATGAAAAAGAAGTTATTTTTATATAAGTCAGCAGTTGTAACAACAGTCGGTACCTTTTTACTCGTATCTTCAGTTATTCCAGTACAAGCAGATGATTTGCATCAACAGTTAATTCAATCACAGCAGCAAGTTGAGTCATTAAATGGGACCTTGAGTGCACAAAAAGACAAAGTTTCAAAAGCTTCGGCACAAGTCTTAGGCCTCAAACAATCTGTTCAAGTTTTAAATGACAGCATTGCTCAACAACAAAAATTATTGAAGCAAGAGCAGAGTCATCTTCAGGATTTAGAAAATCAACAACAGAAACTTGAAGATCAACGTCAGGAACATGTAAAAGCTTTGGGGCAGTTCGTAAAAAGCAATTATGAAGATGGTGTAACGACTTACATTTCTGTTTTGCTTGATGCTACCAGTTTATCGGATTTCATAGATAGAGCAGAACAGGTTAAAATGATCGTAGGAACATATGGTAAAATCCAAAATGAAATAGCCACTCTGAATAAGTCCTTAGATGGCCAAAAGGACTTAATAAATCAAAAGAAAATGTCTATTCAATCGACAATCCAAGAAAAAACACAGTCTCAACAGTCTGTTCAAGTAGCTTTAGCCAAGCAGCAGCAAATTCTTTCACAGTTAAGTTCAGAGGAAAAAGCAACGCTCACCCAATCTGTAAATGCAAAGGCAAAAGTTAACAGGATTCAACAATTAATACAACAACAAGAGATAGAAGCTGCTAATGCTGCGAGAGACCCAGGGGCTATTGGACGGGGTGATGCTGGTGGGGTATCTGGGACAGTTGCTGTTTCCGGCGGCGCAGGGCAAATCATAAGCTATGCTTCTCAATTCATGGGAATTCCTTACGTCTGGGGAGGGACTTCTCCGTCTCCAGGATTTGATTGTTCGGGATATGTTCAATATGTATATCGTCATTTTGGCATTTCCTTAAGTCGTACTTCTGAAGGACAGTTTACAAATGGAGTAGCCGTTTCCAGATCAGATTTGCGTCCAGGGGATTTAGTGTTTTTCCATACTTATGCCTCTGATGCATCACACGTTGGGATCTATGTTGGAAATAATACAATGCTTAATTCTTCTAACGGCGGTGTTTCTTATGATGATATGACAAATTCATATTGGTCAGTACGTTACTTAGGAGCTCGTCGTGTAATCGCTCAATAAAATTTGAACACGCCTAAAATTTCATGAGATTGTAATTTGCTCATTGAAATTTAATGGCGTGTTATTTTTTTAGGCACTCTGAAATCAAGAGTGCCATTTTAAATACCATATCTCGTATGACGGGAACCACTGACAACAATAGGAAGCATGTCTTTTCGGCGATTTATGTTATAATTAAACGTATACTTAATATTTAGTCAATAATTTATTCGATCATTTTAAGTTGTCAGCTGATATAGGCTGATAGGATTAATTATCGAAGGAGGATACGTTTGAGAGTACTCGTTATAAATCCAGGGTCGACATCGACGAAAATTGCGGCTTTTGAAAACGAAACATGTCTCTGGAAAACGGGAATTGACCATCCGGCTCAAGAAATTGAAGGTTTTGCTCGGGTTGGAGACCAATACGAATATCGAATTACAGCTGTTTTGAAAACTCTGGCCTTAAAAGATGATGCCCTGGAAACTTTTAACGCTATAGCGGGACGAGGTGGCTTGCTTGCTCCCCTGATCGGCGGCACTTATTTTGTAGATGATAACCTTGTCCGCGTTTTACAGGATGCACCGGGCGGAGAACACGCATCGAATCTAGGGGGAATTATTGCCTACCATCTCGGTCGACGGATTAATGTACCTGCTTTTATTGTTGACCCAGTTGCTGTTGATGAAATGGAGCCTCTTGCACGTTTTTCCGGGCTGCCGGAATTACCTCGTATAAGTCTGTCACATGCCTTGAACATGAAGGCTGTTGCCCGTAAGGTTGCTCGTCAGATAGGAAAAACTTATCAGGAAGTCAATTTTATTGTAGTCCATTTAGGTGGAGGGATTTCTGTTGCCGCTCATTATAAAGGCAGGATGATTGATGTTAATAACGCCAATAGTGAAGGCCCATTTTCTGTGGATAGATGCGGTACTTTACCTGCTTATCAACTTGTAAAACTCTGTTATTCAGGTAACTATAGTGAACAGGAAATGCTGAACAAAATTACCAAAGAAGGCGGCATGTTTGCGTATCTTAAGACAAAAGATGCCCGTTTGGCGGAAAAGCGGATGAGCGAAGGTGACTCTCAGGCAAAATTGGTATTAGAAGCACTCTGTTATCAAGTTTCTAAGGAAATCGGCGCTATGGCCGCCGTTATGGCCGGCGACGTGGATCGAATCGTATTGACCGGCGGACTTGCTCATTCACAATTCATCATTGAAGAAATCAGTCGACGAATAGCTTTTATTGCCAAGGTAGAAGTGGCTCCTGGAGAAGAGGAAATGGAAGCTCTGGCTTTAGGGGCTTTAAGAGTTTTAAAAGGTGAAGAACAGGCGCTGGTTTATCAGGCATAAATCTATGGCGTGAACCTTTGGACTGAAAATGGAGTGATAACATTGCGGTATTCCGGGTTTGAGTCCCTGCTCGAAAAAGCAAAAAGTATGGGGCGGACGAAAGTAGCAGTTGCTGCCGCCGCTGATAAAGAAGTTTTAGAAGCAATTAAGCTTGCCGAAATAGAAGGCCTTATTTCTCCTCTTCTGATCGGGGATACAGAAGTCATTAAACAATATGCCGCAGAAATAGAATTTAGGTTAGACCAGACAGAGCTAATCCATGAACCAAATCCTATTCATGCGGCCCATAAAGCGGTAGATGCTGTCATTGACGGACAAGCTAGTTTTTTAATGAAAGGCTTAATTAATAGTTCTGATTTTCTTCGGGCAGTTTTAAGACCGGAAAGGGGGCTAAGAACAGGCCGTCTGCTCAGTCATATGGCTGCCTTTCAAATACCGGGTTATACCCGCTTGCTTTTTGTAACGGATGGCGGAATGAATATTGCTCCGGACTTAAAACAAAAGAAAGAAATTTTAGAAAATAGCCTATTGTATTTAGAAGGAATTGGAATGGAATTGGTCAATGTTATTGTTTTAACTGCCAATGAAGTTGTAAATCCTAAAATGCCGGCAACCGTTGATGCTAAGGCATTAGAAGAAATGAACCTAAACGGAGAGTTTCCCAATGCTGTGGTGGAAGGCCCTCTAGCCCTTGATGGTGCAGTCAGCGCAGTTGCTTTAAAGCATAAAGGAATTTCCAGTAGGATTAATGGAAATGTTGACTTGTTTTTAGTACCTTCGATTGAAGTTGGAAATGTCATGGGGAAGTCTCTGGTTTATTTCGCAGGCGCAACGATGGCCGGAATTATCCTGGGTGCTCAAGTTCCCATAGTTTTAACGTCACGAAATGATACTCCAAGAAGTAAACTAATGGCCTTAACGATGGCTGCCTTAAGTCAAAAAGGACAGAGGTTGCTCTGACTAAGATCAGTCAACTAACTTTTACTGGGGGGGTAAGTGTACGTCAGAAATAAATCTACTTGATCGCAGAATTGTAGTTTTAATGGGAGGATATGGTGCCGGCAAAACCCAGCTGACCATAAATTTAGCGTACCAATGGGCAAAAAAGAATCAACGAGTAGCTTTGGTAGATCTTGATTTGATCAATCCTTATTTTCGTTCGCGGGAAGCTGCAATTCCTTTGGAAAACGCTGGAGTTGAAGTGATCCGTCCACAAGGTGATTTAGCGTTGGCTGAAAATCCCTCGCTAACTCCCCAAATTGAAGGTGCCTTAAGAGATACGAACAAGCGAGTTCTCCTTGATGTTGGAGGGAATGAAACCGGCGCGACTGTAGTTGGACGATATCACACCTTTTTGGAGAGAGAGGATGTTGCAGTTATTCAGGTCCTTAACGTGTTTCGTCCCTTCAGCAGTACTCTGGAGGAAATTGAAAACTTGAGACGAGACATGGAACTTAAATCGCACTTGAAGGTTCAAGGGTGGATTAATAATTCTAACCTGCAAGAGTGGACGACAGTAGGAGATTGGCGTAAATCTGAAGAACTTTTGCATGAACTAGAGGCTCAAACTAAGATACCAAAGGTTGCCTGCGGGATGAATCCGCAATGGGCTGAGAACGTGGGTCTTCCTTGGGAAGCTGATTGGATTCCCGTTCAGCGGTTCTTAAATCTTGGCTGGAAAACTCCGGGGAAACGTTCATCTATCGAGTAAAGGAGGAGAGTTTGATGAAGAATCTTGTTAAAATTAACGTGGAACGCTGCAAGAGTTGTGGCCTCTGTGTCCATACTTGTCCTAAGAAGATCTTAAAGATCGGTGACAAGGCAAACAGTAAGGGCTTTTATGCTGTAGAAATGACCGATCAAAGCTTATGTATAGGTTGCGCTTTTTGTGGTTTAATCTGTCCTGACCTGGCTTTAGAAATTTATCGTGAGGAGAAAGGAGAGTGAGTCTGGTATGGCAATGTTAATGAAGGGAAATGAAGCAATCGCCGAAGCTGCGATTCAAGCGGGCTGCCGCTTATTTTATGGGTACCCGATCACTCCTTCAACTGAAATTCCGGAATATATGTCCAAAAAAATGAAAAACTCAGGTGGAACCTATTTACAAGCGGAGAGTGAAGTGGCTGCCATAAATATGGTCTATGGTGCAGGAGCAGTCGGCGAACGAGTCATGACAGGAACCTCAAGCCCCGGCTTTAGTTTAATGCAAGAAGGACTTTCCTATCTGTTTGCTGCAGAAATTCCTTGTGTCATTGTAGATGTTATGAGAAGCGGGCCGGGATTAGGTGGTTTAGGTCCCACACAAGCAGACTATTTTCAACTAACAAAAGGCGGCGGTCATGGAGATTACCACAGTATCGTTTTAGCCCCCGCATCAGTTCAGGAAATGGTGGATTTAACGAAAGAGGCCTTTGATATCGCAGACTATTATCGGAATTTAGTGATTATCGCTGTCGATGGGATTTTGGGACAAATGATGGAACCGGTGGAGTTTCCCCCTTATCATGGTAGAACGCTAAGTCCGAAAACCTGGGCTGCAAGCGGAGCTGAAGGGCGGCCCAAAAATAATGTAATTAGTTATTATCTCACCCCGGATCTGGGCGAATCGGAAAACCTTCGCTGGGGTCAAAAAATATCCCTAATGAAAGAATCCGAACAACGTTTTTCTGAGTATCTCATGGATGATGCCGAATTTGCATTTGTGGCCTTTGGGACAAGTGCCCGTATCACTGAAACAGCTGTGGACATGCTGCGGGAAGAAGGCATAAAAGTTGGTCTCTTCCGGCCCGTTACATTATGGCCTTTCCCTGAAAAAGGTCTTTCAGCTCGATTACCTCAGATTAAAGGTTGGATGAGTGTAGAGCTCAGTTCTGGGCAAATGGTGGAAGACGTAAAGCTGATCGTAAACGGTCAAGCACCAGTTGGCTTATGTAAACGTCAAGGCGGTATGACTCCCGAGCCGGAAGAGGTTGTAGATGCCTTTAAGAAACAATTATTAGGGAGGGGACAGGGATGAAAACGATTTTCGCTAAGACGTCAGGTCTAACTGAACGACCCTTTCATTATTGTCCAGGATGTACCCATGGGATTATTCATCGCTTGATCGGTGAATTATTGGAAGAAATGAATCTAATTGAAAAGGCGATAGGCGTAGCTCCTGTGGGATGTGCCGGTTTTTGTGAAAACTACTTTTCTTGTGATATGATCGGTGCTGCACACGGACGTGCGGTTGCGGCAGCGACAGGAGCTAAAAGAGCCCGTCCTGATCGTTTTGTTTTTACCTATCAGGGAGACGGTGACGGTGCCTCCATTGGACTTGCTGAAACGGTATCTGCAGCAGCCCGCGGCGAAAAGATAAGTTCCATTTTTGTCAATAATGCCATCTATGGAATGACAGGAGGACAAATGGCCCCAACCTCTCTGGTAGGACAAAGAACATCGACCTCTCCGTACGGTCGAGATGCGGTAACGATGGGTTTCCCATTAGATCTCCCAAAGATTTTGACCCAAGTCGAAGGGGCAGTTTACGTAGCTTCAGTATCTGTCGAAAGTCCACAAGCTATTAAAGAAGCAAAAAAAGCTCTGAGAAAAGCCTTCCAAATTCAGTTGGATGGTTTAGGATACTCTTTCGTCAGTATACTTTCCACCTGTCCTACCAACTGGGGTGTTGATCCGGTTGAAGCATTAGATTGGTTAACGACAAAAATGAAACCCTATTTTGCCTTGGGTGAGCTGAAAACTCCAGCTCTGGAAGGAGGAAGCAATTCATGACTTCTGGAATAACAAAATATTTATTCGCGGGGTTTGGGGGCCAAGGGGTTTTGTTTATCGGCAAAGTTATGGCTCAGGCCGCTATGCTCGCTAAGCGTCAAGTTACCTGGATTCCTGCTTATGGACCAGAAATGCGCGGCGGGACTGCTAACTGTTCGGTAATTATCTCTAATAAACGGATTGGTTCTCCGACCGTGGGTAAACCTGATATCGCTCTGGTTATGAATGAAGCGTCCTATCAAAAATTTATTGCCAGCGTGGTTCCTGGAGGAACATTATACGTAAATTCCTCAATCGTACCGGATTTGCCGGGCAGAGACGATATTCAAATTGTTCGCGTTCCAGTGAATGATATTGCCCATGAAATAGGAGAGTCGAAGGTAGCCAACATTGTGATGCTGGGAGTTATACAAGCCTTGACTCCAACTCTTGAGGATGAGATTCTAATTAAGGCATTGGTTGAATTGGCTGGTAAAAAGCCCGAGCTAGCTGATTTGAATTCCAGAGCTTTCAAAGCTGGGATTGAGTACGCTCAAAAACATTTTTAAATGATCACTTTGTAAAATTAAACAAATAAACAAGTAAACAAAAAGTTTAGTAAGCCTTCCAATTGTATCAGTAGTAAAATTGGAAGGCTTGCTTTTTAATTTGCTTTGTATTTTCTTTCTTTATAAATAATCCAGATCCAATATTTCAAATACGGCCTCGCTATTATCCAGTTTTTAGGGACCCCCACTTCTATAAGTGGGGGTGGGTACTTCGTTAACTTCAGGTGGGGTAGAGTCCTCCTTCGCCGCTAAGTATTCCTATTGGGAAAGGCGACTCGGCAATACTGTCCACTGGACATTATTGTATCTGAAGTCCCGATGTTCAGCTTTTGCGTAAGCGAGTTCACTATGATTCTTGTTCCTTGGGATTGGCAGTAATCTCTTTTAGTCGGCCCGTTTTACGGGCTGCGTCACGGAGCAAATATTCCATATGGGCATTGACACTACGAAATTCATCAGCAGCCCATCGCTCTAGGACGGCATAGAGTTTAGGATCTATGCGAAGCAGAAATTGTTTCTTACTCATGGTTATCCACATCCGATGCTCCTGAATTAATGCGCAAGGATTAAGAATACACTGTTCCGGTATTTACGACGGGTTGAATAGAACGTTCAGATACTATGGATACAAGGAGATTATTAACCATTGATGCTTTGCGCTCATCATCAAGATCTATAACGCCTTCTTTTTCAATTCGCTCGATAGCCAGCTGCACTAAGCCAACTGCCCCTTCAACGATGATTTGGCGAGCTGAAAGAATCGCTGAAGCTTGTTGGCGCTGTAGCATTGCCCCTGCTATTTCTGTGGCATAAGCCAGATGGGTTAGACGAGTTTCGCTGACTTCAACTCCAGCAAGGATGAGCCGCTGTTGAAGTTCTTTCATCAATTCATCGGATACCTCTTCCGGATTCCCGCGTAAGGAGATATCATTACCTTCGAAATTATCATAAGCATAGCGAGTTGCGACATGGCGTAAGGCGGTTTCACTTTGAATTTCTACAAATTGTTCATATTTTTCTACGTCGAAAATGGCCTTTGCAGTGTCAACTACTCGAAAAACAACAACGGCTGCGATTTCAATCGGATTCCCTTCGATATCATTAACTTTTAAGGTTTTACTGTTAAAGTTGCGAACCTTTAAGGAAATCCCTTTACGTGAGGCCAAGGGAATACTTAGCCAAAGCCCCGGTTTACGAATAGTGCCAAGGTAATTTCCAAAAAATACGAGGGCATAGGCTTTATTTGGTTGTACGACAATAATCCCTGTTCCCAATATAAGAGCTGTGATAAGGAGCACAGTCCCAATTAGGTTCTTTTGGATTATTAGGGCGATTCCTCCAATTAAAAGGGCAAGCATACAAATTAGAGCCAGATACCCGTTGACAGCCCAAGCCTTTTTCTCAAACATAGTGATAAACCTCCTTAAACTAGGTATGGATACCTTAGAATTTTTTGCATCGCAAGTCTTTCGATACCAATATGATATCACTTTTATATAACAAGATAAAGCCTTAATTTTATTAAGTTTTTAAGACCCCCACTTCTATAAGGGGGGGGCCCTTGTTAACTTCAGGTGGAGTAGAGTCCTCCTTCGCCGCTAAGTATTCCTATTGGGAAAGGCGGCTCGGCAATAATGTCCACTGGGCATTATTGTTCTGAAGCCCCGATGTTCAGCTTTAGCTGAACGAGTTCACTCTGATAAATGGAAGAATTTAAGCGAGAGATAGTCCATAGAAAGAGGATTAATAATGACCATAATTGGTCATTTTATTATCGTTCAATCAATGGGAAAAACGAACAATAAGAAAGGAGTCATTTAAATGACCCAGGGTAAATTGCCAAAACCGACCTTTCCGGCCCAGCTTCAAGAACAGCAGCCTGGCCTCGAGACGTTAATGAATCCATTACCTTTGGCTGAAGATCCGGCTTATAAAGGCAATGGCAAGTTAAAAGGAAAAGTAGCTATTATTACGGGTGGAGACAGTGGCATTGGAAGAGCTGTCTCTATAGCTTTTGCCAAGGAAGGCGCCGATATTGTCATTGTCTATTACAATGAACATCTGGACGCGAATATAACGAAAGCCCGAATCGAAGAATTAGGAAAACGCTGCTTGCTTATAGCTGGTGATATTGGCGATGAATCGTTCTGTCAAGGGGTTGTAAATACTACTCTTCAGACCTTTGCTCAAATAGACATTTTGGTGAATAATGCCGGAGAACAACATCCTCAAAACAGTTTGCTTGATATATCGAGCAATCAGCTAGAGCGTACATTTCGCACAAATATATTTGGCTGTTTTTATTTAACTAAGGCAGTATTACCTCATCTTAAATCTGGAAGCACTATTATCAATACGACTTCGATTACGGCTTATGAAGGGCATGACCAACTCATTGATTACGCCGCTAGTAAAGGGGCCGTGGTTTCTTTCATCCGTTCGCTTTCCGAGTCTCTGTGCAAATTGGGAATCCGAGTTAATGGCATCGCTCCCGGTCCAATCTGGACTCCTTTAATTCCATCCACGTTTCAAGCGGAACAAGTAGCTGTTTTCGGCAGTACGGCACCGATGCAGCGAGCGGGTCAGCCGAAAGAATTAGCTCCAGCCTATGTTTTTTTGGCATGTGAGGATTCTTCGTATATTTCTGGACAGATTTTACATATTAATGGCGGTACAATAATTAATTCTTAAGTTTAGTATTATTATCATCAGGGCGATTTATCAAATAGTAAGAGAGGCTGTTTCAAAATGCATAAACGCCCCTCATTAAACAAGACCCTGCATAAATTGTGGTTTAAATCCACTTATATGTAGGGTTTTATTATAAAAACCGATAGATAAGTCTATCCTTCAGCGCGATAGCATTTCTTATTGGCCAGGCGCTTTCAGCGAAACTGTACATAGGACACTTTCTATGACAAATGCCCCTTAAAATTGTGACTTGTATCACATACTTTTAAAAACTTATTTGTTATAATAAGCTTTGATTGAATTATATCTTAGAAATGAGGGATTCCATGTTTTCTAAACTTAAAAATCCTATGTCATGGAGACATGGTGTTCAATTGTTCTTTGCGCTTATAGTAGCTTATATTGGTATTGACTTTATCATGTTTGTAAATCAAATAACAAAGCAGTCATCGGCAATTATAAATAGACCCCCCGGAGTTGAAGCCTTTCTGCCTTTAAGTGCTTTGGTTGGTCTGAGGGCATGGTTAGCAACAGGAAGATTCGACCCTGTCCATCCGGCAGGTTTAGTAATTTTTCTGGTAATCCTAGTAACTTCGCTTTTGTTTAAGAGAACATTTTGTTCCTGGATCTGTCCAATAGGAACCCTTTCTGAGGGGCTTGGAAAGATAGGACGAGCTTTATTCGGCCGAAATTTTAAAACACCTGTTTGGCTTGACCTTATTTTGCGTTCTTTGAAATATGTTCTCCTTCTCTTTTTTATGTTAGCCATTTTCTGGGGAATGAGTGGGACAGATGCCGCTTCCTTTGTTCAATCACCGTACAATAGAATATCAGATGTCATGATGCTCGAATTTATAGAACATTTATCTATTATTGGCTTTTCAGTGTTCGGAGTTTTGGCATTGCTTTCGGTCTTAATTGAAAATTTCTGGTGTCGATATCTTTGTCCCTATGGCGCTCTTCTGGGGGTGATTAGTTTTCTAAGTCCTGTTAAAATTACTCGAAATCAAAATACTTGTATCGAATGTGGAAAATGTACGAAGAGTTGTCCAAGCCGCATAGATGTTGCACATGAAAGTCGTGTCTTTTCTCCCGAATGTACGGGTTGCCTCAATTGTGTTCGGCAATGTCCTGTTAAAGATACATTAACATTGAAGGCATCTTGGGGAAAGAAAACACTTTCTATTCCTTTGCTTACAATAGCTATCCTTTCCCTTTGGTTGTTGGGCATTGTTATTGCTAAACTGACAGGTCATTGGAGATCTGATATGACTGTAGAAACCTATAAACAATTGTTGTTGATGCTTTAATCAATCCATGATTGTATTATCTATGCGGATTATAATATAATCATAATAAAGGATTAGGCAATGCTCGACAGTCGCGTACCTTGACTGTTGAGCATTATTTTTTACATAACAGTCATATTTTGGGGAATTCCCGAATAGTATTTTTGTTATAAGACTAGCTGATGACGACGACTTCGACAGAATAAATAGAATGTTATCTAAAGACTGAAAATTAAAGCTTAATTTATTGTCCAAAAAGAGGTATAATAAGATTAAAGTGGCAAGGTATGTACATGAATATCGAGGAAAGGGAGAGGAACTAAGAGATGGAAAACAAGTTCAAAGAATCACTACTCGACAAAAATACATTGTCAGTAACTTGGGAGCTTGTCCCGGGAAGAGGTGCCAATGAAAAACCCCAGGAAGTTGCCATTGCCTCAGCGGAACAAGCTGCTAAGGGAGGGAGAGTGCATGCTCTAACCATTACAGATAATCCAGGGGGTAATCCGGCAATCCTCGCTGATTATTTAGGAATGGATATTCTGAAACTTGGGATAGAGCCTCTTGTACACTTTACTTGCAAGGATAAAAATCGGAACCAAATGGAAAGTCAACTTTATGCTTTAGATAGAGCCAACATCCGTAATCTTTTAGTAATGACAGGTGACTATCCGGTATCCGGATTTAAAGGGCGTCCGAAACCTGTTTTTGACCTTGATCCTATAAATGCGCTTCAACTTATTACGGATATGAATAAGGGCCTAGAAATTCAAGGCATGAAAGGACCAATTTATCACAAAGCAAGTGATTTTTTTGCCGGAGCGGCAGTTTCTCCCTTTAAAGCTGCAGAGGCTGAACAAATGGTTCAATATTATAAAATGAAAAAGAAGATTGCCGGCGGAGCGCAGTTTATTGTCTGTCAACTTGGTTATGATGCACGAAAGTTCCACGAAGTTTTGCAGTTTCTAAAAGTTAACAACTACGATACGCCTGTCGTCGGCAATATCTATATCTTACCCTATGGTGCTGCTCGAATCATGAATCAAAACCAATTACCGGGATGTGTTGTAACCGATAAATTGTTAGCTGAGCTTGAGGCTGAAAAAGGTGCCCCGGATAAAGGGGTTGGAGCACGTATGCTGAGAGCGGCCAAAATGTATGCTCTCATGAAGGGAATGGGCTTTGCCGGTGTGCATATTGGAGGACATAATATCAAATATGAACAGGTTGAGTATATCATTGATCAAGGGGAAGAGCTAAGCAAAAATTGGCAGGATTATATTCGTGAATTCGACTATCCACAAAAGAATGGTTTCTATTGTTTCGAAAAAGATGAGAAGACAGGTTTAAATAGCGATCGTCCAACGAATCGTGCTAACCTGCCGCTGGATGCGCCTGTAAATTTTGGTTATACTATGATGCGCGGTATGCATGCCTTGATGTTTACTCCCAACAAAAAGTTATTCCCTGTCATGCGAAGTTTTTACCATGCTGCAGAAGGAAAGAAAAAGAGAGAAAAACGTCTGCATGCTCTTGAGCATATTGCCAAAGTCGTTATGCTTGATTGCAAGGATTGCGGAGATTGTGCAATGTTTGATATAGCCTATTTGTGTCCAATGTCCCAGTGCCCTAAAAATCAGCGTAATGGTGCATGTGGAGGAAGTTTAAATGGTTGGTGCGAAGTATTCCCAAATGAGAAAAAATGTATTTGGGTAAGAGCTTACGCCAGACTTAAAAAGTATGGGGAAGAAGCCAGTATTGATGTCCCTCCGGTTCCTCCAGCTAATTGGGACCTCTATCAGACGTCTTCTTGGTCTAATTTCTTTTTAGGGAAAGATCACTCTGCACCTATTTTAGGAATAAAGCGCCCAGAAAGTAAAGTTCCTCAGACTAAGAAATAATTCTGACAAAGTAAGGAGGGCATTTATGGCAACGGGAGTTATAAAAAGCGGTATTTGTGGCTTTACAATAACTGTTAAAGCATCGAGCGAGGGCGATGAGCATGTAAAATTGGAAATAACAAGTGATTGCCCAAATTTCCAAAAAATAGCCCCAGAATTAACGGAAGTCGATGCTTATCAAGAAATGTTTCATAAACTTCACACTGGGAAAGTTTATGAAGTGTTTGCCAAATATAGCCCTCACCCCAGTTGCCCTGGGCTTTCTGGGATTCTTAAGACAATTGAGGTTGCTTCTGGTTTAGCTCTTCAACAAACTGCAAGCATTACTATTTCCAAAGAATAATAAAGCGCGCTCCCTACTTGTAGTTGATAATCCTAGTAGGGAGCGCTTTTCTTTTTCAAAGAGTCGAATATAAAAAATGAATAGTGAACTCGTTCAGTTAAATCTGAACATCGGTGCTCCGGTGATGAAAGTGTCCTGTGGAAAGTTTTGCTGTAAGCGCCTAGCCAATAACAAATGCTATCGTGCCGAAGGAAGGATAGATTCTACCTCCACCGAAAAAATCGAAGGAATAGTAACCGTCATTATAGAGGTGAGGGTCTTAGAAGGATAAAAACTGAACTATAACTTTAAGAAACATAAAAAGGAGGGATTATGATGCATCTAAGCAGATAATCCCTCCCTAGAATTTATAGTGTTGTTATAATTAGAGCATGAACAACATTTGAGAATAGGTAGGCATTGGCCAGAGATCTGCATCAATCATAGTTTCAAGAAGGTCTCCGTCTTGACGCAGATCATTCATAGCTTTGAAAACAACATCGCGATAGAAAGAGGCTTGTTTAAAGGCATCTTCATTCTTGTCTGCTGCTTCTTGGGTACTTTTCTCCAGAACGTTCAATTTTGCTTGGAAGGATGCGAGCGTGGAGGAGACATTATTAAGCAGAGATTCTTGGACTGAAACATCGGCGGCACCGGAGGCTGATTTAATCGCATTAATTGAGTTCGCCAATTGAGTGGAGTATTTTACTCCCGCGGGAATAATTTGATGTTTAGCCATGTCAATCATGGTTAGTGCTTCGATATTGATCTGTTTGATATATTGTTCCATATTAATTTCGAAGCGAGATTCAATCTCGGTTTTATTCAGAACCTTGTGTTTTTCGTACAAGTCAATCGTTGATTGACGCTTAAGAACGAGTGAAGCATCAACGGTAGACGTAATATTGGGTAATCCGCGGCGTTTTGCTTCTTCAACCCACTCATCGGAATAACCATTGCCGTCGAAGAGAATCCGTTTGTGGTTTGTAGCTGTCTCACGGAGAATTTGCTTAAGTTCTGCGTTAAAGTCAGAAGCCTTTTCGAGACGATCAGCAAATTGGGAGAGGACTTCAGCTACAATCAAATTAAGAACAACGTTTGGCCCTGAAATTGATTGTGAAGAGGCCACCATACGGAACTCGAATTTGTTTCCGGTGAAAGCGAAAGGTGAAGTGCGGTTGCGGTCGGTAGAATCTTTACGGAAAGAAGGAAGTGTTTCAACACCACTTAATAGTTTATCGCCCTGGAGAGATCTCTTGAGACCGCCGTTTTGCAGCTGATTAAAGATATCGGTGAGTTGATCCCCTAAGAAAATTGAGATAATGGCAGGAGGAGCTTCATTCGCACCAAGCCGATGGTCATTTCCAGGAATTGCAGCAGATAATCTTAAGAGTTCAGCATAATCGTCTACGGCTTTAATGACTGCAGAAACAAAGGTGAGGAATTGGTAATTTTCATGTGGGTTTTTACCTGGGTCAAGAAGGTTGCTTCCATCATTGGTAGACATCGACCAGTTGTTATGTTTGCCTGATCCATTGACACCGGCAAAGGGTTTTTCATGGAGCAAGCAGACCAAGTCATGCTTAAGAGCAATTTTTTTCATGGTATCCATGATGATTTGATTATGGTCGGTGGCAATGTTTGTGGTAGTAAAGAGTGGGGCAATTTCAAACTGTCCAGGAGCAACTTCGTTATGTTGTGTTTTAGCGAGAACACCCAACTTCCAAAGTTCTACATTGACTTCACGCATGAAGGCGGCGACTCGTGTTTTAAGACTGCCAAAGTAGTGATCTTCAAGTTCTTGTCCCTTTGGAGCCATGGCACCAAACAAAGTGCGGCCTGTTAAAATAAGATCAAGTCGTTTATCAAAAAACTTTTTATCAACAAGGAAATACTCTTGCTCCGCACCGACTGTACTGGTGACTTGAGTGGAAGTAGTATTGCCGAAAAGCTTTAACATACGGATAGCTTGTTTTGAAAGTGCTTGCATGGAGCGCAAAAGAGGTGTTTTTTTGTCTAGAGCTTCTCCGGTGTAAGAGCAGAAGGCAGTAGGAATACATAATGTTAATCCACCGCCGTCCTCTTTAAGAAAGGCCGGAGAGGTGCAGTCCCAAGCCGTGTATCCTCTGGCTTCAAAGGTAGCCCGAATTCCGCCGCTGGGAAAGGAGGAAGCATCAGGTTCACCTTGGATGAGTTCCTTACCGGAAAACTCCATTACAACTCGTCCGTCACTTGTTGGAGAAATAAATGAATCATGCTTCTCAGCAGTTATGCCAGTCAGCGGCTGAAACCAGTGGGTAAAATGGGTAGCGCCTTTCTCAATTGCCCAATCTTTCATGGCATTAGCAACAACATCAGCGATGCTAGGGTCCAGAGGGAGTCCTTCTTCAATAGTTTTACGTAAGGATTTATAAGCGGCCTTCGGTAGACGTGCTTTCATAACTGTGTCATTAAAAACGTTTTCCCCAAAAATATCCATGTCTGTCTTTTCCCCTTCCTAAACTAGCAAAATTTCCTCAGATAAACAAAAAGACTCCCCCCTAAAGATTGAATTTCAAATCTTTAAGAAGAGCGTCATTGCTCCATCCAATATAGTCTTAATTTATCACGTTACATAAGATCTGACAAGAGTGAAATCAAAATAATACTGTATCCCTAAACAAAGGGCATGGTTTTATCCGGTTTTTAAGACCCCAACTTTTATAAGTGGGGGTGGGTCCTTCGTTAACTTCAGGTGGGGTAGAGTTCCTATCTGAAGCCCCGATGTTCAGCTTTAGCTGAACGAGTTCACTCTATGTAATAATAAGTGTATTTTAACAATCGTAAGAGGGGTAGAGTCCATCCTTTAGTGCGCGAATAGAATTTGTTATGGGTAAGGCGCTTACGGCGAAAGTATCCAAAGGACGCTTTCGTCACCGAAGCCTCGATGCTCACTTTTTAATAAGAAGAAAGTAGAGGATTTTGTTGATGATGCAAATTTAAGCTAATGTTTTGCACCAAGCTGCACACTTCGTTATAATGAGTGAGTATGATGAGCGAGAGGGGCTGGGTAGATGGCCGCAACGTTTGCCGTCGTAGATGATGATCTGGCGTCCCAACGTATGCTTGCGGATATTTTAAATACCAGAGGGGACGTAATTGCCGAATTTTCTTCAGGCCATGAGGCTCTGAGATTTTTTGAAAGTGGTCGCAGAGTAGATGTTTGTTTTATTGATCTCTTGATGCCGGACCTCTCAGGGATTGAAGTCGTTGAAAAAGTTCTCTCTATGTTTCCGGAGACCTTGTTTGTTATGATCTCCCAGGTTGAAGCAAAGACCTTAATGGCCAAAGCTTATACAGTAGGGATTGAGTTTTTTATTCATAAACCGATTAATCGTAACGAAATATTAGCAATTGCAGAACGTGTATTAGAAAAACAGCGTTTAAAATCCACTCTTGATCAGATCGAGAAATCGCTGGCGGAAATACGAGCTCTTAAACCAGTTAAAAGCTATCAACCGGATGAACAGATAATAAAGAAGAGGTTTCAAGGCATCTTCGCCGATTTAGGGATTGTTGGTGAAACAGGAAGCCGGGAATTACAAGCCATTGTTTTACGCTTCAAAGATCATGAAGAAGAGCTGGTAAATCTGCCCCTAAGATCAATCTATCAAGCAATTGCTGGAAATGAAGAAGAGATACAAAGCATTGAACAAAGGATTCGCAGGGTTATAAAACAAGCACTTGGAAACATTGCTTTACGAGGTCTGGAAGATTTCTATGATGAATATTTTGAACGGTATGCCTCGAAATATTTTGATTATGCTGAAGTCCGCGACCGTGTGCTGGAATTACGTCAGAAGCGAACAAGTTCGGCAAGAATCAATATCCGCAAATTTTTAATAGCTTTATATATGGATGTGCTTCATGATATCTAAATCTTATGCCTCCGGTAATGTTTGTCAGTTCCTGTAGGATTCTGTAGTCCTCATTGTATAGTGTTATCAGAAACTTTCGCAAAATTATTATCAGGGGGGGTTCTGATGACGGAACGAAAAAAAGTGGGACTGGCAACAAAAATCATTATTGGTTTGGCTCTTGGTGTTCTCTATGGATATTTTTTCCGCAACTATTCAGGATGGCTTAAACCCGTTGGAGACATGTTCATTCGCTCTATTAAAATGATCGTAGTCCCGATTGTCTTTTCCACGATTGTTATTGGTATCGCAGGTGTTGGTGACCTGAAGAAGGTGGGAAAGCTTGGAGGCAAAACACTTATTTATTTCGAGATCATCACAACGATTGCTATTTTACTTGGAGTAACCGTAGCCAACGTAACGAAACCCGGAGTCGGTATTAACTTAAGCAGCATCACAAAGGTTGATATTAGTGCTTACACCAGCACGGCAACTCATCACACGACAACGGACTTATTTGTAAACCTGATCCCTACAAACATCGTAGATTCCTTAGCCCGTGCTGATTTGCTGCAAGTTATCTTTTTCGCCGTTCTTTTTGGTGTGGCTTTGGCTGGAGTTGGGGAAATCGGTAAACCTGTCCTTCATTTCTTCCAGGGTGTTGCCGAAACGATGTTTAAATTGACAAATATCATTATGGCTGCTGCACCCTACGGAGTCTTTGCCTTAATGGGATTCACCGTCTCCCAGTTTGGTTTAGCAGTGCTTCTTCCTTTAGCAAAATTAGTAGGAATTCTCTATCTGACCATGGCATTTTTCGTGGTGGTGGTTTTCGGACTGGTCGCCAAGCTTGCAGGTATAAATTTATTCACAATGCTTAGAAACCTTAGTGCCGAGATGTTGATCGCTTTCTCAACGGACAGCTCTGAATCTGTTTTTCCAAGAATCCTGAAAAAAATGGAGCAGTTTGGAGTTCCTAAATCCATCGTTACATTTGTTGTTCCAACCGGTTATACCTTTAATTTAGATGGCAGTGCTCTTTATCAAGGGTTGGCCGTACCTTTTATTGCACAAATGTATGGAATTCATTTGACCTTTGTTCATACTTTAACGATTATTGCCGTATTGATGATTACTTCAAAAGGAATGGCTGGAGTTCCCGGAGTATCCTTCGTCGTTTTAGCATCGACATTGGCATCTACAGGTCTCCCGGTGGAAGGGTTAGCACTAATTGCCGGAGTTGACAGAATTATGGACATGGGGCGTACTGTAGTGAATGTCATCGGAGTTTCTCTTGCCTCAGTCGTTATGGCGAGACTTGAAGGAGTCTTTGATCGCTCAAGAGCAACTTATCCGTTACAACCATTACCAGAAGACATAGAAAGTAATCTTGGAGATCTTGATCAGCTTAATGAAAAATCATCGATGACAGAATCCTTTGCCAAGTGATCGCCAAAATAGTATAAAGTTATAAACTGCGCATTAAATTTGTCTTCAAAGCGTATACTAGAAACTATTTGAATATTGTTGTTCTTTTAGGGGATGTAGACTGGGGTTTCCGGCTCTGCATCCTCTTGCATCTGGAGGGTGTTACATGAATCTGGAGAAATGGGTGAACTGGTTAGCTAACTTGCAAAAAAAAATGCCGTTTGATACTCTGCGAGCAGCTCTAATCGCGGGAACGTATATTTTGGGTGAAATAGGCTTTTTCCCTTTTGGATCAACATTTCGTTTAGGATTAGGCAGTGTATTTTATGTTTTATGCCTCTACTCTTTCCCAAGATTAGCAACTCTCGCCAACGGTTGTTCAACAGGTATTGCAGTTGTATTTATCAGAGTTATCGTCGATCGTCTCATCTATGTTCGCCCATTATCCTGGCAAATTCTTCTCATGGAAAATGCGCCCGCTCTGATTTACTATCTAGCTTTGACAGGTGGAATTCTTGTTTCAAAAGTGAAGTATTGGAAAACCAATACCATAAAAACGAGTTTATATTTTATGGCCTTTGATTTTATTGCTAATCTATTAGAACTCGCTTTTACGGCGAATGTTCACACGACTTGGCATAGTATTTATGTCTTACTCCTGGGGGCAGGCGTAAAAGGACTATTTTTTCTAGCCTTTATTGCTACTACTGAGTTGTTTCGCCAAAGAATTTTGCAGGAAAAAGAAAGAGAAAAGTTTCAAGGGCAGCTTCTTATGGGAGCAACTCTTTATGCTGAAGGATTCTTTTTAAAAAAAATCATGAGAGAAATTGAAGAAGCAACGGAAAAAAGCTTTCAGCTTTACCAAGATTACTTACCGGAATCGGTTGGCCTTAGTCAGCAGAACGAGCTATTGAAATTAGCCGAGAAAATACATGAAATAAAAAAGGATACGCAACGCGTTTTTAGCAGTTTAGAATCGTTGATAGAACCTAACGATTACACAAGAATAGACCTCGGAGAGGCCCTGGACCTTGTAGTTGAGAGTCAGCAGCGTTATGCTCTTGCTCATCATAAAGAGGTACAGTGGCTGCGTTCATCGGGCTCCAATCATTACTTTGTTGAAAATTTCTTTCCTATATTAGTAGTCGTTAACAATATCCTGGCTAATGGGATAGATGCAATTGCAAGCTCGGGAGAAATTGCTGTCGTGTGGCATGTACGAAAGGGGACCTTGTATCTGCATCTTGGCAATACGGGAACACCAATTTCGCCGGACGTTCAAGAATTAATTTATTTGCCGGGATTTACTACGAAATACTCAGATTCGGGAACTGCATCGACAGGAATTGGACTTACCCATGTGCTTCATGTTTTGGGTGAAGTAAAGGGTACAGTAAGCATCAGTGAAACTGAAGGCAGACTAATCTGGACTTGGTTTCATGTTCAGCTGCCAATGGTTTAGAACGTTCGGAAAATAATTATTTGTATTCCAGCAATTTATGCGGATATAATTATAGTAAGCTAAAAAGGTACACAAGGTTGTTAATAGTTTACAACCTTGTGTACTCATGTAAAGGAGTATATATTGTGCTGGAAATCGGTAGGTACTATCAACTTAAAATTTATAATTTTACAGCCTTTGGGGCTTATTTGGATGCCGGAACAGGAGAAAGGAAGGATAATATCCTTCTGCCGCTGAAGCAGGTTCCTGAGGGGGCCAAAGAGGGTGATGTTCTTGAAGTTTTTATTTATAGGGATTCTGAAGACCGGATGATAGCAACACGTCAAAAACCTTATGCTCAATTAGGAGATCTAGCTTATCTTAGAGTCAGCGCTAGAACAAAAATTGGAGCGTTTCTTGATATTGGGCTGGAACGAGGATTGTTTTTACCCTTTCACGAGCAGAAATTTCCGGTCCAAGTCGATAAATACTATTTAGTTAAGGTATACTTGGATAAAAGTCAGCGTCTATGTGCTACAACGGAAATTTACGAGAATTTATCTGCAGATTCTCCCTATCAAAAAAATGACAAGGTCACAGGGATTGTTTACGGAATCAATCTTCCAATTGGTATCTTTGTAGCCGTAGACAACAAATATTATGGCTTGATACCAAGTTCAGAGTGTTATATTGACATAAAAGAGGGGGATCAAGTAGAAGCACGTGTGATTAGAGTTCGCGACGATGGAAAATTGGATCTTTCTCTCCGGGACCTCTCCCATCTGCAAATTGATAAAGATGGAATGAAAATATTAGAACAAATTCGTCAAGACGATGGTTTTTTGCCTCTGCATGATAAAAGCAGTCCCTTAGAAATAGAGAGTAAGCTTCAGATGAGTAAAGCTGCCTTTAAGAGGGCTGTGGGCAGGCTTCTTAAAGAAAATAAGGTGGTAAAGGTTGAGGACGGTATAAAGGAGAAACTGCTTGAGTCCCAACCGTGAAGAAGGAATACCAGTGAAAATACTTGTCGATGCTGATGCTTGTCCAAAGCCCGTCTTGCAGATCTGTCTCAGGCTTGCTAAAAAATATTCTATTCAGGTCTGGACCATTGCTAGTTTTAACCATAAGATTGAATCAGATTTTCACGTTGTTGTAGGTAATGCTTCTCAAGAAGCAGATATACGCCTGATGAATCTTGCCCATGCTGGTGATGTCGCTGTAACTCAAGACTGGGGGTTAGCAGCTATGTTATTAGGCAAAGGGGTACGGTGTCTGAACCCTTCGGGCAGAGAATTCAACAATGACACAATAGAGTTTTTGCTTGAAGAGCGTGAAGCTAAAGCAAAGTTTCGCAGGGGGGGCGGGAGGACAAAAGGCCCTAAAAAAAGGAAATCAGAAGACGATCAGTTCTTTGAAGACAGTTTACAACGACTATTACAGGAGATAGAAGGATTAACAAGTGGTCACGAAGAGATATAATTGTTGACCACAGAGAACGGGGACTCCCCCACATATAAGAGTGGGAGTCTCACAATTGGATGAATTAATAATTCAAAGAAATCATGTGAAGACAAGAGAGATTTCTATAAAAAAGGATGTAAAAACACCTAAAAGGCTTTGCACTTTTGGACAAAGTTGATTACACTATTGAAGGAGACTGCAAATCAATCTTAGTCTGCCTTATTTAATGAATTTCATTTTAATTGGAGGGTTTGTAGTGAGCGCGGCAGTAGAAACCAAGGAATTTCAAACGGAAATTCGACAGTTATTAGACATTGTCATTCATTCTCTTTACACTGAAAGAGAAATTTTTTTGCGGGAACTTATCTCAAACTCCGCAGATGCTATGGAGAAACTCAGGTATACCCAGCTGACGGGGCAAGACGTTTATCAAAAAGACTTGCCGTTAGAAATTAATATTGATACTTCCGAAGAGGCACATACACTCACAATTACGGATAACGGTGTCGGTTTGACCCGCGAAGAACTAGCAGAGAACCTCGGAACCATTGCTCATTCGGGTTCCAAAGAATTTATTAAACATTTAAGCGAAAAAGGGAATCAAAAAGATTTAAATCTCATTGGTCAATTTGGAGTTGGGTTTTATTCTGCCTTTATGGTTGCGGAACGGGTAACAATTTATACTCGGACCTTTTTGCCGGAAGGAGAAAGTCTGATTTGGGAATCAGACGGGGCAGGCAGTTATACTATAAAACCCGGCGATGACTATCAGCGCGGTACGAAGATGGTCCTCCATTTAAAAGAGGACGCTTATGATTTTGCTAAAGTTGAAACGATACAGCGAATTATTAAGCAATATTCCAGTTTTGTTCCTTATCCTGTAACCGTTAACGGGCAAAAGGTCAATACCGTCGATGCCTTATGGACCAAAAACAAGAGTGAAATTACTGATGAACAGTATAATGAGTTTTATAAGTTTATCGCTAATGCTCATGATGAGCCTCTTTATCGCTTACATTTTTCCTCGGATGCTCCTTTAAATATCAATACGTTGCTTTTTGTTCCTCAAGAGAACTTTGAACAATTTGGTTTTGGACGTATGGAACCGGGTGTTAATTTATATTGTAAAAAAGTCTTAATTCAAGAAAAAGCCACTGCAATTTTACCTGAATGGCTGCGATTTTTGAGAGGCGTCATCGACAGCGAAGAGCTTCCTTTAAATATTTCCCGGGAAACTATGCAAGATAGTGCCTTGGTCGGAAAACTTAATAAAGTAGTCACGACCCGATTTATAAAATTCCTGGAAGGTCAGATTACTTCAGAACCGGAAAAATATAAAATGTTTTGGGAGAAATTCAACTTATTTCTTAAAGAAGGGGCTGCCAATGACTTTACACATCGCAACGACCTTCTTAAGCTCTTACAATTTGAATCCTCGAATACCCAAGCAGGTGAACTCATTACCCTTAGCCAATATGTTTCACGGATGAAAGAAGATCAAACTGCAATCTATTATGTAAATGGACCTTCCCGCGAGACCATCGAAACTGGTCCATATTTAGAAATATTCCGGGACAAGGGCTTAGAAGTTATCTACACCTATGCAGCCATTGACGATTATATCTTTGGAACGATCGGGGAATTCGAAGGTAAACGGCTTGTGTCCGCTGATGAAGCCAATCTGGATCTTATTGACAAAGAACCGAAAGATCGCAGCAAAGAAGCTTTACCTGAAGAACAGGTCGCATTTCTGACAGGATGGCTTAAAGAAGTGTTAGGTGCAAAGGTTACTGACGTAAGGGAATCGAAACGTCTTGTTGATAGTCCTGCCGTCGTCTTAAGCCCTTATGGAACGAACAGTATGCAAAGAATGATGCAGCTTATGAATAAGGACTTCGACAGTGTCGGTCCTAGTGTTCTGGAAATTAACGCCGCTCATCCAATGATTAAACAATTAGAAACAGCTCGGATTAATGAGGATCCTTTTGCCAGAGTCGCTGCAGAACAGATTTTTGAAAATGCTCAGATTGCTGCAGGGCTGATCCTGGATCCTCGAGGTATGGTCAACAGGCTTAATCAAATTATTGAACGAGCCCTCGCTAAGTGAACTCGTTCAGCATAAGCTGAACATCGGGGCTTCGGTGGCGAAAGTGTCTTGTGGACACTTTCGCCTAAAGCGCCTAGCCCATAAGAAATGCTATCGTGTTGAAGGACGAATTCAATCCCCACCGAAGCAAGGTAAGGGAACCACTCCCACTTGTAGAATTGTGAGTTTTACGATTGGATAAACATTTATTTTCTAGCTTGGTTTGAAGGAATTGGAGGAAGTAGAGTAATTATATTTGTTCTTTCGTTACGGGTAATAAAAAAATTATATGGAAAGCGACCTTGTAACTGTAAAATATTGTTGGAATTTCGAATTAATCCTTAGTTTATGCACTGGTTAAACTTATATTGCTATGGGATTATCTAATAGTACAATTAGGAATAAGAATTTTACAAGCAGGCCAAAAATCCTTAAACTGAAAGTGATAATAAGAACAAACACAATCCGAATAATTGAAAATCTCCAAATATTAATGGCAAAGTCGCTATTTACCCCTGGTAATTGCCTGGAGAATCAAATAATCTGAAAAATAGTTAAGGGGGAAAGTCGGTGTTGAATGGAGAACATGACGCCATTCGGCATCGACTCAATTGTCTTAACGAAATTATTGGCAAGGAGTGGTCACTGTGGACTCAAAGTTAAAAGACCTTCTCGAGGGAAAGAGATCAGAACTTGTCTCAAAATGGTTCGATGCAATAATCAGCACCTATCCTAATGATCCGTCAGGCATGTTGAAAAATAAAAAAGACAAATTCGAAAATCCCATAGGGCATACGATCACAAATGTAACGCAGAATCTGTATCAAGCTCTTTTAGACGAAAAAAGTTGTACTGAATGCAAGCAGCTTTTGGATGACATTATACGAGTAAGAGCTGTACAAGATTTTGCCCCTTCAAAAGCAGTAAGCTTTATTTTTATGCTTAAAAATGTGGTTAGGGAAGAACTCGGTAAAGAAATCAGGCAGAACCAGATCTATGAAGAATTCTTAAATTTTGAATCTCAAATCGATGATCTGGCTCTTTTTGCCTTTGATATATATTCAGGTTGTCGGGAACAACTCAACCAAATCAAAACCGACGAACTTAAACGAATGACATTCACACTACTCAAAAAGGCGAATTTGATGTCTGAGATCCCAGCTCAAGAGTTTGAGCACAAAGAATTAAAATTTAATTTGTAAAGGAAGGAGGTCGTAGAGTGAAAGCCTTTTATTCTTTCCTCGCAGTAATCGTTCTTATCCTTGTTGCCGTTATTGGCGGCAGTATCGCAAATTTACATTTCTTTTTTGGTATCATAATACCGTATTTGGCCTTTGTGTTGTTTGTGGGTGGGTTTATTTATCGTGTCATTAAGTGGGGGCGTTCGCCGGTTCCTTTCCGCATTCCAACAACTTGTGGTCAGCAAAAATCCTTACCTTGGATCAAACAGGCTAAGATCGAAAATCCGACATCAGCCCTTGGTGTAATAGTGAGAATGGCTTTAGAAGTACTCTTGTTTCGCTCGTTGTTCCGAAACACTAAGACCGAATTAAGGGAAGGGGAAAATGGGCCGCAATTAGCGTACGGTTCGGCAAAATGGCTCTGGTTAGGAAGTCTGGCGTTTCACTGGTCGTTTCTGATTATCGTCATAAGACATCTAAGATTCTTCTTAGAACCTATCCCGGTTGCTTTGCAAATGGTTGACAGTGTTGACAGCATGCTGCAAATTGGATTGCCGCAAATTTATATCACAGATTTATTATTCCTTGTTGCGATTACATTCCTTTTCTTAAGAAGGGTTTGTATTCCCAGAATCAAATATATTTCTCTTCCAGCCGATTATTTCCCTCTCTTGTTGATTTTCAGTATAGCAGTTTCTGGAATTCTTATGCGTTATTTCTATAAAGTAGATTTGATTTCGGTTAAGGAATTAGCTTTGGGGATAGCCACCTTACATCCTGTATTGCCTCCGGATATCGGTGCGATTTTCTATGTGCATTTATTCTTAATTTGTTGTCTTTTTGTTTATTTCCCAACCAGCAAACTAATGCACATGGGTGGAATTTTTATGAGTCCGACTCGTAATATGATCAGCAATAATCGTATGGTTCGGCATATTAATCCTTGGAACCCAATAGTAGAATTTCATAGCTATGCTGAGTACGAGGATGAATTCAGAGAGAAAATGAAAAAAGCTGGTATACCGGTGGAAAAGGAGTGATCACGGATGGCGAAATATAAACTTCCAAAACCTGGAGAACTATCATCAAGCATCAGTTATAATCCTCCGGCAAAGGATTGGATGGATATTCCGGTCGAATTTAAACCAGCTACCTACCCTGCGGCTGCAAAAGAAAAGGATATCTTAGCAGTAGGCTTTCCCAATGCTCATCAGTGGACGCCGGAAGATGAAGATTGGAATCTGCCGGATGGTTGGGAAGATACCGTCATAAAAGGTATAGAAGAAAGACTCAGCAAATATCGTTCGTTTAAGTTATTTATGGATGTTTGCGTACGATGCGGCGCTTGTGCCGATAAATGTCATTTCTATATCGGCACAGGCGATCCTAAAAACATGCCGGTTGTTCGAGCTGAATTATTAAGATCTGTCTACAAACGATATTTCACGAAAGCTGGGAAAGTTTTAGGACGATTGGCTGGGGCGCGTGATCTCAACGCTGATGTTCTAAAAGAATGGTGGTATTACTTCTATCAATGTACTGAGTGCCGCCGTTGTTCAGTCTTTTGCCCTTATGGGATTGACACAGCTGAATTAACGATCATGGGCAGAGAACTGCTTAATTTGTTAGGGTTGAATATTAACTGGATTGCCGGACCTGTAGCGGCTTGTTATAACAAGGGAAATCACTTAGGTATCGAGCCTCATGCTCTAAAAGGTAATATTGAACTCATGATTGATGACATTGAGGATTTAACAGGAATCAGAGTTAATCCAACCTTCAATAGAAAAGGTGCTGAGATTCTGTTTGTTACTCCTTCAGGTGACTACATGGGTGAGCCGGGGATTTATACCTGTATGGGCTATCTGATGCTATTCCACGAGCTTGGCTTGGATTATACCTGGAGCACGTATGCTTCTGAAGGCGGAAATTTCGGTTTCTTTACTTCTAATGATATGGCCAAGAGATTGAATTCAAAAATTTATGCCGAGGCCAAACGACTGGGAGTTAAATGGATTCTGGGCGGAGAATGCGGCCATATGTGGCGTGTTTTAAATCAATATATGGACACCTGGAACGGTCCTGCCGATTTCCTTGAAGTGCCTGTTTCCCCAATCACCGGTACGAGATTTGAAAACGCAAAATCTACTAAAATGGTGCATATCACTGAATTTACTGCTGATTTAATAAAACACAATAAGCTAAAATTAGATCCAAGCAGAAATGATCATTTAAGAGTCACGTTCCATGATTCATGTAACCCTGCTCGTGGGATGGGCCTATTTGATGAGCCGAGGTATGTTATTAAATCAGTTTGCAACAATTTCTTTGAGATGCCGGAAAACACGATTCGTGAAAAAACTTTCTGCTGCGGCAGTGGTTCAGGTTTGAATGCTACGGAAAATATGGAAGAACGTATGAGGGGTGGATTCCCTCGCGCCAATGCAGTTAAATATGTTCACGATAAACATGGCGTGAACATGCTGGCTAATATATGTGCTGTTGATAGAGCTGCTTTCCCGGCATTGATGGATTATTGGGTTCCGGGTGTAGGAGTTACAGGTACTCATGAGTTAGTAGCCAACGCATTAGTTATGACGGGTGAAAAAGAACGGACTACTAACTTGCGCGGTGAGGATTTACCGGGAAAGGAGGGCAATGAATAATGTATAAAGGCGGAAGAATTATTGCTTCGCTGGTAATTTTTGTTGCTGTTCTCGCATTTCCTTTCTTCTATAATTTAGGTAAAGCAAACGCTGGTCCAGTTATCAATGTTCCATCCGGCACTCAGTGTGTAGAACCAGTAGCATATATGAGAGCCAATCATATGCAGCTGCTTAATCAATGGAGAGATGAATATGTACGTCAAGGCAAGACAGTGTATGTAAACAGTCAAGGCAAATCCTTTAACATTAATATCGACACCTGTCTGCAGTGTCACTATTCTAATTCATCAACGACTAGTGCAACAGCTGCAAGTCATCCTGCGGTGAGTACGACTGGCGCAAGTAACCCTGCGGCTAACACTGAAGCGAGTAACTCCGTAGTAAATCCGTCTGATCAATTCTGCGTCACATGTCACAATTATGCATCAGTAGAGCCGACCTGCTGGAGTTGCCACAATCTACCAGAGGGGGCGAATCAATGAGCATCAATAGACGACAATTCTTAAAAAGAGCCGGGGTTGTGACTGCCCTCGGACTTGGAGGTTCATTTGCAACCATAGGAATCGGTGATCGTTTGGCTTCAGCTGCTTCTGAGTATGAGTCAGCTCCTAGCGCTGATAAAATCAAACATTGGGCCATGGTCGTCGATATGAGTAAGTTTAAAACCGAGGAAGACATTAATCGAGTTATCCAATCATGTGACAAGATTCATAATATGCCACAGATGGACAATTCTAAGGATGAAATCAAATGGATTTGGTCCGATGATTACGAACACACCTTCGCAGATTCAGAGAATGAATATCTTGATGAAGCTATGAAAAAAATGCCTTTTATTGTGATGTGTAATCATTGTGAAAATCCGGCATGTGTTCGTGCATGCCCGACAGGTGCAACCTTTAAGCGGGAAGATGGTATTGTTACGATGGATTTCCACCGCTGCATCGGCTGTCGTTTCTGTATGGGTGCTTGTCCCTTTGGTGCCAGAAGCTTTAACTTTAGAGATCCCAGACCTTTCATCAAAGATTTCAACCCGGATTTTCCAACCAGGACGCAAGGGGTTGTAGAAAAATGTTTGGGCTGTTATGAAAGATTGGAAAAAGGTCAGCAACCTGCTTGTGCTGAGGCTTCGAATGGCGGGTTAATTTTCGGCGATTTAAGTGATCAAAATTCTGATGTTTATAAAATTGTTAGTACAAAATTTACAATTCGCCGTAAGACCCAATTTGGAACCCAACCGAGTGTCTATTACCTGGTAGGAGGTGGGGACCATGCTTGAAAAAGCTTTATCAGGCAGTAAAAAATATTGGGCTTGGATTATTTTTCTGCTAGCAGTCATCGCCGTAGGGTTCTTCTCCTATATGAGACAGTTCAATTACGGTCTCGGACTCACTGGTATGAGTCGTGATGTCTCCTGGGGTTTGTATATTGCCCAGTTTACCTTTCTGGTTGGTGTAGCAGCAGCAGCTGTTATGCTGGTCACGCCTTATTATCTGCACGATTTCAAACGTTTTGGCAAAATGGTTATCTTAGCCGAGTTCCTGGCTATTGGTGCCGTGATCATGTGTATCTTATTCATCTTTGTTGATGTCGGTCAGCCAATGCGTATCCTTAATGTACTGTTGTACCCACAGTTGCACTCAGTTATGTTTTATGATATGTGTGTATTGTGTGGTTACCTGGCAATTAACTTAATCGTAGGTTGGACTACTCTAGGTGCAGAACGCAAAGGAGTACATTATCCAAACTGGGTTAAACCGATTATTTATCTTTCAATCCCATGGGCCTTCAGCATTCACACGGTAACAGCGTTCTTATATGCTGGTTTACCCGGCAGAAGCTTTTGGATGACTGCAATTATGGCCGCCCGCTTCTTAGCCTCCGCTTTTGCAGCCGGTCCGTCTCTCTTAATTATTTTGGCGCTAATTGTGCGTAAAGTTAGTAAATTTGATCCTGATCCGGATCGTAACGCAATACCCTCACTGGTTAAAATTATTCGCTATGCGATGATTGCCAACGTGTTTTTCTATCTTTGCGAAGTATTTACAGCATTTTATAGTAATGTTCCGGAGGAAATGGCTTCATTCAAGTATATATTCGTCGGAATTGACGGACATGCTACACTAGTGCCTTGGATGTGGACAGCAGCATTTCTTGCATTCCTCGGTATTGCTTTGCTGGTCTTCCCAACCAGGAAAAATCCGGTTTTATTACCAATTGCCCTATTATCCATCTACTTCGCTAACTGGATCGATAAAGGCGTTGTTCTGATTCTTGCTGGATTTGTTCCTAATTCGTTTGATAGAGTTGTAGATTATATTCCTACAGCTAATGAAATATCAATTGTCCTTGCTGTTTATGCGATAGGAGCATTGATTGTAACAGTTCTTTATAAAGTTGCTATCTCTGTTCGTGAACAACAGCAGGCATAAGATTTAGTTATTTGTTTATGTTATTTTTGTTGATAATGATTGAGTTAAACATTAAAATAAACTCATCAATATCAATTTTATAAACTCATAAAAGGAGGATATTTAAAATGTCACAAATTACTGTGGGGGATTTAGTCGTAGAATTGGATGAAGACGGTTTCTTAGAGGATCATAAACAATGGACCGTTGACGTAGCAAATTTCCTTGCCAAAACCGAAGAAATCGAAGAATTAGGTGAAGAGCACTGGAAAATGATCAATTATCTCAGAGAATATTATGATCAATTCGGTGTTGCACCAATGGTTCGTAAAATGTGCAAAGACACAGGTTTTGACCAAAAGAAAATCTATGAATTATTCCCAGCTGGCCCTGGAAAGGGAGCTTGCAAAATTGCTGGCTTACCGAAACCGACTGGTTGCGTGTAAAAACTGCTTAAGACAGTTTCTCTGCCCTAGGGTTATAATGAATTCAGGAGTTTGGAGTCGATCGTTAATGATCGGCTCCTTTCCATTTTTGAACCCAAAACATAGGCAGGAATTTGAAAATTTGACGTAGAACACATACAATGGTAAAAGGAATTCCTGCTTATTACACATTTCAGTAAAATAATTTTCTATAAGACATATCCTAATTTAAAATAAATAAAAGTGCAGACACAGAAGAAATATAAGAAATAGATGTCAATCTGTTTCTGAAGTCAGTAAAGGGGAAGGAATTATATATGGAAAATAAACGGTTAGAAGACCAAATTAAGTTTATTGTGGAGATAGATCGTTTAAAAAGGATTTTTAGGCAGAATGTTGTAATAGGAACGATAGAACAGGAAAATGATGCAGAGCATTCTTGGCATATGGCAGTTATGGCTATACTATTGTCTGAATATGCCTCTGAGGAAATTAATATCTTAAGAGTTCTAAAAATGATTCTTATCCACGATCTCGTTGAGATACATGCTGGTGATACATTTTGCTACGATGAAAAAGGAAATGTTGATAAGTTTGTGCGTGAACAAAAGTCTGCGAATCAATTGTTTAGTCTCCTGCCTTCTGACCAGGCTGAAGAGATTATGGATTTATGGCATGAATTTGAGGCTATGGAAACACCTGAGTCAAAATTTGCTGCCAGTTTGGACCGACTTCAACCCTTGCTATTGAACTATAATACGAACGGACATACCTGGAAAAAACCTGGTGTAACGAGTGAAAAAGTGCTGAAACGAAATTCCGTTCTCGAGAATCCGGTTCCACAACTATGGGACTTGGCAAAAGAAATTATCGAAGACTCTATCAATAAAGGCTATTTAAAGAAAGAATAGGATGATTTCCATTTTCGTAACTTAATGGAGGAAAACATGGACATGATAAACGAATGGGTAATGGAGCAAATATCAATAGCCCGTCAGAACGTTGTTGCTAAAGGGAAAGAAATCCTTGCTTCAAAACTTACCATTGGAACATGGGGAAATATTAGTTGTCGCGTACCGGAAACAGATTGGTTTGCGATTACACCTACGGGAATGAGCTATGACACATTGGTTCCTGATGATATTGTCGTTCTTGACTATCATGGAGTATGCGTTAATGGAGCACGCTTACCATCTATTGAATTACCGCTTCATTTAGCGGTCTATGGTGGTCGGCAGGATGTACAAGCTATCATCCACACCCATAGTACTTATGCCACTGCCATGGCTGCCGCGCGCAAAGAAATTCCGGGCGCTGTTGAAGACCTGGTTCAGATCGTGGGAGGAAATGTTCGGGTAAACGAGTACGCCCTGCCAGGAACCCAGCAATTGGGCCTTAATACCTTAAAGGCACTTGAAGATCGAAATGCCGTATTGCTGGCTAATCATGGCATGTTGGGTGTAGGAAGTTCCTTAGATGAGGCACTTAAAGTCTGTCAGATTGTTGAGAAAGCCGCTGAAATAACAATTGTTGCTCAGCTCATGGGTGGAGTCGTAGAATTGTCGCCAACGGACGTAGAGGGAATGCGGAATTTCTATCTTCACGGCTATGGGCAGAGATAATTTACGATTATAGATCAGCTATGGAGAAAAGTTCAGGAATTAGTGTATAATTAAACTCTAGAATGAGAAAGAAGGTATCAGTTTATGAAATCAACGATTCGTGATATATCCTTAGCACCTTTAGGACAGAGCAAAATTGATTGGGTCGCACCAAGAATGCAAGTCCTTAATATTGTTCGTCAGGAGTTTGAAAAAACGCAGCCTTTTGCCGGTAAGAATGTTGTTATTTGTCTGCATTTAGAAGCTAAAACCGCCTATCTTGCTCATGTGGTTAGAGCAGGTGGCGCTAATGTAACAGTAGTTGCCAGCAATCCACTTTCTACGCAGGATGATGTTGTTGCGGCCCTCGTTCAACAAGGTATCCAAGCTCATGCCTGGTATAATGCCACCGATGAGGAATATAAACATCATCTCCAGTTGGCTCTTGATACAGAGCCTGATTTTATCATAGATGATGGCGGGGATCTTGTCTCAACCATTCATACTACCCGGCCAGAATTATTAAAAAAAGTCAAAGGCGGAGCAGAAGAAACAACGACTGGCGTTTTACGGCTGCATTCAATGGCGAAGGACGGAGTGCTCAAGTTTCCAATGATCGCTGTCAATGACGCTCAATGTAAGTATTTATTTGATAATCGCTATGGGACTGGTCAATCGGTTTGGGATGGTATTATGCGGACAACAAATTTAGTCGTGGCCGGAAAGACTGCTGTAATTGCAGGATATGGTTGGTGTGGCAAGGGTGTTGCTATGAGGGCTAAAGGGCTGGGCGCGAAGGTTATTATCTGTGAAATAAATCCTATCAAAGCCAATGAAGCATTAATGGATGGTTTTGAGGTTATGCCTATGGCCGAGGCAGCTAAGTTTGGGGACTTTTTCATTACGGTTACCGGAAATACCAATATCATTAACAAAGAACATTTTGGGAATATGAAGTCTGGAGCTATTCTTTGCAATGCCGGTCACTTTGACGTGGAGGTTAATGTTGCCCAGCTTAAAGAGATTGCGCTCTCAGAAAGAACTGCCCGCAATAATATAACAGAATACACGCTGCCGACGGGCCAAAAGCTCTATGTGTTAGCAGAAGGGCGTCTTGTAAATTTGGCTGCCGGAGATGGACATCCTGCAGAGGTTATGGATATGACGTTTGCTCTCCAAGCTTTGTCTCTGGCATATGTGGCTGCTAATCATGATAAATTGACACCTGGGGTTTACCAAGTGAATTCTGAGATTGATGAAAAGGTGGCTCAGTTAAAGCTTCAGTCTTTAGGTTTATCCATTGATACTTTGACCCAAGAACAACGGACATATCTCGCTTCTTGGAGTCCTGAAGCCGATTAACTTGAAATAATTGCCCAGCGTCTAAACGAAAACACCGTTTACGAAACGGTGTTTTTTTAAAATCATTTAGTAGGAGGCTAAGGTGTGGGAAGAAGACTCATTATTGCGGAAAAACCTTCTCAAGCTCGTGAATATGCTAATGCCTTAGGTGTTAAAAGCAGAGCAGATGGTTATCTGGAAAATGAGGAGTATATAATTACTTGGTGTTATGGCCATTTATTAGAATTAGAACGACCTGAGACCTATATGGATTTAGCTCGTGTTGGTAAACGGTGGAGCCTAAAACGTTTACCTGTACTTCCCAAGGCGGCGGAATTTCGGAGAGTTGTGAAAGCGGGGGCCGAAAAACAGTACCAGATTGTCTTGCATTTGCTCAGATCCTCAGAGATTACAGAGGTGATTTGTGGTACAGACGCTGATCGAGAAGGACAGCTGCTTTTCCAGGAAGTTTGGGAGGCTTCCAAATGCCAAAAACCTTTAAAACGACTTTGGATCTCATCTTTAACTGTGGCCTCAATTCTTGAAGGCATGAATAACCTTCAACCGGCTCAAGCCGTGGCAGGTTTAGCAGCAGCTGGTCATGGAAGGGCTTATGCTGATTGGGATTTTGGTATGAATTTAACCGAAGGATTTACGTCTCTTTTTGGAAGTTATGATACATTAAGAAAAAAGCCAAATGTTATATCTATTGGACGAGTCCAAACCCCGACTCTAGCTCTCATCGTTGAGAGGGAATGGGAAATACATTCCTTTATCCCTCAGCCGTTCTTTGAAATACGGGCCGAATTTGCAACAAGCAAGGGGAACTATATTGGTAAATGGTACGATATAACCAATGAAACTAAACGAATAGCAAAGCGCGAAGAGGCTGAGGAAATTATTAAAAGAATTCAGGGAAAACCCGCTTTTATTGAGAAACTTACTAAAAAGGGCCTTCAAGAACCGCCGCCTTTGCTCTTTGATTTAACCTCTCTAACCGTTGCTGCATCGAAAAAATATGGATTTAGTGCTGAGAAGGTATTAAAGATTGCCCAATCCCTTTATGAAAAAAAGGGGATTACCTATCCTCGTACTGATTGTCCATACCTTTCCAAAGATCTGACCCCTAAGCTGGCGCTTCATTTGGAGGCGGTCAACCAAGAACCCTACCGAAAATTAGTGGCTGAAGCGATTGGTTTCGGAGTACCTAAAGGAAAAAGGGTGATCAATACAATTACCGCGCACCATGCCATAATCCCCACAACCGAAAAGACCGCCCAAGATAAACTTACACGAGATGAACAAAATCTTTATGATTTGATCGTACGACGTTTCATCGCCGTATGGTATCCTCCGGCGAAGTATAGCCAGACAGACGTGGACACAGTAATCGAACGAGAGCATTTTGCTGCCAAAGGAAAGGTACTGGAGAACTCTGGCTGGAAAGTTGTTTACAATTACGATAAGGAAGAAATCGAGGATGGAACGACAACTGTCTTACCACCTCTGAAGCAGGGTCAAGAGGTTGAAACGAAGACTCTTTCAATTGAGGAAAAAACAACGAAACCACCTAAACGCTATTCTCAGGGAGACTTACTCAAAGCAATGGAAGGGGCAGGAAAACAAGTTGACGATGAGGTACTTCGGCAGCAATTAAAAGGGAAAGGGTTGGGTACTGTTGCCACCCGGCCGGCAATTATCGAAAGCTTAATTGATCGTGGGTATATTTATCAGGAACAGAAGGTGTTGAAACCTACTGTCAAGGGAACCGAACTTATCCAACTTATTAAGAAACGACTTGCCAAAGCTCAGCTTCTGATAAGCGCCGAAATGACAGGACAAATGGAATTCAATCTTTCTAAAGTAGAAAAAGGGAAATTAACGTTGGAAGCTTATATTTCGGATGTCGAAATAGCTATCCGTCAGATCATTGAGGAGCTGCGTACATTTGAAAAAACTAATGGGAAGATGCCTATAGCAGTAGGTTCTAAACCATTGGCGCCGAAATCTCCACAGGGAGTTGACCATAGATCACTTGATAAGACCGATAAATCAGGACCTAAAAAGGCGGACGAAGGATTGACGTTACTTGGCATATGCCCAAGCTGCGGTCACGAGGTGATCGAGGGCCAGAAAGGGTTCGGCTGTTCAAATTGGAAAAATGGATGTCACTTTGTAATTTGGAAGAAACAGCTCTGTGGGAAAACCATAACACCTAATCAAGTCAAAAGCCTGCTGAAAAAGGGCAGGACTCCACTCATCAAAGGTTTTAAATCAAATACCGGTAAAAAGTTTTCAGCCTATTTGGTTTGGGACAAACCCGAAGAGGGTAAATTGAAATTTGAGTTTGAACAGTGAACTCGTTACCTAAAAAATATTAGCGGACAGGACGGAGAACAAAATGCCAACATCCTTTGCCCAACTCGGATTAGAAGAAAGGTTAGTTTTTGCCCTGAATCAACAAGGAATCAATGAGCCAACTGCTATTCAAGAACAAGCAATCCCTTTAGTTTTAGATCGCCGTGATGTTGTAGGACAATCTGAAACAGGAACAGGTAAAACCTTGGCCTATTTGCTGCCGATTTTTCAGAAAATAGATCGTGTAAAAAGAGAGAATCAAGCCTTAATTCTCACTCCGACTCATGAATTAGCATTGCAAATTAACAGCGAGATAGGGATACTTGCTAAAAATTCAGGTCTGCCAGTTACTGCGGCTGCTATAATTGGGAATGTGAATATCACTAGGCAAATTGAAAAGTTAAAAGAAAAACCACATATTCTTGTAGGTTCAAGTGGCCGAATTTTGGAGCTCATTAAAAAAAGAAAAATATCAGCTCAAAGTATTAAAACAATTGTTCTTGATGAAGCTGATCGTTTATTGGATGATGATAATGTCCGTGATGTTACGGCCGTTATTAAAACTGCTTTGAGGGATACCCAACTTTCTTTATTTTCGGCAACGCTTCCTGAAACAACGATCCGGCGAGCTATGGAGTTTTTAAAAAATCCTCAAGTTTTGCGAGTTACTAAGACAATAAAGATTAACCCGACAATTTCTCATGACTATATTATTGCAGAACAAAGGGATAAATTTGAAGTTTTAAGAAAGATCATCCGTATGATATCTCCAACAAAAGCCTTAATCTTTGTCAATAAAAGCGAGGAAATTGAAAAAACCGTTGAGAAACTTAACTATCATGGAATAGAAGCAGAAGGAATTTATGGGGGAGCAAGCAAAATAAATCGTCACAAAGCAATGGATGAATTTAAGTCGGGGAAAATACGCATCTTGGTAGCTTCCGATTTAGCATCTCGGGGGTTAGACATACAAGGTATAAGTCATATTTTTAATCTTGATTTGCCGGAAGATCATCAAATTTACCTTCATAGGGTGGGGCGTGCCGGCAGAGCAGGGGAAGGCGGGAAAGCCATATCTCTTGTTACAAAATCTGAAATTTCCTACTTGAAAAAGTTAGAAAATGTTTATGGAATTACCATTAATCCTAAAGAGATGGCGTTTGGGAAAATTGTTGATCCGCAGAAAAGGCAGTTTTATGGGAGAGCAAAAACCCGAACCAAAAATCCAAGATAAACTATAGACTATTTTTGTTTGGGTCTGAGATCTACTTCGGTTTTATAAAGGTCTTTGTACATATAAATGACGATTGATATAATTTTCTGCGATCATAGAGAGTTCTCAATAGTTATAAATTATATGGGACAATGGCAAGACTTTTATTTAGGAGGTAAGTAATGCATACATCTCCATGTGAATTAGCCCAGGCTTTAAAACAAGAAGGATATTTGCTTGATGAAGAAACAGCAACAACGTTATTCTTAGGCCTTTATTTAAAAAAACCTTGCCTTATTGAAGGACCGGCTGGTGTTGGAAAAACGCATCTAGCTATAGCCTTAGCAAAGGCAGAACGTCGAAAATTGATACGGCTGCAATGCTATGAAGGATTGGATATCACAAAAGCACTTTATGATTGGAATTATGCGAAGCAGCTTTTACGTCTTCAGCTTGCTAAAACAGATGATTGGGAAGAAATTAAGCTGGATTTGTTTTCTGAGGAATTTTTACTGGCCCGTCCGCTTCTGGAATCTATTCGTTCTGAAGAACCTGTCCTGTTATTAATTGATGAACTGGATAAAAGTGATGAAGAATTCGAAAGCTTTCTTTTAGAGCTGCTTGCTGAGCAGCAAGTTACAATTCCGGAATTAGGGACCATAACTTCGAAAGCCAATCCTATTGTGATTTTAACAAGTAACAATAGTCGGGATTTCAGCGATGCTTTAAGAAGGCGATGTATCCATATCTATCTGACATATCCAACTCTTGAACGAGAAATCTCCATCTTATGCTCACAGGTTCCTGAGCTTTCTGAGCAACTCGTTCAAGAGGTCTGCGAATTTGTTGCTAAAGTTCGCAAGCTTCCCCTGCAAAAGTTACCGAGTGTTTCAGAATCCATTGATTTTGCCTGTGCATTAAAAGCACTTCAGAAAAACCAGGTTAATTATGGTGACTTAATGGGATTACTTAATGTATTGTTGAAATACCCTAAGGACATTGTCAAGTTGGAGGAACGCCTAAAAAAATGGGATTCTGAGCTTAAGGTTAGGATGGAGTAAACGATGAACGGGTGGGATTTTCTTAGGGTAATTAATGGCCTGAGACAAGCTTCGATTATGGTATCTTCTGAAGACGTTTGTGATGTTCAAATTTGTTTTGATCGATTTACGATGATAGCGGAAAAACAGATAATGAAGGCACTTTTAATTCGCAGACCCCAAGACCTAATTATGTTTGAAAGTGTTTGGAGAATCATATTTGATTCAAAGTTGTTGGGTACGGCTGATGATGCTGAACGTTCAACGAGGACTATTAACGTTGAGGATAGGAACAGCCCCGGTATAGGCGGACAAGGAATCGGGCGGGGGTTCGGCGGAATTAGTCTATCGAATTCAGAGGGGCATGATGCTTCTAAAGACCTTACTCTAAAAATTAATCTAGCGAAACTTGAAGCATTAATGAACAAGAGAGAGGAATTCGACGATATAGTTAAAGCCGTTTTAGCGGATATGAACTATTATTCTTGGATTAATTCTTATGATTTGGCTAACCAACGAGGAACACTCACGGAAGAGGAATGGTACGCTCATTTAAACCTTCGCTCATCGATAATTGCTGAAATCAGACATCAGATATTAGCACTTCAAGTGCATCAAGAAAATTGCTGGCAGCCTTTAGCTCGGCAACATTTTCTTTTTAAACCCTTGAGCAATCTTACGGATCTAGAAAAGAATTTGGTTAAATCGAGTATTCGAAAATGGACGCGAAAATTAGCCGTACGACCTGGACAACGCTGGAAGTCAAGTATGAGGAGAGGGCAAATTGACATTGCCCAAATTGTACGTCAAAGCGTTCAGTGTAACGGACTGATTTTTAAGTTAAGTTATCACCAGCGGATCCCTTATGCTCCTGAGTTAATCGTTCTCTGTGACGTTTCAAATTCAATGGCACCTTTTGTAGAATTTCTTATCTTTTTAATTTCTTGTTTTAAACGGCGTTATCGAAAAATCCGAGTTTATTTTTTTGTTGAAACGGTTTGGGATGTTTCGGATTTCATTTGGGATGAAGACTTTGAGAATATCAGGCAAAAGATAACTAGTTGGGGACATAAGATTAGTCTTGGGTTCTCAGATTATGGAGCGGCTTTTAAAGAACTCGCCGAAAATTATTTAAGCAACATGTCTGCCAGAGGGACGATTGTTATACTTGGTGATGGTAAGAATAATTATCGTTCATCACAAAAAGAGTATGTCGCGCAAATTTCTGAACGAGTTAAACAGATCTTCTGGTTGAATCCTTTAAATGTTGAGGAGTGGAATGATCCGGATAATATCATGAAAGATTATCAACCTTTCTATAGAAAAGCTTATCGTTGCCGTTCAGCAGATGACTTGCAAAAAATTGCTAAAGATGTTTTTTAAGGAGGGTTCTGCCTATTTCCATCCTAGTAATAACCATAGCCTTAATTACCATAGCCCAATTGATTATTCTCGGATCCGTTGTATTTTTAGAAAACAGAGATCCGACAAAAACCATTATCTGGTTATTAATTCTTGGTGCTTTACCTATTTTAGGTGCACTAATCTATCTCATGCTCGGCAGATTGGTACGCAAACATCAACTTTCTCATCATACTCAGCTTTTGCAGGGACCCACGGAAGAAATCTTAATGGAACGACAGGCAAAACAAGCTGAGGACGACGATGACCAGACCACAAACATTCCGATCAATCGCAAACTTGCCAATATTTTAATGAATGATGCTTCAGCCCCAATAACCTTTAATAATCGTTCACAAGTGCTTACCAATGGTATCGACACCTTCAAGGCAATCTTTGACGCCATCGAAGGTGCCAAGAATCATATTCATCTGGAATTTTTTATATTTCACAATGATAGCATTGGACGGGATTTCCTGAATTTACTAATGCGCAAAGTATCTGAAGGTGTCAAAGTCCGAGTTCTGGTCGATGGTTTAGTTAATCGTTCTTTGCGAAAACATTTTGGCGAATTACGAGCAGCAGGTGTTGAGGCAGAAGTGTTTTATCCGGTCCGCTTTCCTTTTTTATCGCGGCGTCTAAATTTGCGCAATCACCGTAAAATTGTTGTTATTGATGGGCGAATTGGTTTTCTGGGAGGATTAAACGTCGGAGATGAATATCTATCACTTAATCAACGAATTGGTTTTTGGCGGGACACTTTTCTAAAACTTGAGGGGGATTCCGTTAATTTTCTGCAAGCAGTATTTTTAAATGACTGGAACGGAACCACCCGACAGAAACTATTTGATGTGGAGCACTTTCCTGAGGCGGAACCAATGAATGTTCAAATGACGCAAATCGCTGCAACCGGTCCCGATTCTGATTGGGGTTCGATGCTGGAAATTTTCTTTGTAGCTTTAACCAGTGCTGAACAAACGATTTTTATTGAAACACCTTATTTTATACCCGATGAAGGTTCAATAATGGCTTTAAAAACGGCAGCTTTAAGTGGCTTAGATGTGCGGGTTATCCTGCAAGGAGTGCCTGATCATAAAATTACGTATTGGGCCTCTCTTTCCTACGTTGAAGAGTTATTAGAAGCTGGAGTCCGGATATATCAATATAAAAAAGGAGTTCTTCACGCCAAAATCTTAATTCTGGATGGAGAAATTGGAGTCGTTGGTTCGACAAATTTTGATATTCGAAGTTTTAGTTTGAATTTTGAAATTAGTGCTTTTATCTATGATGAACCTCTGGCTCTCCGCTTAGAAAAGGACTTTTATCAAGATCTTCAGGATAGCAAGGAAATAGTTCTTGAGGACTATAAAAATCGTCCTATCTCCAATCGCCTGAAAGAATCAAGTGCTCGTTTGTTTTCTCCGCTTTTATAGAGTTGTCTATCAAGGCCCCAATGTTCAGATTTGGCTGAACAAGTTTAGTGTTTAAAGGATTCTAAAGAATAAAGGAGATACTATTTTAGAGGAGGAAATTCCCGATTTTTAGAGAATACTGTATAACGAGGTAGGTTATGTCTAATCAACCTCTTTTACAAGTGGGAGTGGTTCCCAAACGTGTTGACTTGCTTAACGCTCTGCAGAAAGATTAAGGCTTGGAAATAGGAAGGAGTATGAAGATCTTGTTAACATTAAAACGAAATTCAAAGATTGGCTTTGTTGGCACAGGGGTTATGGGCAAAAGCATGGCAGGACACTTATTAACAGCAGGCTATGAAGTGAATATTTACACCAGAACTAAAAGTAAAGCAGAATCACTCCTATCTGCAGGAGCCGTTTGGCAAGAAACCGTTGAAAAGCTAGCTCAAAATAGCGATATAATCATTACTATGGTGGGCTATCCTAAAGATGTTGAAGAAATCTATCTAGGAGAACATGGAATTATTAATCATGCTCAAAGCGGGAGTTATCTAATAGATATGACAACTTCGTCGCCATCATTAGCGAATAAACTATATAAAGAAGCGCATGCCAAGGGAATGTTTGCTTTAGATGCTCCGGTTTCCGGAGGAGATGTGGGTGCTAAGGAAGCACGTCTGGCTATTATGGTCGGCGGTGATGAAGAAGTCTTTAACGTTTTACTTCCTATTTTGAGTTATTTGGGGAAGAATATTGTCTATCAGGGAAAAGCTGGAGCGGGTCAACATACGAAAATGTGCAATCAAATTGCTATTGCGTCCAATATGATTGGCGTGTGTGAAGCAATGGCCTATGCTACTAAATCTGGCTTAGATCCTGATACGGTTCTTAAAAGCATCGCTTCAGGTGCCGCCGGAAGCTGGTCATTAAGTAACTTAGCGCCTCGTATGCTTGCGAATGATTTTGCTCCCGGATTTTATGTCAAGCATTTTATTAAGGACATGACAATTGCCTTGAATGCAGCTGATGATATGGGGTTATTGACTCCGGGCCTGAAGCTTGCAAAATCCTTATATGACAAATTGGCTGCAGCTGGTGAAGAAAACAGCGGCACACAAAGTCTCTACAAGTTATATACTTCTTTGTCATCAGTCGTTAACCAATAATATTAGATGTTGCTAAAGCGGGCAAACTAGTTATTAAGAACTATTGATATGGACCATGGAGGAATTCAAATCTTACCTTCCTTCGTGGTCTTTTATCTTTCACAACATGGGTTTGTTAATTCCATAATTCATTATTTGTATGGCCATTTAAGACGTGTAAATTTGTGCGCAGATACATGTGAATAATAATCCCCGAATGCAACCCTATTATTTTAATACATCTAGGATTCGATCCAACTCGACAAATAATTTTGGACATTAATTTATTTTAGAAATTTGCTATTTGAATTCCCAATAGAATTATCTATTTAATTAATTCACTATATAATATATTAATTATAGTAATATTGACTTCTAGTAACCTCAGTGCTAATCTTAAATATGTAAACAAACAGGTAAAACATTAAAAATTGTATATTAATTTTTGAACTTATAGTATTCTGCTTAGAAGAGGGGCCTTACTGGTCTACTTATTTTTTTTAGTTCTATATGTGAAAGTATTCATATTCCCTGTGGTTGATATTAACCGTCCAGGGGATTAGATTTAACGCGTAAATAATCTTAATAATCTAAATTTATAATATATTTACAATATAAACCGAATTCGCTATAGAAGAAAGCAAATACCTCCATAATCATCTTGGAGGAGTGCTATATGGTTGGTCCGGGAAACCAGACTGACTAGCTCGACGTTCGTCGAGATTTTACTGGCATATAAGGGAGGTAAAAGGATGGCTTATAAGAGTATTCTGGTGGTTGGAGGGGGAATCAGCGGACTTACCGCCGCTGTAGAAGCTTCCGAAGCGGGAAGTGAGGTCTATCTGGTCGAAGAGAAATCCTATCTCGG
>NZ_JBNFTW010000017.1:0-31391 GCF_049943955.1 Desulfosporosinus sp. SYSU MS00001
CAAACTCTCCAAAAAAGTTATCTCAACTTCTTTAAAGAAGATGATATCTGCTCATGATTTCATGATTCTTTTTGAAACTCTTGCGAGTTTCTCTCATTGGCTGTCCTTGTTGTTTAGTTTTCAAAGATCAGAATGTCCGCTCGATTTTGTGTTATTTACGTTTTGTTTCGCGGCACTTAAGTATATTAACATTTCATTTTTATCTTGTCAATAATATTTTTTGCAATATCTCAAAAAGTCTATATGCAAAATATGGTAAATGCGAATCTCAATACTGCTTTATATTAAAGATCACGTTGTTAGGCTTTATAATCATCCTTAAATACTACAAATTAATTAATTTGCCCTGGAGACTTTGAGATCCCCAAGGCAAATCATTAACTAATCTCCTGGTTCCAGATTGATATTGTAACTTTATTCAATAGATATTGAATAAAGTTTTACGAAATAACAAATAAATCAACTCAGCAGAGTTATTGTCCAAATTTAATAAGATAATAGTTCTTTTTCCCTCGCCGAACAATAAGATATTTCCCGTCTAAACGTTCCAATTGCGATACAGAGGTTTCTAAATCATTGCAGCGAAGGTCATTGACATAGATAGCGCCATTCTCAATAGACTCTCTAGCCTGACGTTTTGAGGAGACAACCCCCGCTTGCACCAATAAATCCACAAAACTTATATCCGCGTTGTCAATCGCAGCAGAGGGAACATCACTAAATCCCTCTTCAACCTCGGAAGCAGATAAACCCTTTAATCCCCCTCCAAAAAGAGCTTTCGTTATTTTCTCAGCTCGGTCAAGAGCTACTTGCCCATGAACCAACCTTGTTACCTCGTTTGCCAGAGTTCGCTGGGCTTTTCTCTTTTCAGGCTCTCTTTCCAGATCTTGAGCTAAAGCATTAATTTCATCGATTGTCAAAAACGTAAAGTATTTTAGAAACTTAACAACATCCCGGTCATCAGTATTTAACCAAAATTGATAGAATTTATAGGGAGAAGTCTTTTTAGGATCTAACCAAACTGCACCACCCTCGGTTTTCCCGAATTTGACGCCGTCACTTTTGGTGACAAGGGGCATGGTCAAACCAAACATTTCCTTGTCTTGCTCGCCAGAAGCTCGGCGAATTAGTTCGATGCCAGCTGTGATATTCCCCCATTGGTCACTACCTCCCACTTGAAGTTCACAACCATACAATTCGTTCAGCTTCATGTAGTCATAGGATTGTAAGATCATATAGCTGAATTCTGTATAAGAAATTCCTTTACTCATTCGTGTTTCAACTGACTCTTTAGCTAACATAGTTCCTAAGGGGAAATTCTTACCGATATCTCTCAAGAATTCAATGACCTGAAGAGAACCAAGCCAATCGTAATTATTAGCAATAATCGCTGGATTGTCTTTTCTTTCAAAATCCAAAAAACGACTTAACTGAGCTTTTATTTTATCAGCCCATTCTTCTACAATTTCTTGGGGATTGAGTACTCTTTCTGAAGCTTTGCCGCTTGGATCACCAATTAGACCTGTCCCTCCGCCGACTAAGGCGATAGGTTTATGCCCTGCTAGCTGAAATCTCTTCAATATTAGTATAGGCAGCAAGCTTCCTATATGAAGGCTATCAGCGGTGGGATCAAAACCACAATACAATGTAATGGGACCTGACATTAATCGTTTACGTAATGATTGTTCATCTGTATGCTGATAAATAAGCCCTCTGTCTTTCAAGTCTTGAAACAAATCCATAATCATACCTCCAAAAATATTTTTAGCTTCTGATGAAATAGAATACATAGAGTTCTTACTTAGTAAATGCTCCCGAATCATTCAAATAATAAATCCCTCAACTAACGTTGAGGGACGAAAATGCTCCGCGGTACCACCCACATTGATGCCATTTCTCTGCAGCGAAACGGCACCCAGCTCTGTAGCGTTAACGGAACTACTCCGAGAGCTTTTAACTCCAGTCTTGAGGTGTAACCCTTGGTTTCCGTGTCGGTTCACACCGGACCACCGACTCTCTGATACCTTCTGCCAAGCTTCTTCTCAATCATACCATTCACAATATAGATTTGTATTATTGTATTATACCTTTTCTTAATCCGACATGCAACACACCGTATCGAACTGTCACATACCTATATAGAATTAGAATTTCCTTAGGATTGCAGAAGTATGATATAATTCAAAGAATTATATCATGTATCTAAAGCCTCATATTTATCGGAGGAGGTTCAATCATGTCATCATCTCGAAGACCAACAGTTCCTCGAAAAAAGCGTCGTTCATCGAAATTTCGGATTGTTATCAAGTTTCTTGTTAGCCTCATGATCTTAGCAATCATTGGCGGAGGGATTTTTGTCGGAATTGTTGCCGCACAAACGCCTAAATGGGATCCCAGTGCACTGAACGACCAAAAGCAAACCTCCTATGTTTACGACAAGAATAACGTACAAATAGCCCAATTGTACGGAGGAGTTAACCGTCAAGTCGTCCAATCATCGCAAATACCGGATCTTGTCAAAAAAACATTCGTGGCAGTCGAGGACAAACGTTTTTATCAGCATTTTGGGATCGACCCTATTCGAATTATTGGTTCAGCAGTCAATGACATTCGCTCAGGAAGTGCTAAAGAAGGAGCAAGTACCATCACTATTCAACTTGCCAGAAATGCTTTTATTGAAGACCCGACGGCCAAAACCCTGACCCGTAAGGTTCAAGAAGCTATTATTGCACTTCAACTCGAACACGAATATACCAAAGACGAAATTCTCACATTTTACCTCAATAAAATCTTTTTAGGACAATCCTCCTTCGGAATCCAAGCTGCAGCCAAAACATATTTCGGTAGAGATCTCAACGCTCTGACACCGGATCAAATCGCACTCTTGGCAGGGCTGCCCCAAGCTCCAAGTCAATATAACCCTTATATCCATCCTGAAGCGGCCAAAAATCGCCGTAATATTGTACTAGGAGTCATGAAAGATGCCGGACTGATTACTGCCAGTCAATACGACCAATACAAAGATGCTCCTTTTACTTATGTCGATACTATGAAACAAAAAGGTGGGGCTGAAAACACTGCCGTATCCACTGCAAATTACAAATACCCTTATTTTATTGATTATGTAGTGGAAGAGTTGGAATCCACTTATAACTTAACTCCAGATCAAATTTACAGCGGCGGATTGAAGATTTATACAACCATTGATACTAAAATCCAAAGTGCTGCAGAATCCGCTTTTGCTGACCCTTCAAATTTCCCACAAGGAATTGATGGCACAAAAGTTCAGGGCGCTATGACGGTCATTGATCCAACCTCCGGCGGAATACTGGCGATGGTTGGCGGGCGGGAATACACAACCCGCGGCTTAAATCGAGCCTGGCAATCCAAACGGCAACCCGGATCTACGATCAAACCTCTAGCTGTTTATGGTCCGGCCATCCAAAAAGGCGGATATTTCCCCGGGACAGTGCTTGATGATATGCCTGTCAGCTATAATGGCGGAAACGGCAAAGCTTGGACTCCTACGGATTTTGACACCATTGACAAAGGCTGGAAGGGCTTAATTACTATGCGTTATGCCCTGGAAGATTCGGTAAACGTTTATGCTGTCAAACTTCTTGATCTCATTGGAGTAGATTATGGTTGGAAGTTTGCCAAAGATAATTTGGGCTTACCGCTTGAGGACAAAGACCGTGTCCTTAGTCTAGCCCTTGGGACGCCGGAAGTATCCACTTTAGATATGGCATCTGCTTATGGAGTTTATGCCAATAACGGAGTAAAAGTAACGACACATGCAATAGCGAAAGTTCTTGATTCTAAAGAAAACACGATTATTAGTCCAAAAATATTGAAAACCCGAGTCATGAAAGAAACAACAGCCTATATTATAAACAATATGCTGCGCAGTGTTGTTACGGACGGTACAGCCTATAGTGCCCGAATAGGAGACTGGGCTATTGCCGGAAAAACCGGGACCACATCGTTGGATCCCAATAAATATGGCAATAAGTCTGGTAATCCGGATGCCTGGTTTGCCGGCTATACCCCCAATATAACAGGAATCGTCTGGATGGGATACGATTCTGACCCTGATGGAAAACATTATTTACACAATGTCTATGGCGGAAGTTATCCGGCCCAAATCTGGAAAAAGGTGATGACTGTCGCTCTTGAAGATCAACCTGTTCAAACGAAGTTTGAAGAACCTGCCGGAATTGTAAGCGGACAATTCGATACAAAATCCGGTCTCCTGCCAAGCAGCCTAACTCCACCCCAGTTTATTGGCACCGAAATAGCCGCCCAGGGGGATTTCCCTACCCGTGTTAGTGATGTTTGGTTTCAAAAGAACGTCGATGCAGATAACCCTAACATCCTAGCGAATGCCTCAACAGGGAATGTCATTGCGAGAACATTCCTTAATCTGCCGAATCGCTCCCCCTCTTGGATATGGCCGGCCAGCGAAGCCCCCTACAGACCGCCAAGTGAAATGACGGGGTCAGGGACTTCAAATGATCTAAATTCAACCGCTCCTGATTCAACAACAGCCAATTCGACCGACCCCAACTCAAATGTTCCGAATACCAATACAAACCCTCAAGTGGACCCAACCCTTTCCACTCTCCCTAAACCTTCCCTTGGTCAAGTGAAATATGACCCCAAAACCTACACAGCTGTTATACCCATGACGGTTCCTTCTAACAGTGAAAACAATTCTACGATTTTTTATCTTCAACGTTCCGGTCAGAATACCATAGAAAGCTTCCCGATAAACGCCTCCCACACCACTAAAACTTCCATTTCCATTTCACTCTCAGACAACGGAAAGCCACCTATACCCGGTGACTACATCTTCTGGGCCGCTTTCCAGAATCCTAATGGACCAGGAGTCGGGCCGTCTTCGGGAAGTGTAAAATTAACGATAACTGACTAAAACTATAAACCACAAATTCCGAAGCCGGGATCAACGCTAAATAAAAAGGTTGTAATAAACTTTCGAAAGTTTATTACAACCTTTTTCATTGTGTTTATCCAATCATAAGACTCCCACTTCAGGGGGGAGTGTTCCCATACCTTGCTTTGGTATGGGTAGAGTCCATCCTTTAGCCCGAAAGCATTTGTTATGGGCTATAGGCGCTTTCGACGAAAGAGTCCCACGGACACTTTCGTCACAGATGCCTCGATGTTCAGCTTTAGCCGAACGAGTTCACTTTAGCTCAACGACTGTGACCCCTGAATCTCCTTCCCCATATTCGCCAAGTCTGTAGCTGCGTACATGGGGATGCCCTCGCAGAAAATCTTGAATTCCTGTCCGCATGGCGCCTGTTCCCTTGCCATGAATCACATAGACTTGGCCGACACCGCCCAGAACCGCATCGTCAAGAAACTTATCCAAGACTTCAGTACCTTGTTCAACCAACATTCCTCTTAGGTCAATCTCGCTTCGAATCTCTTCCGCCTTTTGCAGTCCAAGACTATTCCCTTTCCGTGAACTTCGGGGCGGAGTTGGCTTTTCTTCCCGAGTCAACTTTAATTCTGTTAAGGGCACCATCACTTTCATGATACCTGCTTGGACAAGGACTTCACCGCTGGCATTGGGGAGCTTCAGCACTTGCCCCTTCTGCCTGAGTTTTGTCATCATAACCGTCTGTCCCGGCTTAATCTGATCTGGTTTCAAACCACCGCCGGTATGTTCAGTCGTTCGTCCTTTTTCAAGTTTATTGGAAACCCGGCGAAAACCTTGGCGCGCCTTTTCAATGTCCTGTTGTTGCTTGTTTTCCTTCTTGAGAGCTTCTTTCAACTCGGCGATAATTGCTTCCGCTTCACGTTTTGCTTCACGAACAAGCTCACCGGCTTCCTCTTTCGCCAAGGTCATTAAAAGTTCATAGTCCTCATCTAAGCGTTGTGACTTTTCTTCCAGAGCCTTCGCTTGCTGTTCCAGCGCTTGCCGTCCGGATTCAGCCTTTTGCTTTTCCAACTCAATTTCCCGGTGTGTCTCGCCAAGATTTTCAATGAGATCAGCAACCTGCATTTCCCGTTCAGTCACAAATGTATTAGCCCGCTCAAGGACCTGCTCACTTAGACCAAGTCTTCTGGCGATGGTAAAGGCATTACTTTTACCCGGAATCCCAATTAATAACCGATACGTCGGACGCAAGGTCTCCGTATCAAATTCTACGGAAGCATTCTTGACACGCGGCGTCTCGTAGGCAAAGGTTTTTAGGGCCCCATAATGGGTCGTAGAAACCGTCCGGCATCCTCTTGAATGCAGCTCCTCAAGAATACCCATGGCTAAAGCCGCGCCTTCCGTTGGATCTGTCCCGGCACCGACTTCGTCAAGTAAGACCAATGACCGTTCATCGGAACGCTGAATAATATCAACGATATTCTTCATATGACCGGAAAAAGTACTCAGAGACTGCTCGACACTTTGTTCATCCCCAATATCCGCAAAAATCTGACTAAAGATCCCCATGCGAGAATCACTCTCCGCAGGGATGTGCAGACCAGATTGAGTCATTGCCGCCATTAGACCAACAACCTTTAAAGCCACCGTTTTACCCCCGGTATTTGGCCCGGTAACAACCAAAGTATCAAACTCAATCCCCAATTCAACCGAGAGAGGAACGACGGTACCACTGATCAGAGGATGGCGGGCTTGCACCAGCTTTAATTGTTGATTGGGTACTAATTCAGGTTCTCCCGCATTCATTGTGATACTTAAATTCGCTTTAGCTAAAACGAAATCAAGTTTTGCCAAGGCTTCATGAAGATCTGCCACTGCTTCTGCTCGTGCCTCAATTTGGGCAGAGAGCATTTGAAGAATACGTTGAACCTCACGCTGTTCCTTTAGAACCACTTCCCGCAGTTCATTGCCCAAATGGACAACCGGCATGGGCTCAATGAATAACGTTGCACCGCTGGCCGATTGATCATGGACAATACCTGGGAAAACCGAACGATATTCCTGTTTTATGGGAATAACATAGCGATCCGAACGCTGAGTAATGATAGGGTCCTGCAGCATTTTTTGATAAGCAGGGTTACGCAGTGTTCCTTCCAGACTCTCCCGAATGCGATTCTGCAGACGATAAATAGCACGGCGTAATTCTGCTAATTCCGATGATGCACTGTCTGCGACCTTGCCATCCTCGGTAATACAACGAGAAATCTCATCCTCCAAAGGTTTTTGACTCTCCATTGAAAGAGTGATCTCCCATAATCCAGGAAACTCCGCCTGGGATTCCTGGAAGTACTGTTTTAATTTTCTGCCAACCCGTAAGGTATCCCGAACCTCAAGCAATTCTTCGCCATGAATAATCCCTCCGCGTAAACAACGTTCAAGGTAAGGCCGTATTTCTTTAGCGCCGCGAACAGAAAAGAGGGAGTTCCCACGCAAAAGGTTTTTTCCCTCATTCGTTTCTTGAAGTCCAAGACGCACTCCTTCCCAATCAACCTTTGGGGTTAACCCTTCGGCTAATTCTTTCGCTCTTGGAAGAAGACAATACTCGGCCAAGCGTTCTAACACTTTGGGGAAATCCAGCTTTTTTAATACTTTATCTTCGATTCCCATAGATCCTCCTCAATACACTCAAAAACACAATACCCAGCATCATTGGAATCAACGTTCGCAATCCTAACCATAATAATTAGTATAAGGCGTCAGTTAAAGCACACCTCTAAAAAAATGTCCCTTCGTAAAACCTTGCGGAAACATGGAAGTCAACTTTGCCATTCCTTCATCCGGAGTCCAAAGGGACCGGTTTCCGAGCTGCAAGGTATCCCATGCTTCTAAAAAAACCTTGACGATCAGACCTACCTGTTCAGGAGATTGGCGAGTTAGCTGCAAACGTATATTGGATACACCCATTCGTTTGAGCTGCGGCAATTCTTCATATAGATTTAAGACCTTAACATTATAAAGATGCATCCGGCATTCCTGATCCGTCTCCAAAGGAAAGTCATACTCCAGACGATCCCGTAAATAATGGGGTTCCTTAACACATTCACCTGAACAACGACTTCCTTGTTTACCACCCAAGATCGATCCTACCGGACAGTATTCGCTTACCATCATTTCCAGATCGCCAAACACAAAGTACTCTATCCCCCCCCATTTTGCCAAATGGGCCAATTGTTCATGATGCAATTCAGGAGATAAGGTTACTCTTTGAGCGCCTAGGTGCAAAAAGTGAGCAAGGCTGGCCTCGTTAAAGATGTTTAAAGAATAATCCGTTTCAAAAGGCCAATTGGGATCCAAAGATCGCAGGATTTCCAATTCACCGAGATTCGAGACCATAAGTTTTGGCTTTTCTGGCCAAAGAGCTGCCTTTTTCAGATCCTCCAGGAGTCTCGTGCTCTGAATTTCATTTAAAACTCTAGGGAGCCGCCAAGCGCAATCAACACCATGTTTGCGGCAGGTCTCAAACCCTGAGCGTATTTCATCTAGTTTGAAATTTTTCCTCGAACGCCAGTGTTCTCCGCCAATGAGTACTCTTTTTGCTCCAGACTTTAGGGCCGCCTGAAGGGTTTCCGGATCGCTTACAGCTACAGAAACCAGCGGCAGATTTCTCCCTCTCGAGTTTAAGCGTGCTTTCGCCAATTCATCGTTCCATTTAACAATTCTTTGTCGGTAAATAGATCGCTCAACATTTCGCTGTGTTGTTTCTCTAAGCAGTTCCTCTACCGCCATTCGCCGCATTTCATTAAGATCACTCACCGGCAGCATCAGACCCTCATCAACCTCAACCACTAATTGATCCAACCAGAAAGGTGTAGTTCCTAATCGTCCAAGCTGTTGGTTAGCATAGTCCCAAGTCAAAGGCCGTTTCAAAGCCTTTTGGGCAGGATTAGCAGAAGATACCCTGACTCTGCGCGTACCTTCGACAACTTCTAAAGTCAGTTTATCTCCAATATGCCCCGTCAGGTACATAGTCAGAGGACGCTTACGTTGTTCTTTACCTTCTTGAAAACTTTCCCGGGCCTTCTCCATTAACTTAGCGTCATTTGTTTTAAAGACGCGATCCCCAGGACGTGCCGCCCCAGTAAATTCGATTTGCACAGTTTCCCCGGGGAAGCCATCACTGACTGGTTGCTTGTCTCGCCAAATGTTACCAACAGTAATTCCTTCCCGTCCCCTACCTGTCCAAAACTCTATTCCATCGCCCGAGTGAATAGCAGCCTCGAGCTTGAGCTCTAATCGTCCTGAGTTGAGACTCACTACGCGTCCAAGGCGTGTTCCCCGATTGTTTGGACGACTGTAACTCATTAGGTCCGCACCAGGATTTTCCTTTAAATATCCTTTGGTAAAATCACGATTGAAGATTTGCAATAATTCTTGATGTTCCTCGGTTGTAAGCAGGGGGCCATTCTCTCCTTGACGTTCAATCTGGTCAAGAGCCTTTCTGTACAGCCTAATTACTGTTGCCACATATTCTGGTCTTTTCATGCGGCCTTCTACTTTCAGCGAATGAACTCCAATCTCCTTTAGCTCCGCTAAATCTTCTACCAAATTTAAGTCCCTGGGGCTTAATAAATGCTCCCCCAAATTCTTAACAGCCAATAGATTTTTACGCTCTCGATTTACCAGCTGATAAGTCATCCGGCATGGCTGGGCGCAAGTGCCTCGATTCCCGCTCCTTCCTCCGATAAAGCTGGACATCAGACACTGGCCGGAATAACATACACAAAGTGCACCATGTACAAAAACCTCCAGATCTAAAGGAGTACTTGAAGCCAAAGTTTTGATCTCAGCTGCCGAAGTTTCTCTTGCAAGGACAACTCGATAAAAACCGAGTCTTTCCATATGTTGAGCACCCCATGTTGTGTTAATCGTCATTTGCGTGCTCGCATGGATTTCCAGTTCCGGCAGAATTGCACGAATGAGATTTGCGGCTCCCAAGTCCTGTAGTATGACAGCATCAACACCAATATCATAAACAGCATAAAGGTAGTCCATCAGCTCTTGAAACTCCTGATCCGCAATCAATATGTTAACTGTTAGGTAGACTTTAACCTGCCGTTCATGAGCATAGCGGACTGCTTTGCGCAGCTCTTCTAAATCAAAATTTGCGGCACTTGCTCGAGCACTAAAACTTTTGCCTCCCAAGTAAACTGCATCAGCGCCGTTTTCCACAGCTGCCTTGAATGCTTCAAAACTTCCTGCAGGCGCCAGAAGCTCCAGAGGTAGTGTTTCATTTGCCGCTACCGCTTCTCTTTGATTGTGCATTTAATTTTACGCTCCACCCTCATATTTTGTTTATCCACTCCAATGAACATACTTATTATAATTGCTTAACTTAGATATGTACAATTTCTCATACTTTAATGCAAAGCAATGGGGAGCATCTTAAACTGCTTGCAAAGTAGTTTAAGATGCTCCCTCACCCAAAAATTTCCTTGGCTATTCAGTCTTTTCGCCCAGCAGCTGCATGAGAGTTTCTTGCTCCTCTCGCAGCTTGGCAAGATCATCCGCCAAATTAAGTGCAGTTAATATTGCCACTTGGTGAATGCCTAAGCGAGGGAGTCGTTGGGAAATTAAACGCATTTTTTTGTCCACTTCGTGAGCCAACCCCTGGATATACGCTTCTGTTCCTTCACCGCGGACCACGTGCTTCTCTCCAAAAATTTCAACAGCGACTTTGACTGATTCCTGAGCCACAATTTTCCCCCGCTCTCTTCTTGCTACTTTGCCGAAACGCTTTCTATTTTCGCCATTCTGCATCAAATTCCTGCTGAATTCCCTCTAGAATGCGAGAATTCAAGTTATTTACTTCTTCATCGGTTAAAGTCCGCTCTAACGATTGGTAGCGCAAGGAAAAAGCAAGGCTTTTGCGTCCTTCTGGTATTGACTTGCCGGTATAAACATCAAATAGTTCTACGTTCTGCAGCAGTTCCCCTCCGAGCTTGTGAATCTTAGCCATCACCGCCGCAGAGGAAGTATCTATGGGTATCACGACTGCCAAATCACGATTGATGGCAGGAAAACGCGGAATGGATTGCGCACGCACGATCGGCCGCATATGCTTAAATAAGACACCCAGATCCAACTCAAAGACTACAGCCCGCTCCAAAGCCCATTCTTTTTCTTGCGAAGGATGTATCTCACCTAAAAAGCCGATACATTCATTGTGAAGATAAACATCAGCTGAACGTCCAGGATGGAGCCGAGGACGATTTTCCGGCACTCGATAATCAAATTTAAGTCCAAACTCCCGAGCAATCTCCTCTAAAATTCCCTTGACGTAGAAAAAGTCATATTGAGTCTGGGAATTTAGCCAATGCCTGCCGCTCTTCCCAACGGCAACCCCAGCCACTCGCAATACTTCACGCGGAAGCTCACGCAAGGGTTTTTCATCCCCCCAGTAAGTCGTCCCAACTTCAAAAATACTAATTTCCGTATTGCGCCGTGCTATGTTCTTGGCCGCAACCTCTAACAATCCGGGCACCAACGACGTACGCATCACGCTGAGTTCTTCCCTTAAGGGGTTAAGCAAAGAAATCGAGTGCTGAGCGCTCCCCCACTGAGCGTCTTTAGCAGCACCTGTAAAGGTATAAGTCATAACCTCATCCATTCCGGATTGAACAAATACCTTGCGTAAGCGACGGCGAAAGTCCTGTTCCGGTGTCCTTCTTCCTTGAGTCGTATCCCCTTGCGGCAAGGTCGTAGGGATCAGATCATATCCCATTAAACGAGCAACTTCCTCCATGAGATCTTCCTCAATTTCCAAATCCGCACGATAGGTAGGAATCTCTACAACGAAGATGCCTTCCTTTTCCTCGTACCTAAAGTATAGGTTTGCCAGAACTTGTCGGATATCCGAGTCCTTAAGTTCAAGGCCAAGAACAGTAGAGGTATGCTGTACTGATAGTGTAATCTGGCGCAGCGGAGGAAGAGTCTTTAGCTCATCAAGAAAGGCCACAGGGCGTCCTGCTCCTAATTCCAGCAGCAATTCACATACTCGTCCCAAGGTTGCCACACAACCGTAAGGATTAACACCCTTTTCGTAACGATTTGAAGCTTCTGACCTGAGTCCCAGCCTTCGGCTTGTCCTGCGTATACTTACTCCGGCAAAATGAGCCGACTCTATTAATAAACGTTTCGTATCCTTCGTAACTTCACTGTCAAAACCTCCCATGACGCCTGCAACTGCTAAAGCCTGTCGATCATCGGCGATAAGCAGAGTATCCGCTTGGAGAGATCGCTCAACTCCATCGAGAGTGACAATTTTTTCTCCTGCTTTGGCACTACGAACATGAATGTTCCCTGTAATCTTATCCCGGTCAAAGGCATGTAAAGGCTGCCCCATCTCCAACATACAGTAGTTCGTAATATCGACGATATTACTGATTGGCCGAACACCAGCCGCCTTGAGTCTCCGCTGCATCCATTCCGGTGAAGGAGCAATATGAACATCCTCAACAACTAAACCGGCATAACGGCGGCACAACTCCTCCTCTTCAATGATAATCTTAAAATTCTCAGCAGCAGGAAGATCTAATTCCTTTGCTGTTTCTGCCCATTTAGGCAAATGGGGCTGTTTACCGGTGAGTGACGCCACTTCGCGTGCCACATTGACCATCGCCAAACAATCGGGGCGATTGGGATAGAGTTCTAAATCTAAAACACTGTCTTCACGCCCTAGATATTTGCCAAAATTCTCCCCAACCGGAGCCTCGGATGATAAGACCAAAATACCGCCTTCGCTGCGGTCCAAGCCTACGGAATCATCAAGCAGGAGCTCTTCACGCGAACATAACATCCCCTCTGAAACTACACCTCGCAGCTTCGACTTCCGAATCGACAAGTCATTGGGCAAGGCAGCGCCTATCATGGCTACAGGGATTCTGTCTCCGGCCTGTAAATTCTGGGCACCGGTGACGATTGTTACGTTTCCCTGACCTAAATTAACGTCGCAGACCCATAGCCTGTCGGCATTAGGATGCTTAGTCAAAGAAGTAATTTCCCCAATGACTACCTTTTCAAAGCCTTTATTAAGATTTTCAACATTTTCTACCTCAATTCCGCCGCGAGTTAATGTTTCTGCCAACTCTTCGGCGTTCTGATTGACATCCACCAGTTCGCGAAGCCATTCCATACTGACTTTCATAGTCTTTCCCCCTTAAAACTGCTGCAAGAAGCGCAAATCATTATCAAAAAGAAGCCTCATGTCCTCAATGCCAAACTTCAGCATGGCAATTCTCTCAACGCCCATGCCAAAAGCAAAGCCTGTGACTTCCCTCGGGTTATATCCGCCCATTTCCAGGACTTTCGGGTGAACCATTCCCGAACCTAAAATTTCAATCCACCCGGTTCCTTTGCAAAGGCGGCATCCCGCTCCTCCACAAAGCATACAAGAAACATCGACTTCAGCGCTTGGCTCAGTAAATGGAAAAAAACTGGGCCGCAAGCGAATTTCACGAGATTCGCCAAACATCTGCCTTGAAAAATTCAGCAAAATCCCCTTTAGATCGGACATCCGAATCCCTTGATCAACCATAAGTCCCTCAACTTGATGGAACATCGGAGAATGTGTGGCATCATCGTCATTTCGATAAACTGTCCCAGGAGCAATGACCTTCACCGGTAAATGAGGGCGAAGTTTTTCCATTGTCCGAATCTGAACAGGAGAAGTTTGAGTCCGCAGCAATATTTCTTCTGTGATATAAAAGGAATCTTGCATTTCCCGAGCCGGATGATCTTTAGGAAGGTTAAGCGCCTCGAAATTGTAATAATCCGATTCGATTTCCGGCCCCTCAGCGATCTGGAAGCCCATCCCCAGGAAAATATCTTCAATCTCTTCAACAACCTGAGTCAAGGGGTGATAATGCCCGCGGGCAACGCGGCTGCCGGGCAAAGAAATGTCGATGCGCTCTGCTGCTAAACGTTTCTCCAGAGCAATAGTTTCCAACTCCGCGCTTCGTTCTTCCCAAGCTTTTTCCAAGCGGCTGCGCATCTCATTAACCACTTGTCCCATAACCGGCCTCTCTTCGGGACTTAAACTACCCATCTGCCTCAGCAATGCTGTCAAAGTCCCTTTCTTGCCAAGCACCTTGACCTTAAGCTCTTGAAGAGCTTCCGACTTATCTAATTGCTGCAATTCACGCAGGGCCTCTTCTCCAATACGAAGTATTTCTTTCTTCAAGACAACCATCCTTTCCAATTTCCAAACTCTGCGTAAGCGTCTCATCACTCATTAGTATTTCTATCCATCCTTTGGTGAGACGATATGATCCCACGCTTAAGGTTATAATAAAAACGCCCAATCCCCTACAAAAGGGACGAGCGTCATTCTCGCGGTACCACCCTGGTTTGGCTTTTTAAGCCACACTCATGTTCCGGTAACGGCGGAAACCGGGCTTTTCTACAGATCAAAAAGCCGCTCCAAGGCGAAATTTAACCTCTTTTTCTAAGAGGAGGATACTTTCTTAGCAGGCTTACAGTCTTGGCCCACCTCCCTGTGAAGAAACAATCCTTTTTTACCCTATCATCGCTTTATAAATATTGTAAACTATCAACAAGTTATCAAGCTATTATAGCATAGCGCCCCAGTAAATTACAAGAAATCCCTTTGACGCACTATCTCGTAAAGAAGAATTCCCGTTGCCATGGCTACATTTAGTGATTCCACTTCCTGCGCCATAGGAATTGTAACTCTTTGTACGTCCTCCCTTTGAAAGGTAAGGGATGGACCATTTCCTTCATTCCCCACAACCAAAGCTAAAGGCCCATTCAATAAGTTCGTCTCGTAAAGTGCTCTTCCTTTTGTATCTCCTAAAATGATCCGAAGACCCTGTTTTCGGCAAAAGCTTAACACTGCCTCCGGGGACAAGTCCGGGATAAGGACTAAGGAAAAAAGGGCTCCCATAGTACTGCGCAGCACTTTGGGATTATAAATATCAACGGTTCCCGACGTTAAACAAACGTAACGAACTCCCGCCGCCAAGGCAGTACGGAGAATCGTCCCTAGATTCCCGGGATCTTGAACTCCGTCCAAAACAAGCACTACCGATTTCCCATCAATATCTATATCGTCCCATGTATACCTTGTTTGATTCACAAGCGCTAAAATGCCTTGTGGTTCCTCCGTCGCGCTCATTTTACGAAAAACCCGCTCATCGGTTTCCTCAAAGGGGATTCTTCGATCTTGCAATCCTTCCCTTAGGACTCTCCACTCAGATTGTTTTCCTTTTAAGCTAACGTATACTTTTCTTATGGGCGCATTCCTGCTTAAAGCTTCAGCAACGAACCGCCATCCTTCTATAACATATAGCTGGGTCTCTTCACGGACTTTACGCCGCTGCAAAGAGGCGATGAATTTAACCTGTTCATTTTGTAAGGATTCCAGCACTTTTCCACCCCCAAGGCCTAGGGACCAGCTCCAGAGATAGATATAGTCTACCCATTGGCAGAGTCCTTTATAATTTCGTTTGCGCCGAAGGAAACACATCTATAAAAAGAGGATGCTAGCGCATCCTCTTCACTTGGTAATTAGCCGTTAATTTGAACTTTAGCGACATTTGCAATTTCAGTAAATGCTGCTGCATCGCTAATTGCCAGTTCTGCCAGCATCTTACGGTTAACTGTTACCCCAGCCTTCTTCAAGCCATTCATCAAGCGGCTGTAGGAAATACCATTCATACGTGCAGCTGCATTGATTCTAGCAATCCAAAGCTTACGGAAGTTTGCTTTGTTGTCTTTTCTATGAGCATAAGAATAGGCTAAGGATTTTAAGACTTGTTCATTCGCGGGGCGGTAAAGTTTACTTTTCCCTCCGCGATAACCTTTCGCCAATTTTAAGATCTTTTTATGTCTATGATGTTTTGTCATGCCTTTTTTAACACGGGCCATCCCAAAAACCTCCTTTTAGTGCAACGTTATAGATAAACAATCAAGTTTTTAATTCTCTTGACATCAGATTGGTTCATAACCGTTGATTTACGCAAATTACGTTTTCTTTTCTGAGACTTCTTCTCCAGAATGTGACTTGTAAAGCCGTGCATACGGACAACTTTACCTGTTCCAGTTTTCTTGAAGCGCTTAGCCGCACCACGGTGAGTTTTCATTTTAGGCATTTGAGTATCCCCCTCTCGGTATTAGTCATGTTTAACAGAAGCCAAAATCATAATCATATTGCGGCCCTCAAGTTTAGGATCACGCTCTATGCTAGACTCCGCTTTACAGAATTCTGCAAGTCTGAGACAAAGGGTTCGTCCTAGTTCAGGGTGAGTGACTTCCCGCCCGCGGAACATAATAGTAACCTTCACTTTATCCCCTTCGCTTAGAAAGCGCTGTGCATTACGAGCCTTGGTTTCAAAGTCATGATCCTCAATATTGGGGCGCAGCTTGACTTCCTTAATTTCCATGCTCTTTTGCTTTTTACGAGCTTCCTTATCTTTCTTCGCTTGCTCATACTTATACTTGCCATAATCCATTAGTTTGCAGACCGGCGGTTTCGCCGTCGGTGCAATCTCTACGAGATCTAAAGACTTCTCGACTGCAAGGTTCAAGGCATCTCGAACCGCCATAATTCCAAGTTGTTCTCCTTCTTCCCCAACAAGACGGACCTCCCTAACCCGGATTTCGTCATTGAGTCTTAAGTCCTTGCTAATAAGAAACCACCCCCATTAAAACTTAGCACAATAGAAAAAGACGGATGAATACCACCCGTCTTCTAAACAATCATGAGCACGTATTAAGCCCAAGCCCAGAAGATACCTTACCGACTTTAGCCGTAAGGTGAGAAGCGGATGGCTTCTACTTGACAACGAATATTTTATATCAGCTCTCAAGTTTTGTCAACTTTTATTGAGCCAAAGCTGTTAAAAGCTTCTTATTTTTTATATCATCTTGTATAAGATTAACAAACTCATCTACTGTCATTTTCTCTCCGGCATCCCCTTGACCGTAACGACGTACAGCAACGGTATCCGACTCGGCTTCTTGATCTCCAACAACCAAGGTATAAGGAATCTTTTCAGTTTGAGCCTCACGGATTTTGTAGCCAACTTTCTCTTTACGCTCATCCGTTTCAACTCTTATATCTAATTCATTGAAACGGGCAGCTAATGCTTTGGCATAGCCCTGATGCCGCTCACTGATCGGCAAAATGCGAACTTGAACAGGTGCTAACCAGGTTGGAAAAGCTCCAGCATAATGTTCAGTCAAAAGTGCTATGAACCGTTCAATACTACCATAGATCACTCGGTGAATCATAACCGGACGATGTTTTTGTCCGTCCTCGCCGACATAAGTTAGGTCGAATTTCTCCGGCATTTGGAAATCAAGCTGTATGGTACCACACTGCCAAGTCCTATCCAGGCAGTCTTTCACGTGAAAATCAATCTTTGGTCCATAAAAAGCTCCATCACCTTCATTGATCTTAAAATCCAAGCCTCTTTCTTCGAGGGCCTCTTGAAGCGCTCGAGTTGCGGCTTCCCAATCCTCATCTGAACCCATAGAATCTTCAGGACGGGTGGACAACTCTACATGATATTCAAAACCAAACACTTTGTAGAAGGTGTCTACCAGTTCAATAACCCCAAGAAGTTCCTCCTTAATCTGGGACGGAAGCATAAAGATATGGGCATCATCTTGAGTAAAGTTTCTAACCCGCAGCAAACCGTGGAGTGCACCCGATAGTTCATGGCGATGAACGAGTCCCAATTCTCCAACTCGCAGCGGCAAGTCCCGATAACTGCGCAATTTGGTCCGGTACATAATCATACCACCCGGACAGTTCATAGGCTTAACTGCGAAATCCTGATCATCGATCTTCGTAAAATACATGTTTTCTTTATAATGATCCCAGTGACCAGATTGTTCCCAGAGTGAACGATTGAGAATAATCGGGGTCTTAATTTCTTGATAGCCCCGCTTGCGGTGTTCTTGTCTCCAAAAATCTTCAAGAGCATTGCGCAAAACCATTCCTTTAGGATGGAAGAAGGGGAATCCAGGACCTTCGTCATGAAGACTAAAAAGATCAAGTTCTAAGCCCAACTTACGATGATCGCGGCGTTTGGCCTCTTCCAATTTGAATAGATAATCTTCGAGATCAGCCGCTTTAGCAAAGACTGTGCCGTAAATGCGCTGCAGCATCTTATTTTTTTCATTACCTCGCCAATAGGCGCCTGCCAAACTCATGAGTTTAATTGCTTTAATAATTGAAGTTGATGGGATGTGGGGACCTGCACAAAGGTCCGTAAAATTGCCCTGAGTATACATGGAAATGGTAGCATCTTCGGGAAGCCCTTCAATAAGTTCGACTTTATAATTTTCACCAAGTTTTTTAAAGTAGTCCAAAGCCTCGGTACGCGATACTTCCTTACGTTGATAAGTGTAGTTTTCCTTAGCCAGTCGTTTCATTTCTTTCTCGATTTTCTCAAGATCCTCAGGGGTAAACACATGCTCAGAATCAAAATCATAATAGAAACCTTTGGCAATAGCTGGTCCTATCCCCAACTTTGTTCCGGGAAACAAATTTTCTACAGCTTGGGCCATTAGGTGAGACGTTGAATGCCGAAGAACCTCCAATCCTTCTTCGCTGTCCAGTGTGATGATCTCAACTGCCGCATTCTCCGTGAGAGGATAAGAAAGGTCTTTTAATTTGTCATTTACCTTTCCGGCAACTGCAGCTTTAGCTAAACCACGCGAAATAGAGGCAGCCAATTCTGCTATAGTCGTTCCTTGTTCAACCTCACGTATTGAGCCATCTTTTAAAGTTACTTGTATCATTGCTATCACTCCTAACCAATTTCGATAAACGCAAAAAAGCTCTCGCCCCAACTAGGGACGAGAGCTTGCTCCCGTGGTTCCACCCAACTGAAAGGATATTCCTTCCACTCGATTCCCCTTAACGCGGGAAACGGCAAAGCTTACTTATTTCAGCCCTGCACTCAAGGGTGGTCTTCACCTGAACCTTTGTGAGAAATGCTTACAGCCGCGGCATTTCTTCTCTAACACTTAGGATCAGGATACTCTCCCTTTCAGCGATTTAAAGTAATCACTTTAGAAATAGTTTTATTGAGATTAATATACCAAGCGAATAGATTAATTATACAAAAGCCTTGCTTATTTGTCAAAAATCTTTACATAAAGAACAGCCACTGCAATCACGAACTCTACTACCAAAAACCCGCCTTATGGTCTGTAATGTATCTTTATACCCATTATAACGAATGTGTAACGTGATCTGTCTTGGAGCTACTGCGATAAGCGAACTTACCAAGAGGTCTTCGTAACCTAACTCATGTAAATTATCCAGCTGATAATCTTCCAGGTAGTCGCGGGTTATGTCCTCTCCGTCCTCGTCATAAAGATGAAACTCACCTTTCGAAGTCATTCCTACATGCAGTCTCTCTAATTGCGGCGTCTGGGTGTCGACAAAATGTTTTAAGAGCTGAATAAATTCCAGATACTCCTTTTCTACGATATACTCTTCGATAGCAAACTCCACGGCTTTACTGACGTCATGCTTATATTCCTGGGCTCGGAAACTTAGAAAGCCTTCAAGATCAAAATTCAAAGACTGATTAAGACAACTTAAAATTTGAGTTACAAGCTTTGTCTTACGGTTGATACGATAGGCACGATCTTGGCCCAAACCTTTATTCAAATATTCCAGAGCTCTGTTCAGTATCTCCTGACCATTATCATCAATTAAATATTTATTTTTTTTAAGGATTCCCCGTACATGTTCCTTCTCCCAATGTAGCAAGATCGTTTCGGCTAAGGCATTCGCTAAATAATATCGCTGGATTTTCCGGACCATTTCCTCATTGTCAGTCCCCGCAAGAGATGTAGCAAGAAACTTACACTGAATTAGCCAACGCTTTCCGTGTTGCTGCTCAATAATCTGTAAAGGGAGACGTTCACGTTTACTCAATTCCCTTAAGGACCTACATATACTGTCATGGTATCTTTGCGTACCTAACTGCACGGAATGTTCCACTGGCACCCCTCCATATTAGAGTATATGACTCTAAGGAAGCCATATTTCGATTGGGCCAATCTGTTAATACCTTTTAAACAATATATTTTCAAAAGGTATTTCGGACATTCCATAACATTTCCAATTTATAACATTTTTATTCTCTTTAACCACATTTTACATTGAGCAATTGTTACTATCCTTCTGAGACACCGATTTTCTGCGAGAGAAAAGAGATCGACTAGAGTCTCTATCATCGTTCAATTCTTGTTCTGCAGAATAAACCCCATCAATTTCATTAATATCCTCAATCAGGTTTTCTATGTCAAGTTTACGAAAGGGAGTTCTCAATTTAAATAATATAACCGTTTTATTTTGTTCTTCTATTTGCAAAGTCATCGTAATATTTTGCGGAACAATGTTGTGAGACTCAATAACCCTGTTAATCTCTTTAACTCTGCACGTTCCATTGACAGCAACAACCTTAATTGTCGCACTGTTTCTAAAAAAATAATTTTCTACTATGCGCTCTAATGTTATAAACACTAAAAAGGTGACCAATGTAGCCGAAAAATAGAACCCGGCTCCAGTTGCCAAGCCGATGGCTGAGACAACCCAAAGGGATGCTGCAGTTGTCAAGCCTCTAATCGATGTTTTATCTCGCAAGATTGTGCCGGCTCCTAAGAAGCCGATCCCTGAGACAACTTGCGCAGCTAAGCGAGCAGGATCTTTGTTAACTGACGTGAAATTAGCAAAACCGTACATTGATAAAATCATAATCAACGCTGAGCCTAAGCTAACTAAAATATGAGTTCTAAATCCTGCCGAACTATCATTTCGTTCTCGTTCGAGACCGACAATTCCTCCAAAAATACAAGCCAGCAATAGCCTTAAAGCAATTTCATAATCCGTAATATGCACTGTTTTTCACATCCTAACTGTGATTGTAATATCTATCGCTTAATAACATAAATTAATAGTTCGAGGGCGAGGCCTTTTCTATGATGATTACTCAAATCAATTATTCGTTATCATAGGTTCAATTCCTTTAATCTTATAAAAAATTCTAATATTTTGATTACTAAATATTATGTAATTTTTTTGGTTAATGCAACCTCCAAATACATGAAAAGCTGCAACAAAAAAATTTGTTACAGCCTTTTTCCTATTATCTAGAATTATAGGTATGCCTAAAAAATTATTTCTCTTCGCTTACCAGAAGCTCCCTTACATACGAAGGAAGAGCAAAGCATCCCTTATGAATCTCGGTGTTGTAATATTTTGTTTTTATCCCCAAACTATTCCATGCCTGCTCGTTTAGGTCCTTTACGGGGTCATATACTTTGGAGGCAAATCCAAATAACCAATGTCCTGACGGATATGTTGGAATATGCGCTTGATAAACTCTGCAAACTGGAAAGAATTCTTTGATCCGTTTATGAGCCCTCTGCATGGACTGAGCATACTCAGCATAATAGGGGCTTTCGTGCTGGTTAACCAGAATACCGTTCTCCTTAAGTGCCTTGAAGCAATTACCATAAAATTCTTTAGTAAATAAACCTTCTCCCGGTCCAAAAGGATCGGTGGAATCAACGATAATTAGATCGTATGCATTTTCCTTGGAGCGTACAAATTTCAACCCATCCTCAAAATATAGTTTCACCCGTGGATCGTCTAGTTTACAGGCAGTTTGGGGCAAATATTCCCTGCATACATCAACCACCATTTTATCAATTTCAACCATATCAATTCGTTCAATTGAATTATAGCGAGTAAGCTCTCTTACCGTTCCCCCATCACCGGCGCCAATAACCAGAACATTCTTTGTGTTAAGGTTTGTCGCCATTGGAACATGAACAATCATATCATGATAGATAAATTCATCTTTTTCAGTAACCATCATTAAGCCGTCTAACGTAAAAAAGGTCCCAAATTCTTTAGAATGAAAAACATCTATCCTTTGGAATTCACTCTGACCCGTATACAGAGGTTTATCCACCTTAATAGAAAAACGAACATTATCCGTGTGTTGTTCTGTGTACCACAATTCCATGTTATTATTCCTCCAATACTTTGATACTTTTAACCGACATATCCTCCGTCCCGGTTAGAAAACATCCCTTAGCCTTAGCGTAGGAGATATAATCAATAATTTCATCGGTTATCCGTTCACCTGGAGCTAAAATTGGAATACCCGGCGGGTAAGACATCACAAACTCTGCACATATATGTCCATCACTTTCCTTAAGTTCAACAGAACGCTGAGGCGAGTAAAAGGCTTGTTGTGGCGTCATTATGACATCGGGATTAATATATTCATGATCAAGCATCCCGGATTTGTCTTTTGTATAGAGTCGCTTAATTTCCGATAGTGATGATACAAGTCGTTCCAAAGCTAACTCACGGTCCCCCACAGAAATTATCGCCAATATATTGGCGATATCGCCCAATTCAATCTGTATCCCGTAATCATCCCGTAAAATATCGTAAACTTCTATTCCTGCCAACCCTATCTCACGGGTGTAAACAGAAAGCTTGGTGTGATCAAAATCAAACACAGAATCCCCGTTAATTAGTTCTTTCGAAAAAGCATAGTAACCACCAATTTTATTGACCTCATCTCTTGCATAGTGAGCCAGAGAGGATACCTTATTGAAGATATTTTTTCCATCTAAGGCAAGGTTGCGTCTGGAAATATCCAGGGACGACAAGAGCAAATAAGAGCCGCTGGTAGTCTGGGTTAAGTTAATCGTTTGACGTACATGACCTGTACCAAGACGATTGCTTTTTAACAGGAACGAGCTTTGGGTTAGTGATCCGCCTGTTTTGTGCATGCTGACCGCTGACATATCAGCGCCAACAGCCATTGCATTCACTGGCAAGTCAGAACCAAAATAAAAGTGAGTGCCGTGGGCTTCATCAACTAGAACGTACATATTATGGGAATGGGCAAGTTCAGTAATAGTCTTTAAATCCGAGCAAATCCCATAATAGGTCGGATTATTAACAAAGATAGCCTTAGCATCTGGATTCTCTTCTATAGCACGCTTTACATCATCCACCGACATCCCTAAGGGTATTCCTAATTGTTTATTTACACCGGGATTAACATATACAGGAATTGCTCCGCTGATAATAAGTGCATTTATTGCACTTCTATGGACATTACGAGGCATAATTATTTTTTCGCCTTGTTTACATACGCTCATAATCATAGCCTGAACAGCAGCCGTAGTACCGTTAACCATAAAAAAAGCGTGGTCTGCTCCAAAAGCATCTGCCGCTAATTCCTCTGCTTCTTTGATAACTGAAACAGGATGAACAAGATTATCAAGAGGCTTCATGGAGTTAACGTCCACCGATAGGCACTGTTGTCCCAGAAACTTTACAAGTTCAGGGTTTCCCCTGCCTTGCTTGTGTCCAGGTACATCAAAGGGTACTACTCTCATTGATTGATAATTTTGCAATGCCTCATAAATGGGTGCCTTGCCTTGCCAAAGGGAATGCATGTAAAGCACCGCCTTTCCTTACCTTATTCTGATAATTGTTGCCCTATGAAACGATTCCATTTTCCTACAAAAAGGATAGAATTTCAACAATACGATTTCTCGATTTCTCTCAGAGATTTAAAGTTCTAAACATTAGAATAATATTCTTCTAAAAAACAACATTAATAGTATATTAAACATTATCCAAAATATCAACGAGAGAGGCTTTCGCAAATTGGAGAATAGGATTGTCGAATAGTTTAAAAACTATTTCATGGAGGCTAATAATGATAAAAATACGAAGTAAGTTAATCTTAGGCATAATTTCCGGTCTCTTTGGCGAGCTAGCCATTATGTCAAGCAATTATTTGTTTGTCAAATTTGGTCTTGTAAAAAGTTCATTACACACGATGTCACATCAAGTCCTGAATTGCAGAAAATGGGTATTCAGAAGCACAAAAACCGATGTGTGGTTATCGCATATAATTAGTACATTCTTCTGCACGACAGGAGGCATATTAATTACCTATCTATTGTCCCTCAACAAACGTTCTTATATATTGAAGGGCTTTCTTTTGGGAACATTTGGAGGAATAATTCCTTATTTGTTTAGCTATTTCAAGATAGTTAAGGATTTAAAAACATCGCTTAGCAAAGTCATGTGTTTCTTTAGTCATGGATTTTTCGGCTTAGCTGTGGCAGTGGTTATTACATTTCTAGGAGAAACAAATCACAGTGCCAATCCTCCTGTAAAGTGAACTAGTTCAGCTAAAGCTGAACATCGGGGCTACAGGCGGGGACTCTACCCCACCTGAAGTTAACCAAGGACCCGCCCCCACTTATAGAAGTGGGAGGCATAAAGACTGGATAAATAGATTCAGCGCATGACGGTTTACAGTTGGCTAAGAGTTGAAATCAAGGCATAGAAAAAGCCACAGGCGAGCTGGGGCTTAGTTTTCTAGCATACAATTTAAAAAGGGCCATCAATATGGTGGAAACAAAGAAATTAGTAGCTGCGATGAGGGCCTAAAGGCCTTCTTTGTTATGTATTTGGTTAAAAATGAGGCTTGAAAGCCTCTAAAGAACAGTAAACCCGCATGAAATGCGGGTTTTTAACAAATTATGGTGGGTTTGAGAGGACTCGAACCTCCGACCCCCGCGATGTCAACGCGGTACTCTAACCAGCTGAGCTACAAACCCATAATGGTGCCGATGACCGGAATCGAACCGGTACGGGCTATTAACCCGCGGGATTTTAAGTCCCGTGCGTCTGCCAGTTCCGCCACATCGGCAAAATATTTGGAGGCGGCACCCAGATTTGAACTGGGGATAAAGGTTTTGCAGACCTCTGCCTTACCACTTGGCTATGCCGCCAACTTTATTAAATGGAGCGGGTGACGAGATTCGAACTCGCGACTTTCACCTTGGCAAGGTGACACTCTACCACTGAGTTACACCCGCATGAATGGTGCCTCAGGACGGAATCGAACCGCCGACACGAGGATTTTCAGTCCTCTGCTCTACCGACTGAGCTACCGAGGCATACAATAGATGGCGACCCCGATCGGAATTGAACCGACGATCTCCTGCGTGACAGGCAGGCATGTTAACCGCTACACCACGGGGCCACTTTCAGTCTCAAATCAATTGGTGGGCGATGACAGGTTCGAACTGCCGACATCCTGCTTGTAAGGCAGGCGCTCTACCAGCTGAGCTAATCACCCGGGCGACTGACGATTATCAGTATACACAAAAAAGTCTTCCGTGTCAAAACTTTTTTTAAAAATGTTCCTCTGTCCTTAAACCAGCAAAATGGCAGATTCGCAACTAACTTGTGGATACCTTTTTTTGTTTAACGACATCTTCAATATTAATGGAACGAGTATGCTTAGTATGTGACCATTGTTTATCCTTACGATTAATGAATCCCAAAAAGACAATAGGAATCCAACTATAGATGAAAACAGGATACAAAATGATGCCTACATAGGCTTTCCAAGGTATCCGGTCCAGAGCCAAAGCTGCGACAGGATAAAGATATTGAATTGAAGAAAGTATTTGCCACCCTGTCCAAGGCATTACTAAAGTGAAAACATGAGTATAACTTGACTGCAAGGCGGAAATAAAGTTCGTCATCATAAAAAATGTTGCGATCATTACAAGAGCAGGCTGAAAGAGATGTATTGCGGCATCAAAATACATAATTTTTCTTTCACGTATACCTTTAAGTATCAGAGGAAAGAAATATCTTCCAGCTACATCTACTTGTCCTTGAGCCCAACGTTTTCTTTGATACCAAGACTGCATAAAGGTTAAAGGCTTTTCATCATAAACGACAGCATCGTGAGCCCAAGTGGTTTTAATACCGTGGGTTAACGCCTTCATGCTGAACTCAAGATCTTCTGTCAGAGACGTAGCTCCCCAACCAAATTCCTTCAAAACATCGGTTGAAATGCACATGCCTGTCCCGCCAAGAACGTTTGAAAGCCGCCCCGTATTATACCTTGCAAGTTGCAGCAATCTGTTTGTTACCCAAAATGCTATAGAAAATGTATTCGTCACCCATGTATCCATTGGATTCTTTGAATCTAAGTAACATTGAACTATTTTATGTCCTTGGCAAAGTTTGCTGTTCATTTCAAAGAGAAAATTGCTTTTTACTAAATTATCAGCATCGAAAATTACGATTGCATCATATTGGCGCTCCATTTTGAAAAGGCGATGGAACATCCATTCAAGGGCATAACCTTTACCACGTTTTTCGGTATTAAAACGTCTATGAACAATGGCTCCCGCATTCCGAGCTATTAATGCAGTCTTATCCGTACAATTATCAGCTACCACAAAAATATCGAAGAGTTCTTTAGGATAATCCAGCATCCTCAGATTCTCTACAAGCGGTCCGATGACAGCTTCCTCATTATGAGCAGCAACAACAACGGCAAAACTCTTCTCAGGCGTTAGAATCTTATCCTCTCGTCTCCTATACAGTCCAAACATAGACAAAACAAAATAATAAAATGTCAAAAAAATAATAATAACTTGGACCGGAATCATAATTACGTTAAATAACTGTGTTACCGTAAGCCCAGAGAACAAATCCACCTAACTGACCCCCTTCTGACCAATAAATTCTAACATAGGATTTTGACCTATGCAAGAATAGTTGCTAAGAACTTTATCCACTTTATCTATGCATTACATTTATTTTCCATATTTACCTCTTAGAACTATAATTTTTTATTATTGTCATGTTTACCTTCGTCCTATTATTTTAAAAAAAATAAAAGCTATTAATGACCCACTAAATATCATGAATGTTAATGCAGCTTTTATACCAAAACTAATCGATTGCCAGTAAACCTCCCCAATCTGTCGTCCAGATATCCAGGGAACAAAATTCCGAAAGATCTTAGCTGCCCCATTACCTAAAATAGCCAACAAAATAATAGCAGACGATAAAAGTAGTATACCCGATATACATGCAGGTGTATCCAACCTAAATCGTCGAATTATATCTTTCTTCCACCAGTAGAATTCTATGTTTAGTATATCAATCCATCTCCGCCACATATTCATCACCTCACTCTACTTTATGAGGCTCTTTATAAGATGATCAACTTTTATGCAAATAAGTTTAATTTCCTATCAGGATGGTTAAAATTCTCACCAAGGAGGTGGTTAATATGCCAATTCCATCAGAGGATGGTAAATTTATTCACTGTTCTTATTGTAACCAAAGATTTCGCTTTGGCTACGAAGCCGAAAAACATGAAAAAGCAATTCATGCAGATCAATTGTCAACCTAAAACTCAAAGCAACTAGTTTAACTAACATTTTATCTCGAAACAAGTAATGTAATTGCAATCATTCAAGCCTTGAAAATTGTATTACTAAATGAGCTTCCCGTTGAAGTACGAGCCTGTATTTAAACATTTACTTCTTGCTGATTTTTTTAGTACAAAAGACTATCTCAGATGAGGTAGTCTTTTAATTATCATGTCACTCTTGGTTCTGCTTTCAGGAAGCTCGTACATTCCTTGTTGGAAGTCTCTCTTTAATAACCTGGTGCGGATTTAATTTTATCGATCCACTGACTTTCAAAGTAACAACTTCATGCCCACCTATAAGGTTTTCGCCGTCGACCTAACGACAATTAATCTCCTGCCATGTGTCGGCCCTCAAATGAACATTAAATAGCATATTATTTCCCATGATCCTTAAAAATAATTATAATTATTTATCTTTTTGCGGCGAGAAGACTCCCATCCTCTATAGGTGGCGAGATGAATCGCTGCCCCCCCAATTATTGCAGAACACCAGTTCTAAATTCGTTTTTGTCGTGGTAATGTGAATATCGCAGCCATCGATCTGGGGGAAATTCACACCATTGCATCAGTCTGTGATAACGGCCAAGGAGTGATGTAAGCCCCGAAGTATCAAACGTTTTCGTAATAAGAAACTGAAGGAACTTCAAAAAAAGATCGCTAAATGCCAAAAGGGGTCCCGTCAATGGAAAAAGTACCGACGAGCTTTGACCTATATCTTAAGCAAAAGTGATGCCTAGTTGACGGATACCCTACATAAAACCACCCGTGAGTTTGTAAACTGGCGATTAGAGAATAACGTCAAGGAAGTTGTTGTCGGCAACGTTGAAGGCATCGAGCGATATACCTCACCCAGAAAGGAAAAGAACAAACACAAAACAAACGTTCACGTAAACAAAGTCAAAAAATGTCTCAGTGGCATTTTGGACGAACAGCCACCTACCTACACTATAACTTGGCAGTCGAAGGGATAAGTCTTCAAAAGGTCGATGAATCCTATACAACACAAACATGTCCTGTTTGTGGGAGAAGAAAGAAAACCTCCTCTAGAAATTATAAGTGTACTTGTGGATATCGAGAACACCGTGAGAATTCACGGAGCCAAAAATATCTTGAGCAACTACAAATACGGGAAGTTCCAAGAACTATATGTAGAAGAGCCAAAGTATCTACGGATTGCCTAAGGTGAGAAGTAGTAGATGCCATGAACCTGGCCTATATGCAGTAAATGCATAGAGTTGCCGGCCTTACCGAAATGATGGACTCACGCCTATCGGGTGAGGCATCTCTAACGAGATACCCTTGAGACATGCATTTTGGACTTGCCGGAAGCCCCTATCCTATGGCGAAAACAGTGTTTTCGTTCTTAGCGAACTGTAGGTAGGGGAGGTTCACCATCAGATAATTTAGAAACAACTAGAGATGTATCTGGAGATAATTTAAAACTTACAATTTGATTAGTTTCTAAAAAGCAAATCCATATTTACTTTTTATCATATATTAGTTTACAAAAGGAACCTATAATTTTGGTGTGTTATGTATGGCGATAACCCCTTTAAACCACCTCACAATGGAGGTATGCCACCATTGTGAGGTGGTTTCATTTTACTCATGTTAACTGTATTAATTAATGTTTATCATTAACAAAATATTGACTATCGAATACAATACCATATAATGTAATCGAGAGGGGCGGTACTATGATTCATAATGATATTGAAAAAATAAAGTCAAGAGCAACTATACTTCACAAAATTATTCTATCTGTTTTGTTTCTTGGAGTAATAATTGTCTTTGCTGGATTGTCAGCTTCTGTCTTTTTCTCGTTTGCTTCACCAGAAAAGTTTAATGCAGTTAAAGGAAATCTAAATTGGTCTATATACTATGCACTAGGGAATGGTACAACATTCTTTATTATTATACCCTTTAAAATTATGCAACCTCTTGACACCAGTATGTTTAGTGCAAAAGATGCTCTTATAACTTACTTACTTTCATCTCTTCTCGGCTTGACCCTAATTTTGTATGGAATTAAACAAATAGTAACTATCCTTAAATCTACAGCTAAGGATATAACTCCATTTATTATAAGCAATGCGAAAAACCTAAGAAAACTTGCTTATTCAATAATTACCTATTCATTAGTATCGGATTTTCTAACGAATTTTTTATGCTCGCTATTTGTAACAAAAATCTTTTACGTAGATTTATCAAATATTCATTTTAGCGGTTTATTACTTGGAGGACTTATTTTTACCATAGCCGAAATATTTCAATATGGAGTGTACCTGCAAAATGAATATGACACAACTCTGTAAGGATGTGCTTAGCTAGTGGCTATAATAATACGATTAGATCGAATTTTAGTTGATAGAAAAATAAAGCTAAACGAATTAGCTGCAAAAATTGGTATTTCTAATGTAAATCTTTCTAACTTAAAAACAGGCAAGGTAAGAGCAATTCGGTTTTCGACACTTGACGCGATTTGTAAGACTCTTAAATGCCAACCGGGCGATATACTTGAATACGTTTATTCTGATATTGACGGCGAAAATGTTTGATCTAAAAGCTTTTGTTCAAGTTTTAGACTATTTGCTGTACTGCGTCCCGATACATATTCTCCTGCAATGTGAATCCGAACGGGTGGAACTGTTTATGGCAAAATAGAGGGTGTATAACCGTTTGAAGGAAAAGTTCCCGGATTTTAACGTTTCGGATCGTTCTGTCAGGGCTTATGTCTCTAAACGCAAGAAAGAAATTGGATTAACGGAAGAGGGCTATTTGCCTCTTGACCATCCACCAGGCGAGGCTCAAATAGACTTTGGAGAGGCTCAGTTCATTGAAAAAGGTGTACTTTATAATGGATATTATCTGAACCTTTCTTACCCCATAGCAACGGCGGATATTTCCAGTTATTTAAGTCACAAAATCAAGAATGTTTACTCGAAGGAATGAAAAACATCTTTGAATATGTGAATATTGATTTGTGATGAATGGGGGTATGTTCCTTTTGAAAAAGGCGGAGCTCAGCTGCTGTTCCAAGTAATCTCTGAGTGTTATAAAAACGTAGTGTGATCATTACAACCAATCTCGAGTTCAGCTATTGGAATGGCATTTTCTATGATGAAAAAATGACAAGTGCCATAATTGATCGGCTGATTCATCATAGTTACTTACTCGTATTTAGTGGACCTAGTTTTAGGCTGAGTCACTCATCCATTAATTGGTAAAAGTGGTATCTGGGGTGCTACATATTTGAACTTCCGGATTGCTATAATTTCTACTTGCCAAACACATGGAACCCCGGTAGATATCTTTCATTTCTTTCATGAAACACAAATAGACTGCCAATAAGGCAGTCTATCGCTTGTTTACCTGGCGATGACCTACTTTCCCAGAGGCTATGCCCCAAGTATTATCGGCCCTGGAACGAAAGGCGGATGAGCCTTTCGCCACACTGCGTCCCCTTACGCATTCTCCTGCAGCGTGGATCCTTAACTTCCGTGTTCGGTATACGAAAAGCACGAAAGCCTCCGGTGGAGGGTTTCGCCGAGCCACCAGCCCCAGAGAATCACTTTGTGGCGAAGTACGAGCTTTTCGCCACGCTGCGTCCCGTTACGCATTCTCCTGCAGCGTGACGAAAACCGGACGAGGTTTTCGCCACATTGCGACTTGTGAAACATTCTCCTGCAATGTGGATCCGAACGGGTGGAACCCCGGTAGGAATCTTTCACTTCTTTCATAAAACACAGATAGACTGCTATATTTGGCAGTCTATCGCTTGTTACCTGGCGATGACCTACTTTCCCAGGGGCTATGCCCCAAGTATTATCGGCCCTGGAACGAAAGGCGGATGAGCCTTTCGCCACACTGCGTCCCCTTACGCATTCTCCTGCAGTGTGGATCCTTAACTTCCGTGTTCGGTATACGAAAAGCGGACGAGCTTTTCGCCACGCTGCGTCCCGATACGCAGACTCCTGCAGCGTGGATCGAACGGGTGGAACCCCGGTAGTTTACTTTTACTTCCTTCATGAAACACAGATAGACTGCCATATTTGGCAGTCTATCGCTTGTTACCTGGCGATGACCTACTTTCCCAGGGGCTATGCCCCAAGTATTATCGGCCCTGGAGGTCTTAACTTCCGTGT
>NZ_JBNFTW010000018.1:0-26621 GCF_049943955.1 Desulfosporosinus sp. SYSU MS00001
TAATAATGCTTTCCCCAAAATGTTTCATTCCACGTTTTCCGGACATAACAAAACCTCCTATTGCAGTTTCTAATTCTACAATAGGAGGTCTTTTTCTTTCAATGTCCGTATTTAGGGGTTCAGTTCATCATCACGGGCTATTTTGGATACGTTTCCATTAAGCACATGACGATCAATCTCTGCTATAGCCGAACGCAAGGCCATACTTTCTTCTAACAGATTTTGGTAATCTCTCAGCTCCTCATTAGTAGTAGTCAGTCCCAATTTGTTAATCAGAGGCTCTATCGTCAAGCCCTGTACTACCAAGGAAAAAAGGACTACTCCAAAGGTAACTGTAATCAAGAAACTGCGTTCCGGTGCAGAAGCCTCCAGGCCCAAGACCATTGCCATTGATAAAGCTCCCCGCAGACCGCTCCAGACTAAAACATGTTGGAAGTTCCCAGGAATTGATAATCCAAACCTATTTAAAAGGGCAGATAATCCATAGATTGAAAATGCCCGTCCCAACAAAACAGCGATTACAGCAATTACAACTGAGAAAAGATTATCTCTGAACGTTATATTCGTCATTTCTAACCCAACGAGTAAGAATACCAGAGAATTGGCTACAAAAGCTGCATATTCCCAGAACGAAAGTACCGCCATACGCGATACAGGAGTCATACCACTTTTCATTCCATAATTGCCAACCACTAAACTAGCGGCGACTACAGAAATGACCCCAGAAACATGAAACCCTTCAGCAGCCATATAAGAACCGAAAGCTGTAATTGTCGTTAAGGTTATTTCCAATAAATGATCATCGAATTCCCGAGTGATTCTGGAGGCCGCTGCTCCAATAGCAATGCCCACAAGAGCTCCGCCGAAAAAAGTTCGAATAAAGGCTAATTCGCTCTGAGCCAGAGAAAAGGTTCCGGTTATAAGGATACCTTGGATAACGCTGAATAAAATGACGGCGATTCCATCATTAAACAGGCTCTCCGCTTCGACAATGACTGACAGTCGCTTGGCAATACCTAAACGTTTAAAAATTGCTAAAACAGAAATTGGATCCGTTGGTGATATAATTGCCCCAAACAAGAGGGTCAACAAAAACTGTAGTCCCAAGAGTATATGCAGCGAATAGCCCACAACGAGGGTAGATAATACCGTCCCCAGTAAAGATAAGACAGTAATGATCTTCCAATTCTTCTTCAGAGGCTCCAAGTGAATATTAATCCCAGCCTCAAACAAAAGGGGCGGCAGGAAAATTGCAAATAAAACCTCTGGTTCCAAATGTACTCCCGGCAAAAGTTTTAAATAACCAACAAATAAACCGGTTAATACCAAGGCAATAGTATAAGGTATTTTAATAAATCGTCCTAACATTGCCACAACTGAAGTTAAGAGCAGCAGCCAGATAAAAACCGATGAATGAACAAGCCCCGTCATAGCACCCTCCTTACTTCGCCAACTTAACCGTAAATATCTTGCTTAGGAATCAAATAAGTCCACCTTTATAACATAGGCACTTCGCTTCATCATGAAAGCGAAGTGCCTATCAACTTTTCTCTGGATGGCAACGATATATAAGCCCCGGAACAATTTAAATCGTTATCTCACCATCATAGGTCGATATAATCTTGTATAAATCTGGCCGCCGGTCTCGAAAAATTCCCCATTCTAATCTCTGGATCTCCAATTGATCTAAATCAAACTCAGCTACTAAAGTAGTTTCCTCTGTACGACCTGCTTCAACTATCTTATTTCCCTGAGAACCGGCAATGAACGATGAACCGTAGAACGTAATACTGGAATCTTCATCATCTTCAACACCCACACGATTAGAGGCAACCACTGGGATCAAATTAGCTGCAGCATGCCCCAGCATACAGCTCTGCCAGTGATCCCGCGAATCAATGGAACCATCTTGCGGCTCAGAACCTATGGCAGTCGGATAAAACAACAACTCAGCTCCCATTAAGGCCATACACCGTGCAGCCTCAGGATACCATTGATCCCAACAGACCCCTACCCCAATTCTGGCATAACGTGTCTTCCAGACTTTAAATCCCGTATCTCCGGGATTAAAATAGAACTTTTCCTCGTAACCCGGACCATCAGGTATATGACTCTTGCGATACTTACCCAATAGTTCCCCATTGGCATCAATGACAGCCAAAGAATTGTAACGAGCATTGTTTTTCTTTTCATAAAAGCTTATAGGTAAGACAACCTGAAGCTCTTTAGCAACCTTTTTGAAATGTTGAACTGCCTTATTTTCTTCCAACTCGGAAGCGTAGCGATAATAATCAGCCTTTTCTTTTTGACAGAAATAAGGCGTTTCGAAAAGCTCTTGCAATAAAATAATTTGTGCACCTTTCCCAGCAGCTTCGCGAACTAATCTGTCTGCCTTAGCAATATTTTCAGTGACGTTGTCCGAACAACTCATTTGGGTTGCAGCAACTTTTACTGTTCTCATGATAATTCCTTTCTTAAAGTCTATTGATCCCAGCCGGCATTTGCTGAGTAGTACAATGGACGTTTCCGCCCTCCCTGATAACCCCCATACCATTTACAGTACGAATTCGACGTTGTGGAAAGATTCTCGTCAGAGTCAATTTGGCTAATTCATCCGTTTCAGCAGCCTGTCCGCCAAAGACCGGAAGGATGATTCCTCCATTAACAAAATAGAAATTAAGATAACTTAACGTTAGCCGTGCACCCGTTTCTGGGTCACATAATTTGGGAGGCTGCAGGATAGGGATAATTTCGAAAGATCTTCCCTGGGCATCGGTCTCCCCTTGAAGCAACTCTAAGTTTGTCCGTGTAATCTCATAGTTTCCGTCATTAGGGTCACTACAAGATTGCAAAAGGATTTTGCCTGGGGCAGCAAAACAGGCAACGTTATCCACATGCCCGTCTGTCTCATCCCCCTCCAACCCCCTTTTCAGCCAGATTACCTTCCTGACATTAAGATGATTTTTAAGCTCAGTTTCAATCTGTTCTTTAGTCAATTCAGAGTTTCGGTTCTGATTAAGCAAACATTCTTCAGTAGTCAAGAGTGTTCCTTCACCATCAACATGAAGAGACCCTCCTTCCATAACGAGAGGAGCGTCAAACCGTTTGATAGCAAAATGCTCTAAGAGCTTAGACGCGACTTGGTCATCTAAATCCCAGGGTTCATATTTTCCGCCCCAGGCGTTAAAGCGCCAATTCACTCCAGCAAGGTGCCCTAAGTTATTAACCAGAAAGGTTGGGCCGTTATCCCTTAACCAAGCGTCGTTGTGTTCAATCTCCAAAAGTTCAATCCTTTCAGCGGAGAAAATTGAACTGAGAGTTTTTGAATCGCCAGGATTCACAAGCACTGTTATAGGTTCAAATTCGGCAATTGCCCGAATAATCTCTGTATAGCCCTTGCATACATTTTCATAATCCTCCGGATGGCACATAGAGGCTTGAACAGGCCAAGAAATGAAAGTTCGCCTATGTTCGGACCATTCAGCAGGCATTCGGTAATTGAAATTTATTGGATACATTATATATTCCCTTTCATATCCTAACTTATTTCTTAAATTAATTCATTTAATTTTACTTCATCATTAGGAGAATTTAAAGTCGTTTCTTTGGGTAGCGAAATTCAAATTGTTGATTCGAATTGTAGTCGATTTATGCTACCGCTAATAGCTATGAAAACTAAAAAAGAGCTGCACAGTTTCTTCATTAAACTATTGCCCTTTTCTTTTCGACACATTTAATAAGTATATAAATGCACTTAGAAATCAATATAGTTATATAATCTAAATATATCCATTTTTATCAAAAATTAGCCGTTTCCTTCTCTAAGGTTGCTCTAACGGTTTTCAGGAAATACTCCAGATCAAGAGGTTTACTCAAGATATCGCAGACACCAAAACTTCGGGCAGTGACCTCGAGGTCCTCTTCTCCGCTGATCATTATCACCGGAATATTCTTGGCTAGATCGTCCTGAGCCAGTTGTGCTAATACCTGTAAGCCTGTCATTCCCGGCATGCTTTGATCCAAAAGAATAAGCGAAGGTCTGTGAAGGGAAGTGGCGAGGCACAAACATTCTGATCCGCTGGCCACTGCCTTAACTTCGTACCCAAACTGTTCCAAAGCTTTTTGGATAAATAATCGAACTGAAAATTGATCATCAACAACAAGAATATATTTCGACAACTTTCTCACTCCTTTAAATAATCTCCGATATATTACAAACTTAACTATAATATGAAATTTTACTACATTACTTTCACATTGTATAACTATTTGTTGTTATTTTCAATATAATTACACACACACAGTCGCTAAGATGTTTCAAGTGACTACCTTAAAATTGGAACAGGAGGTGATAGAGTGTCTAACATTCAAGAGGTTGTCGGAAAAAACATAAAATTATTCCGCCAGACTAAAGGACTTACACAAGAAAGGCTGGCAGAACTTGTTAATGTCAGTAGTTCATATATCGGCTATCTTGAACGAGGCCTAAGGTCTCCTTCATTAGACCTCTTAGCAAGAATAGGCACTGCCCTGGATGTCGAACCAACAGTACTGCTCGATACTTCTTCAGAGGAGACCGAACCCATACTCAGAAAACTCAATGCTCTCCTAATAGGAAAAGATCCAATCCCGATTAATTTCCTTTATGAAGTTGCTGTCGCCTATTTTGAATCTATTAAGTAGATAACTATTTCCGCTATCTTTTGCTATTTTTTAGCTATCTTACATTAATTGAAATAAAGACAGTATGGCTGTTTAATGGCGGAACCCTGGTCATACCCAAAGCTTTCCGCTATTGGGCATAACGATCGCATCCTAAAAAGGGGCTTTATGTTTTCACATAAAGCCCCTAAGTTCAAATATAAGTTATAACTCCTCATTTAACGATGATAATTATTAATAAGTTGTTATGCTTTAATCAATTTCTGCCATGGGGTAAGAACCTAAAAATTTGTAGAAATTTGTTTTGCGCTGTACCATTGTCAAAGCATCGCGAACATCTGGTGCAGATAAATGTCCATCAATATCAATAAAAAAGATGTAACGCCCTAATTGACCACGGGAAGGTCTCGATTCAATTTTAGTCATATTAATATCCCATAAATTGAAAATATCCAGGATACAAGCTAAACTCCCCGGCTTATGTTCCGTTGAAAAAACTATGGAAGTCTTATTACGGCCTGTCGGAAGATGGATCGTCTTTTTGCCGACAACCACAAATCGTGTAAAGTTATTATTTTTATCTTGGATATTTCGCAAGACTACTTGAAGTCCGAATTTATCTGCTGCAGCTTCCGGCCCGATTGCCCCCGCAGTTCTCCCAAACATCTTCGCTTGATTAGCTCCCTCGGCATTACTGCTTGTCAAGTATACTTGTGCCTGGGGAAGATGGGTTTCCAGAAAGAGCCTGCATTGCCCGGCGGATTGAGGATGGGTATAAACAGAAGAGATTTTTTTCCAATCAGCTCCTGGAGTAACCATCAATGTTTGAGATATAGGTAAAATAAGCTCATCAACAATCAAAAGGTCGACTTCCCAAGCTAATACATCCAAGACAATATTAACTGACCCTTCTAAGGAATTTTCAAAAGGGATGACGGCCAAATCCAATTCATTGCGTTGAACAGCCAAAAGAATTTCACGAATACTTGGCAAACTAACTAAACTTGCTTCTTGTTTATTATTACAATAATGTTGAGCAGCTTGCTCAGAAAAGGTTCCTTCCGGTCCAAGGTAGCCTATCTTATGCATATAACCCCCCTGTTCTAATTAACAGAAATCCGATTACTATTCTTTAATGTTCAGCTATGTCAGCCTTCCTTAATAAGCAATGAGCAGTTAAATAATTATAACATTGTTAGAACTTTTCTGTCGAAGAAATATACTCCCAAAATGGATTTTATTCAGTTTTTAGGCCCACCGCTTCTATAAGTGGGGGGCCTTCGTAAACTTCAGGTGGGGTAGAGTCCTCCTTCGCCGCTAAGTATTCCTATTGAGAAAGTGAGATCATATGTGAGCCCGTTCGGCCATAGCTGAACACATCAGAACACAGGTATTATGGAGCAGGCCTATCTTTTAGCTTGCCTTCGCGACATTTACCGCGTAGACTTAACATAACAATCGAACAATTAATAAGACTTTAGAACTAAGAGGGATAGTATGAACCTTAATTCAAGCACAAACTCTTCAGGTAAACCACAACATCCCGAACTTTCACGCGGACTTCTCTTGATACTTGCCATCAGTTCCGGACTGTCTGTCGCCAATCTCTACTACAACCAGCCACTACTTGCAGACATAGCTCAAACTTTCCATGCTTCCGCCGCTCAAATTGGAAGCATCTCCACACTTACACAATTAGGCTATGCCTTGGGCCTCTTTTTATTTGTTCCCCTCGGAGATATTAAGGAAAAAAAATTCTTAATTGTTATTTTACTCGGCGCGGTGACAGTTTCTTTGTTGTCCGTAGGGGCATCCGGAAACCTCACCATGTTAGGTGCAGCCAGTTTTGCCGTGGGAACAACAACCGTTGTTCCTCAAATCATCGTTCCTTTGGCAGCCCAACTGGCGAGACCCGATCAACAGGGCCGTATTGTCGGCATAGTCATGAGTGGTTTATTTTTTGGAATTTTATTAGCCAGAACCATCAGCGGAATTATCGGCAGTCTTTGGGGCTGGCGTATAATGTATTATATCGCCGCGGCTTTAATGTTTAGTTTAGCCCTAACGCTATGGGCTTTCTTACCTCAGACCGGTTCCACATCACGTTTATCTTACCGTCAAACTCTTCATTCTTTATGGGAATATACAATGAAGCTCCCCTTATTGCGGGAAGCCTCTCTGATGGGGGGACTCCTCTTCGGCACGTTTAGTGTCTTTTGGACAACCTTAGCTTTCTTCCTCAAACAGCCGCCCTATTATTATGGTACTGAAATCGCCGGCCTTTTTGGCTTAATTGGTGTAGCAGGCGCTTCATTTGCCCCTGTCGCCGGACGATTAGCCGATAAAAAGGGTCCCCGAATCGTCGTAGGAATCGCTGCGGCAGTGACATTAATAGCCTATGGTTTCCTCTGGTTGTTCGGCAGACACTTGTGGGGATTAATATTAGGTGTTATTTTATTAGACCTTGGCGTTCAAAGTGCCCAAATCTCGAATCAAGCACGAGTATACGCTTTAGTCCCCGAAGCTAAAAGCAGGTTAAATACCGTCTATATGGTTACTTATTTTATTGGAGGTTCACTGGGATCATTTTTAGGCATGCATGCTTGGAGTCTCTGGCAGTGGAAGGGTGTCTGTCTGGTTGGAAGCTTGCTCATCCTGCTTAGTCTAATAATTTGGGGGATGGGACTTTATAATCAGCGAAAAGGTAACAAGGAAAGGTGTTGCAACAATAATGTTTGATCTTGCCATCATAGGCGGCCTTGTAGTCGATGGAACAGGAAGCCCTGCTGTACAAAAAGATCTTGGAATTAAGGATGGGAAGATCGTAGAAGTAAAACAGACGCTCTCATCGGCTGCGGTTAAAACAATTATGGCCGCCGGCAGCATGGTTACACCAGGCTTTATTGACGTACACAGTCATTGTGATTTAGTGCCGTTTATGTCCGGCTCTGTTCGCGAAAGTCGTCTGCGCCAAGGAATCACTACGGAAATTGCCGGACAATGCGGCCTTGGGTCTGCACCCTGCAGCGATACTATGGAAGATTGGCGCTCCTATCTGACACCTATCCTGGGCAAGGGACCGCAAAAATGGAACTGGCCGGATTACGCAGCCTTTCTTCAGGAAATGAACCGAGCTTTAAAACCCAATAACCTCGCTTTCCTTATCGGTCACGGAGCAGTGCGAGCCCAAATTTTAGGGCTTAAAAACAATTCTCCGACTTCTAAAGACCTTGCCAACATGTGTGCCCTTGTCGAAGAGGCTATGTCTGCCGGTGCATTAGGAATTTCCTATGGCTTAGCTTACCTGCCCGGCATGTTTGCTCCTCAGGAAGAGCTTGTCGCTCTTAGTTCCGTGACAGCAGCCCATGACGGCATCATGATGATTCACATTCGCAGTCACTCGCTTCAAGTTCGGGAAGCAATGACTGAAGCCCTGGAAGTCGCCAAACGATCGGGAGTCAAATTACAAATTTCGCATATGCGTTCCTACGCTAACCCCCATTTTGGCATTACTGGACAGGAATTAATTACTATGGTGGAGAAAGCGCGTTCTGAAGGGATTGATGTTACCTTTGATGAGCATCCTTATCAGGCAGGCAGCACCTTGCTGTCCCAAATTCTTCCTCCCTGGGCCAAGGAAGGAGGAAGCCCCGAAATTATTAAACGTTTAAAAGACCCTGTTCTCAGGGCAAGGCTTAAAGGCGAACTTCGAGAAAATGGGCCGGATTATCCGGGTTGGGACAACTTTGTGGGTATGGTGGGCTGGCCAAATATTATGATTAGTTCTGCCTTCAAAAAAGATAACAAATGGGCGGAAGGACGCAGGGCGCATCAATTAATCCCTGAAGCCTCGTTAAATTACAAGTTGCCTGTCGATAAAATTATCGATCAGATAGCCAATCTCTTGATCAGCGAAAATTGCCAGTGTTCTATGGTCATGCACGATTTATTTGCCGAAGACGATATTGCAACGTTGTATAAGCATCCTTTATGTCAAGTGGGGTCGGACGGCATTCCAACCGGTACGCCCCATCCACGCTTATTTGGCACTTACCCCAAGTTCTTAGGTGAATATGTCCGGGAGAAAAAACTTTTAACTTGGGAAGAAGGAATTAAACGAATCACAGGAGATCCTGCACAGCGCTTAAGACTGAAGCAAAAGGGTTTTCTAAAAGAAGGCTATGCTGCAGATCTTGTTGTCTTCGACCCTCAGAAAATCAGCGTACCTGAAGATTACACTAAACCCGATCAATTTCCCCAAGGAATAAATTACACTGTACTTAACGGTCAAATTGCTTTAGCAGAGGGCAAGCTTTTAAATTCGGGAGCTGGTCGATTAATTATTAGTGTTTAAGTGGATTAAGCAACAGCACGATGATAATTTCTCTTCCTATCATTTATAATAAGTATGGTTAACTCGAGGACCAACCCCCACTTACAAGAAGTGGGGGTCTTAAAAACCGGATAAACGTATACCTTATAACCTAAATGATTTTCAATTCTTGATTAGGTTTAATCATTAAACTAAGGAGGCCGGAAATTTTTGAATAATGGTTTCAATCCTAGCTCCAGCGCAACCTTCTCCCACTCCCGCCGACTGTGGATCGCTTTTGTTTTAGGTGCCTTATCTGCCTTTGGACCACTTTCCATCGACATGTACTTACCCTCATTACCTATTTTAGCTAGAGATTTGCATACCAGCGCCTCTTTCGCTCAATTCAGTCTGACGGCCTGTCTTCTCGGTCTCGCCTTTGGTCAATTATTAACAGGTTCCCAGAGCGATGTTCGTGGACGCCGGATGCCTCTTCTCATTGGACTTTTCTGTTATTCCGTCTCTTCCTTGCTCTGTGTAATCAGTCCCTCCATCTGGACACTAATTTCACTCCGCTTTATTCAAGGTTTTGCCGGTTCTGCGGGTATTGCTATTTCACGAGCTGTTGTGAGAGATCTCTATTCTGGACCTGAAATGACAAGGTTCTTTGCTCTTTTAATGTTAATTAATGGTGTTGGGCCAATAGTTGCCCCGATTATTGGCGGACAGCTTTTAGAGTTCACTTCTTGGCGAGGTGTCTTTCTTGTTTTAACACTGGTAGGAATCGCTATGTTCTTGGCGGTCTTTTTTACCTTACCAGAAACCCTGCCGATTCAACGCCGCTCACAAGGAGGCCTGAAGAACGTTGTAATTACGTTTCGCGATTTAATGTGTGACCGAGTATTTATGGGATATGCATTACCCCAAGGACTCGTCATGGCTGCCATGTTTGCCTATATCTCTGGTTCGCCTTTTGTCATCCAAAATATTTTTGGTGCGTCACCACAATTGTTCAGCCTCTTTTTTGCCATTAATGGATTGGGCATCATCATCGCTGGTCAAATTTCCGGCAGAATGGCCAGCCGCATTGCCGGAACAAAACTCTTTATTTCCGGCCTTATCTTAGCTACCTTGGGCGGTTTGTGCTTGCTGACAACAATTCTCCTGGGGGCAGGACTAGTGGCCATTTTGCTGCCGTTATTCATTGCAGTATCCAGTGTTGGAGTTGTATCAACAGCCGGCTCATCACTCGCTATGGAGAATTATGGTCATTCGGCAGGAAGTGCCTCGGCCTTGCTGGGATTATTTGCTTTTGTCATAGGTGCAGCCGTCGCTCCGCTTGTGGGTCTAGGGGGCGGCAACACGGCAGTTCCTATGGGGACAGTTATCTCTATATGTGAGGTTGGAGCAATTCTATGCTATTTATTATTAAAAGATAAAAATGTCCGCTCTAAATAGAAGATAACGAGCAATTTCGGATAAAACTTACGATAAAAATAAGGGGTTGTAACCTAAATGAAGAGCCAAAGGTTACAACCCCTTATTTTGTTGAGATTTCTTGACCGATCCACCAGTTTTCATTCTTTGAGGGCATCGTCAGCGGCAGGGGAGTCTATTGCCAGGCTGGCTTACAACTTAAGCTTTTGCCGGTATAGGGCCACGTGAAAGAGCGATCTTGCCCGTCCGCGCAATTTCAATAATTCCATGATCCTCTTCAAGGACTTGACAAAGAGCATCAATCTTAGTTTCATCTCCGGAAAGCTCAATCACCATCGTCTCCCGGCTGACATCCACAATGCTGGCTCGAAAAATATTAACGATATTGATAATGTCTGAACGAGTCTCCAGGCTTGCTTTAACCTTGATCAAGGCCAGTTCCCGCTGGATGGACTCAACAGCCGTTAAATCACTGATTTTAATAACATCAATTAATTTGGATAACTGATTTACAACTTGTTCCTGTTCTATTTCATCCCCTTCTACAACAATGGTAATTCTTGTTGTATCCGGTTCTTCAGTATACCCAGCTGCTATACTTTCGATGTTGAAAGCCCTGCGGCTGATTAACCCCGAAATATGTGTCAAGACGCCCGGTCGGTTTTCAACCAAAACGGCTAATGTATGTTTCATCTTCTTAACCCCCCATAATCATCTGATCCAGACGAGCTCCCGCTGGAACCATCGGAAGGACGTCTACTGTCTCCGGAGTTCGTATATCCACTAAAACAGGACCCCGAGCTGCTAAAGCCTGGGCAAGAACGTTATCCAGCTCCGCAGGCTCAGTCACCCTCAAGCCCGTTACTCCCATAGCTTCTGCCAACTTTACGAAATCCGTATGCCCTTTGAGGCTGGTATGGGAATAACGGCCACCATAAAACATCCTTTGCCACTGAGCAACCATCCCTAAGGTTTGATTATTCAGAACTAGAACAACCACAGGAAAATCACAATCGGCAAGGGTCGCTAATTCCTGACAGTTCATCATCAATCCGCCGTCACCAACAAAAAGAACCACCTTTTTATCAGGTAAACCACATTGAGCTCCTAAGGCAGCTGGCAGGCCATAACCCATGGTTCCTAACCCGCCTGACGTTAAAAACCGACGCGGATGCCTGAAGCCATAGAATTGAGCTGCCCAAATTTGATTTTGCCCGACGTCCGTTACAATCACGGCCTCACCCTGAGTCAATTGACTGACCTTTTCAACCACAGCCTGCGGCATTACAAGATCCTTCCCTTGTTCATAAGTCAGCGGATAGTCTTGCTTCCAGCTTAAAACTTTTTCCCGCCAATGCCCTACCTGTTCTTTTAATTCACCGGAAACTCCTCCGATTTTTTCTATTAAGGCTGGTAATGACCAGTTCAAATCCCCGATGACCCGTATTTGAGCGATAACATTTTTGTTAATTTCCGCCGGATCTATATCAAAGTGAATAATCTTAGCCTTAGAGGCAAAATCACTCAAAAGTCCTGTCACCCGATCATCAAAACGAACCCCGATTCCTAAAAGCAAATCGCATTCTGTCGTTGCCATATTTGCGGCGTAGGTCCCATGCATTCCAACCATTCCCAAAAATTGAGGATGGTCGAAGGGAATACACCCTAAGCCCATCAAACTGGTAATTACAGGAAAACCACTCTGCTCCACAAATTCTCTCAGCTCTGACGATGAATCAGATAGATTGACCCCCCCGCCGATAAAAAGCAAAGGCTTGCTGGCCGAACGCAATTCCTCAAAGACCTGATTTATGACGGTTTGATTTCCTTCATAGACAGGATGATAACCACGCAGCTTAACTTCTGAAGGATATTCGTAATCAAAGGAAGCTGCAAAAACATCTTTGGCTATGTCAACAACGACTGGACCCGGCCGACCTGTACGCGCAATATAGAAAGCTTCTTTTAAAGCCTGGGGCAACTCTTCAACAGTTTTAACCAAATAGTTGTGTTTAGTAATTGGAGTTGTAATTCCCCGAATATCTGCCTCTTGAAAGGAATCTCTGCCGATTAAGGGAACAGCAACTTGACCGGTTATTGCTACCATCGGAATCGAATCCATATAAGCAGTAGCGATCCCCGTCACCAGATTCGTTGCCCCTGGACCGGAAGTGGCAATAACAACGCCAACTTTTCCCGTAGCTCTGGCATAACCATCAGCAGCATGGACGGCACCTTGTTCATGCTTCGTTAAAATATGCCGGAAATTTGCGTTATATAAAGCATCATACAGTGTCAGCACTGCCCCGCCGGGATAGCCGAAGGCTACATCCACGTTTTCCTTTTTCAGCGATTCGATGATCGCTTCCGCACCCGTCATTATCATATTTGCCCCTCCCTATACATCTGCCCCATCCATGGTGTCTGTCATTAAGACAACAATTATTTTTAGACTCTATTATAGCACAAATCTTCTCTAAACCTACAGAATACTTGCTAAATTACGTTTTGCAAATTTCCTCAATTAGAGTGGGTTTCTGTGATATAATCGACATAATGGCAGGAGAAAGGATGAATTAATGTGAAAAAAATCATCACCGCGATGATAGCTTCGCTTGTGCTTATATTTGCCTTACCGATAATTACTCAGGCAAGTCCTCTAGCTTATGTAACAGAAAGAATAGCCGGTCAAGACCAGATCGAAACAGCCTTGAAAATTTCTCAAAAAGGCTGGGATTCCGCTCAAACTGTTATTTTATGCCAGGCCTCAGATTATCCAGATTCTATCGCAGCTACCCCTTATGCAGTTAACTTAAATGCCCCAATTCTTTTAACAGGAGGAGACGCTCTTGACTCAAGAGTAGTTCAAGAGCTGCAGCGCCTAAAACCTCAGAAGATTATCTTACTCGGAGGTACCGCTTGTTTAAAACCAGCGATTGAAAAGGACCTTGAGCAATTGTCCTTAAACTGGGAACGGATAGGAGGAACTGATCGTTACGAGACATCTGTTCTGCTGGCAAAGCGTTTGACTTCAGACTCTCTGATCATAGTTAATGGCGATAATTTTCCGGATGCTCTGTCGGCGGCCACCTATGCCGGCATTAAACAAATTCCCGTTGTACTTACTTCAACAACTCTCCCCGACTCTGTCCTGAAGTACTTAAACGAAAATGCGCCAAAACATATCACCGTCATTGGCGGAGAAGTTGTCGTTCCCTCGGAAGAATTGACGAAAAACAACTTTACAATTGAGACTCGCCTTGGCGGAGAGGACCGCTACGATACCAACGCCAAAGTTGTTTCCAGCATGAAAGATATCTATCAATCAAACGACCTTTTCTTAGCATCAGGAATCACCTTCCCTGATGCCGTAGCCGGTACTGTTCTCGCCTCAAAAGAAAAGGCTCCGCTTTTACTGACCGAACAAAATGATATTCCTCCCTCTGTTTATAACGTAATGCGCTTACATATGGTCGTTGAACCTCCCTCATCCGCTTCTTCCACTTCTACCTCAGGTAACACCTCTAAAGCAGGTGTCGTTACGGCTGCAAACGGATTAAATCTTCGTGACACCCCTTCTTCTTCAGGAAATCTCCTGACAACTATTCCTAATGGAACCACACTTGAACTTGGCACCTATCAAAATCACTGGTATCAAACGACCTATCAATCCAAAACCGGCTGGGTTTCTGATGCCTATATTACAATTTCCGCCAACAACTCTTCATCGACATCCAGCAGCACCAAAAAGGGAATCGTCAATGCCTCGGCAGGATTAAATTTAAGAGATACACCTTCTTCTACGGGAAAACTTCTGGCGACGATACCTAAAGGCACAACGCTTGATCTTCTTAATTACCAAAACGATTGGTATCAGACCACTTATCAATCAATAACAGGCTGGGTTTCAGATAGCTATGTAACTCTCTCCACTGCAAGCTCAGACTCTGCCAATGACTTGAGTCCAAACGGCAAAGTCTTTATTCTCGGAGGAACAGGCATTATCAGTCCAACGTCTCAAGCCATTATTGAAGGAAAGGCATCTTCGAATTACAGTTCAAATTTGAAAGCTTTTCCCCAACTTCCTTCTTCGACACAGACACCTTCATCAGGCAATTCCTCTTCAGGGAACTCTTCTTCTGGTGGTTCTTCTTCTGGTGGTTCTTCTTCTGGTGGTTCTTCTTCTGGTGGTTCTTCTTCTGGTGGTTCTTCTTCTGGTGGTTCTTCTTCTGGTGGTTCTTCTTCAACGCCTACGAATTACGACCCTTCTCAAGAGGTTCTTGTCGATCCTTTCGCCGGAATCCCTGCAAATGCTTTAAGCGGAAAGACCATTATGATCGATCCTGGACATGGAAGTCCTGACACCGGAGCAATCGGTCCCAGCAGTACCTATGAAAAGGACAATACTTTAGCCATTGCAAAAGATTTGAATTCAATCCTGCAACAGGCTGGGGCGAAGGTTCTCTTAACCCGGGACAATGACTCTTCTCCCGCAGCCAGTGATTTTTCGGAAATCAATGATCTTCAGGACCGAGTTGATGATGCCGCCAAAAGTAACCCCGACCTCTTTATCTCCATTCATAACGACTCCTTCAGTAACCCCTCTGTTCAAGGCACAACGACCTACTATTGTTCAGACAATCCTCAAGAACAGAAGAGCCAGCAGCTGGCCGGCAGTATTCAAAGCGCAATGATCGACACGGTAAAAACCAACAATCGAGGGGTAAAAGACGCAAATTTCTATGTCATTAAATATACAACAATGCCTGCTGTCTTAGTCGAAACCGCCTTTATCTCCAGTCCCTATGAAGAAGCAAGACTACAGAACGACACATTCCGAAAAAATGTCGCCGCAGCTATTTTTCATGGAATTTACAATTATTACAATAACCCCACCCAATAACTAAAAAGCAACTGTAAACCGTTCCATACAACTCTCCCTAAACGATCAATTACAAAAAAGCAGCTAGTAACTTTCAAAGGTTACTAGCTGTTTATTCTTTTAATCCCCCAGTTAGCGATGGATACCATCAGTGAGACTGTGAAGGCAACGCCGAAACCCCTAACATAAAAACCCGGTACGAGCCCGCTCGTAAGCATGATCATCCAGGCATTTATGATGAGAGTGAAAATCCCCAAAGTTAAAAGATTCAGTGGAATAGTTAAGACAATCAAAACTGGGCGAATCAACAAATTTACGATCCAAAGTATTAAACCCGCTCCAAGGTAATGTAGGGGCGAAGAAGCATGAATGGGGAGAAATTGTGCAGCCACCAAAAATACAAGTGTGTTGACTAAAATACGGTAAATGGGTCTTTTCATCAGATACCCCCGTTTCACTTTAAGCTAATTTTGACCTTAACCTCTCCCGTTTCAACCTCAATAATATCCAAGCCTTCGTGTCTGCTCAATTCTACAACTATATTATGCAGACCTTCCAGGAAACGGCTTGGAGAAATAGCATTGATCCAACTCAACAATTTACGATCCTTAGAATCCTTATGATAAGGAATGCACTTTAATGTCTTCTCCCCTACCCAAGCCAGTTCTGCGAAAGCTACAAAAAGCTCATCCACAACCCAGACAGGAACCGGGAATACAAAACCGCGGTGGTGTTTTACCTTTACTCTGACAATCAAAAACGTGGTGTAATTATTCCACACACACTTCCACCTTGATTCTGCCCTCCTGAGGATCTGATACTTCCACATCTACTATCTTGCCATCCACAGTTTCTTCAACTAAGCGGACAAGCTCCTCAACATCCAAAGCCTGCAAATCAAGACCCTTTTGTTCTAATTCCGTACGCTTATCCGCGGGAACAAAGCTCATAGCATAAACCACTAACTTTGATGCAGAACGTATTAGGCTCAAGGGAACATTGACATTAACCTTCAGAGATTTTTCTCCAAGAACTCGAACCCGCAGGAAGCGATCCCCAGTGTTTGGTTTAGCCATTTCAGGTTTAACCAGATCAAATTCCGGCGCCACTGAAGCCTTCTCAGACGATATCTCATCTTCCATCGACTTAAGCAGTTCCATTCCCTCCGCGGCTGTTAGTTTTCCCTCCTGAATCATCTCAAGTATTTTCATTTTTTCGCTGCTCATATCTCAATTACTCCTTTCTAATCCGTATCTTCTTCAGAATATAAACCCCTCTGTTTTCTCATTTGAACTGCCGCCTCTTGGGCCGATATTTCCCCGCGATTGAGAGCCTCAAGTATCTCTTGCCGCCGTAATTGTTCTTTAGTTATCGCTGCATTTTCGAAGACAGGCTCTTTTTCCTTCTCCAAACTGTAGCCAAGAGTCTCAATGACACTATCTAAACGGCTGCGTACCGTCGGATAAGAGATTCCCAATTCTTTTTCAACCTCTTTAATATTCCCCCGGCATTTAATAAACGCCTCGATAAAAAGAATCTGTTCCCTGGGGAGTCTGCAAAACTTACAAGAGGAGAACTCTCCTTCAATCTTAGTCGGACAATGAGTGCAGGTTAACTTGCTGATTTTTAATTCATGGTCACATACCGGACACCGATGGGGTATCTTATAATTCAAGCTTATCACCTCTCATTAAGTAACTTACCGCTTTTATATTGTATATAATAAGCTCTTACATTCATAATGTCAATGTTTATATTAATATATTTAAGTATTAAGTTTAATATATTAATATTTTTAAATCGATGTTAATATATTTGTTAAATGTTGACCAAATTAAAGCAAAAAGCCCTTTGTCCGCTTTAAGACAAAGAGCCGAAGAAACTATTAATATGCGACTAAAAGCCCGCCTTCATCAGCATAGGCTGAAATTGTTGCTCCCATTTCCACGATAATTACATCTTTAAAACTGTATCGCCGCTGTATTTCTTCTTTTAAGGCCAAAGCCTTGTCTAAACAATTACAATGGGCAATTCCCAGCACTTTATCCTCCATCTTTTCTCCCCTTTCCCCAATGACTTCAAGAAAGCGATGAAAGGCCCTTTTTGACCCTCTTACTTTCTCAATCAGGTCAATGGTTCCTTCATCTGACGCACCTAAAATAGGTTTTATGGAAAGCCAAGTCGCTACGGTCCCTGCAAAGCGATTAAGTCGTCCAGATTTAATTAAATGCTCCAAAGAATCCAGAAGGAAGAACGTTCTCATTTCCTGTATATATTGATTAACCCGCTCGACTATCTCATCCTTGTTGAGGTTATTCTGAATCAATTCCGCAATTTTCAGTCCTATCAAAGTCTCTCCCACAGAAGCGGTAAGGGAATCAAAGACATGTATAAAGCCGGTGCCTCCCTGTTCCAAAATCATTGTTTTGGCTAAAACGGCATTATTAAAGGTACTACTAATTTGGGATGAGAGAGTTACGACAAAAATATTGTCTGCTTCGTTAAACCATTTAAGAAACCCACTCGGTGAAGGACTGGCAGTATGTGGTGCCACCGTAGTATGTTTCATTTCTTCTAAGAAGTTTTGTAAATTCACGTTTTCATCAAGAAAATTGTGTTCTCCTAAAACAATACTAAGCGGTACTATCCGAAAAGGAATTTGCTCCTTAATATCTTCATTCAGGTCACATCCGCTGTCTATGACAATTGTATAGTCCATAATGTTCCCGTCTCCTTAGCTCCGGCAGTGACTGTGTTTACTGCGCAGCTGTCCGCAGGCAGCATCAATATCCGCCCCATGCTCAAGACGGATACTACAATTAATACCTTGCTTTTTTAAGGTATCATAGAATGCCAACATTACTTCATGCTCACTTCGTTGATACTGAGGATGTTCCTCCACCGGGTTATAGGGAATTAAGTTGACATTTATAAGTTGCTTCTTTTCTCCGATCAATTCAGCGATTTGCAGAGCATGTTCCCGTTTATCATTCAAATCTTTAAGGAGAATATATTCCAAGGTAACCCTTCGCTTCGTTTTCTGCCGATAATAGTCAAGAGCCTCCATAATGCTTTGAATCGAAAAACTCCGATTAATTTTCATAATTTGCGATCGAAGCTCGTTCGTAGGGGCATGCAGTGAAATTGCCAAATTTACCTGCAAATTCTCATCAGCGAACTGATAAATTCTGTCCGCTAAACCACTGGTCGATACAGTAATATGACGGGCGGGAATAGCCAGCCCTTTATGATCCTTTATAATCCGAATAGCATTAACGACATTTGAAAAATTATCAAATGGTTCGCCGATTCCCATGACTACAACGTGACTTATCAGTTCTTGCTGGTTACTTCTCTTAAGATACTCCTGTACGGCCATAATCTGTTCCACAATTTCTCCGGCAAATAAATCGCGATTTTTTATTAAGAGACCGCTGGCACAAAAACTACACCCCATGTTACATCCGACCTGGGTTGTAACGCAAACCGACAATCCAAATTTATGTCTCATTAAAACCGTTTCTATTAAATGCTCGTCTCGTAACTTAAGCAAAAATTTTACAGTTCCATCCTCAGACTCCTGTCTCTCATATTCTCTCAAGGAATTGATGACAAAGTGATCTGTCAATAGTTCAATACAGTCTATATGGACGTCAGCCATCTCTGAAAATTGTGTTGCTTTCTTTCGGTAAAGCCAGTCCCATACTTGTAAGGCCCGATACTTTTTATGTCCGAATTTCATGAGATACGCCGCTAATTGTTCAAAGGTTAAACCATAAATTAATTCTTTACTCATTCCTATTTCCTCACAGTCAACGAATCCAAAATCCCGCTGCGCAAAATCATACCCTTTAAATGATTAATGTAATCAGAAGACATTTTTCGCCTTCCATTTTTCTGAAATATCGAACATTGTTTAGAATTGTATCTTAATACTTAATTATACCATTCCTCCTTAGCTTGAAAAAGACAAGCAACTGTTTTTTTAATTCACATAAAAACCCTGAACAAACACAAAATATCTTAGGTAAATATTATTGAGGAGGAGATTATATTATGGAAAACATCAATGGTCAATTAATGAGTAAAGAAGCCTTTCTTCATAATTCTCTTTACGCGAAGGAACCCTTTGAAGGAATTCTGGTCAGTACTGATGGTCAGAATCACCAATATCGCATTGGAATACAGTTAAATGAAAAAGAAGTACTGCTGGTAGATCAAGTCAATGATCGCGATGTTAAAGAAAAACTACTTTCGTGGATACCTCAGGTTGATAAAATTCAGAAACATTATGGCGTGAAAAATGACCTTCAAAATTACGCCCAGCAGTAATAAAACACAAGAAGAAAATTCGGATACGAACCAAAAACTCTGTAACAAAGGTGATTATGTCGTGTATTCATCCGTTTCCGCATTGTGAATCATGTTTTCTCGCTTACTGATATCCTTTTTGAAACATTTATTTATCCATTGTTCATACGTTTGTGGCTTTATGTAGTAGGTCTGATTTTTTTCCTGAGATAAAAATAATTCTCTTCGCTCTCATAGCCAGAGTCTGCTGTAACATTTTCATAATATGCCTGTAGTTTAGAATCCAGCGCGTTTAGGAAAGAGATGAGTGTAGCTATCTCGCTCCGATCCCTGGAAGATCCCAACCTCTATTATGTATTCACTTTCCACGCCAATCTGGATTGTAGGCCGGCTTTAATTGAGCAGTTTGCATACGATTATCTTTCATATGCAAACTGCTTCGTTTTGCAACACCCCTGATTAGAATTAATAAATTAACACATTGCAACCTATTGCATTAATATACGATAGAGGTAATTTCGTTATATTGTAAAAAATACTCTTCATGATGATCATAATGATCTTTACAAAAAGATACAATAACTTTATAATAATATCATCTTGAATAATTTAACGAAATCCTAGTTTTAACAAAGGAGGTGACCTTATGAAGCCTACGTATCTAAACCGCATCTTAGCTATTGTCAATAGTCTCGAGCCCAAAACAAAGGCTTTACCGTATTTGGAATTAGACTCCATGATGCTTTCCCAAGTCGTTGAAGTCGCCCAAAGAGTAAGTCAGAACGATATTAATAACACTCACATTCAAAACTGGGTCCGGAGAAAGTATCTTCCCAGCCCCCATAAAAAAAAGTATAACCGAGAACAAGTTGCCAATATCTTGCTCATCAATGATTTGCGTAATATCTTATCCTTAGATGAAGCCTCTCGCTTACTAGGATTTGTCAACCAAACTCTGTCCGATAACTCAGATGACCGTATCAATCCTTCGAAGCTTTACAAATATTATTGTGAAATCTTTGATCGGACTCAAATTGATTGGCAGAAATCTTTAGACCAATTAAGTGATGAAGTTAATGATTCTTTAACTGAAGAAGCTATCTGTGACGATGATAAAGAAAAAATCGCTGTAACCCTGGTTATTCTAAATTTGTTAGCAAGAGCAAATCTCTATAAACAAATTGCTGAACACTGGTTGGAGATCTTGCCGCAAGAACCTTCGGAAATAAGTTCTGATAAAGGTTCCTAATAAGGAGGGGGAAAACGTGGGGACTGGGTTTGTTGTAACGCTATTTATACTAGGAATTGTCCTCATATTCCTAGAGATTTTTGTCCCTGGTGGTATTCTCGGATTATTTGGCATTATCGCCTTAATTACAGGGATCGTCCTCTCGGTTGATTCTTTGCTCGAAGGTATTGTTTACGTGAGTTTGTTACTCATTACACTAGCTGTACTAATTGCCTTAAGCTTTCGTTTTTCTCAAACTCGTCGTTTTTGGGAAAGATTTGCTTTGAAAACTAGGCAAACAAAACAAGAAGGTTATGTAGCGCCGAAAGTACATTATGAAACGTTTTTAGGCAAACAAGGAATTGCCCTTAGTCAATTACGACCTGCGGGAACAGCCGATTTTAACGGTGAACGCCTTGACGTCGTCACTGAAGGAGGGTTTATTGCCAACGGTTCTAAGATTGTCGTTATCGAAGTAGAAGGTACACGCGTAATTGTTCGTCAAATTGACGATTAAAATTCAAAAGATTAGAGGAGGTATTAAAAATGACCGGTGCAACATTATTCTCCCTTATCCTTTTCATCCTGGCTATTATGGTTATAGGCGTTCTCTTAACCTTCATCCCAATCGGTCTCTGGATTTCTGCTTTAGCTGCAGGAGTCAATGTTGGAATTTTCTCTCTCGTTGGCATGAGACTTCGCCGGGTAACACCATCCAAAATTGTTAATCCCCTAATTAAAGCCCATAAAGCCGGCCTAAATATTACAACTGCCCAACTAGAAGCCCATTATCTTGCCGGCGGAAATGTCGATCGTGTTGTCAATGCCTTAATTGCCGCTGAACGTGCAGCTATTCCCCTTCTTTTTGAGCGTGCGGCGGCCATCGATCTGGCAGGACGTGATGTATTGCAGGCCGTTCAAATGTCCGTAAATCCTAAAGTTATTGAAACACCCATTGTATCCGCCGTTGCTCAAAACGGGATTGAACTTCGGGTTAAAGCCCGTGTTACTGTTCGAGCCAATATTGACCGACTCGTAGGGGGAGCAGGTGAGGAAACTGTTATCGCCCGTGTCGGAGAAGGTATTGTAACCAGTATAGGGTCATCGGATTCACATAAAGCGGTTTTGGAAAATCCAGATATGGTATCTCGTACTGTTTTATCTAAAGGCCTTGATTCTGGTACAGCCTTTGAAATTCTTTCTATCGATATAGCAGACGTAGACGTCGGCAAAAACATCGGGGCTCAATTGCAGACCGACCAAGCTGAAGCTGATAAACGTATCGCCCAGGCTAAAGCAGAGGAACGTCGCGCAATGGCTGTGGCCAGAGAACAAGAAATGAAAGCCTCTGTGCAGGAAATGCGGGCAAAAGTCGTCGAAGCGGAAGCAGATGTCCCTCGGGCCTTAGCAGCGGCCCTAAGGGAGGGGAAAATGGGCGTAATGGACTATTACAATATGCAAAACATTATGGCAGATACAACTATGAGAGAAAACATTGTCAAAACCAGCAAAGATTCTGGGGATATTACCCCTAGGAAGTAAGAGGAAGGTACAATGGATATTTTATCGTTTCTTCCTATCATCATTATGATTTTTGCTCTAGCATCCAAAATTAATAAAGGAACCACCCGACCTAATCAACGTCCGAAGAATCCTTATACTCCTTCTGCTCCTTGGGCTCAGGATCTAGAATCTGCGATTCAAAAATGGATTTCGCCGCGTATCCCGAATGCGATTCCTAAATTATCCGAAGTTCAAGACTATCAAGCAGAGGAATTTCCCCGAATGGATAATTTCGTTGAATCTGAAGGAACTCAGGGCAATGAAGGCACACCTGGTATCGAAGGGACAGCTCTTGATGAAGGAATCTTAAGCAGTGAAAAAACAAAGCAAAAAATCTTCCAATCAGAAGCCGACCCTACCGCCACAGAAGGGAAAGAAGGACCCGACTGCTCCGGCTCTCCAATCTTCAGGCAAAATCACCTTGCTGATGCCGTAATTTGGGCTGAAATACTAGGAAAACCCAAAGCACGTATCAGTGGTCCTTTTGCCAGAAATCATTAGTTTACATTAGCTTAACCTTATTTGACGTAACGCGCCTAATACCTTGGAAAGGATCCCGATTATGGAAGTCCCGAAACCGGACTTTTCTAACCGGGATCCTTAATTTTAATGGTTACTGTCTTCTTACTACAAAAGCTTTAATCTCATGCCTTGTCTTAAGAGTCACTTACAAATCTCACGAGGTTAGTTTCGATAGTAACACATATAGTTGCTATCACATAATTTTGGAATAGAACGCATCATCCGAAAACAAAGCTTGAGAATTTCCGGATTTTCCTCCCCTTCTATGCTAGCAAGAGATTTTCTTAACAACCTTACGCTCGCTGCTTTCTTTTCAAGGGGCGATTCTCTCCCTACTATTTTTAGAGAACATACGCCCATTGCCTTTAGCTCCGGTAATGCACAAAGTCCACACATACCCATAGGGTCTCCTTTGGGGCTGATACTTTCAGCCATATTTTTAATGCCTATATAAATAAATTCGCGATAGTCTCTGAGATGCTCAGAAAAAGAACGATTATCTTCTTTTCTTGACAGTCCGCTCTTATCATAAAGTTTATAAATCCAATGAGGGTTATGACAAATCGCGCCATTAAAAGCATGATTTGCAAAGCAATACGCCTCTTCGAAAATGCACCCATCGTTGAGTATAAAAGCCTCGTACTCCATATCTGAACCGATCTTTTGAATGATGCGAGCCATATCTTCTAAATCTACATATCTTGGAAAAATAAGTCTCTTAGCGCCTAAATCCCGAAAAAATTTGGCAGTCTCTGTGTTAAGGATTCCTCCTAAACTGCTTGCATGAAGCGTTACTTCCGGCATTTTCTCCTTCATCATTTTCATCAGACCAGGATCACCAATGATCAGAGCATCTGGGCTGCAAGTCGCATAAACTTTTCTTACGAACTTTAAAATTTCTTGGTACAAGGCATTTGAATAGATAGATTGATTCAATGTTAGGAAAACTTTCACATCATGAAAATGAGCCAATCCAACGACTTCAGACAATTCTTCAAGACTTGGCAAATTACCTTGACCGGGACCTCGGCGGTTCAGCCAAAACCTATCTCCGGAAACTGAATCCCAATACTCAGGCTGCAAGCCGCAATACAATTCTTTTGCTCCTTCTGAAATAAGAGTTCTCCCCTCTTCAAGCGAAGTTAAAGGGGCTAGAATTTTCAATGTATAGCCCTCCTGTCGTCAAATGGGTTCGGGTTGGAAAATTAATCGCTCAATCCCTATTCGCGATATAATATTAAACGTATCCTTGAGAAAACCTTCCTTAAAAACACAAAAAACTGCATTACCTTTTTGGACGATTTTCCAATTCGGAGACGCTGGAACTTGACCTGATTTGTCTGAAAGTTCTAACCAAAATTGCCTGCAAATTCGTCCACAAGTTTTGTCTGTTGTTTTAAACTTATCGTCTTTTTGGTATCCCCATGACCGTAAAAGACACATTCTGCCGCTTGTAATTACTGTATATGGAAAATATAAAGAGACTTTATTATCCCACCTGCCAAAATCATTTAATCCACTCGGCGGAATATCCAATTCCACCTGACTTACACCAAAGTCCCTAAAAACTTTTTGTATAATATCGCTTTCAAAGCTTGTCATTGGTAGAGACCAAGATTTTTGACTATGAGTTTTTTTCTTATTTTCTGTTGGACTTCCGATTCGCGGATCACGCCAAGCCTTATTTAACTGTCGACCTATTATTGGTTTAAAACCAGGATATTCTTGATTGAGTAAATATAGTATTCCCCAATCATTAACTACAACTTCTAATGCTAAACCTTCCTCTGACAAACCTTGTAATAACTGCCGCAGCTTTGTTAGACCATTTTCTGTCACATAAGGTGTTACTAAAGTTAGCTCTTGGCCGTGTTCTCTCGCTCGATAATAAACATCTAGTACTTCTCGTAAAGAGGGCATTGACCTTTCACAAAATTCTTGTCCAAAATATATCCTTGTAAATAAAATCTCACCCAAGACGTTCTCACTAATTTCTTTTATCACGCGGGATCGAAAAAGATTATTTTCACACCAAGGATCGTCCATAAAATATACTTTTTCAATATTGGGAATACCTAGAGCCCATTCCATACAACGATACACCTCATTGATTCACATACTAAATTACTTCTTATTAAATAGTATGATATTTTGAGGTTAACCGTTAACAAGGGGTTTTTAAATTATCCTGGAATTCAGTTATTTTAGAAGGAATACTTACTTACAGGAATATTTGCTCCAGTGCTATAGCAACTTCTGCTATAGCATTTTTTATTTTAGCAACTTGATTTAACAGGCAATTTAACTCTGTTATATATCCTGATCATCTTGTATAATAGCTGAGTTGGGTTTAATAACCCTATATCTATAACTTCTTGCTTTCTGTTTTTTACAAAATTTTTTGCTTAATAATCCTTACTAAACTCGAGAGGTGTTATGAATGAAACGTAAAATTATTACCATAAAACAGGAACTTTGCAACGGATGCAGACTCTGTGTTAATGCTTGTCATGAAGGAGCATTGCAATTAGTTAACGGTAAAGCCATGCTTATTTCTGAAAGCTATTGCGATGGCCTCGGCGACTGCCTGCCTGAATGCCCCACCGGAGCTATTACTCTTGAAGACCGAGAAACCGTCGAATATGATGAGGAAGCTGTTAAAATACACTTAAATAGCAGTCCGAAAGAAACGGAAAGCTCTTTATCCTCTATTTCTCTAAGCACCCAGGGCAAACCTTTACCAAAAGCAGTACAATCAGCTAAGGTTGTATCTCCAGAAAACTCGCAATCGCAGCTTGCCCAATGGCCCTGTCAGTTAAAATTAGTATCAATCGATGCACCCTACTTTGATAACGCCGACATATTACTTGCTGCCGATTGTACCGCCTTCGCATATCCAAATATTCACCAGCAATTCATGCTCGGAAAAGTCACTCTAATTGCTTGTCCTAAACTAGACAACATCGACTACTCAGAAAAATTGAGCGAAATTATAAAGCGTCATACTATTGCCAGCATTACCATTTTAAAAATGGAAGTCCCCTGTTGCGGAGGGCTTGTAAATGCTGCAAAAAAAGCCTTAACTAATAGCAATAAGTCAATTCCCTATACTGTCGCAACGATATCAACAAATGGTCTTATTTTATAAGTTTAAACTTCCCCGCAGCGTAAACTCCTGAAGTGCGGGACCCAATATTTTCAGCTTATATAAAACACAAAATAGACTACCCTCGTATGAACTGAACCCCTAAATACGGACATTGAAAGAAAAAGACCTCCTATTGTAGAATTAGAAACTGCAATAGGAGGTCTTGTTATGTCCGGAAAACGTGGAATAAAACATTTTGGGGAAAGCATTATTAAAGAAGTTCTTCAAATGAAAGAAAGTGGAATGACCAATCGTGAAATTGCTGAGCACTTCAACTTGAGAAATACTAAGGCTGTTAAGAACCTAGTGAGCAGTCACAATCGAAAGCAAAGGTCCCTAGAGACAGGAATCGTATTTCGGCCAAAAGGAAGACCCAGGAAAGGAACAAGTTTAACTTGTGAAACATTCTCCTGCAATGTGGATCCGAAAGGGTGGAACCCCGGTAGGAATCTTTCACTTCTTTCATGAAACACAGATAGACTGCCATATTTGGCAGTCTATCGCTTGTTACCTGGCGATGACCTACTTTCCCAGGGGCTATGCCCCAAGTATTATC
>NZ_JBNFTW010000019.1:0-9584 GCF_049943955.1 Desulfosporosinus sp. SYSU MS00001
GAAGTTAAGACCTCCAGGGCCGATAATACTTGGGGCATAGCCCCTGGGAAAGTAGGTCATCGCCAGGTAACAAGCGATAGACTGCCAAATATGGCAGTCTATCTGTGTTTCATGAAGGAAGTGAAAGATTCCTACCGGGGTTCCACCCGTTCGGATCCACATTGCAGGAGAATGTTTCACAAGTCGCAATGTGGCGAAAACCTCGTCCGGTTTTCGTCACGCTGCAGGAGAATGCGTAAGGGGACGCAGTGTGGCGAAAGGCTCATCCGCCTTTCGTTCCAGGGTCGATAATACTTGGGGCATAGCCCCTGGGAAAGTAGGTCATCGCCAGGTAAACAAGCGATAGACTGCCAAATATGGCAGTCTATTTGTGTTTCATGATAGAAATGAAAGTACACTACCGGGGTTCCATCCGTTCGGATCCACATTGAAGGAGAATGTTTCACAAGTCGCAATGTGGCGAAAGGCTCATCCGCCTTTCGTTCCAGGGCCAAGGATACTTGGGGCGCAGGCCCCTAGGAAAGTAGGTTATCGCCAGGTAACAAACTCCAGACAGACTGCCAAAATATCTGTGGATTTTTTATATTTGTTTATCTTTGTATAGAGGATAAAGTTTATCTAAACTTAATATTCATTGAAGTTAGATTCCGATAATGATATTATTTAGAAAAAAGTACCATTGAAAGGATGGCGATTAGTTATAAAAAAAATTATTCTAGCACTTGTTATATCTATTTTATTAAACGTAGGTCTAATATATAATTTTATTATTAATACAGAAAGATTGAACACAACATGGTATAACTTAACTTCAAACCTTGCTAATTCAATTAATGAGGACACAAATGGTGTAGATAGCGAAGATACTGTTTTTTTTGAAGAAATAGCTATTAAAAATATTCAACTGCAACTTGATAATTTACAGCTTTTACCCGAAGGAAGCTTGATAATCGAGAGCAAAACCATTGAGAATATGGAGACCCTGTTTAAATACCAGTTTCCTCTTTTGGATCAAATGAAAAAAGAAATTCAGCAAAATGGAAAGATCTCAGCTAGTACAAACGAAAAATATAAAAAGGCTCAACAAAATCGGGTTGCTATAGCAAAAAGTTTTAGTAGTCAGCTTAAGACAGTCGACCCATTTGCACCTGTATTTATCGTAAATAAATGGCGGACAATATTTGAAAATGCAATTAATAGGCAGAACACCACAGTAAACTAGTACATTTATTAAATTCGGAGAATTTGCAAAGCCACGACCTGAAAGTTTAGGTTATCTCCACTACTTGTATGTGCTATCCTGCGACCCATGTAGTTGTTATCATTAAGGCAATCACTCAAGGCGAATTATATGACGAACAAGAGAAAGAGTAGAACTCCACTGAATATCGTGGAGTTCTACTCTTTCTCTAAAAATTGGGGATATTCATTAGGAGTGGCTTGTTTTGGAAAAAACTAAAAACTATACAACCTTAAAGATTTAAGTAAAAACAATTGTGGTATCTTCCCTTCTAAATCTAATGTCGCAACAGGCAAGGATGATCGTCTGACGGAGTAGAGGTACTAGACATGGCATCTCCGAAATAATTTGCCTCACACATGAAATTAAGGAAGTCAATTTTCTGACACTCTTCCGCTGACATAACGTTAGATACCACGATTAAAGGGTTGAAGAATATAGTTTCCTCGTCTATCTCACAAAGTTGAAAAGCGTAAACTCATTATAACTTTAGGAGTAACGGAAAAATGATCGGAGCAAGAACGATGGTTGCTAATCCAGCAAAGATCATGGCGAGGCTTGCAATCGTACCCTCGAGAGAACCTAATGATAAGGCAGCGGATGTTCCGCAGCCATGTGCTCCCGTTCCCAGTAAAACCCCCTTAGCTATCGGCGAGCGAAGGTGGAGAAAACGGATTACCAGTGGGCCGATAACAAGCCCCATTAAGCCGGTAAAGATAACGAAGACTGCAGTAAGGGAAGGGATACCACCTAAGTTATTGGAAACATCAATAGCAATAGGAGTTGTAACAGAACGGGGTGCTAAACTAAGGATAATTTGAGGTTCAAAATTAGCGCCCAGCCCCAGCAGGGCAGAAGATAAAAATGCAGAGAGGGTACCTGCTAAGACACTGAGAATGATTTCTGGGAAATATTTTTTTAATAAGTCATAGTGTTTATATAATGGTAAAGCAAAAGCTACTATTGCAGGTTGTAAAAGTACACTCAACCATTTTCCGCCGATAATATAACTTGAATAGGAAATATGAAGTGTTAGCAAACCAATTATTAATGCCGCAGGTGCAATTAATAAGGGTGAAAATAGAACAAATCGAATGCGACCATATAAAGCCTTTGAAAAATAATAGAAGATAATGGTGAGAACTACACTTATGAATCCTACAAATTCGCTCATAATGCCTTTCCTCCTTTTCTAGTTATCATTTCTGCGGTAAGACCACTGCTAACCATGACAGCGGCTGTGCTAATTAAGATGATCAGGAATAGATCAAGACCTTCCCGGTGGAGAAATTGTATGTATTGCATTATTGCTACGACTGATGGAATAAAGAACAAAAGCAATTCGGCAAGCAACCAGTTACCGCCGATGACAACCCAGTTATACGGAAAGACCTTGAGGTGCAAAAGGATAAATAATATGCCCATACCAATAAGACTCCCAGGAAAGTTCAGATGCAATAGTTCACCTAAGAAACTTCCAATTAACGAAAAGATATAAAGAATTCCTATTTGAATTATTGCTATAAAAATCCGCGTTAGTTTTAACATCTTTGTTATTTGAAGTGCATTTCTCATCGCTTACAACCTCTTGCTTCCTTTTCTTGTGGTTGAGTAAATTTATGTAACAAGTATATAGCAACGAGTTTTATGTGTTAAATACATATATAGCATAACAATAATTCCGTTTATCTATAAATTAAAATTAACGGGAGGATATAGCAATGGATATTCCTGAAAGGTACTTTAAATGTGATAGTTAAGACAGAATAAATTATTTATATTCAAATGGAACATTTGATATATCTTTACACAAACCACTTACATATGTTTGCCTTATTCCCTTTGACAAGAACATATGTTTTGTATTATAGTGTTGACAAGATATAATATAAACTAAAATATGGAGGGGATTGGCATCGATATTTACGACAAATTGATGATTTTATCAGACTCAGCCAAATATGATGTAGCTTGTACCTCCAGTGGTGTAGATAGACGAGGGAAACAAGGGAGCATAGGAAGTGCTGCAAATGCGGGTATTTGTCATAGTTTTGCGGCTGATGGACGTTGTATTTCGTTACTAAAAGTTTTAATGACGAATATCTGTATCTATGATTGCAAATATTGTATAAATCGCACCTCAAATGATACCAAAAGAACGGCATTTACTCCTAGTGAGCTGGCAGAACTAACGGTCAATTTTTATCGAAGGAACTATATTGAGGGATTGTTTCTTAGCTCCGGAGTAATTAAAAGCCCTAATTATACTATGGAGCAAATGATCAAGGCATTAACACTGCTGCGTGAAGTTTATCATTTTAATGGATATATCCATGTTAAAACTATACCTGGAGCGGACAGTGAGTTCGTTACTCACTTAGGGCTTTTAGCTGACCGTATGAGTGTTAATATCGAATTGCCATCCCAAGAAAGTTTGAGGCTTTTAGCCCCGAATAAGACAAGGGATTCCATATTACGGCCTATGGGGTTTATTAGTCATAAGATCCAAGAGAATAGCTCAGACCTTGTGAAATTTCGACATGCTTCAAAGTTTGTACCCGCAGGGCAGAGCACACAGATGATTGTAGGTGCGACGCCTGATACGGATCATAAAATACTAACCTTAAGCGAAGGACTCTATAAAAAATATCGTCTGAAAAGGGTTTTTTATTCTGCGTATATACCGGTTGCGGAACATACTCTGTTACCATCTGTAGACACAAAACCTCCTCTTTTACGTGAACATCGCCTTTACCAGGCTGATTGGCTGTTGAGATTTTATGGCTTTGAAGCCAATGAACTGCTTGATGAGCAAACTCCAAATTTTAATTTGCAAGTTGACCCTAAGTGTAATTGGGCAATTAACCATCTTGGACAGTTCCCTATTGAAATAAATAAAGCGCCTTATGAGATGCTTTTGCGTGTTCCGGGAATAGGGGTAACCAGCGCCATGCGTATTCTAACGGCAAGGAAAAGTAGTTTAATTGATTTTGATGGACTCAAAAAGATGGGTGTTGTACTAAAACGGGCACAGTATTTTATTACTTGTAAGGGAAAAGTTATGAATCGACTAAAGATACCATCAGATGTTTCTTTGAGAACGCTGATGTCCGATCAGCATAAATTATTAAGCGGTTTTGCAGAGCAGCTCTCTCTTTTCCCCGATCCTTCTATGACGAGAGAGGAAGTGAGTCAGTGTTTGACAGAGCAGAGATAGTTTATGAATATGATGGGAGTTTCGAAGGGTTGATGTGCTGTGTTTTCGAAAGCTTTGCTCTCAAGGAGGTCCCAAGTGCTATCAGAACTCCTAGTGATCAGCAAAGCCTTTTTGATACACCAAAATGGATTGAGACGGACATCAACAAGTCGGATCGGGTCTATAATTCAATTGCAGCAAAAATCTCAGTTCAAGCGCAGGAATTAGTTACGCTGGGTTTTTGGACAAATGCTTCTCAGAAGGAACTATTAATCTATCATTTTTTACGCTTAGGCTATACGCACGGGAGTAAGGTTATGTCGATGCTTACAGATGATACTGTTAGCACCTTGCTAAAAGCCGTACGTCATTTGACGTCAGAAAGTCATAAGTTCAAAGGATTCGTACGATTTTCTGTTTATGATAAGGTTATGGTGGCAGTAATTGAACCTAAAAATTTTGTATTGCCTCTTATTTCTGATCATTTCTGTGATAGGTTTCGCAATGAGTCGTTTATGATTTATGATAAAACACATAAGATGGCTTTAGTTTATCAGGGGCAGGAAGCGAATCTGATTGAGGTTGATGAATTAACGTTACCTGAAGTTGATAAATCGGAAGTTGAGTATCGTCGTCTTTGGAAGCAATTTTATCAAACCATCGCTATTGAAGAGCGATATAATCCGAAATGCCGTATGACACTGATGCCGAAGAGGTATTGGGGACATTTAACGGAATTGGAAAAAGACGAAGAACCAGATAATTTAAGTGAGAAACAGCGAAATCTGAGTAAACATGCTATCAGATCTTATGAGCCTCAACGGTTGCCCTAGATTTTGTTCATTGGTGGTCTCCTCCAACAGCTAAAGAAATGTTGGGGGTTTTCTTATTGCTGAGGGACATTCACCCCAATGTCCTGGATTACAACATGAGCATACGAAGGTCGTGGCGTAATTATTAGTCACATTAGTACAGAATGTACTTTAAGATTTGGGAATAAGACCTTAATCTTATTTTTTTTTGCTATAATAGATAGAAGAGTTATCCTTTTAAGGAGTTGTTCAAAGTGCTCATAGAAACGGCGCTTAGAGTATTGCGGAAGTATTTTGGCTATACTCAATTTCGGGATGGTCAGCAAAAAGTGATAGAGAGTCTGCTTAAGGGCAGGGATACGCTGGCAATAATGCCCACAGGGGCAGGTAAATCCTTAGCCTATCAAGTTCCTGCTTTAATTTTTCAGGGAACCACCTTGGTTATCTCACCGTTAATTTCTTTAATGAAGGATCAGGTTGATGCTCTCCAGCAATTTGGAGTTTCAGCGACCTTTATAAATAGTTCCTTATCCCTCGGTGAAGTAAGGACCCGAATAGAGCGAGTCCTTCACGGAGACTATAAACTACTATATATTGCTCCGGAACGATTAGAATCGGAGAACTTTCGTATGCTCTTGAAATCTCTGAATGTTTCTTTTTTGGCAATTGATGAGGCCCATTGTGTTTCGCAATGGGGACATGATTTTCGGCCAAGCTACATTCAATTGGGATCTTTTGTGAACTCTCTGCCTCAAAAGCCGCTGATTGGCGCCTTTACAGCAACTGCAACCGAGGAGGTTCAGAGAGATATTGTTCGTTTGCTCCAGCTTGATAACCCTAATGTTTATGTGACGGGCTTTGATCGGCCTAATTTGTCGTTTACAACTCTTCGGGGAGAGAACAAAAAGGCATTTGTTTTAGACTATGTACAGGCACATAGGGATCAATCAGGAATCATTTATGCTGGAACTCGGAAAGAAGTGGATCATCTCCAGGCTTTTTTAACGAAACATAGTTTAAAGATCGGAAAATACCATGCCGGGATGAGTGACGACGAGCGTAAAAAGAGCCAAGAGGATTTTCTTTTTGATGAAACCCTGATCATGGTGGCTACTAACGCTTTTGGAATGGGTATTGATAAATCTAATGTTCGTTATGTAATCCATTACAATATGCCAAAAAATATGGAGGCCTATTATCAAGAGGCTGGACGTGCGGGACGTGATGGAGAACCGGGGGAATGTATTTTACTCTTTTCGCCTCAAGACGTTGTTCTGCAAAGATTTCTCATCGAACAGAGTGTATTAAATCCGGAGCGGAAATTGAATGAGCATAAAAAGCTTCAAGGAATGGTGGATTTTTGTCATACCCCTCGTTGTTTGAGGAAAACTATTTTAGAATACTTCGGGGAAGAAGAGGTTCCGAATCATTGTGAAAACTGTAGTAATTGTAATGATACACGTGAGATAGTTGATATTACATTAGATGCGCAGAAAATATTTTCATGTATCTATCGGATGAGAGAACGCTTTGGGATTGGCATGGTTGCTGAAGTACTAAAGGGGTCACGCAAAGCGAAGATAATCGAACTGAATTTTGATAGGCTTTCTACGCATGGACTTTTAAAGGATATGTCACTTCAGGAAATAAAAGATCTTATTAATTATTTAGTCGCTGAGAGTTATTTGCAATTATCAACCGGAGAGTATCCAGTACTGAAGCTTATGCCTTCTGCAGTTTCTGTTATAAAAGGTGAGACAAAAGTTATGAAAAAAGTGTCTCTACAACCTTCACGCGATGTCGTGGAGGAAGTCAGTCTCTTCGATCGGCTCCGGGCACTGCGAAAAGAATTAGCAGCACAGGAGAACTTGCCCCCATATATGATTTTTGCTGATAGCACCTTACGGGAAATGTCCCAGGTTTGCCCGTCAAATCCTAGGGAGATGATTCGGATTAGTGGAGTTGGGGAACGGAAATTAGAAAAGTATGGAGATGAATTCTTGAATGCAATTGCTGATTTTATGGGAGATTCCAAACCCAAAAGGAACAGCATGCTTTCCTTGCCTGCAGACAGCAGCTTGGACACAGCGGCAAAACAATCCAGTAAGGCAACAACTATTAATTTAGCGATAACAGATATGTCAAAGGATAAACTTCCTAGTCATGTCCAAACTCTGCTCTTGTATCAAGAAGGGTATTCTATTGAAGAAATAGGGAAGGTTAGGAAAATAACAGAATTAACGGTACAGAATCACCTTGTGCGCTGTGGTCTGGAGGGACATGCTGTACCTTGGGACGACTTTATTCCCGTTGATCAGGAACCTTTAATTTTAGAAGCGGCCCAAAAAGCTGGTCGCGAAAAATTACGGCCAATAAAAGATTTGCTTTCCGATGATATTGAATGGTTTACGATACGGGCAGTCTTGGAGAAACATAGAGAATTGAATTAAGGATTGAACTGTTGAAGATCTTTGAAACTAAATTTTATACGGTTCGGTTCCAGAAGGAGTTATTTCTTAATGCATAGTTCGGAACAAATTCACGCAAGAGAAAATGCTAAGACAAATCGCAAAGTTACATTAGCTTGTATTATGTTAGCGATGTTTATGGCAGCCATTGAAGCGACGATAGTAGCTACAGCGATTCCAAGTATTGTAGGTGATTTAGGCGGGTTTTCAAAGTTCAGCTGGGTGTTTTCGGCGTTTCTCTTAGCGCAGGCGGTAACAATCCCGATCTATGGGAAATTGGCTGATTTGTATGGCCGAAAACCTATCTTTTCATTTGGGGTTATCGTCTTTTTGATAGGTTCATTACTTTGTGGGTTAGCCAAAAGCATGAATATGCTCATACTCTTTCGTTTAATCCAGGGTGTTGGGGCAGGTGCTGTTCAACCGATTGCCACGACTATTGTTGGGGACATTTTTGATATCTCAGAACGTGCTCGTATTCAAGGGTATCTTTCAAGCGTTTGGGGGGTATCATCAATTATTGGCCCAGCCCTAGGTGCTTTTTTTGTACAATATGTTCGGTGGTCTTGGATATTTTGGATAAACATTCCAATAGGTCTGTTTTCTATGATAGGAATATGGATTTTCCTTAAAGAGACTGTACATGCTCAAGAACATAAAATTGATTATTTAGGATCGGGTTTGATATTTATTACAATCAGTGCCTTAATGGTTATTTTTATCCAAGCAGGAACAGTTTGGCCAATGACTTCAGCACCGATTCTTATATTAACCGGAATTGTCATTCTTGGCGTCTTATTATTCATTTTACAAGAGAAGAGGGCTGTTGAACCCATTATGCCTTTGTGGATTTGGAAACATTCACTGATTCTTGTATCAAATTTAGCCACGTTAACAACAGGTGTTGTCATTATCGGATTATCATCATTTTTACCCACCTATATCCAAGGAGTTATGAATAAAACTCCGTTAATTGCGGGTTTTGCACTTGCTTTTATGTCCATGGGCTGGGTTGTTGCGGCGACTCTTTCCGGCAGAATAATGTTTAAATATGGGTTCCGTAATGTTGTTATAGTCGGTGCAATTTGGGCCGTGATTGGTTCAATGTTTTTTGTAACGCTGCAGCCAGATAAGGGCTGGCTTTGGGCTGGAGCGGGTTCGGCAATTATAGGTATAGGTATGGGCCTTGCAAGGACCGTTTTTATTGTCGGAATTCAGAACAGTGTTGATTGGAAAATGCGCGGTGTAGCTACAGCTTCGAATATGTTTATGAATATATTAGGCAACACTATGGGGGCGGCACTTTTAGGCGGAATCTTGAATCTGAAATTGCTGAATTTTCTACGGAGCAGCGGTAAAGGAGGAGGTCTGCAATTAGATGTTATTAACATCCTGCTTGACCCAGTTAAAAGAGGAGCTTTACCACAGAGTGAATTGAAATTACTTACCTCAGGGCTTGCCTTATCATTGCATAATGTTTTTTGGGGTCTACTGATATTTTCTGCATTGAGTTTTGGTTTAGCCATATTATTTCCCAAGGCGGTCAAATCATAACAAGACTTACCTGATAGAAAAGTCTTATTTAACGTTACTTGCGTTGTTGTGGATATGGTGTTGTACGAATCAAAAGTGATATGTTTAACCACGTTAGCAATTCATCCCCTCCCTCAAATCGTCGCAACGATCAGGGAGGGGATGAATTGTTTATCTCAACAAATAAAATAAAAGCAAAAGAGTAATAAAAAAGTGTTGACATAGGTAAGGAAGAAGTGGTATTATAACAAAGCGCTCGAGAACAGCGCCTTTTAAATTCTCTCAAGCCTGTTGATTGAAGAAAATAGTTGTTGACAGTATTAAGAGTGAATGTT
>NZ_JBNFTW010000020.1:0-8924 GCF_049943955.1 Desulfosporosinus sp. SYSU MS00001
AGCTTAACTTCGTCAACGGAAACAGTTACGCCGATCCGGAGCAGGAGGTGATCAGCCGCTGGCGCATTGAGCAGTGCAGCGAACTGAGCGCGGTGAGTGCCTCCTTTGTACTGTCCACGCCGACGGAAACGGATGGCGCTGTTTTTCCGGGACGTATCATGCTGGCCAACACCTGCACCTGGACCTATCGCGGTGACGAGTGCGGTTATAGCGGTCCGGCTGTCGCGGATGAATATGACCAGCCAACGTCCGATATCACGAAGGATAAATGCAGCAAATGCCTGAGCGGTTGTAAGTTCCGCAATAACGTCGGCAACTTTGGCGGCTTCCTTTCCATTAACAAACTTTCGCAGTAAATCCCATGACACAGACAGAATCAGCGATTCTGGCGCACGCCCGGCGATGTGCGCCAGCGGAGTCGTGCGGCTTCGTGGTAAGCACGCCGGAGGGGGAAAGATATTTCCCCTGCGTGAATATCTCCGGTGAGCCGGAGGCGTATTTCCGTATGTCGCCGGAAGACTGGCTGCAGGCAGAAATGCAGGGTGAGATTGTGGCGCTGGTCCACAGCCACCCCGGTGGTCTGCCCTGGCTGAGTGAGGCCGACCGGCGGCTGCAGGTGCAGAGTGATTTGCCGTGGTGGCTGGTCTGCCGGGGGACGATTCATAAGTTCCGCTGTGTGCCGCATCTCACCGGGCGGCGCTTTGAGCACGGTGTGACGGACTGTTACACACTGTTCCGGGATGCTTATCATCTGGCGGGGATTGAGATGCCGGACTTTCATCGTGAGGATGACTGGTGGCGTAACGGCCAGAATCTCTATCTGGATAATCTGGAGGCGACGGGGCTGTATCAGGTGCCGTTGTCAGCGGCACAGCCGGGCGATGTGCTGCTGTGCTGTTTTGGTTCATCAGTGCCGAATCACGCCGCAATTTACTGCGGCGACGGCGAGCTGCTGCACCATATTCCTGAACAACTGAGCAAACGAGAGAGGTACACCGACAAATGGCAGCGACGCACACACTCCCTCTGGCGTCACCGGGCATGGCGCGCATCTGCCTTTACGGGGATTTACAACGATTTGGTCGCCGCATCGACCTTCGTGTGAAAACGGGGGCTGAAGCCATCCGGGCACTGGCCACACAGCTCCCGGCGTTTCGTCAGAAACTGAGCGACGGCTGGTATCAGGTACGGATTGCCGGGCGGGACGTCAGCACGTCCGGGTTAACGGCGCAGTTACATGAGACTCTGCCTGATGGCGCTGTAATTCATATTGTTCCCAGAGTCGCCGGGGCCAAGTCAGGTGGCGTATTCCAGATTGTCCTGGGGGCTGCCGCCATTGCCGGATCATTCTTTACCGCCGGAGCCACCCTTGCAGCATGGGGGGCAGCCATTGGGGCCGGTGGTATGACCGGCATCCTGTTTTCTCTCGGTGCCAGTATGGTGCTCGGTGGTGTGGCGCAGATGCTGGCACCGAAAGCCAGAACTCCCCGTATACAGACAACGGATAACGGTAAGCAGAACACCTATTTCTCCTCACTGGATAACATGGTTGCCCAGGGCAATGTTCTGCCTGTTCTGTACGGGGAAATGCGCGTGGGGTCACGCGTGGTTTCTCAGGAGATCAGCACGGCAGACGAAGGGGACGGTGGTCAGGTTGTGGTGATTGGTCGCTGATGCAAAATGTTTTATGTGAAACCGCCTGCGGGCGGTTTTGTCATTTATGGAGCGTGAGGAATGGGTAAAGGAAGCAGTAAGGGGCATACCCCGCGCGAAGCGAAGGACAACCTGAAGTCCACGCAGTTGCTGAGTGTGATCGATGCCATCAGCGAAGGGCCGATTGAAGGTCCGGTGGATGGCTTAAAAAGCGTGCTGCTGAACAGTACGCCGGTGCTGGACACTGAGGGGAATACCAACATATCCGGTGTCACGGTGGTGTTCCGGGCTGGTGAGCAGGAGCAGACTCCGCCGGAGGGATTTGAATCCTCCGGCTCCGAGACGGTGCTGGGTACGGAAGTGAAATATGACACGCCGATCACCCGCACCATTACGTCTGCAAACATCGACCGTCTGCGCTTTACCTTCGGTGTACAGGCACTGGTGGAAACCACCTCAAAGGGTGACAGGAATCCGTCGGAAGTCCGCCTGCTGGTTCAGATACAACGTAACGGTGGCTGGGTGACGGAAAAAGACATCACCATTAAGGGCAAAACCACCTCGCAGTATCTGGCCTCGGTGGTGATGGGTAACCTGCCGCCGCGCCCGTTTAATATCCGGATGCGCAGGATGACGCCGGACAGCACCACAGACCAGCTGCAGAACAAAACGCTCTGGTCGTCATACACTGAAATCATCGATGTGAAACAGTGCTACCCGAACACGGCACTGGTCGGCGTGCAGGTGGACTCGGAGCAGTTCGGCAGCCAGCAGGTGAGCCGTAATTATCATCTGCGCGGGCGTATTCTGCAGGTGCCGTCGAACTATAACCCGCAGACGCGGCAATACAGCGGTATCTGGGACGGAACGTTTAAACCGGCATACAGCAACAACATGGCCTGGTGTCTGTGGGATATGCTGACCCATCCGCGCTACGGCATGGGGAAACGTCTTGGTGCGGCGGATGTGGATAAATGGGCGCTGTATGTCATCGGCCAGTACTGCGACCAGTCAGTGCCGGACGGCTTTGGCGGCACGGAGCCGCGCATCACCTGTAATGCGTACCTGACCACACAGCGTAAGGCGTGGGATGTGCTCAGCGATTTCTGCTCGGCGATGCGCTGTATGCCGGTATGGAACGGGCAGACGCTGACGTTCGTGCAGGACCGACCGTCGGATAAGACGTGGACCTATAACCGCAGTAATGTGGTGATGCCGGATGATGGCGCGCCGTTCCGCTACAGCTTCAGCGCCCTGAAGGACCGCCATAATGCCGTTGAGGTGAACTGGATTGACCCGAACAACGGCTGGGAGACGGCGACAGAGCTTGTTGAAGATACGCAGGCCATTGCCCGTTACGGTCGTAATGTTACGAAGATGGATGCCTTTGGCTGTACCAGCCGGGGGCAGGCACACCGCGCCGGGCTGTGGCTGATTAAAACAGAACTGCTGGAAACGCAGACCGTGGATTTCAGCGTCGGCGCAGAAGGGCTTCGCCATGTACCGGGCGATGTTATTGAAATCTGCGATGATGACTATGCCGGTATCAGCACCGGTGGTCGTGTGCTGGCGGTGAACAGCCAGACCCGGACGCTGACGCTCGACCGTGAAATCACGCTGCCATCCTCCGGTACCGCGCTGATAAGCCTGGTTGACGGAAGTGGCAATCCGGTCAGCGTGGAGGTTCAGTCCGTCACCGACGGCGTGAAGGTAAAAGTGAGCCGTGTTCCTGACGGTGTTGCTGAATACAGCGTATGGGAGCTGAAGCTGCCGACGCTGCGCCAGCGACTGTTCCGCTGCGTGAGTATCCGTGAGAACGACGACGGCACGTATGCCATCACCGCCGTGCAGCATGTGCCGGAAAAAGAGGCCATCGTGGATAACGGGGCGCACTTTGACGGCGAACAGAGTGGCACGGTGAATGGTGTCACGCCGCCAGCGGTGCAGCACCTGACCGCAGAAGTCACTGCAGACAGCGGGGAATATCAGGTGCTGGCGCGATGGGACACACCGAAGGTGGTGAAGGGCGTGAGTTTCCTGCTCCGTCTGACCGTAACAGCGGACGACGACAGTGAGCGGCTGGTCAGCACGGCCCGGACGACGGAAACCACATACCGCTTCACGCAACTGGCGCTGGGGAACTACAGGCTGACAGTCCGGGCGGTAAATGCGTGGGGGCAGCAGGGCGATCCGGCGTCGGTATCGTTCCGGATTGCCGCACCGGCAGCACCGTCGAGGATTGAGCTGACGCCGGGCTATTTTCAGATAACCGCCACGCCGCATCTTGCCGTTTATGACCCGACGGTACAGTTTGAGTTCTGGTTCTCGGAAAAGCAGATTGCGGATATCAGACAGGTTGAAACCAGCACGCGTTATCTTGGTACGGCGCTGTACTGGATAGCCGCCAGTATCAATATCAAACCGGGCCATGATTATTACTTTTATATCCGCAGTGTGAACACCGTTGGCAAATCGGCATTCGTGGAGGCCGTCGGTCGGGCGAGCGATGATGCGGAAGGTTACCTGGATTTTTTCAAAGGCAAGATAACCGAATCCCATCTCGGCAAGGAGCTGCTGGAAAAAGTCGAGCTGACGGAGGATAACGCCAGCAGACTGGAGGAGTTTTCGAAAGAGTGGAAGGATGCCAGTGATAAGTGGAATGCCATGTGGGCTGTCAAAATTGAGCAGACCAAAGACGGCAAACATTATGTCGCGGGTATTGGCCTCAGCATGGAGGACACGGAGGAAGGCAAACTGAGCCAGTTTCTGGTTGCCGCCAATCGTATCGCATTTATTGACCCGGCAAACGGGAATGAAACGCCGATGTTTGTGGCGCAGGGCAACCAGATATTCATGAACGACGTGTTCCTGAAGCGCCTGACGGCCCCCACCATTACCAGCGGCGGCAATCCTCCGGCCTTTTCCCTGACACCGGACGGAAAGCTGACCGCTAAAAATGCGGATATCAGTGGCAGTGTGAATGCGAACTCCGGGACGCTCAGTAATGTGACGATAGCTGAAAACTGTACGATAAACGGTACGCTGAGGGCGGAAAAAATCGTCGGGGACATTGTAAAGGCGGCAAGCGCGGCTTTTCCGCGCCAGCGTGAAAGCAGTGTGGACTGGCCGTCAGGTACCCGTACTGTCACCGTGACCGATGACCATCCTTTTGATCGCCAGATAGTGGTGCTTCCGCTGACGTTTCGCGGAAGTAAGCGTACTGTCAGCGGCAGGACAACGTATTCGATTTGTTATCTGAAAGTACTGATGAACGGTGCGGTGATTTATGATGGCGCGGCGAACGAGGCGGTACAGGTGTTCTCCCGTATTGTTGACATGCCAGCGGGTCGGGGAAACGTGATCCTGACGTTCACGCTTATGTCCACACGGCATTCGGCAGATATTCCGCCGTATACGTTTGCCAGCGATGTGCAGGTTATGGTGATTAAGAAACAGGCGCTGGGCATCAGCGTGGTCTGAGTGTGTTACAGAGGTTCGTCCGGGAACGGGCGTTTTATTATAAAACAGTGAGAGGTGAACGATGCGTAATGTGTGTATTGCCGTTGCTGTCTTTGCCGCACTTGCGGTGACAGTCACTCCGGCCCGTGCGGAAGGTGGACATGGTACGTTTACGGTGGGCTATTTTCAAGTGAAACCGGGTACATTGCCGTCGTTGTCGGGCGGGGATACCGGTGTGAGTCATCTGAAAGGGATTAACGTGAAGTACCGTTATGAGCTGACGGACAGTGTGGGGGTGATGGCTTCCCTGGGGTTCGCCGCGTCGAAAAAGAGCAGCACAGTGATGACCGGGGAGGATACGTTTCACTATGAGAGCCTGCGTGGACGTTATGTGAGCGTGATGGCCGGACCGGTTTTACAAATCAGTAAGCAGGTCAGTGCGTACGCCATGGCCGGAGTGGCTCACAGTCGGTGGTCCGGCAGTACAATGGATTACCGTAAGACGGAAATCACTCCCGGGTATATGAAAGAGACGACCACTGCCAGGGACGAAAGTGCAATGCGGCATACCTCAGTGGCGTGGAGTGCAGGTATACAGATTAATCCGGCAGCGTCCGTCGTTGTTGATATTGCTTATGAAGGCTCCGGCAGTGGCGACTGGCGTACTGACGGATTCATCGTTGGGGTCGGTTATAAATTCTGATTAGCCAGGTAACACAGTGTTATGACAGCCCGCCGGAACCGGTGGGCTTTTTTGTGGGGTGAATATGGCAGTAAAGATTTCAGGAGTCCTGAAAGACGGCACAGGAAAACCGGTACAGAACTGCACCATTCAGCTGAAAGCCAGACGTAACAGCACCACGGTGGTGGTGAACACGGTGGGCTCAGAGAATCCGGATGAAGCCGGGCGTTACAGCATGGATGTGGAGTACGGTCAGTACAGTGTCATCCTGCAGGTTGACGGTTTTCCACCATCGCACGCCGGGACCATCACCGTGTATGAAGATTCACAACCGGGGACGCTGAATGATTTTCTCTGTGCCATGACGGAGGATGATGCCCGGCCGGAGGTGCTGCGTCGTCTTGAACTGATGGTGGAAGAGGTGGCGCGTAACGCGTCCGTGGTGGCACAGAGTACGGCAGACGCGAAGAAATCAGCCGGCGATGCCAGTGCATCAGCTGCTCAGGTCGCGGCCCTTGTGACTGATGCAACTGACTCAGCACGCGCCGCCAGCACGTCCGCCGGACAGGCTGCATCGTCAGCTCAGGAAGCGTCCTCCGGCGCAGAAGCGGCATCAGCAAAGGCCACTGAAGCGGAAAAAAGTGCCGCAGCCGCAGAGTCCTCAAAAAACGCGGCGGCCACCAGTGCCGGTGCGGCGAAAACGTCAGAAACGAATGCTGCAGCGTCACAACAATCAGCCGCCACGTCTGCCTCCACCGCGGCCACGAAAGCGTCAGAGGCCGCCACTTCAGCACGAGATGCGGTGGCCTCAAAAGAGGCAGCAAAATCATCAGAAACGAACGCATCATCAAGTGCCGGTCGTGCAGCTTCCTCGGCAACGGCGGCAGAAAATTCTGCCAGGGCGGCAAAAACGTCCGAGACGAATGCCAGGTCATCTGAAACAGCAGCGGAACGGAGCGCCTCTGCCGCGGCAGACGCAAAAACAGCGGCGGCGGGGAGTGCGTCAACGGCATCCACGAAGGCGATAGAGGCTGCGGGAAGTGCGGTATCAGCATCGCAGAGCAAAAGTGCGGCAGAAGCGGCGGCAATACGTGCAAAAAATTCGGCAAAACGTGCAGAAGATATAGCTTCAGCTGTCGCGCTTGAGGATGCGGACACAACGAGAAAGGGGATAGTGCAGCTCAGCAGTGCAACCAACAGCACGTCTGAAACGCTTGCTGCAACGCCAAAGGCGGTTAAGGTGGTAATGGATGAAACGAACAGAAAAGCCCACTGGACAGTCCGGCACTGACCGGAACGCCAACAGCACCAACCGCGCTCAGGGGAACAAACAATACCCAGATTGCGAACACCGCTTTTGTACTGGCCGCGATTGCAGATGTTATCGACGCGTCACCTGACGCACTGAATACGCTGAATGAACTGGCCGCAGCGCTCGGGAATGATCCAGATTTTGCTACCACCATGACTAACGCGCTTGCGGGTAAACAACCGAAGAATGCGACACTGACGGCGCTGGCAGGGCTTTCCACGGCGAAAAATAAATTACCGTATTTTGCGGAAAATGATGCCGCCAGCCTGACTGAACTGACTCAGGTTGGCGGGGATATTCTGGCAAAAAATTCCGTTGCAGATGTTCTTGAATACCTTGGGGCCGGTGAGAATTCGGCCTTTCCGGCAGGTGCGCCGATCCCGTGGCCATCAGATATCGTTCCGTCTGGCTACGTCCTGATGCAGGGGCAGGCGTTTGACAAATCAGCCTACCCAAAACTTGCTGTCGCGTATCCATCGGGTGTGCTTCCTGATATGCGAGGCTGGACAATCAAGGGGAAACCCGCCAGCGGTCGTGCTGTATTGTCTCAGGAACAGGATGGAATTAAGTCGCACACCCACAGTGCCAGTGCATCCGGTACGGATTTGGGGACGAAAACCACATCGTCGTTTGATTACGGGACGAAAACAACAGGCAGTTTCGATTACGGCACCAAATCGACGAATAACACGGGGGCTCATGCTCACAGTCTGAGCGGTTCAACAGGGGCCGCGGGTGCTCATGCCCACACAAGTGGTTTAAGGATGAACAGTTCTGGCTGGAGTCAGTATGGAACAGCAACCATTACAGGAAGTTTATCCACAGTTAAAGGAACCAGCACACAGGGTATTGCTTATTTATCGAAAACGGACAGTCAGGGCAGCCACAGTCACTCATTGTCCGGTACAGCCGTGAGTGCCGGTGCACATGCGCATACAGTTGGTATTGGTGCGCACCAGCATCCGGTTGTTATCGGTGCTCATGCCCATTCTTTCAGTATTGGTTCACACGGACACACCATCACCGTTAACGCTGCGGGTAACGCGGAAAACACCGTCAAAAACATTGCATTTAACTATATTGTGAGGCTTGCATAATGGCATTCAGAATGAGTGAACAACCACGGACCATAAAAATTTATAATCTGCTGGCCGGAACTAATGAATTTATTGGTGAAGGTGACGCATATATTCCGCCTCATACCGGTCTGCCTGCAAACAGTACCGATATTGCACCGCCAGATATTCCGGCTGGCTTTGTGGCTGTTTTCAACAGTGATGAGGCATCGTGGCATCTCGTTGAAGACCATCGGGGTAAAACCGTCTATGACGTGGCTTCCGGCGACGCGTTATTTATTTCTGAACTCGGTCCGTTACCGGAAAATTTTACCTGGTTATCGCCGGGAGGGGAATATCAGAAGTGGAACGGCACAGCCTGGGTGAAGGATACGGAAGCAGAAAAACTGTTCCGGATCCGGGAGGCGGAAGAAACAAAAAAAAGCCTGATGCAGGTAGCCAGTGAGCATATTGCGCCGCTTCAGGATGCTGCAGATCTGGAAATTGCAACGAAGGAAGAAACCTCGTTGCTGGAAGCCTGGAAGAAGTATCGGGTGTTGCTGAACCGTGTTGATACATCAACTGCACCTGATATTGAGTGGCCTGCTGTCCCTGTTATGGAGTAATCGTAATCGTCGAACGGCAGGCGTGCAAACTTGGCGTAATCATGGTCATAGCTGTTTCCTGTGTGAAATTGTTATCCGCTCACAATTCCACACAACATACGAGCCGGAAGCATAAAGTGTAAAGCCTGGGGTGCCTA
>NZ_JBNFTW010000021.1:0-8150 GCF_049943955.1 Desulfosporosinus sp. SYSU MS00001
CTCTCCAAAAAAGTTATCTCAACTTCTTTAAAGAAGATGATATCTTGCTCATGATTTCATGATTCTTTTTGAAACTCTTGCGAGTTTCTCTCATTGGCTGTCCTTGTTGTTTAGTTTTCAAAGACCAGTAAACCCTAACTTGGAATTCAGAAGAATTTCAAGTTTACAATCCGCAGAAGTACTTGTTGTATCTTAAATACTGTATTACCGTGTCCTGCGGCGCTTAACTATAATAGCATTTTTAAAGTCTCTTTGTCAACCATTATATGCAATATATTTTTTTGTGTTAATCACTTTATTAATCGCCGGTTGGTGGTCCTCCCAGATCAGAGCACGTTTGTGTTGTGTATGATTCATTTAAAATCGGGATCATACGTCCGGCAATCTCTAATGCATTTTGCTGAACTCGAAAGAACGCCTACCAATGCTCAATCCAACAGGTGGAAAAGATTCACAGATAGCCTATTAACTTGAAAGGCTATTAACAACCACAAAAATATAAAACCGCACTATTCTAGTGCGGTAATTCGCTTATGGAGCGGGTGATGGGAATCGGACCCACGTAGCTAGCTTGGAAGGCTAGTGCTCTACCATTGAGCTACACCCGCATGTTTGGTAGCAGGGGGGGGATTTGAACCCTCGGATGAGCGGGTATGAACCGCTTGCCTTAGACCTCTTGGCTACCCTGCCATGGCTCCCCGAGTAGGACTCGAACCTACAACCTACCGGTTAACAGCCGGTTGCTCCACCATTGAGCTATCGAGGAATATATATGGCGGAGAAGGAGGGATTTGAACCCTCGCGGCAGTTACCCACCCTAACGGTTTAGCAAACCGTCCTCTTCAGCCACTTGAGTACTTCTCCACAGTATTTACGTGGTTGGTGCGGAAGACGGGACTTGAACCCGTACGGTGTTACCCACACGCCCCTCAAACGTGCGCGTCTGCCAGTTACGCCACTCCCGCAATAAATGGAGCCATTGACCGGGATTGAACCGGTGACCTTATCCTTACCAAGGATACGCTCTACCAACTGAGCTACAACGGCGAATTCTTTGATGAATGGTGCGCTCGGAGAGATTCGAACTCCCGGCCTTCTGATTCGTAGTCAGACGCTCTATCCAGCTGGGCTACGAGCGCACATTTGGAGCGGGTGACGAGATTCGAACTCGCGACTTTCACCTTGGCAAGGTGACACTCTACCACTGAGTTACACCCGCGAGTGTTGGTGAGCCATCCGCGACTCGAACGCGGGACACCCTGATTAAAAGTCAGGTGCTCTACCGACTGAGCTAATGGCTCACTATGGCTGGGGTGGCTGGATTCGAACCAACGAATGCCAGAGTCAAAGTCTGGTGCCTTACCGCTTGGCGACACCCCAATATATTATTAAGCTAGGATTTCCTAGACTCAATAGCTTGGTTGCGGGGGCCGGATTTGAACCGACGACCTTCGGGTTATGAGCCCGACGAGCTACCGCTGCTCCACCCCGCGTCGAGAGTGATAATAAATGGTGGGCAGGGATGGATTCGAACCATCGTACCTCGCGGAACAGATTTACAGTCTGTCGCCTTTAACCACTCGGCCACCTACCCATTGGTTATTTAGTTAAATATGGCGACCCCGATCGGAATTGAACCGACGATCTCCTGCGTGACAGGCAGGCATGTTAACCGCTACACCACGGGGCCACAAATGTTGGTGGGCGATGACAGGTTCGAACTGCCGACATCCTGCTTGTAAGGCAGGCGCTCTACCAGCTGAGCTAATCACCCGAGAACCCAAGAATCAATTTTGGTGACCCGTACGGGATTCGAACCCGTGTAGCCGCCGTGAAAGGGCGATGTCTTAGACCGCTTGACCAACGGGCCACTGTTTTTCGGAACTTTTTTAGTATAGCCGAAGCTAATAAAAATGTCAACAACTTTTCAATATTTTTTTTGGAAGTTCAATCATTGTTTTTCAAACCCTGTGAACCTCCCCTACCTACACTTCGTTAAAAAAAACACTGTTTCGCCGTAGGATAGAGGCTTCCAGCAAGCCCAAAATGCATGTCTCATGGTATCTCGTCAGAGATGCCTCACCTGATAGGCGTGAGTCCTTCATTTCGGTAAGGCCGGCAACTTTATGCATTTGCTGCATACAGGCCAGGTTCATGGCTTCTATTACTTCTCGCCTTAGCCAATCCGTAGTTTGGCTCTTCTACATGTACTTCTCGAAACACCCCATATTTGTAATTGCTCAAGATATTCTTGGCTCCGTGATTATCACGGTGTTCTCGATATCCACAAATACACTGTAATTTCTAGAAGAGATTTTCTTTCTTCTCCCACAAACAGGACATGTTTGTATGGGATTCAACTTCCTTGACGTTATTCTCTAGACACCAGTTTACAAACTCACGAGTGGTTTTATGTAGGGTACGTCAACTGGGCATCACTCTTGCTTAAGATATATGTCAAAGCTCGTAGGTACTTTTTCCATTGTCGGGACACTTTTTGGCATTTAGTGATCTTTTTTTGAAGTTCCTTCAGTTTCTTATTACGAAAGCGTTTGAGGCTTTCGGAGCTTACGACCGGTGATGATCACTCCTTGAAGTTATCACAGACTGAAGCAATGGTCTGAATTTCTTCCAGATCGATGGCCGCGTTATTCACATTACCACGACAAGAACGAATTTGGAACAGGCGTTCTGTAATAATTGAAGGGCGGCAATTCATCTCGCCACCTATAGAGGATGGAAGTCTTCTCGCCGCAAAAAGATAAAAAGAGTATATTCTTCATGACAAAAGAAATACTACCGACAACTAAACACGGTTAAAGGAGGTGCTTCGGTAAAACCGAGCTATATGAGCCACACTAACTTCTGGAGGAATCTAATTTTAGCATTAATTATTACTGTAGGACTAGGATACTTATTTTCAATATGGAATGCTTCTAATTCCAATAGGATTAATCCCACCTCTCCTTCCTTTGCGGGGAACGGCGGAAGTTGTCTTTCCTGTCATAACCAAACAACTCCCGGGGTTGTTAAACAATATGGAGAGAGTCAACATGCCGCTAATAAAGTAGCTTGTATTGATTGTCATCGCGGAGATCCGGGTGGAAAACAGACCGTTAACCACTATGATAATAATATTGTCCTCCACCCAACACCTCAAAGCTGTTCCCGTTGTCATCCTGCTCAAGCTACTCAATTTGACCATAGTAGGCATAGTGCACCTGCTTGGTATGCCCAAACCGGCGCTTCCGCTTTTACAGATCAACAACTTAAACGTTATGGTCTTTCGTCGACAGGCAAGTATAATGATCTTTATCATATGGAAGGACCGGATATTACTAAAATGGCCTGTGAGGTGTGTCACGGTATCGGTAAGCCGAACGCTGACGGGTCATTCGGGGACTGTGCGAAATGCCATCAAGGACATTCCTTTTCCTTAGCGCAAGTCCGTAAACCAGAAATATGTGGGTCTTGCCACCTAGGACCAGATCATCCTCAGAAGGAAATTTACGAAGAATCAATTCATGGAACGATTTATGCCAATAAGGGCTCAACCTGGGCCTGGAATGCACCGGTCGGAACGCTGTCCAGTAAAAACTTTGATGCTCCAACATGCGCTATTTGCCATATGGCTTCTTTTGGAGCTGCACAAGGGACCCATGACGTTGGCCAACGTCTTAGTTGGACACTAACACCGGCTCAAGCCCAAAAACGAAATAATTGGGAAACGAATCGTATTAACATGCAAACTGTTTGTTTGGAATGTCATTCTGAATCTTCGATTAAGACTTTATATGACAATGCTGACACTGTAGTTTTAAAAGGCAATGAAAATATTAAAACCGCTCAGGATATTATCAAAGGCTTGAAGGATGACGGGTTAATTCCTGCGGCTCCTTTCTCCAGTTCTATTGACTTTAAAGGTTTCGAAATTTGGCACCATGAAGGACGACGTATGAGATTTGGTGCTTTTATGAACGGTCCTGATTACGTACAATGGCATGGAATCTATGAACAACTAATTGATCTGACTGAGCTTAAAGAACAAAATGCCGCACTGAGAAGTAAAGGAACAATAAATACGGCCTCCACTCAAGATACAAGTAAATCGACTAAAGCAGAAGGTCAGTAAAAAGGAGAATCGTCTATGAAATCCATATCTATGAGGCGCTATTCTTATCAATGGATCACCCGGCAAGCTCTACAGATACCAATTGACAAAACGCGCCTCCTCCTTTTTTTTCTATGTATTAACTATCTGATTGTTTTTGTTGATGTTTTAATTGCTCATGCTGAAAACCGCTTTATTCCCAGCTACGAATGGATTCCAGTTATTTTCTCCCCGATAGCGGCTCTTAGCACCATCTATTTGCTTCTAAAGCCCAAAGCCGGATTCCCTAAGTATCTTAACATTTCAATTCACTCTCTGGGAGCTTTGATCGGGATCCTGGGCTTTGGCTTTCATCTTCAAGCTGCTTCGGCGGGAGATAACGTTACTTATGCGGGATTGATAAGCGGGAACCCCGTCTTTGCTCCCTTAGCTTTTGTTGCTTTAGGGAGCATTGGCATAATAACTTCCCTCGATGACCATCCAGCCAATCGAAAGTATAACCTTACTCAAAAAACTCGTTGGCTGCTTCTGGCAACCTCATTCTGGTTTCTGGCCACAGCCTTAGTCGCCTACTTTGACCATGCCCGCACAGGTTTCGAAAATCTCTACACATGGTTTCCATTTTATGTTGGAATTTTTGCAGCATTAGTTTTGTTTTTTCAAAGCTATAGTTATTACGAACGAGGGTTATCTGCCCTTTTAGGCGTTACCATGGTAATAAGCTTTATCATAGGATTAATGGGATTCTCATTTCACCTTACTGCTGATTTGGCAGGGCGTGGTGTCATTCAATGGTCCAGAGTCTTCTACCAAGCTCCAGGCTTAGCTCCACTTTTATTTTGTGATTTAGGTCTATGGGGAATTCTTGTATTTTTGGATCCCCTTGAAGAAAACCCTGATCCAGGTATCAATAGCCAATTCTAATTGAAAACTAATATTCCGCCTACAATCAAGTTTGAACTATAGCCAAATTTAAAGAGCTATTTTATTTTAAAATGTGCTAAAAATGGAGAATAGCGTTTTTGTCCACTTTATTCATGGAATTGAATTAAATCGAATACTCCAAATAAACGAACAGCCACTATATAGAGCTAACATTTTGGTCAAATGTTGCAATATATAGTGGCTGTTATAAAAACTATTCGGGAAACTTATCGAAAAGCAAGCCTATCCAATTCATATTTCTTGTTAAGATATTTTTCCTTCAAATAGCTGGAATAGCAGATGGCACAAGGATGCACATTTCATCTTTTCATCACAAGTGAAAGTTGGTTATCATCCATACGTCCTGATTTACCGGTGAGCCCTTGATAGCAAAAAAAACAATCGAACGACAAGTCTGCCAATTGCTAGAAGAAAAATCATGGACATAAAAAATAAGACTAGCATCTTGCTAGTCTGTCTCTAAACAATCCATTTCATTAATTTTTCTGCATCGAGAATGTACATTTCTCGCCCTTCAATAGAAATACTGTTTTCTTGCTTAAACGTATTGAGCAGCGAAGTTACGGTTTGTCTAGTAGTTCCTATCATACAGGCTATCTCTTCATGTGTTAAGCGTAATGCAATCTTTGTTCCCGCTTCAGTTTCAACCCCTGCTCGCTCGGACATTTTTAATAATAACATCGCAAGTCTACCAGGTACTTGCCAACATACCATTTCCTGAATGATAGCCTCTGCTTCTCGCATTCTTATGCCTAAAGTAGTAGCAACCTTTATTGCTATAGTTGGTTGTTTTTCAAGCAATTCCTCAAAACGTGATTTGCGCACAACAACTAAAGTTGAATCACTGATCGCTCCAGCAAAACAAGTGCGCTCTCCATGATACAAAGTTTCAGCGAGCCCCATAAGCTGACCAGGACTCCGCATGCTTCCAACTGTGACTTTCCTGCCGTCCGGGGTAATCCGGTAAATCTTAACGAACCCCTTCTCTATTAAATAAATTCTATCAGCAGTATCCCCAGCGGAGAAAATAATCTGACCCTTTTGATAATGGTTGAGTGTACCATATTCTCTAATGAGGTTTTTTTCGTCCTCATCAAAAGCCAAAGCGTCGTAATTAATATTTTCCATATTATTATTCCCCCATACAATAACAGTTTAACACACTTCTAGTAAAAGATCCTATAAATAATATTTGAACATTACCCACTTTCTCTTTTTAATTTGGAAAACGTATTTTTTATTAATAATTAAAAGGTTCTTAAGATTTAAGTCTTTAAGGCTCTTGTATCTTTTTGATCTACTCTTTGGAGTCACAAACGTATACTTAATTGAGCAAATTAAAGAAATAAGTCAAATTAAACCTCTGTTCCACATTATTATCTTGTTGGATAAATCGCTCATTTTCATTAATGCCTACTCTTCCCAGAATATATAAGTGTACTCGTCCAGCTTAAGCTGAACATCTGGGCTTTGGTGGGGGACTCTACCACCGAAGTAAACCTTTCATAATCGAAAATAATTTGACCCCCCTACATTTGCACTCTAGATCTTAAAAATATTTCGCTTCTCATTGAAAAAACATTCTCAAACGGCTTTAGTTTCTGATTCCAGACATATCTTCTGCGAGCAATACTAAGGCAGAAATATCATAATCGCCCTTGCCTGTAGACCGTGCGGAAGCCAATAACTGTCTAGTCATAGCCGAAATTGGCAATGCTACATCCATATTGCGAGCAACGTTCAATGCTAAATGGAAATCTTTCTCCATAAGTCTAATATTAAGGGCATCATAATTGCGGGCAGTAAGGCCATTAACTTTATAGTTGATTAATGGAGAGCCGACTGCGCTCCCAGCAATAATCTCAATCATCTGCGCCCAATCTAGACCGACACGCTCACCCAATGCAAGAGATTCTGCGAGCATCTGCATAGATGTCCCAAGCATCATATTTATAACCAATTTCATATACCACGCTTCTTCTCCAGTTCCCAAATAAAATTGTTTATTTCCCAGTTTCTGAAATAACTTCAGTACACTGTCATAGGATGTTCGGTCACCTGAACTTAAAATTCCCAGAGTGCCAGATGCGGCAAAAGCTGTACTGCCAGTTACCGGCGCGCGAAGAAATTTACTCTCCGCCAATTCTATTGCCTCATTAACTTTCATTGAAGACTCCGGTGATACTGTACTCATGTCAATAATTATACTACCTGGGTTCATGCCAGAAATTAAGCCATTTTCCCCCATAGTGACCTCTTCGAGAGCTGCCGAGTCTGTAACCGTTATAAATAATATTGATGATCTTCCCGCTAGTTCTTTAAGACTCCCAACTTGAATAGCTCATGCCTCATGCCTTAACAGCCTCAGCCGCTTTTTCCTTTGTTCGATTATAAACCGCAATATAATATCCGGCCTCGATTAGTCTCATAGACATGGGCAAGCCCATGTTTCCTAAGCGCCAACCGATCCAATCTCTATTTTACTATTCATATTTCATCCTTCTTTCGTAGCTAATCTTCCTTATATCAGAAGAATTATTATTTCATTCGGTTAGATAAGACTGCCTATACTAACTACTATATAAATATAACTTACCATAAATGCAAGGAGATCGGCTAACGGCAGTCTCTAACTCCTTTTTTATAATATAACCAATTCAGTATAATCCCCACCCCAGATCTTTCTGATCACTCGAAGATTTTACTTTATGTTCGGGTAGGATGCTGACCAGTTTCCTTGTTTTCCCTAACTGTAAATCCCCATAGTAAATTTTCACCACCAAGTGAATCGCCACGCATGACGCACAAACAAGCGATACGATAGTCTCCGGTGGAGACTATCGCCACACTGCGACTTGTGAAACATTCTCCTGCAATATGGATCCGAACGGATGGAACCCCGGTAGTGTACTTTCATTTCTTTCATGAAACACAAATAGACTGCCAATAAGGCAGTCTATCGCTTGTTTACCTGGCGATGACCTACTTTCCCAGGGGCTATGCCCCAAGTATTATCGGCCCTGGAACGAAAGGCGGATGAGCCTTTCGCCACACTGCGTCCCCTTACGCATTCTCCTGCAGTGTGGATCCTTAA
>NZ_JBNFTW010000022.1:0-5570 GCF_049943955.1 Desulfosporosinus sp. SYSU MS00001
CATTTTAACATTCTCTCTTAATACTGTCAACAACTATTTTCTTAGAGCAACAGGTTTGAGTGAATTTAAAAGGCGCTGTTCTCGAGCGCTTTGTTATAATACCACTTCTTCCTTAACTATGTCAACAGTTTTTTTCTTTTTCTTATTTGATCCGCCTAATTCTGTGTAATTCATAGTTTTACTAAATCAAGCTTTATAAAGAAACAGCTAATATGCATATTTTTAAGATTTTAGACATAATTTGCATTACCATTATATTTGACGTTTAAAAAAGTGAACATAACCTAAGGTAAATGTAAACGTGTGTAAATCAGCCTATTGTTCTTTGGAAATCGGTTCTCCCCAATCTTTTCTTTTGCTGGACCCTGCCGAAAATCTCATTGCAGATTCAAGTATACTCTTACGTCTAGCCGGGAAACCAAGCGGAGTAATACAAGGTAATATCTCATCATTGTTTTGCCCAATCACTTTAAAAAATTCCCCTTTTTTAAAGGTCCCCCCTAACCAACGGGTTCCAAGCCCTAGAAAAGTCGCATAAAGAATCAAAGTTCAAAAATATATCCGAAATCCTCCAAATCCATAGTTCCTTTTTTGCCCACTGCTACACCATATAGTTTAGCCCCCTTGATAACACCATAAGTGCCTAACCGTATATTACTCCCTTTGAGGCCCGCATCGTTTTCAATAATTTTGAACCGTAACTTGCTTCCAAAGGGTCCTACGATCGAAGCTGCGAACTCTTGGAGTTTTTCTTTAATTTCATTTGCCAAGGGTAATGTTTTATCGTACGTCCTTACAGAGATTCTCTTTTTAATCGATTCGACAACTGGAAATATAAACTGTCCTTCCATTAGCTTTTGTCCTCCATATTTTCGTCATATTCCCTTATCAAAAGCAGTAACTCCATCTCATAGACATTTTCTCTTCATCTGTTCAATGGAGTTAAATTAGTATTTTGCAGTAAGCTGTAATAGATTCATTGGCGTTTGGATCGTTAAACGGCCTAAATCGTTTTGCCCTAAAATCCTGGCATTTTCTCGAGTTGCCATCGAATACACCTCTAGCTTTGAGATTCCAGCTTGAATCAGCCAATCCATTTCATCAAACAAGCTTTCACCATGAGGTACAAGATAGGCACCGGCATCCGTGCCGATTCCGATACGAACATTCTTTTGATAGGCTTCATAAATTGCAGCAAGTTGTGTCTCAAGAATTCGTTTTAAGGTGTCAATCTCCTTATCTGAATAGCGGTTTGTCGGGTATTTTAAAATATTACCAATGGGAGCAACCGTTGGTATCCATGCTATACCCTGATTTTTCATCTTATTCAAGTATTCAGATGTCATATAATAGCCGTGTTCAATCGAATCAACTCCGGCGTTAATGGCAATTGAGATCCCTTCTTCACCGCTGGCATGGGCCATCACTGAAATACCTCTCTGGTGAGCAGTCAGAACGATTTTTTTTAATTCTTCAACGGTCCATTGCGTTGGTCCAACGACCCGAAAATTATCAAAACGTATTAGTCCTGAAACAATGACTTTAAGTTGATCTATGCCTTGAGCATAAAAATTAATTATGTTCGATTGCCAATCGAAAATCCCATCAAAACCGCGTCCTAAGAAACGGCCATACATACCTGTGCGATTTACTGCCTCATGCACAGAAATCACTCTAGGTCCAAGCCAACTACCCTCATAAAGTTGATTCCGGGCAAACCAACCAAACCCAGGTTGATCTCCTCCGTCCCTGATCGCAACAATCCCTAAATTAAGGTAGGTTTGCAGATAAGCTTGAATGTTTTTGTAAATTAAGTTCGGATTTTCCCAATCTTTCAAGCATTGGAAGAAATCTAAACTGTCCAAAGCCAAATGGACATGGGCATCGATCCACCCCGGCTGGAGATAATAGGATTTCCAATCATAACATTCCGCATCAATGTTTTCAGTAATCCTTAAAGGTTCAAGACTATGGACTTTGCCATCTTTCCATTGAAGGACAGTAGGTAAGGAATTCAAACCATTTTCAGGACTCCAGAATCCTCCAATAATTGCCTGACCTTTAAGGGGTATTTCTATAACTTTTTTCTCAGCACTACATGATATATTCAAACAAATTCACCCCTTAAAAAGACCCCTTCGTTTTTTGTCGAAAGATTAAAAATTAAGGTAAAGTAAAATTCCCAATTATATGTTAAGAACTCAAGAACGCCTGCATACTTTGCTATCACAACAATTATTATATGTATCTATTCTACTGCTCTTAAAAATAACCTCTGAGTTTTCTGAAACATTTAAAAGAATTGTCTCTTACAAAGAAGGAGCAATGGCTTAGAACCAATGCTCCTTTATGTCAGCAATTTATTTTATGTCACGAGACGGGATCTGATTTGGAAGCAACTGCTTTCCTGATAAAAAGTGCTGGGATCAAACCAATTATTGCTAAAACTGTCGCGACGATAAAAGAATCATTAATCCCCTGAATCGTAGCTTGTTCAGATACTAAGCCGTATATTTCCTGTAATCCAAGAATACGACCTGTTTGGGGGGAAAGACCCAGATGGGAAATGAAATTGTTTAGCTGGACAAGAATCGACGGATTGAGTGAGGTAATTGTACTTGAATAGGTTGCAAAATGGATGGTAGTTCTTGTCGACATTATTGTGACCAAAATAGCTGTACCCAACGAACCTGAAACTTGACGCATCGTATTGAACATGGCAGTACCATGACTATTCAAATGTCTCGGTAATTCGTTAAGGCCTGCCGTCATCAGCGGCATCATAATTAATGACACACCCAGAGAACGAATCGTGTAGAGCAATAATATATTGTCGTACATGGTAGCATTGGTGAGTTTAGTAAATTCCCATGTTGCTATGGCGGTAATCGTCATTCCTACTACTGCTAATACCCTGAGGCCAATAAGATCAAATATCGCGCCGGCAATGGGTCCCATAATTCCCATCAGCAACGCCCCGGGTAATAGGAGGAAACCTGATTGCAAAGGCGTGAAACCGCGAATATTTTGTAAGTATATTGGCAGCAGCATCATTGCTGCGTACATAACTGTCGTAACGACAGCATTAATTATTATTGTCAAAGTAAATGCTCGGTATTTGTAAACACGCAGGTTCAACATCGGAGAATCTACCGTAAATTCACGCCTTATAAAAAGCAGTATTGAAAAAATCCCAACTGTTAGGAAAAGTATAACTTCCGTACTGCCCCATCCTTTGTTGCCCGCTTCGCTAACCCCGTAAAGCAAGCTTCCTAAACCGATTGTCGAAAATACAGCTCCCCATACATCAAACTTCGGAAAACTTAGTTTCAAAACGTCTTTCATCCAGATTACGGCTAAAAACAAATCCAGAGCTCCAATTGGTACGAGAGCGGAGAAAAGAAGACGCCAAGAGTAGGTCTGAACTACCCACCCTCCGAGAGTTGGCCCGATGGCTGGCGCAAAAACCATGACGATCCCCATAGTTCCTAAAGCTTTACCCCTTTGATGAGGGGGAAAAATAGCAAGAAACACATTGGTCAATAAGGGCATAAGAATTCCAGCCCCAATTCCTTGAATAATTCTTCCGGTCATAAAAACGGGAAATGTCGGAGATATGGCACAGACCAGTGAACCCAACGTAAAACTGATCATTGCCACAAAAACCAGTTTCCGGCTTCCTACTGATTCCATAAGGTAGGCAGTAATAGGAATCAGCACTCCATTGACAAGCATATACCCCGTTACGATCCATTGGATAGTGCTTGCCGAAACATTAAAATCCAGCATCATATGTGGTATTGCTACATTATCCAAAGTTTGATTCAAAATGGAAACAAAGGCACCCAGCATTAAAACAATCAGAATTTGAAGAGTATTAAAGTCTTGAATGCCGGTATCTCTTCTAGTAATCATTGCTTGACTCCCTTATCTTATATGTATTCGTGCTGTTACACTCATCCCCGGAGAGAGATTCAACCCTTTATAACCATCAAGCGTTATTATTACCGGAATAACCTGTGTCACCTTAGTAAAATTGGCGGTAGTATTTTGTTGGGGGAGAAGTGAAAATTGTGCGGCAGTTGTCAGTCCGATTTGGCTTACTTTTCCTGAAAGGGCAGTACCGGGATAGGCATCGACGTATACATCCACACTCTGATTTTGTTGGATGTTGTTGATATTCGTTTCATTTATGTTAGCGCTTACCCATAAGGCATCCATGTTATAAGCGTAAGCTAAAGGGGTTCCTGCTGCGACAAAACTATTAGGGATAACGTTTTGCTGAACAATCGTACCATTAGCCGGCATAGTTATATCCATTGTTGTAGGAGTTGTTGCTGTGGTTCCCCCGACCACTTGAAGCCCGCCTAGACGTTGCCCTGCAGTGAATCGACGGTTTACCGATCCATTCCAATCGGCAATTTTACCATTGCCCAAAGCACCGATTGTAATTTGTTGACCATCAATGCGGGCATTATCTGTCGTAACGTAATAATAGGATTGATTGTAATAATAATAAACCGTAATTCCTCCACCTATGATCAGCGCCAGAACAAGAATATTAATTAAAATAATACGGCTCGTATTTGATCCACGTCCGTTGGCCATTCTTTTTAACCTCCTTAAGCTCCTGTACATTTGCGATTTCTGAAACATCATCAATTAATCGTTAAACTGCAGCTAATTTGCGCTATATTCTTGTTAGCTATGACAGGGAATATTAGGAAGCTAAGGAATCAGGACATTTGAATAGTAGTTTATTAAAATTGGTAATCTAACGAAAGAGGTTGTTAAAGGAGGCTTAACAAAAAAATGAACGTCTATATTGTTTATGACAGCGAAAGCGGCCATACTGAAATGCTTGCCAAAGCAATTGCCGCAGGTGCTGAAAGTATTAAGGATACAAAGGTACATCTAAAACATGTTTCAGAAAGCAGACCCGAAGAATTAGTAGGGATGGATGCTATTATTTGGGGATGTCCCGGTCATTTCGGAACAATAAGTGCTAATTTAAAAGCCTGGATTGATGATCTCGGGATTCTATGGGCCGAAGGCAAATTAATTAATAAAATTGGAGCCGTTTTTTGTACGACAGCATCAGTTCACGGCGGAATAGAATCAACTCTCCTCAACCTCATAACACCCATGCTTCATCAAGGAATGATCATTGTTGGTTTACCCGGGAATGTTCCGGAAAACGCCCTCTTCGGCTCGTATTATGGAGCCGGGATTACATGCCCGGTGGAAAGCAGCCCTGATAGTCCTCCAAATATGCCCACGGAATCGGATTTAGCATTGGGAAAAGCCCTCGGTCAACGAGTTGCAGAAATCACCCGTATGTTTTGCCGGGTTTAGAGAGCCAGAACATAAGTTGTCGTTAATAATCCAGTAGAATTACCAAAAGATATTCCTTCTGGCAGTAATAAAAAGAAGACTTGGTAAACTGAACTGAACCCCTAAATACGGACATTGAAAGAAAAAGACCTCCTATTGTAGAATTAGAAACTGCAATAGGAGGTTTTGTTATGTCCGGAAAACGTGGAATGAAACATTTTGGGGAAAGCATTATT
>NZ_JBNFTW010000023.1:0-5095 GCF_049943955.1 Desulfosporosinus sp. SYSU MS00001
TTTTTGCCCCAGTAAGCTGCTTCTACAGCTGCGCCGCAGGCTCCCATTCCGCCTCCGATGATGAGAAGGTCGGTTGTTACTTCTACTGTTTCAAAGTTCATTGGCATTGATTTTAACCTCCCTATTTTTCCTTATTGCAAGTTTTCAAGAGATTATTTTTTATAGGTCCAAACAGCCGGTAATTTTAAGGATGAAGGTTCGCTGAACAGATTAAGGCTGTTGATATCGGTGTTATCTTCAACGAAACCGCCATCAGGAACAGCAGAACCTTCTTCTGTCGTACGGATAGGGAACTTAAAGCGTTTGGTCATGCCATTGCGGAATTTAACGGTCCACATAATGCTGTCCGAACCACGGAGAGGTACGCAAGAAGCACCGAGGGGAACGAAATCTGCATAACCGCGAAGGTCCATAGCTTGTTGCGGGCAGGCTTTAACGCAGCATAAGCACTCCCAGCATTGGCTAGGGTCTAGGTTTACAGCTTTCATTCTTTCTTTGTCTAAAAACATCAGGTCATTTGGGCATGCATACATGCAAGCTGTTTTATCTTGCCCTTTGCATCCGTCACACTTTTCTGCAATTACAAAACTTGGCATTTGTTAAACCTCCTTAATATTAAATAACATGTTCCTATAGCATTAGGGAAATAATAACGTACTTTAGCAAAAGCCAGACTAAAAGCAATATGGAATTACTATTATGAATATTATAATTATTCTCTAGAAAAAAATTTATCAGATAATTACGGACACATTCCTCCTTTCTAACGACAAAAATAATTCAATTAACAAGGAACATAAAATTCTAATTCTAAAATTTAGTCTATTGTAACTATTATTTATTAAATATTTCGTATTTTGGTGAATATTTTATTTCTATAGATTAAATTAAATGTTCTGAATTCTAAATCTAAATAACCATTTCCAAAATTTCTGAAATATCTAAGGCTTTTAAATCCTCTCCGACTTCACGCATAGCAATTCCATCAACAATCATGGTTAAACAGAATGGGCAAGCAGTACCCACATAATCAGTTTTAACAGCGATTGCTTCATCGGTACGCATAACATTGATACGTTCTCCCTCGTGTTCCTCAAGCCACATACGTCCGCCACCAGCACCGCAGCAAAAACTCTTTTCACCGGTATGAGCCATTTCCTTGATTTCCAGACCCACCATTTTTAACAACTCTCGCGGTTGGTTATAGATCTGATTGTAACGTCCCAAATAGCAAGAGTCATGATAAGTAACCGATTTCCCTGCAATATTTTTAAATTTAAGTTTTCCGGCTTTAACAAGCTCCAGTAAAAAGACTGAATGATGAATAACTTCATAGTTTCCACCCAATTGAGGATACTCGTTCTTTAGTATGTTAAAGCAATGCGGGCATTGAGTTATAATTTTCTTGATTCCATAGCCCTTCATAACCTCAATATTTTCCGAGGCTAAAGAATAAAATAAATATTCATTTCCAAGTTTACGAGCTGAGTCACCACAACACTTTTCATCGTTGCCTAAGATTGCGAAATGAACACCGGCGGTTTGGAGTAACTTCACAAGTGCTGCAGAAACTTTTTGATTACGTGCATCAAATGCTCCTGAACATCCAGGCCAATACAAATATTCAGCACTAGGATCTTCTTCGAAGGTCTTCACTCCTAATCCTTTGATGAAATCAGCACGGGTCGTCCAGCCAATCCCCCATGGGTTACCATTGTTCTCCATATTTCTGAAGGCTAACTGTGCTTCAGCCGGGAATCGAGTTTCCATAAGAACCAAATTTCGTCGCATGTCTATAGTTTTGTCAACATGTTCAACGAAAACAGGGCATTGTTGTTCACAAGAACGACACGTTGTACAAGACCACAAGTCTTCTTCAGGAATAACTTCCCCAATGAGAGACGGTACGGGAAGTTCCACAGGTTCTTCTGATGCAGCGCTTTCCGAATCGGCACTTTGTGTTGACAGAGCCAATTTTTGAGACGCCTTAAGAGCTTCACCCGTTTCTTCCATTAGAATGCGCATATCTTGAATTATCCTTTTAGGACTCAAATGTTTCCCGCTTAAATAAGCAGGACAATTATCCTGACAACGTCCGCAACGTAAGCAAGCATCAGTATTAAACAGAGCTTTCCAGCTAAACTCACGCAGTTGACTTTTTCCAAATGTATCAAGGTTCTCATCTTCAAAATCGATGGGTTCAGGAATCCCTATTGGTCCCCGATGACGGAAAAACATATTCAAAGGGCCAAGTATTACATGGAACAATTTTGAATATGGGAAATACCCGATAAATGTCATGGCTAAAAGAAGATGGAACCACCACAGGAATCTGTGCAGCGAGAGTAATTGTGCTTCATTGAGAGATGCTTTAAGAGGAATAGATATCCACTGTCCTATAAATCCCCATCCGGCCCAAGGATCAGGTGTTGCAGCGATACGGACTCCTTCAATTACAAAGCCCGTTAAAAGGATTGCAAATATTAAAGCTAGAGTAATTGCATCATCAGTTTTATTATCTAGGCGATCAGGTCTTTGTATATACCGACGAAAGCCTGCTGTTATGATTCCCAGGATTGCTAATAAACCGAAAAAATTAGCTGTCAATTTAATGAATAAATATAGCCATCCATGGAAGATATGTAAGCCAAAGTCTGCTTGAAGTGTAATCATAGCAGTAGCAAACGCTAAAAATACAAATCCCCAAAAAATGCAAAAATGCATAATACCCGGATAAGAATCTTTAAGGATTCGTTTATGGCCGAATCCATATACAAGAATATCTTTTATGCCTTGCCATACGTCTTTCCAGCGATTCTCAGGTTTTCCCAATTTCCAAAGTGACAAACGTTTGTACACTCCGTAACCGAAGAAAATCAGTGCAATGATGAAGAATAAATAAAGCCAATGCTCTCCTTCAATGTTCCAATACACTTGACGTGTGGCCATTCTCATCTCTCCTTATTCATTTAGCGAAGCACCTATAGGGGCGCTTCGCTAAATTAGATTTATTCAATTATCAAATATCAACATAAAATCCTAGAACTACTATTAAAGCATTAACACATTGTTAAGCATTAACAATCTTTTTAAATTCTTCGGTCAGCACTGGAACTACTTCGAAGAGATCTCCAACAATTCCATAGTCTGCAACGTTGAAAATATTAGCTTCAGGATCTTTATTAATAGCAACAATAAATTTAGAAGAGCCCATCCCTGCAAGGTGCTGAATAGCTCCGGAAATCCCGCAGGCGATATAGAGAGTAGGAGCAACAGTCTTACCTGTTTGTCCAACTTGGAACTTTTGCTCTCTCCAACCTGCATCAACAGCAGCACGTGATGCGCCAACTGCTGCGCCAATAACATCAGCCAGAGTTTCTAAGATAACATAGTTTTCAGGGCCTTTCATGCCGCGTCCGCCGGAAACAATGATGTTAGCTTCAGTTAATTCAGGTCGTTTAGAAGCGGCAATAGCAACTTCTTTAAGGATTGCGCGTAAATCTGCAGCATCGATATCCGCACTTTCTTTAACAACTTCTGCCTTGCGGGAATCATCAGCAACAGGTAGGTTAAAGGTATTGGGACGAATTGTAGCCAGAATAGGACGAACACTGGAAGCAAGATATTCAAATGCTTTACCAGCATAAATAGGACGTTTGAAGGTCATGAAGCTGTTGGCATCGAGTTCAATACCCGTGCAGTCAGAAGCAAGACCAACACCTAAACGTTGGGCCAACCGAGGAGCGAGGTCCTTTCCAACAGCTGTATTACCCATAAGGACAGCTTGTGGTTCCTCTTTGCGAATCAACTGGTTCAATGCCGAAGTATAGGCACCGGTTGTATACTCTGCCAATTTCTCATTTTCAACAATAATAACTTTGTCTGCTCCATTAGCAACAAGAGTTTGTGCAAGTCCTTCTATTCCTTGACCAAGTACAACAGCGACTAAGGGTTCGCCAGTCTCATCGGCCATTTTCCGTCCTTGTCCAAGAAGTTCTAATGAAACTTTACGAATTTGTTGTTCGCGTTGTTCAACAACAACCCATATTCCTTTTGCCATGTTTATTCCTCCTTCTACAGAACTTTAGCTTCTTCATGCAATAGTCGTGCTAATTCTTTGGCGGCTTGAGGTGCATCTCCAGGGATCTTTTGTCCTGCTTGGCGAGCAGTAGGCAAGGTGTATTTCTGAACACTCATTTTTGATGCTAAGTCACCGGCAGCTAACCCGAGGTCAGCAACAGCCATTGATTTTAAAGGTTTCTTTTTAGCCTTCATGATTCCTGCTACCGATGGATAACGGGGTTCATTGAGTCCTTTTTGGGCTGTGAATACAGCAGGTAAGGCAACTTCAATGGTTTCTGTTCCGCCGTCAATTTCACGGGTTGCAGTAACTTGAGTTCCAGCAACTTCAAGCTTAAGAACGCTGGTTACTGAAGGAATATTTAAGGCTTCTGCTAAACGCACACTAAGTTGGCTTGCTCCGTCATCAATGGCAATACGGCCGGATAAGATGATATCATAAGGGAGTTGTGCTACTGCTTTAGCAAGAATTTCAGCATTAGCCCATTCATCCGTGCCCTCTAAAATAGGATCATTAACGACGACACCTTTATCAGCCCCCATTGCTAAAGCTGTACGAACAGCCTCCTGAGCACGTGGGCCCCCCATAGTAACGATCGTAACATCGCCACCAAATTTCTCCTTCAGACGAATGCCCTCTTCAATAGCGTACTCATCGTAAGGATTAATAATTAGGTTGACCCCGTTGGGATCGATTTTGCCATTACCATCAAGAACAATTTTAGCCTCGGTATCAAATGTTTGTTTGATGCAAACGATGATGTTCATGCTTTCTCCTCCTAACTTTTCCTATTTTGTCAACGGCTTATTGGGTATAATGATTGAATATATTGGACACCTCCCCTATATGGGGAAATGGCATCACCTACGGAATATTAAGGCTTGCTGGCTGAACAAAGGAGTTCGGACATTTCCATAACTTCCAGGACATCTTTCTTTTCCAGTCCGGCACAGGCATCGTCGAGCATCAGGATGCAATAAGGACATGCCGTTACCAATACATCGGCCTGTTTTT
>NZ_JBNFTW010000024.1:0-3885 GCF_049943955.1 Desulfosporosinus sp. SYSU MS00001
GCTGAACAAAGGAGTTCGGACATTTCCATAACTTCCAGGACATCTTTCTTTTCCAGTCCGGCACAGGCATCGTCGAGCATCAGGATGCAATAAGGACATGCCGTTACCAATACATCGGCCTGTTTTTCCACCGCGTCGGTAATTCTCAGTTCTCCAAAGCGCTGGCCCATCGGCACTTCTGCCCAGACTCTTCCTCCTCCGCCTGCACAGCAGAGGCTTTTGCTCTTGTTCCTTTCCAGTTCCACGAATTCTACTCCCGGGATCGCTTGGATCAGTTCACGAGGAGCATCATACACTTCATTATGTCGCCCTAAGTAACACGGATCATGGAAGGTTACCTTTTTACCTACTTCTCCCTTAAAGGTCAGTTTCCCTTCTTTCATCAGCTTACTCAGCACTTCTGAATAATGCACGACTTCATACTCTCCGCCGTAATCCGGGTAATCCTTCTTAAAGGCATATAAGCAGTGCGGCGATGTCGTTATGATCTTTTTGACCCCTTTACTGTTAAACAGATTTATATTGGACTCCGCTAACTTTTGGAACAATTCCTCATCGCCCAGTTTGCGGATGGTCTCTCCACAGCAGTTCTCTTCCGCCGTCAATACTCCAAAGCTTACCCCTGCTTCTTTTAACAGGCTTACGATGCTTTTGGCAATCTTTTTGCTTCGGGTATCATAGCAGGACGTGCAGCATACATACAGCAAGTATTCAGTATCCTCACTGAAGGCCGGAATATCCAATCCTTCTTGCCATTCCGCACGCTTCTCTTTCTCTCCTGACCACGGATTTCCGTTGGCATGGATGCTTCCGGCAATCGGCCTCAGGTGCGCCGGCAAAAATCCTGCACCTACTGTCGTGTTTCGCATGGACCGTACATTGTTGATGATTTCTACTTTTCGCGGGCAATTCGCTTGACACATCCCGCAGGTTGCGCAGGCAAACAATATTTCTTCGTCTTCAAATCCTTCTAATCCCAATTGTCCCAAGCGCTGCATTTTCCGGATGTTAAATGATTCGCTTACTTCTCCGGGGACTAACCGCCAAGGACAAAGGTTGGTGCAGAGTCCGCATTGCATACACCAGCTGAGCGTCTCCGCCCCTGAAGAAACAATATAATCTTTCATCTCCAGAGATACACTTTTTATTTCTTCCATACTAATGCTCCTTTGCTATTCAAGGACTTAGAACCCTTTATAGGGGTTAGGACCCAGTTCTTCTAGTCTCTCGGCAAAGCCGTCCAAGATTCCTGGTATTTGGTCGTAATCCATAATGGACACTTGTTCCATCCGTACACGTTCCGACTCTAAGGACAATCGGTCTAACGTTTCTGCCACTTTGGAGAGTCGTGTTTCTGCCAATTCGCTTCCTTTGATGAAGTGGCATTGGTAATCGTCGCCATGCTTACATCCGAGAAGGAGTATGCCATCAATTCCTTTGGATAACGTATCCGCGATCCACACCAGGCTCATGGAACCTAAGCATCTTACCGGTATCACCCGTACCCAAGCGTTGTAACTCAGGCGATTGATTCCCGCCATGTCTAAGCACGGTATGGCATCGTTTTCACAGGCAAATACCACAATTCTTGGTTTTTCTTCATCCTCTTCCGGCACTTCGATGGCTTTGATCATGTTACCGATCATCGGCACGGAGTAGTTTTTGAAGGATATAATCCGTTCCGGGCAGGCTCCCATACAGATTCCGCACCGGCGGCAACGGGTTGGATTCGGCAGCGGATTGAATTTATCATCTTCGTTGATCGCTCCGAACGGACATTCCACGGTACAACGTTTACATTGCGTACAACGCTGCATCGCAAAACTCGGGAAGGACAGATCCCCCACCCTTGGATGCACTGCGGAACCGAGTTCGCTCAGTTCTATGCATTGGATGGCTTTCATGGCTGCTCCTGTCGCATCTTCGATGCTTGACAGCGCATCCATCGGTGCTCTTACGCTTCCTGCTGCATAAATCCCTGTTCGTCGTGTTTCATACGGGAAACATACAAAGTGTGAATCCGAAAATCCATATTTTAATGTCGGCATCTCTGGTCCTTGGCGATACGCCAGGTTTAAGAGGTTCGACCGTATAATCGTGTCGCCTTGTGGTTTCTCTTCTTTTTCTTCGTCCTCGCTCTTCGCATCTAAGCTTTCTCCGATCGCCGTTGTCGGTACCATCCCTGTGGCTAAGACAACTAAGTCTACGCCTTCTGTTCCTATGGTTGCACCGGTGAGAACGTCGGCTGCTTCGATGAGCAGGTTCTTATCGTCGTCTTCTGTAATCCCCGTGACATCGCCTCGTACGAAAACGGCTCCGTCTTTCTGAACCCGTTTGTACAGCTTTTCATATTGTCCGGGAGTCCGGATATCTTTATGGAAAACGTAGATCGCGGCTTCCGGGTTTTGCTCTTTCAGGTAGGTTGCTTGTTTCAAGGATTCTACACAACATACTGACGAGCAATACGGCAGGTGCTCTGCATCCCGTGACCCTGCACATTGCAGGAAGGCAACGCTTTGTACTTCTTTGCCATCTCCCGGGCGTACGATCTTTCCGTTCTTGGCTAATTCTTCAAAGGCTTGATTAGTTATGACGTTAGCATATTTGCCATAGCCCAAGTGTTCTAATTTCGATGCGTCATAGGGTACGGCACCGGTGGCTAACACAACCGATCCGATTCGTTCATTAATTTCCTGGCCATTCTGTTCGATTTTGACGTCAAACATTCCGGGCGCCCCGGCGATCTCTTTGATTTCTGCACTCGTATAGATCGTGACATCCGGGTTGGCTTCTGCTTCTTGTATCCGGGCTGCGATGTCTACCTCTTCCGGATCGCTGTAGGGATCTTTTAAGGGAGCTTGTTTGAACAGATTGTTCATCCAGCCGCCCAGCACCGGATTCTTCTCCACAAGAACCGTCTTATAGCCGGCTTTTGCTCCTTCAAGAGCTGCCGTGATTCCTGTGAGTCCGCCGCCTACGACGAGAATGGTCTTAACCATGTTTTCTCCCTGGTATCCTTCAGGAATTTCAATATGCCCTGCTTTTGCCAAACTCATCCGCAGGCTGTCTTCCGCCATCATTTGGGTGTCTTCATCCTCTGCCGGATGGCACCAAATGACTTGCTCCCGCAAATTCGCCCGTTCCAGGATGACTGAAGGCCCAAAGTCAAAGACATCATAATTTACGCGTGAGGAACATCCGGCGATGACCACCGTGTTTACCCCTTCGTTTTCGATGTCACTTTTTATTTGCGCCACGCCTTCTTCTCCGCACAAAAATGCGTGGGTCTTACATACGGGTACTTTACTTTCTTTGGTGGCAACCTTGGACAAAGCTGCTATGTCTAAGGCGTCTCCAATTCCACAGCCGCTGCAGATATATACCCCTGTCTTTTTATCCATTGAGCTACCTCCTCACCGTAGATTGTAGAGCTTTTAGTGCTGCAGCTGTAGCATCTTTTGCCGATGAGGCTACATCCAAGGGCTTCTTCACGCTTCCTGCGCCGTAAATCCCCGGTTTCTCTGTCTCGGAAGCAATAAATCCATCCTCATCATACACTATACCAGCCGGTACTTTCGTTCCCACGGTGGACGGCACCATCCCTGTGGCCAACACCACCATGTCCACTCGTTCTCTCATAATTTCACCGGTCTCTTGATTCTCTACTTGAACAATCAGATCCTTCGTCCCGGCATCTTCCGAGATCTCCCCAACTTTACCTTTGATGAGGTTGATCTTATCTTTGACATTATTATAAAAGTCTTCATATTTCCCCATCGCCCGGACATCGATGTAAAACATCGAGACCTTGGCATCCGGAGTTTGTTTTAAGACGTACGTTGCTTGTTTCAATGAGGCCATGCAGCAAATTCCCGAACAATACGC
>NZ_JBNFTW010000025.1:0-3236 GCF_049943955.1 Desulfosporosinus sp. SYSU MS00001
AGACAATTTTTCAAACATATTTGAGCCAGATGTAATGTCCTGTGGTTGCTGTATTCCATCATTCAAAGCTAAAATAACATTACTAGAGGTAGATTTTATTCTAGCTGAGAAATAAAGCTTGTGTCCTATATAGTTACTAAAGTTGGATATAGAGTTACGTATTGAACCGTATTGTGCAGTAGCAATAAAAGAAGCAACATTATTGGAAGCAGTAAATCCAGTTGAATTCGTGCTACTCCACCCTGTAGTGCCATTGCTAAAATCTCCATTAGTAACAGCATTATTATAAGTATAGGTAGCATTTGGTGCTTGTAATGAACTATTTGCCATATATTTCGCAATGTTAGGATTGCCCGTTGTATCACCTGCGGTTTTGCTCTTGAAGTCAACTGTTAGGCTTAATGCTGGTAAAGGATTAACTACATTTAAAGTTATTGCACCTCTTATATTATCTTGCGTACTGCTTATAGTTGGTGTTGCTGGCGGTGTAAAGCTAGTTGAAAATGCCCTAACTACCTCTGTGCTTTGTATTCCTCCACTATTCCATAAGGTTATCTTGGTTTTATAAGCTGTATTGTTATCAAGTGTATAATTTATTGTTAAAGCTCTTGCATTAGTATCAGCTACTTTGCCACTGTCAAAAAGGATATTGTCGGCATTATCAGTTAATTTTACTTGGTATGAACTTTGACTAAGCCCTTGATTATCGTTAAAATTCCATGCCACCGTAATACTACTTGTTGGTATAGTCGCATTATCTGTAGGATTAGTCACTGTAAGCGTAGATGGTGCGTAAGTATTAAATGTACCTAAAGTACTCCAAGGACTTGAAACATCTGAATTATCCCATGTCATAACTCGCCATTGATATTGTTGCGTATTGATTAAGGTATTAGCTAGCAAAGTATAACTCGAATTTGTACTAACTGTTTTGCCAGTATCTTTAACTACTGAACCATCACTTACTTTAATTATTTGCAATTGAAAAGCTGATTGAGTATTTCCAATGTCAGGATCATTAAAAGTCCATGTAAATGTAGCACCTACTGTAGCATCGAAATTCTGCTGAGGATTTAATGTTGGTGCTAATGGAGGCTGATTAAGAAGTATTTTATCAAAGGATATAGCTGATGCTGTTTTAAATATATAACCTATCATGCTATTTAGTTCATAATCTACGATATTAGGATTCGCTCCTGCATCCATCCTTGTAAGATTCCCAAAAGTTGCTGTCCCTGCAGCACATTTTAAAAGGTAAAGATAACCATCTCCATTATAATCGTACAATGTATATACATTTCCTGCCTTATCTTCAGACAATATTGGATTAGTACCTAAAGCTAAGTCGATTAATGCACTCCAATTAACCATATCATCTGAATATGCTCCATATATATGGTATGTAGATGTGTTTTGAGGATATACTCCTTGCCAAACTACCCATGTTCTACCTGCATTAGGGCCATATTTTTGTGTTAATGCGGATACAAATTTTTGATTATAAGTGGTGCTATAATAAATTCCTAAACCATAGTTCGTATTTCCTCCAAGTTGCCAGGTGCTCCCATTAAAGTAAGAATATCGTATTAAATATTCTGCTCCATCATAACCTTGCCAAGCTATTAACGGATATCCGTTTTTGCCAATTGTAATAGATGGATATGTGTTATATCTTCCGTTTGCAGTTCCTAAATGTGTTATTTGTGTAGGTGTCCCCCATGTATTTCCGCCATCTGAACTGCAATTGTAATATATATCAGTAGCATAGCTGTTATCGTAATCATAGGCTATATGTATTTTGCCATTATTATCAATTGTAGATGTTACGGAATTTATAGTTTGATAGATAGTACTCCCACATGCATTTACAAAGTTTAAATTTGTTAATTCTGTATTGGCTGCCACTGTTGTAATATCTACAGCCGTAGAATAAATTCCAGTTCCTCCAGAACCTTTACACCCATATACAAATGTGACCTTTGTGCCATTAGCAACCATACTTGCATCCTGAGTAACTCCATTTGGTGCACTGCCAAATTTTATATTACCTAAATAAGAAAAAGTCACCCCGTTATCTGTAGATTTATATACATTCCATTCAGGAAAAGATGAATCGTAAACCATACAAACAAACCAACCATTGCTTAATCTTACTATTTTTCTTCCACCATTGCCGAATGTATCGTAAGCACTTGCTATAATAACTGTAGGGTCAATCATTATAGGATAAACAGCTTGATTTAAAAAACTTGCATCAAACCAAATATAAAGTATCTGCCCCTTATCACTGTTTACCACTTCATAATTCCCTTCTATCTCTTGCCCTGTTAAGTCTTTTATTATAGGCTTTGGAAGATTAAATATTCCATTTTCAATACTGTCATAAGTACCTTCTTGTAGTATTGTTCCGTTTATAATACCGCTTATTCCAAACTGTATTACACCACTAAGATATTCGGCTGCTGGTCTTGGAGGTTCGTTAAGTACTGTCCAGTGCTTAACCCTATCATTTTGTGCGTGAAATACATCATCTGCATTTGCAAAAGTTCTCAAATATCTTGCTTGCCTGCCTAAAATAGTTAAATCGGATGGCATAGACTCGATTATAAAATCTTGCACACCAATTTCGTCTTGATAAAGCAACATTTGTGGTTGCCAACTAAAATACTCTCCATTCGGTGCTGTAACTGTAATGGGTTCAGTAGCAAGAGAAGGAACAGACAATGTATATGCCTGTCCCTGTGTTTCTGCCCCTGTGTCTGTAGTTATTAAATCTGTAGGGTTTTCAAATTCAATTGTTGCTACAGTACTAGACACTTGCCACAGCTCCAGTTGTAGTAGTAGTTGTAGCAGGCTCTATAGTCTGCTTATCTAACACCTGTCCATCTGCACCTACAGTTACTAACACTTGGCTACCATCATTTATATTTATAGTATATAATCCTTCATTCGCCCTTATGCCATCAACATAAAATTTGTTAAAAACTATAGCCATGCTGTCCTGCGTACTTACAAAATATATATTGTTATTTCTTTCAATCATGGTGTATGTTAACATATAAAAAAACCTCCTAAATTTTATTTTGCTCTATATGCCTGTTGAAACCTATTGAATAAATTATATATGTCATTTATGTCTCTTATATCCTTGGCATTAATTTGAACATTTTCTATTATATTAGTATTGGAAGTTTGACCTTTATTTTGCAATAATACGCTTCTAGCCACACTTTCGG
>NZ_JBNFTW010000026.1:0-2835 GCF_049943955.1 Desulfosporosinus sp. SYSU MS00001
TATTATAATATAGGTTTGAAATAAGTTCATCATCAAGAATTTTATTGTTTACAGCTAAATCTAATGCATGTAGATAAAGATTCATTATTTCGCTGTCTCTATTGGTCCTGCAATTTATATGAGCTTTTAGATTTAACAACCTAATAACAGTTTCATAATCATCTACCTTTGATGAATATGAATAGGCGCTGTAATATTGCCTCTCTGATTTGTCCAATAAATTCAGATTCCATAATGCCTTTGCGTACCCGTACTGAATTTTAGATTTTGTATGATTATATATTAAATTATCATATTTATTTATAAATTCCTCAATCTCAGCCTTTTTTAAATTATATTCTTCTTCACTTTTTATCATAGTGGTTATTTCTACATAATAATTTTCAAGCAATATCCTGTTAGCCTGATATTCGTTTGATTCAAGCAGATATTCTACGGTAGGTATAAGTATATCTAACTCTTTTTCTTCTGCAATTTCATTTGCTATTCGAATTATAATTCTAGCTGTGTCTGCAGTAATGTTTCTCTTTTCTTTTTCTAATCTGCAATAATGCCCTCTGCTTAACCCATCACATTGAAAAGCATCTTGCGTAACTCCTAATGATTCTCTTAAATTGCATAATTTTTGTGCCGGTTTTAATAACTCTCTCATAATTTAATCCCCCTTCCCCATTTGTTAGCGCCCTACAATTATACAAATTATTGTTATTTTATTCTAGTACCAAGTGAGTGAACATATCTTTTCCGTTAATGCTAGTGATGATATATACACTAGATGTAATAATTACCACCTCATGTTATTATTAAAAGGATTTTTATTTTTTGAGGTGCTATTATGGATTTTAAAACATTAATCGGATTAAAAATTAAATATATACGCACTTCCCAAGAACTAACCCAGGAAGAATTTATAAGTAGAATAGGTATCACTTTAGATAGAAGCCAATTAGCACGATATGAAACAGGCCAGGTCTTTCCATCTATCGAGTTAATAAAAGCTGTTTGTGAAACATACCGCGTATCTAGTTCTTGGCTATTAGATTTAAATGACAACAAAGGAATAACCCTTGATGAATTAAACATGATTTATACCTTCCGTAAACTTCCTAAAGAAGCGCAGGAGGGCTTTAAAAGTGTATTTGAAGCCCTAGCTAGAGACTAGAGCTTTTTCTATTATACGCTAAAAGTAAACGTTTTAGAGGGGTACTATTCAACAACTTCATGATATCTATTCTTTAAAATATTATCATTAAGAAAACTTAGCAATGTATAGCTATTCTTTTTATACTTTGTTTCAAAATGTTTATCTATCATACCCTTTACATCTTGCAAATTTACTTTTAAAAATCTATCCATGTTTTCCTCTGCAATACCCATGTAATATAAAGTATCTAATTTATCTATTACCACTAAGCAACTCTTACGCTTATATCGAATATGTTCAACGCTGAATTTTTCATAATACTTTCCGTAATAATAAATTACTGTCTCTAATATTTGCTGCTTATAATTTGTTTTACAATCTTTTAACAGGCCCATGAAATAGTCATAGAATGGAAGTGAGTTGTTAGGTGTATCTTTACCTATAGGTAAAGTACCCTCCCTTACCTCTGGCTCACGGGCCCCACCATTAATATTAGAGTTAGTATTATTAAAGGTGGTATTATTAACTTTAGTATTATTATGTCCCCAAATCGCCGAATCTTGTTCAGTAGAAATGGAGGAACCAGTTTCGCCATTTTGGGTGAACTGTTGATTTATCTGACTTGAACGCAATTCTTCACGTTCTTTCCTCTTTTGAATCTTCTTTTCCTTTTCAGCTTTTTGTTTTTCTTCTAATATCTCTATTCTTTTCTTTCCAGTATCTATATAACGGAATAGTAAAGTAATATCATCAATAATTAGAAAATGTCTGCGTGCCGGAACTCCCTTTAATTTAGTTTTAATAAGTCCAAAATTAGCCAATCTATCAATAGCCTTTTTCTGCTGCTTATCGTCAAGAGTTGTAGCTCTTTCAAAATCGTCTATTGTATTGAAAAAATATCCTTCTTCGTCTAATTCTTCTCGAATATTAAAGTAATTATATCTTGATAATAATTCACTATAGACTAATGTTGCATCAAGCCCTATAGCAAAACAAAGATTTTTATTGAGTACAATACTTCCATCAGCCCTAATTAGATCATACACTGAGCTTAAATCTTTACGCAAAAATTTCACCTCGATTTTGTATTAAAATCAGGGAATATGTGATATAATATCAATAGGTAATTTGATATACATTCACAATTCCTTGTAGGCAGTTCGATAACTTTGGAGAGTGCGAACTGCTAATTTTATTTTTTGATTTCACTTTTTACCTCCTTCTTGTATTTTTTAAAGAGGTCTTGAAAGGCTACCTCTGTTAGCTTTGATTGTGGTATCATAGTTTCTTCAGATAATTCCTTTAATGCTCGCTTTAAATCTGCATTTATTTTTGTATTAAAAAATTCTTTCACTTTCAGCACCTCCTTACAATATATATTGTACATCATTTGTCATGACTAATCAACAAAAGTGATGAAAGTTTTATTAGAAATATTTCGACAATTTACAACTTCCATAGATACCACTTACATTTATTTACCTCAAACCTAATTTCGCAAAGCTGCTTGATTCCATTATTTATAATTAAGCAATGATAAATAATGTATTCTACACCATCTATTTTAACGCGCTCAGAACGCTATATACGCTCTATTTTAATCGTGGCATATGATTGGTCTATATTTTTAATTCTAAAGCGCATAGGCTTCATATGCCCTTCCTTATCGTGTAATGTTACTACATCAATAG
>NZ_JBNFTW010000027.1:0-2431 GCF_049943955.1 Desulfosporosinus sp. SYSU MS00001
AAGTCCGTGGCTGATCCTGCTGCAACAGGGGGGGCAGGTGAAGGACTCCTTCGGCGGGATGATCCCCATGTTCAGGGGGCTTGCCGGTGCGATCACCCTGCCGATGGTGGGGGCCACCTCGCTGGCGGTGGCGACCGGTGCGCTGGCGTATGCCTGGTATCAGGGCAACTCAACCCTGTCCGATTTCAACAAAACGCTGGTCCTTTCCGGCAATCAGGCGGGACTGACGGCAGATCGTATGCTGGTCCTGTCCAGAGCCGGGCAGGCGGCAGGGCTGACGTTTAACCAGACCAGCGAGTCACTCAGCGCACTGGTTAAGGCGGGGGTAAGCGGTGAGGCTCAGATTGCGTCCATCAGCCAGAGTGTGGCGCGTTTCTCCTCTGCATCCGGCGTGGAGGTGGACAAGGTCGCTGAAGCCTTCGGGAAGCTGACCACAGACCCGACGTCGGGGCTGACGGCGATGGCTCGCCAGTTCCATAACGTGTCGGCGGAGCAGATTGCGTATGTTGCTCAGTTGCAGCGTTCCGGCGATGAAGCCGGGGCATTGCAGGCGGCGAACGAGGCCGCAACGAAAGGGTTTGATGACCAGACCCGCCGCCTGAAAGAGAACATGGGCACGCTGGAGACCTGGGCAGACAGGACTGCGCGGGCATTCAAATCCATGTGGGATGCGGTGCTGGATATTGGTCGTCCTGATACCGCGCAGGAGATGCTGATTAAGGCAGAGGCTGCGTATAAGAAAGCAGACGACATCTGGAATCTGCGCAAGGATGATTATTTTGTTAACGATGAAGCGCGGGCGCGTTACTGGGATGATCGTGAAAAGGCCCGTCTTGCGCTTGAAGCCGCCCGAAAGAAGGCTGAGCAGCAGACTCAACAGGACAAAAATGCGCAGCAGCAGAGCGATACCGAAGCGTCACGGCTGAAATATACCGAAGAGGCGCAGAAGGCTTACGAACGGCTGCAGACGCCGCTGGAGAAATATACCGCCCGTCAGGAAGAACTGAACAAGGCACTGAAAGACGGGAAAATCCTGCAGGCGGATTACAACACGCTGATGGCGGCGGCGAAAAAGGATTATGAAGCGACGCTGAAAAAGCCGAAACAGTCCAGCGTGAAGGTGTCTGCGGGCGATCGTCAGGAAGACAGTGCTCATGCTGCCCTGCTGACGCTTCAGGCAGAACTCCGGACGCTGGAGAAGCATGCCGGAGCAAATGAGAAAATCAGCCAGCAGCGCCGGGATTTGTGGAAGGCGGAGAGTCAGTTCGCGGTACTGGAGGAGGCGGCGCAACGTCGCCAGCTGTCTGCACAGGAGAAATCCCTGCTGGCGCATAAAGATGAGACGCTGGAGTACAAACGCCAGCTGGCTGCACTCGGCGACAAGGTTACGTATCAGGAGCGCCTGAACGCGCTGGCGCAGCAGGCGGATAAATTCGCACAGCAGCAACGGGCAAAACGGGCCGCCATTGATGCGAAAAGCCGGGGGCTGACTGACCGGCAGGCAGAACGGGAAGCCACGGAACAGCGCCTGAAGGAACAGTATGGCGATAATCCGCTGGCGCTGAATAACGTCATGTCAGAGCAGAAAAAGACCTGGGCGGCTGAAGACCAGCTTCGCGGGAACTGGATGGCAGGCCTGAAGTCCGGCTGGAGTGAGTGGGAAGAGAGCGCCACGGACAGTATGTCGCAGGTAAAAAGTGCAGCCACGCAGACCTTTGATGGTATTGCACAGAATATGGCGGCGATGCTGACCGGCAGTGAGCAGAACTGGCGCAGCTTCACCCGTTCCGTGCTGTCCATGATGACAGAAATTCTGCTTAAGCAGGCAATGGTGGGGATTGTCGGGAGTATCGGCAGCGCCATTGGCGGGGCTGTTGGTGGCGGCGCATCCGCGTCAGGCGGTACAGCCATTCAGGCCGCTGCGGCGAAATTCCATTTTGCAACCGGAGGATTTACGGGAACCGGCGGCAAATATGAGCCAGCGGGGATTGTTCACCGTGGTGAGTTTGTCTTCACGAAGGAGGCAACCAGCCGGATTGGCGTGGGGAATCTTTACCGGCTGATGCGCGGCTATGCCACCGGCGGTTATGTCGGTACACCGGGCAGCATGGCAGACAGCCGGTCGCAGGCGTCCGGGACGTTTGAGCAGAATAACCATGTGGTGATTAACAACGACGGCACGAACGGGCAGATAGGTCCGGCTGCTCTGAAGGCGGTGTATGACATGGCCCGCAAGGGTGCCCGTGATGAAATTCAGACACAGATGCGTGATGGTGGCCTGTTCTCCGGAGGTGGACGATGAAGACCTTCCGCTGGAAAGTGAAACCCGGTATGGATGTGGGTCTTATTTAATAGGAATATTTTACATATGGAAGTTTTTGCTGAAACAATTCGGACTTCGAGAAAATTGAAGCGTACTTGCACGATAAAC
>NZ_JBNFTW010000028.1:0-2400 GCF_049943955.1 Desulfosporosinus sp. SYSU MS00001
TCCGGCTGCATGTAATATCTACCTTGTTTATCTTGTAGAGAATCTAGGTAGTTATATCCGTCTGCATTGGTTAATATTCTTATTGTATCAGTAGTTAATGTTTCCAAATCTACATTTATTACCGATTTAAATTTATCTACTGTCGGAGCAACTACTATTTTTTCTACTCTTCCGTTTAAGACTCCATTTAAGGGTGTAGTTTTCTCAATTTCTGTTAAGATACCTTGAGCCGATTTTGTGCCAGTTCCATTAAATACTTGGTAAGCGTATGTGTTAAGCTCGTTTTCTGCTAACCATTTAACAAGATAACTATACATTCCACTAGCATCATCTTCTAAAAGTTCATTTGTTACTGGTATATAGCCGCCATACTTTTGTATTAAATAGTTCATAGAGTCAAATGTAGGCTCATACATCGCTTGAACTGCTTTTGATTCATCTACTGGTGCAAATCCACTTGCTTGAGGCTGATTAGTTGCATATGGTCTGCTGCCGGACATTGTTTTAACAGGTTCTACCGTAATATATGACCTTATATCAAACATTCTAGTTGCATCTTGGTATTGTTTTATATCTGTTGACACATCTGCTGGAACACCAATCCCGCCTTTTTTAGGATCTGATTCTACAACATAGTTTTGAATCGCTGCTTTTTCTTCTGCAGTAACTTCCTTACCGGCTACAACTTTTGCAAAAACTTGCTTTATGTCTATATCCTTTGTGTCAGATGGATCTATACCACCATTATTAATTTTAGCTTGCGCTGCGGCAGCTTCTTCAGCTTCAACTCTTTCCTGGTATTGAATTTTTGCTTTCATAGTATCAATTTCTGCTGCTTTAGCATTAATTTCCTCCGCTGTAACTCCCTCTTTATTCATTAATGCATTAGCTTCTACTCTTAAATTTTCTAATTTTGCTCTTAATTGTTCGCTTAATAACATTATTTTTCCTCACTTTCATTTTAAAAATTGGTATAAAAAAAGAACTTCTATAGCAATTTAATTTTTAGCATTGCTTTAGCCAGTTCTAGATCATTGTTATTTTGATTAGATTTATTTTTAAGTTCAATTTCGTTCTTGACCTTATCCATAATCTTATTTATAAGCTTTTCCGGTATCATCGCACTATTATCAATAGTAGCCACTGCTTGAAACTCATCTTCAAACATTATAGAATTTACAAATCCCATTTCTTTAGCTGTATCTGCATCTAACCATGTTTCTTTAGACATCATATCTAATAATTTTGATTGACTAATGCCAGTTTTTAGGATATAGGCATTTGCAATAGATTTATCAACACCTTTTAACATATCTACGGTCTTTTGCATATCTTCCGCATTACCTTCGCCATAAGTTGATGCTCTATGAATCATTATTTGTCCTGTGGGTGCAATTGATAAATCTTTTACTCCCATGGCAATCATACTTGCTGCACTAGCTGCTAACCCAACTATTTTCCCTTTAGTGTTTCCATTGTGACTTCTTAAAGTTGTAAATATTTCACTTCCAGCAAAAACGGAACCGCCGCCACTATTTATAATGACTTCTAATTCCTCACCGGGTAACGCTTGATTTATTAAATCATTTACTTTTTTAGGACTTGTAGCAGGCATTTCGAGCCAATCATAAATCCATTGCTGCGAATCGCTGATTCTAGGGCCCTTAATTTCTATCCTCATTACTGATTACCTCCTTTCGCATAATTCAAGCCTTGCGCCGCCTTTGAAAGTTCTATTAGATTACCATTGCCATATAATTTATTAGCATTATCATCATTGTAGTAAGAGTAACCTAATTTTTCTCGGCCCTCATTGGGAGTAATAAGAAAATTATTTACACCATCTTTTACAATCTCCATTAACGTCTTCTTATCTAGCTCAAATAGTTTTTCTTTATCAATTTCAATAAAGAAATACTTAAGTTTTTGGATAGTATCTAATAAGCTTCTAGTCATTTCGTCATTATACATTTTAAAAATAGGCTGCAGGCTATTTACATAGAAATCTAACTGTTGTGTCTCGCTGTTTGAATAGCTTGATTTAGAATAATCATTTAGTATGTTAGGCTTTATCCCAAAACATGCAGCTAATTGTAAAGCGCTAAGCTTATTAAGTTCTACGAAATCTGCATCAGTTAATTTCATATCCAAATTTGTAGCTGTTATCCCTAATGGCATAGGAAGAAATTTTCCGCTACCAACGCTGTTAGCATACCTTTCAGTTTCAGTTATTAGAGTATCTTTAGCATTTTTAGTTAGTTCCCCGGTATATTGTAAAATTACTTTCCCACCGAACATATTATTTTTAAATAAATTGCCTTGATAGTTCTCAGAATACTTTAGGCTGTCTATCTGCACCTTAAGAATATTACGGACACTTAAACCACTTATGCCATCTTC
>NZ_JBNFTW010000029.1:0-2263 GCF_049943955.1 Desulfosporosinus sp. SYSU MS00001
TAGCTCTTAATGAATAATAGGTTCTAAAAGAGGTTAATATATTTATGTTGATTAGGAAGTAATAATCACTTACTTAAAGCCTTATGAACAGTTTATTTTGTCATATTAACAAAGTTTTAAACTATATTGTAATAAAATGGTGAATTGTAAAGTTAACTTCCACTTTGTAGAACTAACTTCCACTGTAAACCGAAGATTGTGTAAAGTTTTATGTTAGAGATCAAATTATATACTACTTTTAACAATAAATAGGGTATAATTTAATTGACTTGAGCAATTTTCAGCTGGTTTTGGGTATGGTAAACAAAGGGTGAATATTTTTCGTTTTTTTGTAAAGCTAAATTCCACCCCTGGAAAGCGATTAACTTAAGTACCAGTTGGTAATCCTTGCTTGAGTTAGTTTATTATTTTAATAAATTTGGATTCATAATAATCTCATTTGGTTGGATGAGTCTTGAATCCAGCTTTACGAGCGTTTTAGCTCCGTAAAGGAAGCTGAATACCGAGTGTGGTGACCGGTCATTCAGCTTTTTTCTTGAATAAGAATTAATGTGACTCATCATCAATGAAATATCCTTCTGTTCATATGAATTGAAGCTCTGTCCCTTTGGAACAATTCTGCGAATCAATTCATGGTTATTTTCGGCTGCGCCTTTCTGATATGGTGCAGAAGGGTCGCAGTAGAATATATGAGTTATACGATTACCCTGTCTATCGAATTCTAGTGCCTTTGGGTTTGTAAATTCACTGCCGTTATCAGTAAGAATGACAGGGAATAGTTTTAGGAAAGTCTCAGGGCCGAGTTCCCAATAAAGATTTTCAAAGATATCTATAACTGAACGTGAAGTGTTGGCATCTCTTATGAATGCAAGCATAAACTGAGAATCAATGAAATGGATAGTAAGCAGGACCTTACCACCTTTAATTCCTTCAACAGAATCCATTTCAACTACAGGAGTATCTGGATTTTCTCCCATAAATTCAAGGAAATCTTTATATGTACGACCAATTCTGTATGATTTATCAACTTTAAAACGACTTGCCCGTTTTTTTCTGTGACGATAGGTAACTTTTCTAGGAAGATCAATATTTTTCGCAGAGATAAGATTGTAATCAATGTAGTTATAGATTGATTTTTCACTGTGCATGATAAGGTCTCTGTTATTAATGCAAATATGGTGTATAGATTGTCCCCTTTGAATGAGAGGCGTGATAGTTTTGTCAAGGCGCTGAATCTCATCTTCAGAAATAGTTATACCGCTTCGCGATTCAGAGCGAAGAAGGACATATTCTTCATGAGCATAAGAAGCTTTATAAATTGATTTTTCTAGGGTACATTTTGTAAGGCCAGCGCATCCATTGCAAACATAGGGCGGTTTAGAGAGTAAATGACAGATATATGGTTTATATTCAGAACAAAATTCAGAACAATCTGAACAGAAGCGACAGCTATGAAGCCTGCAGTTAGGCTTATCGCATAGATATGCATGGTTGCAGGTCATACGATGAATACAATTGTTAAAAGGCCTGCCATAGGCGCCAGTCCGTTTGAACATAATATGATTTTTGATTTCTTTGGAAATGGTTGTACAATCACGACCAAGTTCCCTGGCAATTGCTTTGAAAGAAAGAGAAGATTTAAGCATCACTTCAATAGAGACTCTTTCATCTAAGGTAAAGTGTTTGAATTTAGGCATAACAAAAACTCCCCTCTAATCAAGCAAGGATTACTAGAATACCACATACAACAATATCATAATATTTTGTACGACTAAATTCCACCTTTATATATTCTTATAATTTATAAAACTAAAATCCACCCTTATGGTATAAAAGGGTGGATTTTAGTTTTACAATTGAACAAAAAAATAAATAGCCGCGTAATACAAAAATATTATGTTTATTTATATAAAAAATCTGATATAATATAAATAAGAAAAGCTTAGTGCTGGAAACACTAAGCAATCCTAGAACGTTTTTAGTTTTAGGGCTATTGGATTTTAATTAATAATTTAATTAAGGTTTAAAGAAAAAGCACTACTTTTTTGAGGATGGAGTGCTTTTTTCTTTTGTTTCAATTTTAAAACTGAAACTTTTAATACTTGCCTTAAATTCTATGGATTTTATGTATATTCCATGAATTATATAGTAAATTAATAAAAAGATTACTAATATACTTATCGTAAGTATCATATCCAATACCACCCCCTTAAGCTATTGTGAAAATTCACCAATAGCCCAAGGTGGAAAACGTGCAACCACC
>NZ_JBNFTW010000030.1:0-2166 GCF_049943955.1 Desulfosporosinus sp. SYSU MS00001
CCTGGGAAGTGACTCTATCGAGTCATAAATACCCGTAAAATAGCGTATCATTCCATCAGTGAGAATTCTGTGTTTAGCTGGTTAGGTTTCCTTTTGGGAATTACCTGTGTCACAAACAAGGTTACAAAATTACTGATAGAAATGGAATATCTATTCTATCTCACAAACAAAGGAGATAACATATATGAGTAAATTTTTTAATAGACCAACAGTTGGAATTGATGTATCGGCAGATTTTTCAGTAGTTGCTATCCTTACACCTGACGGTGAAATTCATAGAAAGCCTTTTAAGATTATGCATAATAGAAATGGTTTTGATTACCTAGTAGATCAAATAAAAAAAGCGGAAGAAGAGTTTAACATGAAAACGGCAATTTTCATGGAATCTACTGGCGTATACCATCTCACTCTTTTCCACTTTCTTAAAGATACATTTGAAGTATGTATCCTTAATCCACTCATTACTAATTGTAACAAGAATGGTGACATAAGAAAAGTGAAAAATGATAAAAAAGATGCGTTAACCATTGCTAATATAGGTAAATTTCAAAATGTTAAATATTCTTCTGTTTTTGATGTTGAAATTTACACTTTAAAATCTCTTTGCAGAGATTACTATAAATTTACTGATAGTAAATCTACATTTAAGAAAAAGCTTTCTACTGATTTAAGGGTTGTATTTCCAAGTTATAACTCTGTTTTTTCAGATATTACTGGGAAAACATCAATTGCTATTTTAAAATGTTATTCTAGTCCTGAAGCAATCTTAAATGCTGATAAGAACGAACTTATTAGGCTTATATCTATGCATTCAAGAAAAGGACAAGCATATAGTGAAAAAACATATAAAAAGCTTATTGATGCTGCTAATGAAGCCGTTTATATTGGTCTAAAATCACCTAGTTTATTTGTAAAAGTTATTAACACAATTGCCGTTATAGAGTCATTCGAGATTCAAATCGAAAATCTATTAAATGAAATACATCTATTATTGTGTAGCGATAGAATTTCCGAACAATTTAAAAAAAATGTTAAGCTGCTTTACTCAATACCAGGTGTTGGTGAATTAACCTCCATTACAATCATGAGTGAAATTGGAGATATTAAAGGTTTTGTTAAGCCTAAGCACTTAGTTGCTTATTTTGGTTTAGACCCATCTGTTAGTCAATCTGGTAAGTTTAACAGTGACAGGAATGTCATGTCTAAACGAGGTACCAGAATAGGCCGTAGGGCCTTATACGCTGTCGCGTTAGCGTCTATACGTAAGACTAGAAATGGTGAACCTATAAATATAGTTCTACTTAATTTCTATAACGAGAATATGAAAGGTAAAAATAAAAAAGTAGGTTTAGTAGCAATAATGCATAAGTTAATTAACTACATATTCTCTGTTCTTAAAAACCAAAAAGAGTATGAACTACGTGATCCTAAGATACACTCAAAAATGTATCTTAATAATAAATCCTTACCTGCAGCCTAACGGCTGAAATAATTAGGAGTCGTTTTCCATTGTTCGTAATTTTCAATGGATTTTTTGTGATGCCTATTTTTACTCAATAATTTTTTTATAAAAAATTATTGACTTTTACTAGCTGGTCTAAAGAATCTATTTATGCTTTTATTATTATCAAATTAGCTATTATGCATACTTCAAGCTCATTACCTTTATTGGCTACTTTGATATTCTCAATTCTTTATATCGGAAACATTCAGTAATGTGATCATTGACCATTCCGGTGGCTTGCATGAATGAATAACAAATAGTCTCTCCAACAAATTTAAATCCTCTTTTTATCAGTTCCTTGCTCATAGCCTTAGATTCTAGAGTTTTTGCAGGTACTTCTGCTAAACTGCTCCAGCTGTTTTCCTTAGGTGTACCTCCAACAAATTCCCATATATATTTATCAAAGCTTTCATATTCCTTCTGAATCTTAATAAATGCTTTTGCGTTTTGTACTATTGCTTCTATCTTCCTTCTATTACGAATGATTCCTGAATCCTGCATGAGTAGATTTACCTTTTCTTCGTCATATAAGGCTATTTTTTCTACATCAAAATTGTCAAAAGCTGCTCTATAGTTTTCTCTTTTTCTCAAAATAGTAATCCAGCTTAACCCAGCTTGGGCACCCTCAAGACAAAGAAACTCAAAAAGCCTCCTATCATCAT
>NZ_JBNFTW010000031.1:0-2090 GCF_049943955.1 Desulfosporosinus sp. SYSU MS00001
AAAATTGCATCATAGTAATTTGTCCCCTGTGCTATGGTATACCTTTCAGTAAATTTATCATCTTTCAAAATTTGTAGTCCGTCATAAGCTTCTACGTCTCTGTAAATCTTATTGTTTTCCTCTATCCTAGTCGGTGTGCTTAACAAAAATATGCCTAAGCTCCACTCAATCCAGTTTAAATCTGGCATTTGGAGCATAAAGAAAGGCTGAATTCTATCACTCAGCCAGTTTATGCTTCCATCATCTTCTATTTTTAATTTAGCAGTACGTTTAATATCTGCCATGTATTGCATATCTATTTCGCCACTTACTACAGTAGAAAGAGTAGATTTCTTAATCTCATTTTTGTCCAAGAGGTCATATCGAAACTTTATGTTTCTGCTACAATTTTTCATATGCAGTACATCCATAACCTGTTGCTGAGTATATCCCCCAATATTTAAACTCTGCATCTATACCGCCTCCTGGTAGCTAGTTTTATTGATTGTGAAGCTGACCGTCCATAGATTAGGTATTTCGTCTACAATGTCTAAGCTATCCACGGTGCAGAATATTCTCCTACCTCGGTTATCCCTATAGAGTAATATCTGCCTAGATTCTATTAAGCTTTGTAACATATTTAGGTCGTTAATATCTAAGACAGTGAAGCTTAAAGCTAAATCATCTGAATCATGCTCTCCGAATTCTGCTACTTGGTCTGTACGTCCTGCGAACTTCATCATTGCCCTTTCAACGCTCTTTTTCTGCTGTCTGCTTGGATTATATTTTAAATTAACAAACTGTGAATAATCACTTGCTAGGCTTAATTGTGCATCCCTAAAGCTAGTTGATGTGCTTATAGTATTACTATCTGCGGTTGTTCCATTAGAGCCAACACCAGTTATTTTGTATTGGTAGCTTTGCCCGTTGGTTGGTGTATAGTCTGTATAACTTCCATTGTTGGCTATGCCTTTTGCTATCCTAGTCCAATTAAGTTCATTGGTTCCTTTGCGGTATACATCGTTAATTACCGCCTTTGCTATGTCTTGGATACTAGGCTTGAAGGTTAATTGAAGTTGAATGTAGTCTGTATATATGGTCGAAGCAGTAGTTCCATCCGAAGCATCTGTATAGGCTATAAAGTAAACAAACCCATTAGAATCAATTACAGTACTTATATTTGAGGTTGCTCTACTATAAAGAGAAACTGTATTATTCGATGTATTTCCTGTACTTCCTGTCCATGCTGAATTAGCCCATATATCTAAATAAGCTTTATTCCCCAAAGGTGAAACCCCATATCCATAAGCATTGCATGTAACCTTACTTACGTTATTTTTCAACCAATTTACCTTACTTGCTGTATCAGTTCCCGTTGTCGGAATTGTTCCATAAACATCTTCAAACGCACGAATTAAATTCCATTGATATAATTCTTGAGGTTTAACTCCATTTACATTTGTACTTATACTATATGAACTATTATCCAATGTAGCTAATTGGGTGTAGTTTGTTTGAGAACTTTCTACCCATGCGGAGGTTGTTCCACTTGTTGCTACAAAAGGTAAGTTTGCATCACACCAAGCTTGGGAAGGTTCGTTTCCTGCTCCGAATGTTGCGGTTAAATCAATTACTTGAACTTGTTGTACTTGCATTACTTTACCATTTGCTGTTGTAGCATCAGCGTAAGTGTTATATGGCAATACTCTTAAAGGTTGTGTATTATATCCTCCGTTCCATGTTAATATCCCAGATAATGTATACCATTGATTTTGAACAGGAGAATTTATAGAATTAACAATATACGAACTTGCACTTGAAGTATCTAATTTTATAGATATAGATGTAGATATATTATTTGTTACAAACATTTTTGCTTTAACATAATATTTATGAGTATCTGTTGCATTTATCGAAGTTGATGAATACGCAAAGAAATTCTGAAATGAACCTGTACCCGTAACACTTAAAGTATTATTTGAAACTGATATGGTTGCATTACTTCCTGCCCACCCAGTAGTACCATTGCTAAAATCTCCATTAGTAACAACGTTATTGTAAGTATAAGTAGCATTAGGTGCTTGTAATGAACTATTTGCCATATACTTAGC
>NZ_JBNFTW010000032.1:0-2044 GCF_049943955.1 Desulfosporosinus sp. SYSU MS00001
AGCTTGGCGTAATCATGGTCATAGCTGTTTCCTGTGTGAAATTGTTATCCGCTCACAATTCCACACAACATACGAGCCGGAAGCATAAAGTGTAAAGCCTGGGGTGCCTAATGAGTGAGCTAACTCACATTAATTGCGTTGCGCTCACTGCCCGCTTTCCAGTCGGGAAACCTGTCGTGCCAGCTGCATTAATGAATCGGCCAACGCGCGGGGAGAGGCGGTTTGCGTATTGGGCGCTCTTCCGCTTCCTCGCTCACTGACTCGCTGCGCTCGGTCGTTCGGCTGCGGCGAGCGGTATCAGCTCACTCAAAGGCGGTAATACGGTTATCCACAGAATCAGGGGATAACGCAGGAAAGAACATGTGAGCAAAAGGCCAGCAAAAGGCCAGGAACCGTAAAAAGGCCGCGTTGCTGGCGTTTTTCCATAGGCTCCGCCCCCCTGACGAGCATCACAAAAATCGACGCTCAAGTCAGAGGTGGCGAAACCCGACAGGACTATAAAGATACCAGGCGTTTCCCCCTGGAAGCTCCCTCGTGCGCTCTCCTGTTCCGACCCTGCCGCTTACCGGATACCTGTCCGCCTTTCTCCCTTCGGGAAGCGTGGCGCTTTCTCATAGCTCACGCTGTAGGTATCTCAGTTCGGTGTAGGTCGTTCGCTCCAAGCTGGGCTGTGTGCACGAACCCCCCGTTCAGCCCGACCGCTGCGCCTTATCCGGTAACTATCGTCTTGAGTCCAACCCGGTAAGACACGACTTATCGCCACTGGCAGCAGCCACTGGTAACAGGATTAGCAGAGCGAGGTATGTAGGCGGTGCTACAGAGTTCTTGAAGTGGTGGCCTAACTACGGCTACACTAGAAGAACAGTATTTGGTATCTGCGCTCTGCTGAAGCCAGTTACCTTCGGAAAAAGAGTTGGTAGCTCTTGATCCGGCAAACAAACCACCGCTGGTAGCGGTGGTTTTTTTGTTTGCAAGCAGCAGATTACGCGCAGAAAAAAAGGATCTCAAGAAGATCCTTTGATCTTTTCTACGGGGTCTGACGCTCAGTGGAACGAAAACTCACGTTAAGGGATTTTGGTCATGAGATTATCAAAAAGGATCTTCACCTAGATCCTTTTAAATTAAAAATGAAGTTTTAAATCAATCTAAAGTATATATGAGTAAACTTGGTCTGACAGTTACCAATGCTTAATCAGTGAGGCACCTATCTCAGCGATCTGTCTATTTCGTTCATCCATAGTTGCCTGACTCCCCGTCGTGTAGATAACTACGATACGGGAGGGCTTACCATCTGGCCCCAGTGCTGCAATGATACCGCGAGACCCACGCTCACCGGCTCCAGATTTATCAGCAATAAACCAGCCAGCCGGAAGGGCCGAGCGCAGAAGTGGTCCTGCAACTTTATCCGCCTCCATCCAGTCTATTAATTGTTGCCGGGAAGCTAGAGTAAGTAGTTCGCCAGTTAATAGTTTGCGCAACGTTGTTGCCATTGCTACAGGCATCGTGGTGTCACGCTCGTCGTTTGGTATGGCTTCATTCAGCTCCGGTTCCCAACGATCAAGGCGAGTTACATGATCCCCCATGTTGTGCAAAAAAGCGGTTAGCTCCTTCGGTCCTCCGATCGTTGTCAGAAGTAAGTTGGCCGCAGTGTTATCACTCATGGTTATGGCAGCACTGCATAATTCTCTTACTGTCATGCCATCCGTAAGATGCTTTTCTGTGACTGGTGAGTACTCAACCAAGTCATTCTGAGAATAGTGTATGCGGCGACCGAGTTGCTCTTGCCCGGCGTCAATACGGGATAATACCGCGCCACATAGCAGAACTTTAAAAGTGCTCATCATTGGAAAACGTTCTTCGGGGCGAAAACTCTCAAGGATCTTACCGCTGTTGAGATCCAGTTCGATGTAACCCACTCGTGCACCCAACTGATCTTCAGCATCTTTTACTTTCACCAGCGTTTCTGGGTGAGCAAAAACAGGAAGGCAAAATGCCGCAAAAAAGGGAATAAGGGCGACACGGAAATGTTGAATACTCATAAGCT
>NZ_JBNFTW010000033.1:0-2003 GCF_049943955.1 Desulfosporosinus sp. SYSU MS00001
TTTAATGCTGTAACCTTATTTTTTACCTATTTTTAAATTTTATTTATCAAAAATTATTAAATTTTCTTGAATTTTATATTTTATATAAATTTTTCTAAAAATTGCATATCTGTAACTATTCAGCCATTAACAAAATTTAATATTATTGCTACTATTAATTTGTAAAACATTTCTTATATACCTTTCGTTAGTTTTGTTGTATTATAAACAGGCAAATCTCTAAAACTAATGACAAAGGTGGTGACACGCAATGAGTGAAGGTAAAATTATTGAATTATATAACCAAGGTATTTCTCAGGTTATAGAAACTATAAAGTTACTCTCAAATCAGATAAAAGAACAAAATGCAATGATTGAAAAACTTACTAAGGAAAATAAAGCACTTGCAGCACGTGTCCAGTCATTAGAAAATCAAATTAAAACAAATAGTAACAATAGCAGTAAACCGCCATCTTCCGATGGTTTCAAAAAGAAAACTAAAAGTCTCAGGAAGCCTTCTGATAAAAAACCTGGCGGTCAGCCTGGTCATGAAGGTCATACTCTTGAACAAGTAGAAAATCCTGATGAAATAATAGAACATATCTTAGATAAATGCAGTAAATGTGGAGCATCCTTAGAAGATGTACCAGCAGAAAGATATATTAAGCGTCAAGTTATAGACTTACCAGAGGTAAAAGTAAAAGTTATAGAGCATAGAGCAGAAGTTAAAAAATGTATTTGTGGTCATGTGAATAAAGCACAGTTCCCCGAAGGGATCAATTAACCAGTTCAGTATGGAAATAGGCTAAAGGCTACTTCAGTATATCTGAACCAATATCAATTTATTCCATATGATAGGCAGGAAGAAGTCTTTGAAGACCTATTTAACCATCATATAAGCAAAGGTACTTTAGCTTCTATAAATAAAACTTGCTATGATTCTTTAAAACTTATCGAAGATGATATAAAAAAAGTTTTAAAGAATGATGTAGGTGCAGTTCATTATGATGAAACAGGTATTTTCGCGGATAAAACATTGAAATGGCTTCATGTATCATCTAATGAAAAGTATACTTACTATCAAGTTCATAAAAAAAGAGGAAGTGAAGCTATAGATGCTATAGGCATTCTACCAGAGTTTAAAGGTACAGCAGTACATGACTCATGGAAAAGCTACAATAAATACACTAACTGTGATCACTCTCTATGCTGCGCACATATATTAAGAGAATTAAATGGTATAACAGAATTAGAAAAACAAAGTTGGGCTGAACAAATGAAATTGCTTCTTATTGGTATAAAATCTGAAGTAGACAAAGCGCCGCTAAGCGCTAACGCACTAACCCTTGATAAAATCATGCTATATGAAAATAAATATGATTCTATCGTACTTCAAGGTAAAGAAGAAGATTTCAAGCTTAACTATGATTCTAAAACTGGTAAAACAAAAAAGAGTAAATCTAAACCTCTACTTGAGCGTCTATCGTTGCACAAGGACGAAGTCCTCAGATTTATGAATGACTTTGATATACCATTTGATAATAACCAAGCGGAACGTGATATTCGCATGACAAAGGTAAAACAAAAAATCTCTGGTACATTTAGAAGCTCCTGCGGAGCAGACTATTTCGCAAGAATACGCGGTTATATATCTACTGTTAGAAAACATTCTCTTAATGTTATGGAATGTTTAGAATCTGTTTTCACAGGTTCACCTATGAATCCTACATTGACTTAGCTCTCTATAGGGGTATTTTATTTTTAATACCCCGTTTTGATGTACCTAAAATTTATTGTTAGGTCAGTAAGCCGCTCAAATACTACATATTGTCATATTTATTTGTTCTTATATTTAAATCATATATATTCTTTCATTTAAGCAAGGCCTGAATAGTTACGCATATCTTTTGTTTTTTATCATTAGCAAGTTCGATTAACTCTTTAGCATGTTCTATAGTCAATCTAGTAACTTCAGCTCCACCAATCATCCTAGCAATCTCATATTCTTTATTTTTCTCATCCAG
>NZ_JBNFTW010000034.1:0-1965 GCF_049943955.1 Desulfosporosinus sp. SYSU MS00001
GATCTGTAGGAGAGTTGTTACAGAACCAATTTAGGATAGGTCTTTCTAGAATGGAAAGAGTAGTCAAGGAAAGAATGACTATTCAGGACCAGGAAGTAATAACACCTCAAGCTCTAATTAACATAAGACCGGTTGCTGCTGCTATTAAAGAATTCTTTGGTAGCTCACAGCTATCACAGTTCATGGATCAGACTAATCCTCTTTCTGAGCTAACACATAAGAGAAGATTATCTGCATTAGGACCAGGAGGTCTTTCAAGAGAAAGAGCCGGATTCGAAGTTAGAGACGTTCACCATTCTCATTATGGTAGAATGTGTCCTATAGAAACACCTGAAGGTCCAAACATCGGATTGATTAACTCACTTGCTACATATGCAAGAGTAAATGAGTACGGTTTTATAGAAAGTCCATATAGAATGATTGACAAGAAAACAGGCATAGTAACAACTGAAATAGTATATTTGACAGCTAATGAAGAAGATGAGTACTTGGTTGCGCAATCAAATGAACCTATTGACGAAGATGGAAGATTCGTTGACAAGAGGGTAACTGTAAGAGCACAAGAAGATGTTCTAGTAGTTCCTAGAGAAGATGTTGATCTAATGGATGTATCTCCTAGACAGCTTGTTTCTGTGGCTACAGCAATGATACCATTCCTTGAAAATGATGACGCCAGCCGTGCACTAATGGGATCAAACATGCAGCGTCAGGCTGTACCACTTCTAAAAGCACAGGCACCTATAGTTGGTACTGGTATAGAATACAAGGCAGCTGTTGATTCAGGGGTTCTTCCTAAGGCAAAAAATGCTGGGATAGTTACCTATGTAAGTGCTAATGAAGTTAGAGTTAAAAGAGATTCAGATAGTGGAGTAGATTCTTATAAACTTCTTAAGTTTAAGAGATCTAACCAAGGAACTTGCATAAATCAAAGACCTATAGTAGGCAAGGGAGAAAAAGTTGGCGTTGGAACAGTATTAGCTGATGGTCCATCCACTGATTTAGGTGAAATTGCATTAGGTAAGAATATCCGTATAGGATTTATAACTTGGGAAGGATATAACTACGAAGATGCTATGCTTATATCAGAAAAGCTTGTTGCAGAAGATGTATTTACATCCATTCATATAGAAGAATATGAAGCAGAAGCAAGAGATACTAAGCTTGGGCCAGAAGAGATTACTAGAGATATACCTAATGTTGGTGAGGACGCTTTAAAAGATATAGATGAAAGAGGAATTATAAGAATAGGTGCTGAGGTTAGATCAGGCGATATTCTTGTTGGTAAGGTAACACCTAAGGGTGAAACAGAACTTACTGCAGAAGAAAGACTACTTAGAGCTATATTCGGGGAAAAAGCAAGAGAAGTAAGAGATACTTCATTAAGAGTTCCTCACGGGGAAGCCGGAATAATAGTTGACGTTAAGGTATTTACTCGTGAAAACGGGGATGAACTTCCTCCAGGAGTAAATAAATTAGTTAGATGCTATATTGCACAAAAGAGAAAGATATCTGTCGGAGATAAGATGGCAGGAAGACACGGTAACAAAGGGGTTATCTCAAGGGTACTTCCAGAAGAAGATATGCCATTCTTACCAGATGGAAGACCTCTTCAAATATGCCTAAACCCTCTAGGGGTTCCTTCTCGTATGAATATCGGTCAGGTACTTGAAGTGCATTTAGGTTGGGCTGCAGCTAATTTAGGTTGGCATATTGCAACTCCTGTATTTGATGGAGCAACTGAATCCGATATTAGAGAATGTTTAGAAGATGCAGGTTATAATTCAGATGGAAAAACAGTATTGTACGATGGTAGAACTGGCGAACCATTTGATAATAGAGTAACTGTAGGTTACATGTATATATTAAAACTTGCTCACTTAGTTGATGATAAGATCCATGCTAGATCAACAGGACCATATTCACTTGTTACTCAACAGCCATTAGGTGGTAAGGCACAGTTTGGTG
>NZ_JBNFTW010000035.1:0-1897 GCF_049943955.1 Desulfosporosinus sp. SYSU MS00001
AGGAGCACCATTGTGCATTTTTCCAGTTCGGTAGACCCACATATAGCTTTTGGCACCGGCAGGTCGTCCATCTTTGCTTACGCAGACAGGCGTCTCATCAGCCTGGAGCACCTGGCTATTGTATAGTTCTTTATGAATTCTATCATAAAGAAGAGAAAGATATCTTTCTCCACACTTAATTGTCCAATTTGCCATGACTTGTCTACTAAGAACTATATCATTCCTTGAAAATTCCTGTTCCAAGCGATATAAGGGTATGGCATTGATATATTTACTATTCATGATAGCAGCTTCTAGTGAAGGAGTGACAACACTATTGCGCAGCAAATCTACTGGTCGCTTACCGCGAATAATTGTTTGATTGTCACTTCCTGCATAGACTGCCACATGGTGTTCCTCTACTTCAAATTTTGCAGGGTGGAAGGAAAGTCTCTTATAAACTTCATCGGGAAGCCTCTTCCACTTGTCTCCAAAATGCACCTTTAGTTCTTCTTCGGATAATTCATGATTAATTACTATAACAGGAAGTTCTTTTAAATCTTCATCACGTTTGCCTATAGCTTTCTTACGCTTATATGGTTTTGGGCAGACTTCTTCCATATCAGGCTCAATAACAAATTTATCAGCTATAGTGACTTCGGCTTCATTGAAGCACATCTCCAATTGACCATCACACACTATCTTCTCTGAAGAACGGCCAAACTTTTGTTGTTTTGATATTTTTAGCTGTTCTAAAATCAAGTTCATATTTTGATTTACCTGTTCTAGCTGAACTTTCTGCTCAGCACAAATCAGAGAAAGATTTTCTGTCAGTTGTTGCATGGACAAGAATAAGGAAATGATGACTTCTTTATCATATTTAATTAGTTCTGTTTCTGTATATTTTTTATCCATATGGTCAAGATACCATATCTAGAAGATAGAAACAATAGATAAAATGCAATTTCTAAAAGTTGTGGAAAACCCTTGAAAATTGCGCCTTTACTGTGGATAAATATGCTATAAAACCCTTGCGGGTGAGAGAACTTTAATGGCTTTCTTTTGATTGATAGAGAGTCCCTCCATTAACCATTTATACTGCTGAGGTGAAACAGCTTTCACCTCCTCTTCATTACGAGGCCATTGAAATTTTCCTGCTTCCAGACGCTTGTATAAAAGAAGAAATCCATCCCCCTCCCACAAAAGTCCTTTGATGCGATCAGTCTTTCTCCCGCAAAACAGAAAAAGAATACCAGGCTTAAATGGATCAAGTTTAAATTGTTGTTGTACCAAGCTGGCAAAGCCATCAATGCCTCTTCTCAAATCACTATAGCCGCAGGCAATGTATATCTTTTCAAAACCAGATGCATCATTTAACATCTGACATCACCTTCAAAACCTTAGAAAGCAATTCTTCTGAAACGGTATTAGAAAGCTCTAATACGTTATTTCCGATGTGGATAGTCATATCAGGTCTAAAGGAAGGATTATTTCTTGAAGAATCCGCAGGAACCGGAAGTTGTACAAAGTTTGACTGGCTTTGAGATTCAGTTTTCTTGAGAGTGCCAAATACCTCTCCCCTAATACGGCGCTGCCAATAGTAAAACTTTTTTTCATTAATATTGTTCTCAAGGCACCAGGCCTTAACGGCCATACCACTACTACGGCATTCGCGTACAATATCTGTCCATTGCATTAAGCGCATTTCATGAGTGATCTTATCCATTAGTACCTCCAAAAAACTAGTTTAATTACTTTAAAAAACTTGTAGTTTTTTAAAGCTTAAATTAATTATCTCAAAAACGCAAGCCAAATACGAGGTACCTATGACTTACCGTTTACCAAATTACTCTGCCAGGTGCTACGGCAAGTGTATTACTTCCGTCATTCCATTGTTCTCTGCTTGCTGCAATTCGAT
>NZ_JBNFTW010000036.1:0-1808 GCF_049943955.1 Desulfosporosinus sp. SYSU MS00001
GCCGTTGTTTCTGGCGGGAAGACTGGTTATGTAGCATATAGTGCTTATGACCAATATGGTAATAATATTACCGATAAATATCTTGCAAGCAGCAGCTATATTACTTGGAGTTGTGGTATCGGCGATATAACTTCAGATGATAAGGGTATATTGACCGTTCATCCCTTTGGCTGGGACGCAACCAATGATAAATCTACAACTGTTTTAACACAGTATCCATCAACTGTTGTTACCGCTGTTACGAAGAGCCAAACCATTCCTACTTCAGCAAATGCAACGCTTACTGTTTCTACCCAAGTAGGAACAATTAGTGACATTACACTGAACAAGTTAGTAACTGCTGACGGTCAGGATGCATCTCCGACAATTGGTGACAGTGAGAAGTATTATATCGACTACACTGCCAAAGATATGTCCGGCAACGATACTGCCTCCAAAACGTTAGTTGAGAGTGGGCTTATTACTAACTCACCTGCCGGCCAGGATGCATATCAGCTCGTAACTTCCAATTCACAACTCGTCAAAGCTAAACTGGTTGACGATCCGAGTGATGATACAAAGTCTGCAATTGAAGTTGATATCCAAGATCCTACCGACTATACCATGACTCAGGATCAACCGATTACCATTACTGCCACAACGTATACCGGAAAAACTTCATCTGTAACCTTCACACTGAAGAGAGCTCAAAAAGTTAATACCTTTACGCTTATGGCACCATCTGAGACGATCTCTTCCGGTGAAACAGGTGTAGTCATTCCATTTGCTGCTTATGATCAGAATGGAAACCAACTCACCAAGTACAGTGATATCACCAAAGATAATGTTGTAGCATTATCACCTCTAAAAGGGACCGGAACATCCGGTTTATACTTTGAGGAAAATGCAGATGGCACTGCTTCCTTGAAATATGATGCGCCTGTAAATCCCGGAACTACCGCTCTGCAAGAAACCTTAAATGCAACAGTTAACAACACCGGAAACTTCAGCTCTATAAACATTAATGTTGACCAACCTAAGGTCGCCGATTCCCTGAAACTTGATGATTCCGTTCTTGTTCCAAACATGGAAGTAGGTTCACATCAAGCTCTTGACTTCGGCTTTAACGATGGCGGATTTTCAGTGCAAGACCAATATGGCAGAGCAATTGACATGACAAGTAAGTATGTAATTAATGGCGTCACTTACTATGTTCAAGCAAGCTTACCACAAAATTCCGTATTATCGTTTGACAACAATCAGGACTATGCCTATGCTGGACACGAAGTGGTCTTAGATGCCGGAAACACAGCCGGATCAGCTACCGTAACCTTCAAATTGATGGCTTCTGCTAAGGGTGCACAACCAGATCCTACAAATGATACCGTTCTTGACACCAAGACGTTATCCATGACCGTATTAGCTGATAAAGACATTAGTGATTATACTATGACGACAGCTCCTAATGCGATCTATGCAGCATCTGATAAGACAAACCCAACTGCTCAGGAGAAAGATCAAAATGTTAAAGTGATCGTTTATGGTAAAACCTCATCAGGCAGCTTAGTAGTAATTGATCCAAGCAAAACCAGCATTGGAACATCATCCAGCAGCGATTTCTATACGTTCATGGGTGACGATGCCACACAAACGAAAGTTGCTGCGAACCAATTAGATGCTTCTAAGACCGGTTCATCAGCTACTATATCTGCCGTAGTTTATAACGACAATGATAAGAGATATCACTCTGTTACAACGACTGTAACCTCAAAAACAGATGATCCAGCTGCTCAATCCATGGGCTTCTACGCTCAAACGGTTGATAGAAA
>NZ_JBNFTW010000037.1:0-1805 GCF_049943955.1 Desulfosporosinus sp. SYSU MS00001
GGATACCCGTCGTGGCTCTAATTCCGAGCTGGAGACAGCGGTGAAAGACCTGGGCAAAGCGGTGTCCTATAAGGGGATGTATGGCGATGTGGCCATCGTCGTGTATTCCGGACAGTACGTGGAAAACGGCGTCAAAAAGAACTTCCTGCCGGACAACACGATGGTGCTGGGGAACACTCAGGCACGCGGTCTGCGCACCTATGGCTGCATTCAGGATGCGGACGCACAGCGCGAAGGCATTAACGCCTCTGCCCGTTACCCGAAAAACTGGGTGACCACCGGCGATCCGGCGCGTGAGTTCACCATGATTCAGTCAGCACCGCTGATGCTGCTGGCTGACCCTGATGAGTTCGTGTCCGTACAACTGGCGTAATCATGGCCCTTCGGGGCCATTGTTTCTCTGTGGAGGAGTCCATGACGAAAGATGAACTGATTGCCCGTCTCCGCTCGCTGGGTGAACAACTGAACCGTGATGTCAGCCTGACGGGGACGAAAGAAGAACTGGCGCTCCGTGTGGCAGAGCTGAAAGAGGAGCTTGATGACACGGATGAAACTGCCGGTCAGGACACCCCTCTCAGCCGGGAAAATGTGCTGACCGGACATGAAAATGAGGTGGGATCAGCGCAGCCGGATACCGTGATTCTGGATACGTCTGAACTGGTCACGGTCGTGGCACTGGTGAAGCTGCATACTGATGCACTTCACGCCACGCGGGATGAACCTGTGGCATTTGTGCTGCCGGGAACGGCGTTTCGTGTCTCTGCCGGTGTGGCAGCCGAAATGACAGAGCGCGGCCTGGCCAGAATGCAATAACGGGAGGCGCTGTGGCTGATTTCGATAACCTGTTCGATGCTGCCATTGCCCGCGCCGATGAAACGATACGCGGGTACATGGGAACGTCAGCCACCATTACATCCGGTGAGCAGTCAGGTGCGGTGATACGTGGTGTTTTTGATGACCCTGAAAATATCAGCTATGCCGGACAGGGCGTGCGCGTTGAAGGCTCCAGCCCGTCCCTGTTTGTCCGGACTGATGAGGTGCGGCAGCTGCGGCGTGGAGACACGCTGACCATCGGTGAGGAAAATTTCTGGGTAGATCGGGTTTCGCCGGATGATGGCGGAAGTTGTCATCTCTGGCTTGGACGGGGCGTACCGCCTGCCGTTAACCGTCGCCGCTGAAAGGGGGATGTATGGCCATAAAAGGTCTTGAGCAGGCCGTTGAAAACCTCAGCCGTATCAGCAAAACGGCGGTGCCTGGTGCCGCCGCAATGGCCATTAACCGCGTTGCTTCATCCGCGATATCGCAGTCGGCGTCACAGGTTGCCCGTGAGACAAAGGTACGCCGGAAACTGGTAAAGGAAAGGGCCAGGCTGAAAAGGGCCACGGTCAAAAATCCGCAGGCCAGAATCAAAGTTAACCGGGGGGATTTGCCCGTAATCAAGCTGGGTAATGCGCGGGTTGTCCTTTCGCGCCGCAGGCGTCGTAAAAAGGGGCAGCGTTCATCCCTGAAAGGTGGCGGCAGCGTGCTTGTGGTGGGTAACCGTCGTATTCCGGCGCGTTTATTCAGCAACTGAAAAATGGCCGGTGGCATGTCATGCAGCGTGTGGCTGGGAAAAACCGTTACCCCATTGATGTGGTGAAAATCCCGATGGCGGTGCCGCTGACCACGGCGTTTAAACAAAATATTGAGCGGATACGGCGTGAACGTCTTCCGAAAGAGCTGGGCTATGCGCTGCAGCATCAACTGAGGATGGTAATAAAGCGATGAAACATACTGAACTCCGTGCAGCCGTACTGGATGCACTG
>NZ_JBNFTW010000038.1:0-1715 GCF_049943955.1 Desulfosporosinus sp. SYSU MS00001
TTTCATTCTTTCTTTGTCTAAAAACATCAGGTCATTTGGGCATGCATACATGCAAGCTGTTTTATCTTGCCCTTTGCATCCGTCACACTTTTCTGCAATTACAAAACTTGGCATTTGTTAAACCTCCATCATTCTTATATTTTTGAAATTAAACTTAAGAATCAGTCTCTTGTTTAATTTACAAACCAAAGTTTTACTTATTTAATGAACCGTAATATTTGAGTAAGATTTGCAGAACTTCTGGACGACTGAAGTTACTGGGTGGTACTTCACCTGCGCCTAACATAGCTCTCAGTTTGGTACCGCTAATTTTGAGATGGTCTTCTTTTCCGTGTGGGCAAGTTTTTTCTGTAGTCATACCTTCACACTTATTGCAGTACATAGCAGCTGTTACTTTGAGTGGTTGACAAAGAATTTCACCAGGTTTGAATTGGTCGAAAATTTCTTGTGCTTGATATGCAGTATAGTAGTCGCCAACACCAGCATGGTCACGGCCAATTAAGATATGGCTGCAGCCGAAGTTTTGACGGAAGATAGCGTGGAGAATTGCTTCGCTTGGTCCTGCATAACGCATTTCCATCGGATAAACTTTCATTACAACATTTTTTGGATTGAAATAGTTCTTTAAGAGAACTTCGTAGCACTCTAAACGAACTTCAGCAGGAATATCTCCAGCTTTCAGTTTTCCTACGATTGGATGAATGAAGAGTCCATCACAAACTTCATTACCCATTTTGCAGAGGAATTCATGGGAACGATGCAATGGGTTACGGGTTTGGAAAGCTGCAACAGTTGCCCAGCCTTTTTCGTCGAAGATTTTTCTGGTTTGTTCAGGAGTAGCATAATAGTCACCATATTTGGATGCATAGCCTAATTGACTGAAGGTAATGATCGAACCACCAACATTGACATCTCCTTGAGCCATGACTTTCTGAACACCATTATGCTCAGGATCATCAGTGAAGAAAACTGCTTTGCATTCTTTGGTTTTGTTATACTCATACATGTCGCCGACGGTCAAGATACCAACATAGGTATCAGTTTCATCATCGACTAAAGCAACTTCTTGACCAATTTTCAGTGAACCAGCTTGTTCTTTGGTAACTGAAAGAGTGATAGGAAGAGGCCATGCTAAGCCATTGGTTAAGTGTTTGGTTTCAACAACACTTTCATAATTAGCTTTATCCATAAATCCAGTTAACGGGCTGAAAGCACCCATGCCAATCATCAAAACGTCAGATGTTTCTCTGGATGTCATACGAATTACAGGTAATGTTTTAGCTTTGGCAAGGGCCTCAGCACGTTGTGTTTCTGGAAGTAATACTGGTGTTAATTTTCCGCCATGGGGTTGTACTAATTTTGACATCATTAGTCCTCCTCTATCTATTTTCTTCATTAGAGCCTACGAATTCGTGTGTTTGTATTCGCCAGAGTCCACAAATTTCTGCTGTCAAAGACAGCTTCGAAGGATTACCGGCATCCCCCCCCTCGAATATTATCGTTAGACAATATCACTAAGCTGAACCCATCATCAGGTAGATTTCGAGTTATCAACTCATAATCACCTACGAGATATTAAGGCTTGCTAGCTGAACAAAGGAGTTCGGACATTTCCATAACTTCCAGGACATCTTTCTTTTCCAGTCCGGCACAGGCATCGTCGAGCATCAGGATGCAATAAGGACATGCCGTTACCAATACATCGGCCTGTTTTT
>NZ_JBNFTW010000039.1:0-634 GCF_049943955.1 Desulfosporosinus sp. SYSU MS00001
TTGAAACCATAATGGAAAAGAAGCTGCTTTATGATAGAAAGAAGATAATTGAGTACTTCTACTTATCAGAAAGATTAAAGGACAATAAATCCAATAAAAAATAAAACTTTAAGACTAAAGAGGGAAACACAAAGGAGAGATAATAAAATGTCCTTTTCATCAAAGGTAAAGAGTGAGGTTTGTAGAATTACAAATATAAAAGAAGAAGAGGCTCGGGCAATATTGTCTGCTATTATGAAGGTCAGCGGGACTTTGAGCTTGGGTGGGAATAAACAGTTGAGTTTTAGAATTACTACAGAAAACCCATCAATCGCAAGATATATATTTAGAATGCTTAAGGAAAAATTCGCGATTCACACAAAGATATTTGTGAAGAAAAATAATTCCTTTAAGAAAAGCAATATATATATGATCGTTATAACCGAAGATATGGGGGCAAGGAGTCTGCTTGCGAATGTAGGTGTTTTGAAAGAGACAGAAGGGGTGTTTTCCTTAGATTACGGAATATCAAAAGAACTTATTTCAAATGAAGAATGTAGAAGAGCCTATATTAGAGGAGCATTTCTAGGTGGTGGAAGTATAAGCAACCCTGAAAAGACCTACCACCTGGAATTTGTTACTCATAATAATGATT
>NZ_JBNFTW010000039.1:644-1115 GCF_049943955.1 Desulfosporosinus sp. SYSU MS00001
ATGATTACGCTGAGGAACTGAGCAGCCTTATTAATACATTTGGACTTACTTCCAAGGTTATTCAAAGAAAGGGAAGCTATATTGTTTACATTAAAGAAGGCGAGCAGATAGTAGATCTGTTAAATATTATAAGTGCCCATTGTTCGTTTCTTTAATTAGAAAATGTCAGAATAATGAAAGAAATGCGAAATAATGTTAATAGATTGGTAAACTGTGAGACAGCTAATTTGAGCAAAACAGTTAATGCTGCTGTGAGGCAAATTGAAAGCATAAAGCTTATACAAAGAGAAATAGGACTTCAAAGACTTCCTGCAAATTTAAGGGATATCGCAGAGCTAAGGATTAACAATCCTGATGAATCCTTAAAAGAGCTTGGAGAATTATTAGATCCGCCTGTAGGAAAATCAGGTGTTAACCATAGACTCAGAAGGATAGAAAAAATAGCTGATGAGCTTAGAAGAGAAGGACGGT
>NZ_JBNFTW010000039.1:1125-1695 GCF_049943955.1 Desulfosporosinus sp. SYSU MS00001
TCATCAATTATATACTCTCTCTTGAGGTAGGAGCCAAGATATCGGTAAGAAGTGTAGCCAATGAACTGGGAGTCAGTGATGGAACTGCATACAGAGCCATCAAGGATTGCGATACCATGGGAATTGTTACAACTATACCTAGAGTTGGAACTGTAAGAATTGAGAAAGTAGAAAAGAAGAGTATAGAGGCATTAACATATGCTGAGGTTATCAATATCATTGATGGAACACTTTTAGGTGGGAAAGATGTGATACATAAAACTCTTAGCAAGTTTATAATCGGAGCTATGACTATAGATGCCTTCAGTAAATATATAAGTCCTAATTGCCTGGTTATTGTAGGAAACAGGGAAGAATTGCAAAAGCTTGCTCTTATGAATGAATGTGCGGTTTTGATAACAGGCGGCTTTAGCTGCAGTGACGAAATAAAGAAATTAGCAAATGAAAGGTGTCTACCTATAATATCTTCTACCTATGATACTTTTACAATTGCTACTATGATAAATAAGGCTATTTCAGAAAGCTTAATAAAGAAAGATATTATTTTAGTTGAAGATATAATGAAATCTG
>NZ_JBNFTW010000040.1:0-1675 GCF_049943955.1 Desulfosporosinus sp. SYSU MS00001
ATCTTAGCTTTTTCTCTATCTGCACGTATCTCTTTATAATTTTCTTCTACACGTAATGGATTTGCTTTATAAAGGCCTTCTTCAGTCCATGCTTCTTCCCTAGAGCAATAATACAGTAAACAAAATAGTCTTGTCTCATTTACTATTCCATTTAGAACGGCTTTATCATACTCTAATTCTTCTAGCATTATTGAATCGCTCTCGGCATATGCGGTAGTGGTTTTAATTTCGATAGGGTTTAGTACGCTTAGCTGCCCTTTTCTCATAGCTTGAATGTTTCCGTTAGTTGTAAATGCTCCAACTTCATCGGCTACGAAACATGCTGGCCTTATAGAGTTGTTTTTATTTGCTTTGCTTGTTCTTGGTACATAATAACTATTGGTTAGTTTACATTTTATAATACCGATTTCGCTATCAGATACGAAGAAATGTTTCTCTATATAAGGACTAGCGCTTATTAATTGTGCCATAGCTTTTCTAGTTTCTTTGGCTAAATCCCTATCTATACATATGCTATAAAACTCACTGAAATTTTGTTCTGTTAGCATTAAAAGAAGAATTACTAAAGCTGCTATGAAACTTTTGGCATTTTTACGTGGTATAAATAAAACAACGTCTCTGTATCTAAACTTATTTTTATTACTTTTATATCTCCAACCAAATATTGCGCATAAAAATAAAGCTTGAAAACCTTCTAAGCCTTCTAAAACTTGTTTGCCAGATACAAAACCAGTAGCATAGTTAAATAGTTTTGAGAGATTGTTTATTTTCTTTAGCTTCTTTTCATCAAAATAAAACTCAAATTCATCGTTGTATTGTCTTTCGTAATAGTCCTGCAAAAAAATGCTGCATTGTAGTCCTACTTCTATTGTTGTTATTTCTCGCCCTTCAACTACATCAGTGCAATATTTTAAGGCCTTATCTAGCAGTATCATTCTTCATCATCTTCTCTTAAAGCTTTTAATAAAGGATCTTCTTTTTCTTCCTTGGCATTTATATTAATGTTAGCCAACTTCGCTCTGCTCTGAGGACTTAAAGATAATTCGTTGCAGCATCTAAAGAAATCTTTATCATAAGATTCCTTGGTACTCTTAATATCTTTATTAAACATAAGGGCAGGATTCTTATTAATCTTGCTTTCTATGTTTTGTAATCTATCAATCGCTATTACACATTTAGTTAAAATAAAAATATCTAAGTTATTAAGCAGTTTGCTTTCTTCAAGTTCAGATTTTATAAACTCGAATAAATAAAATTGATTTTCATTTAGCTCTTGTGCAGGTGCAATATTATCGGCTTTACCCTTTAATTTATATTCCTGCTCTAATCTGTTTTGTTTTTCTTCTCTAGTTAAGTGTTTACTTAGTAAATTTGTATTTTTGCATGGTCTAGCCAAAATTTTCACCTACCTTTAACGCAAAATTTAAACTTTCATTTCGGGAAATTTATCCGACTGGGGGAGCACCAGGGACTTTCTAAGAAAAGTTTAAAACTTTTTTATAGCCCCTCCCCATACACTTCAAATCTATATTTTTTCAGTAAAGTTAATAAAAGTTCTTGCATTGCCTTTTTATCTTTATCGCTTTTGTTATAAGCACTATGAACTGTCTTGTGCACTGAATCACTAACACCAATAACATTGTCTACGTCATAAGCTTTAGTTATATCTTCTTTA
>NZ_JBNFTW010000041.1:0-1631 GCF_049943955.1 Desulfosporosinus sp. SYSU MS00001
CTTATACAAGATATGAATCTGAAGATGGTGTTCTTGGCGGCGGTGCAATAATAAGATCTGCACCAAATTTCGATTATTCTCTCACTGCTTCAGAAGCATCTAACCAGAAATATGTGGAACTTCCTTCAAACGGCTCATATGTTCAATGGACAATTAATAAAGGCGGAGCAGGTGTAAACATGAGGTTTACTATGCCTGATTCCTCTGACGGTATGGGCCTTAACGGATCATTGGACTGCTATGTAAATGGAAATAAGGTACAGACTATAAACCTTACATCTTATTATGCTTATCAGTATTTCCAAGGCGATCAACCTGGTGATGCACCTAACGGCGGTCAAGTTGCCTTCCGTTTTGATGAAAAACATTGGATGCTTTCCACCCCACTTAAGGCTGGAGACGTTCTTAAGATTCAAAAATCAGGAGACAGTTTGGTATATGGTGTTGACTTTGTTGAAGTTGAGCCAGTTCCAACAGCCATTGCACAACCTGCTAATTCATTGTCCGTAACCTCCTATGGAGCAACTGCTAATGACGGTACCGATGACCTGGCAGCCTTCAATGCATGTGTAAGTGCAGCAGCTTCCCAAGGAAAGACTGTTTATATACCTGCAGGTACCTTTGACCTAAACAACATGTGGGTAATCGGATCAGTTTCTAATCCACTTTCAAGCATGACAATCACTGGAGCTGGTATGTGGTATACAAATATACAGTTCACTAACTCAAATTCAGCTAGCGGTGGTATATCCCTGAGAATGGCAGCAAACGGTAAATTGGATTTCAGCAATGTATACATGAACTCAAACCTGAGATCTAGATATAACCAAAATGCTATATACAAGGCCTTTATGGATAACTTTGGAACAAATTCAAGGATTCACGATTTCTGGGAAGAACATTTTGAGTGCGGTTTCTGGGTAGCAGATTATGCTCATACCCCTGCTATTCCGGCAGATGGACTGCTTATAGAGAATGGTCGTATAAGAAATAACTTGGCTGACGGCATAAACTTCTGCCAAGGTACAAAGAATTCCACGGTACGTAACTGCAGCGTGAGAAATAATGGAGATGACGGGCTGGCAATGTGGCCTGATTCCACTATGGGAGCTCCAATGGAAGTTAATAATTCCTTCCTTTACAACACAATAGAAAATAACTGGCGTGCAGCAGCTATAGCTATCTTCGGCGGTTCCGGACACCAAGCAAGATATAACTATATAAAAGACAGCTTTATGGGATCAGGTATTAGATTAAATACTGTATTCCCAGGTTATCATTTTGAGAATAATACTGGAATCACCTTCTCAGACACCACCATAGTAAATTGTGGTACAAGCAAAGATTGTTATAATGGTGAACGAGGTGCTATAGATTTGGAGGCATCAAATACCGGTATAAAGAATATCACCTTTGAGAACATCGACATCATTAACACTCAAAGAGATGCAATACAGTTCGGGTACGGCGGAGGCTTCAGCGGAATCTTATTTAAGAATGTTACTATTGATGGCACAGGTAAAGATGACATCACGACCTCAAGATTCTCATCACCTCATTTAGGTACAGCCATTTATACCTATACCAACAACGGATCTGCTACTTTCACAAATCTCGTAACACGAAATATT
>NZ_JBNFTW010000042.1:0-1589 GCF_049943955.1 Desulfosporosinus sp. SYSU MS00001
GGGGAGCGAAACATAGTAGCGAAGTAACCGACTCCAGGCTGTCAAGAAAATCCTCTAGTGAGCTCTCTTGGTGCCCGTACCGCAAACCGACACAGGTAGATGGGGTGAGAAACCTAAGGCGCGCGAGAAAACCCTCGTTAAGGAACTCGGCAAAATGGCCCCGTAACTTCGGGAGAAGGGGCGCTCATTGCAAGATGAGCCGCAGAGAAAAGGTCCAGGCGACTGTTTAACAAAAACACAGGTCCCTGCTAATCCGCAAGGAGATGTATAGGGGCTGACACCTGCCCGGTGCTGGAAGGTTAAGAGGAGAGGTTAGGGTTTAGCCCGAAGCTTTGAATTGAAGCCCCAGTAAACGGCGGCCGTAACTATAACGGTCCTAAGGTAGCGAAATTCCTTGTCAGGTAAGTTCTGACCCGCACGAAAGGTGTAACGATCTGGACACTGTCTCAACGAGGGACTCGGCGAAATTGTAATACCCGTGAAGATGCGGGTTACCTGCGACAGGACAGAAAGACCCCATGGAGCTTTACTGCAGCTTGACATTGGATTTTGGTATAAAATGTACAGGATAGGTGGGAGACAGAGAAGCTAGGGCGCCAGCCTTGGTGGAGTCGACGGTGGGATACCACTCTTTTTGTACTGAAGTTCTAACTAGGTCCCCTGAATCGGGGATTAGGACAGTATCAGGCGGGCAGTTTGACTGGGGCGGTCGCCTCCTAAAGAGTAACGGAGGCGCCCAAAGGTTCCCTCAGCGCGGTTGGAAATCGCGCGCAGAGTGTAAAGGCAAAAGGGAGCTTGACTGCGAGACCTACAAGTCGAGCAGGGACGAAAGTCGGGCTTAGTGATCCGGTGGTACCGAGTGGAAGGGCCATCGCTCAACGGATAAAAGCTACCCTGGGGATAACAGGCTTATCTCCCCCAAGAGTCCATATCGACGGGGAGGTTTGGCACCTCGATGTCGGCTCATCGCATCCTGGGGCTGTAGTAGGTCCCAAGGGTTGGGCTGTTCGCCCATTAAAGCGGTACGTGAGCTGGGTTCAGAACGTCGTGAGACAGTTCGGTCCCTATCCGTCGCAGGCGCAGGAAATTTGAGAGGATCTGTCCCTAGTACGAGAGGACCGGGATGGACGAATCACTGGTGTACCAGTTGTCTCGCCAGAGGCACAGCTGGGTGGCTATATTCGGATCGGATAAGCGCTGAAAGCATCTAAGCGCGAAACCGGCCTCAAGATGAGATTTCCCACGAGTGAAAGCTCGGTAAGACCCCTGAAGGAAGATCAGGTTGATAGGCCAGGTGTGGAAGCGCCGTGAGGTGTGGAGCTGACTGGTACTAATCGGTCGAGGGCTTGACCTAATAAGACACGAAGAAAAGGGAATGTGGCTCAGTGTTTCCGAGGAAGACGAAACTAGAAAGAGACTCTATGCAGTTTTGAGAGAACAGAGTTCGCAAAGGACAACTGAATCTCAGAGATCTGGTGATCATGCCGGAGGGGTTCCACCCGTTCCCATACCGAACACGGAAGTTAAGACCTCCAGGGCCGATAATACTTGGGGCATAGCCCCTGGGAAAGTAGGTCATCGCCAGGTAA
>NZ_JBNFTW010000043.1:0-1223 GCF_049943955.1 Desulfosporosinus sp. SYSU MS00001
AATGACAAATGGGAGCATTTTATGGTACTGACCTTGATTTACAGCTGCGCTGTCGTGGAATTGATACAATTGTGCTATGCGGCATTTCTACCTCCATTGGAGTGGATACTACCGCGAGAGATGCCAATCAACATGGCTATCATCAAATTTTTGTAGAAGATGCAATGACAGCAGGATCAAAAGAAGAACATGATTATGTTTGTAAATATATCTTCCCTAGACTGGGAAAGATTAGAACAAGCGAAGAAGTAATTCAATATATAAAATAAAATTATAGTGTTTAAGCCATACAATAGAATTATTTTAAGAAAAACAGTTTTTGAATTTATAATAAAATAAGCCTCCGGAAATAGTGCGTTTAAAACTACCCGGAGGTTTATTTATATTAGTTGATTAAATTTTTAATTACGCTGTCAGATAAGACTCCGTCTCCACCAAATATACATTGGCCTAAGCCAGGGTTAGCTAAGATAAACCTAATTGTACTAATATCAGGATTCTGATCGGCTAAAATTATAGGATGGCTTCCAGCTGCTGCTAAAACAGAGCCTGACAAAGCATCAGGAAAATTAAGGCCTGTAGCGAAATAAGTTTCACCTAATCTAAGTCTATCTTGAAAATATGTCAGGACATTTACATTGGTTTCATATCTATTTGAGCCAGATAGTCTTTTTACTGTTGTAAATTGAGAAAGATATTTTTCTGAATTGGCACTGATTACACCTGTGCCGCCAATAATATATGCATTTTTGATTTTATTATCTTTTATATATTTAGTAACATCGTCACTGATAGTATTCTTATCCACTAATAAAATAGGCATATTACTGCTTGCAGCTATGGAGGCTATTGAAAGGGCATCCGGGAAATCTTCGCCGGTAGCAATTGCAACCTCTCCATTTGGACTTAGATATTTTGCAATAGCAAGGTTTGTGCTATATCTATCAGGGCCATAAATTCGTGTAGGAGTAATATTCATATTTTTAAGTTGATTTTCAATATTTTTTGAAACTGCCCATTCTGCACCGATTAAGAAGGCTTTGGTAACTCCAGTTTTCTTAAGCTGATTTATAACCTCTGTGCTTAATGAATCCGGCTTTGTTAAGATTATTGGTGCATTATATTTTTTTGCAAGAGGTGCTGCACTTAAAGCATCAGGAAAAGTTTCTCCTGTTGTAATTACTGCATAGTCGGAATTTACCCAATTATTTTTAAATATATTA
>NZ_JBNFTW010000043.1:1233-1552 GCF_049943955.1 Desulfosporosinus sp. SYSU MS00001
TATCATTTCCTGAAAATCTGTATATAGAATTATTTTGTCCACCATTTGGATAGAATTCAAATCCATAATCTTCAGTATTGCTCACATTATGATCGTCTTTAATTACAGCATAATATAATCCTTGCATAGTTCCATCATAAGTGAAAACCTGATTATTTCCTGGATTCCCTTGAAAGACAACCTGGTTATTTGCATCATATATTGTTGCATTTACAGTATTAATACCGCTTAAGAAAAATTCATAAGTTCCTGGTTTAGGAATATAAATTTTATAATAATCAGCATCACCCTTTTGCAGTGTGCCGCTTACAGAATCATC
>NZ_JBNFTW010000044.1:0-1521 GCF_049943955.1 Desulfosporosinus sp. SYSU MS00001
CCTAACTTTGATGCTGCTGATCTAAAGAGTGCTCAAGTAATAGCTAAAGGACTTCCTGCTTCACCAGGAGCTGCATGTGGAAAGATATGCTTCACTGCAGAAGAAGCTAAAGAAAGAGCTGAAAAAGGTGAGAAAGTTGTTCTTGTTAGACTTGAAACTTCACCAGAAGATATCGAAGGTATGATAGCTGCTGAAGGTATCTTAACAGTAAGAGGAGGTATGACTTCTCACGCAGCAGTTGTTGCTAGAGGTATGGGAACTTGCTGTGTAGCTGGTTGTGGAGACATAAAGGTTAATGAAGAAGCTAGAACTATAGAAGTTGCTGGAAAGACATTAACTCAAAATGACTTCTTATCAATAGATGGAAGCACAGGAAATGTTTACGGTCAAGCAATAAAGACTGTTGAACCAGAAATAAGCGGATACTTCGGAACATTCATGGGATGGGCTGATGAAATAAGAAGCTTAAATGTTAGAACTAATGCCGATACTCCAAGAGATGCTGCTCAAGCAGTTAAATTCGGAGCAGAAGGTATAGGTCTTTGCAGAACTGAGCACATGTTCTTTGATGAAGCTAGAATACCTGCAGTCAGAGAAATGATAGTTGCTAAAAATGAAGAGCAAAGAAGAAAGGCTCTAGACAAATTACTTCCAATGCAAAGAGAAGACTTCGTAGGCCTTTACGAAGCAATGGAATTCAGACCAGTAACAATCAGATTCCTAGATCCACCACTACATGAGTTCTTACCTCATGAAGATGAAGATATAAGAGCATTAGCTGCTGATATGGGATTAACTTTTGAAGAGTTAAAAGCTACTGTTGAATCATTACATGAATTCAACCCAATGATGGGTCACAGAGGATGTAGATTAGCAGTTTCTTACCCAGAAATAGCTGAAATGCAAACAAGAGCAGTAATAGAAGCTGCTATAGATGTTAAGAGAAGAAAAGGATATGATATAGTTCCTGAAATAATGATTCCACTTGTTGGAGAAGTTAAGGAATTAAAGTATGTTAAAGATGTTGTTGTAAGAGTAGCTAATGAAATAATAGCTAGAGAAGGTGTTCAATTAGAGTACAAAGTTGGTACAATGATAGAAATACCTAGAGCAGCTTTAACTGCTGACGAAATAGCTAAAGAAGCAGAATTCTTCTCATTTGGAACAAATGACTTAACTCAAATGACATTTGGTTTCTCAAGAGACGATGCTGGTAACTTCTTAAAGCATTACTATGACAAGAAGATATACGAATTTGATCCATTTGCAAAACTAGATCAAACTGGTGTAGGTAAGCTTGTAAAGATGGCTGCGGAGCTAGGAAAAGCTACAAGACCAAATATAAAACTTGGTATATGCGGAGAGCACGGTGGAGATCCATCATCAGTTGAATTCTGCCACAATGTAGGATTAAACTATGTTTCATGTTCACCATTCAGAGTACCAGTTGCAAGATTGGCTGCTGCTCAAGCTCAAGTTAAGAACCCAAGAAAGTAGTTTTAAAATAAAGTCACTGACATA
>NZ_JBNFTW010000046.1:0-1297 GCF_049943955.1 Desulfosporosinus sp. SYSU MS00001
TCCCCTGCTGCAAAGAGGCCAGGTACGGTGGTCATGTTAGCATAACCCCAGAAGTAATCGGTTCCGGCGGAAAGGTCTTCCGGACCAGAGATCCATGCTCCTGATGAACCGGAGTGAGAACTGATGAAGTAAGGCTCTGCTGCTGCGATTTCGGAGGATCTTTCTTCCGGTTGTACGTTGGTTGCAGCCCATAATAAAGCTTGTGCAATTGTCATATCGAGGAAGTCTTCCCAAGCTTCATTTTCTAAGGATTTCATTTTCTTCTTGAAGGCTTTATCGTCTCCTTCATACGCTTTAGCCAGATTGGCAATAGCTTCTTCTGTGCGCATGAAGAGAGGTCCTTTTCCTTCTTGTACGTCTAACAAGCCCAGATGGTTACGCAGGTTTGCAGGAATCGGTTTAATGGAACCGTAGACGCCGAACTTCTTCAGCTCATCAGCACGGGTTTCCATATAGTTTTCGCCCATAGCATTGGTTGCACGGGATTTGAAGAGTAAGAACCATGCTCCAACTGGTCCATAAGCATCTTTAAAACGAATCGGTACGAAACGTACTTCTTGGCTGCTCATCTCTGCTCCAGCCTTCATGGTGAAGTAAGCAGATGATCCGGTGGAGAATGGAGGATACCATGAACGGCCAGCACCTTCACCTGTGGATTTCGGTTTGAAGACACCAACGGTTCCACCCATTGCACACAAGGTAGCTTTTGCTTTGAAGACATAGAATTTGTTTTCACGTACACTGAAACCTACGGCTCCTACACATTTGCCGTCTTTTAACAGTGGCTCAGTGATGAAGACTCTCTCATAAATGTTTTCTTCGCCTAAAGCATTCTTAGCAGCTTCAGCTACGATTACTTTATAAGATTCACCGCTGATCATCAGCTGCCATTTTCCTTCGTGCACATAGTTGCCTTCTTCATCTTTCCATAAAGGAAGTCCCCATTTTTCAAACATATGCACGGAGCTGTCTACGTGACGAGCGATGTTAGCGACCAAGTCATCACGGGCAATTCCCATCATATCGCCTTTAACATAGCGAACATAGTCTTGGACTGTATTTCTGCCTTCAGCAAGTCCAACATAAAGGTTGATTGCGGACAATCCCATTCCGACTGCACCGGAACGCGGCATTGATGCTTTATCAACTAAGGTTACTTTAAGTCCATGTTTTTTGCCCCAGTAAGCTGCTTCTACAGCTGCGCCGCAGGCTCCCATTCCGCCTCCGATGATGAGAAGGTCGGTTGTTACTTCTACTGTTTCAAAGTTCATTGGCATTGATTTTAACCTCCCTATTT